>JBMORD010000112.1:0-123697 GCA_049322495.1 Myxococcota bacterium | reverse complement strand
CGTACTCCTCGCCCTCGGCGTGGCCCTCGTCTTCGTACTCGCCCTCGGCGTGCTCCTCACCGCCGGCCTGGTAGTCCTCCGGCGGGGCGTCGACGTTGATGATGTAGTCGCCGACGTAGATCTTGTCGGACGGGCGGACCACCAGCGGGCCGGTGATCTTCTTCCCGTTCACGAAGGTGCCGTTGGTCGACTTGAGATCGACCACGATGTACTTGCCGTCCTTGAGGACGATCTTCGAGTGGTACTTCGAGACGTTGCCCTTGTTGAGAACGATGTCGTTCCCCGCGAGGCGCCCGATCGTCACTTCTTCCTTGTCGAAGAAGAGCTCCTGCGCGTCGCCGCCCTTCTCGGCCAGGGTGATGAGAAACATGGTCAGCCGACGCTACCACGCGCGGCAACCCCATGAGACGCCGAAAGAAAACCCGCGGCCGGTCCAGATGACCGAGCCGCGGGCGCGCCGAAGCAATCGAGCCCAGCGAAGGGCCCGATGAACTCAGTCGAAGATGCCGAAGGTGACCTCGCCGCGGGCCTGCTTGTAGCGGCTCTTCACGTCATCGATGATCGTGCGGATCTTGTCGGAGTCGGGGTTGACGATGCGCGGGGTGACGAAGATCACCAGCTCGCGCTTCTCGGAGTCGAACGCCCGGTTCTTGAAGAGCTCGCCGATGATCGGAATGTGACCGAGGCCGGGGAGCTTCGAGACCGACTTCGCCTCGCTGTGGGCGAAGACGCCCGAGAGCACGATGGTCTCACCGTGGCGCACGGTGACGTTGGTCTTCACCTTGCGGGTGATGAAGCCGGGCACCGACACGCTGCCGCCGACCGACACCGACACCGAGGAGTCGATCTCCGAGACCTCGGCCTCGATCTCCGTCTGGATGTTGCCGTTGCGGTCGGCGGTGGGGCGCAGCTTCAGGATGACGCCGTAGGGCTTGTACTCGACGGTGAACTGGTTGTTGGTGATGAGCGGAATCGGCACCTCGCCGCCCGCGGTGAACTCGGCCTTCTCGCCGCTGGCGCACACCAGCTTGGGCTGCGCGAGCAGGCGGCCGTAGCCGTCGTTCTGCTGGAAGCCGATGGCGAACTTCGAGTCGCCGGTGAAGGGCGCCGAGAAGTCCATGGTGAGCGGCTCCTGCGGGAAGAGGATCTTGGTGACGTTGAGCGAGGCCTTCACCGAGCCGGTGATGTCGGTGGGGTACTTGATGCCGTAGCGGTCGGTGCCCTTGCGGCGGATCTCGACGAACTGCACCTCGCTGAGGATCATGCGCTTGATGCCCACCACGAGGAGGTTCTCGACCTTCTCGCCGATCGCCTTGGTGATCAGCTCGGCCTTCTGGAGATCCTGCTGCGACTCGACGGACCCCTCGAGGAAGATGGTCGAGCCGACCACGTTCGCCTGCACGTTCTTGAGGCCGGCCTTCTGGAACGCGGCGTTGAGGTTCTGCGCCACGAGCTTCTTCGCGTTGGGGGCGATCTTCACGAAGCTCTTCACGTTGGAGTAGAGCCCCACCACCTGCTCGATGCGGTCTGCGTCAGCCTGCGTGTAGGCCTGACCGTCGAGGTAGATGCGATCGCCGACCATGCGCACGTTGACGCCTTCGATCTCACCGAGGAGCTTCTTGATCTCGCTGATGATCTCGTTGGGGTCCTGCTTGCGCACCGACACGAGGTAGCTGACGCGCTGCCCGCCGGTCTTCCACACCAGCAGGGTGGTCTTGCCTTCCGACGAGCCGATGATCAGCAGCTGGTTGTTGCCGATGGTCTTCACGTCGGCGACCGACGGATCACCGACCGCCACGCGCTGAATGCCAGGCAGCGTGAGCACCTTCTGCGTGCCGACGCCGAGCGCGAGGTTGCCGCCCTCCTGCGCCAGCGCCGGGAGCGCGCACACCACTGCGAACAACGCCACACTGCGAACCAGACCCGAGCGCATCGGCCCCTCCTCGCGCATCGAAAGCTCCCTCAAAAAGCGTTTCCGTCCCACCACATCGCCCCGAGACTGCCGAGGGCGATGGCAACCCCATATGGAATGTGTTTCTTCGGCTGGCGCACCGTAGCAGACGAATCGGCCTGCCAGATCAAAGAGACGACAGCCTGAAGCGCGCCCGCCAGGCTGATGCCGATCACCGCCGCCACCACCAGCGGCAGGCCCAGCGCAGCGCCCACGCCCCCGGCGAGCTTGACGTCGCCCCAGCCGAGGCCGCCCTCGCGGAGCGCGAACAACGAGAACCAGCCGAGCGCGAGCCCCATCGCGATCAGGCCCGAGAGCAAGCCCTGATCCCACGCGCCGAGCCCGTCCATGCCCGCGCGCACCGCGAGCGAGACGCCCATCAGCGAGTACGTGAGGAGATCGGGAATGCGCCGGCTGCGGAGATCGGTCACCACCGCCACGAGCAGCGCGACCGCCAGCAGGGCGAAGAGGAGCTGGCGGGAACTCAAGGGATCTTCAGCGGTAGACGAACTTCACCTTCTCGGAGCAGATGAAGTACTCGTCGCCGTCTTCGATCTTGCGGCGCTTGATGCGCTGCTTGTTGAACCAGGTGCCGTTCGACGAGCCGAGATCTTCGAGGAAGAACTCGCCGCCGTCGCGGACGATCACCGCGTGCTCGCGCGAGACCTTGCCGGAGTTGATGACGAAGTCGCAGTGCTTGCCGCGGCCGATGACGAAGCGCTCCTTGGCGATGCGATCGAGCTCCCCGCCCTCGAGCATCATGTAGAGCGCTGGCGCCCCGCCCGCCTCCGCGCCGCCCATGTCGACGTCGACGTCGCCGCCGCCGTCCTCCGACTCCATCGACTGCTCGGGAGGCGGGGCGTTGTTCTGGTTCTTCGACTTGATGAGGCGCTCGAGCTCGGCGGCCGTCTCCAGCACGCGCTCCTGCACCTCGCGGCGCACCGGGTCGTCGTCCATCGCGCCGCTGGCCGGCTGCTGGGCCACCGGCTTGAGCATCGGCGGAGCCGCTGGCGCGGCAGGCCTCGCCGGCGCCGGAGCAGGCCTCGGTGCGGCGGCGGCGGCGGGCGCCGGCTTGACCGCGCCTCCGACCGCGCTGGCGCTCGCGCCCCCTGCGGAGTCGAGGAAGCCGTTGAGGCGGGCGAACATGAACATCGCCTGGTTGATGAGCGCGTCACGGTCGCTTCCCATCTGGTTCGCCATCTCTTCGAAGGCGCCCCAGATGTGATCGGCGATCTGGACTTTTCGCGCTGGGCGGCTGCTCGGATCCATCATGGCAGTGCTTTGACCCCTGGTCGGGAACTGAGGTTGACGTTACCAGCGATTCTGCAAGAGCGCCAAAGTCCTACCGGTAGCAGTACGCCCGGTCGGTGGTGCTGAGGAAGGTGCCGACTCTGGTGTACGAGAGGTTGATCTCGGCGAGGGCGTTGGCCGACGGCACGACCGAGAAGGCCACCCACTCGTAGGACACGTTGCTCTGGGCGTTCACGTTCCGCGGGACGAGCGACACCGAGAGGTTGCCGAACACCACCTGGCCGTTGAGGACCGACGAGTTGCAGGCAGACGTGGTGGTCCCGGTGGTCGTCGTGTCGACCGCCACGCGCAGGGGCGTCATGTGCCCCTGAATGCCGAAGGTGATGTAGGCGCCGTCCCCCGGGAGCACCTCGCGCGACGTGAACTCGGTGGGGATTTCGAGGGTGAGCGCCGGGCGGTCGGCGATGACGCCGCTGGGGATCATCACCAGCGGGCGAGACCACGAGAAGACGTCTCCGGGCGCCGCGCGGCCGAGGTACCCCTCGTTGCCCGCGACGACCAGGAGCCGCTGCGCGCCCGCGGAGCGGATCGTGAAACGCGAGCGCGCCTCACAGCCCGCCGGCACCGCGTCGACGTCGACCGAGCCGGCGTTGATGGCGGTGACCGACGCCGTGCCGCACACCACGTAGCCGGAGGTGTCGTCGCCGGTCTCGAACCACACCGTGTCGCCAGGCTGCGCGCGGCCCTCGAAGCCTCCCGTCGTGAGGCGGGTGCCGTCGGTCGCGGTGGTGGCACGCGCCACCAGGCCGGGGATCGGAGCCCGCGAAGACACCACCAGATCCTGCGTGACGAGGTAGCCATCCGAGAGATCGAGCTTCCACTCCTGGTTGGGGGCGGGCGTCACGCTCGCGGTGCGGTTGACCTGACTCGCGTAGTCCTCCGTGGTCTGCGTCACGGTCTGAGCGACGAGGGAGCCAAGCATGCCGCCGTCGACGTCGACGAACGAGCTCCCGCCGTCTGGGAGCGCGCCCGGCGTGCGCACCGACGCCGCGGTGACCATGGTGCGACGCGCATCGAAGTCGATGATCGAGCCGGCGAAGCCGCTGAAGAACGTGATGTACCCGTCAGAACTCGAGAACGCCCCCAGCTCGTCGTAGCTCTGGACGAGGAAGCTGCTGCCGATGGTCAAGCCACCGTCGGCCTCCGTGGTGACGTTGACCGAGGCGCCCTGCGCGATGCTCAGCCCGTTGATGATCGACCCGTTGACGCGCAGTGGACCGAACGGCGCGCCCACGACGTTCTTCGCCTGCGGGAACCCAGCCGAGCTCGTGGCGCTGACGAGATCGACGGCCACGATGCCACCGCAGTCCGCGCTCCCGGTGCTGCACCCCGCCTCCTCGAGCACGCCGTACAGCCGGTAGGTGATCGCGCCGGTCGCCAGCTTCCGCACCGGGCCGGGGAACGAGAGCGGCACCGAGCGCTGCGTCGCGGGGTCGAGCAGCAGCGAGAGCCCGGCATGGGTCGCCGTCGGCCGCGTCGAGATCGCGAGACACCAGCTCGTCGCGCAGAACGGCGCTCCGTCGACCGTCCGGCGGGCAAACGGCGCAACCGCGTGGATCGCCGCGAACGGAGCCCCCTGTACCAGCGCCAGGCGCTCGAAGCGCACCGCGCCCTCGCGGATCTTCGCGTCCAGCGCGGCCGGCGCGGTCTCGAGCGCCGCGGAGTAGATCGCGCCCACTGCGCCGTCCCAGGTCGCCACGAAGAGCGTGCTCTTCTCAGGGAGCCTTTGATCGGCGCCCACGTCCATCGAGGCGGCGATCGCCGTCACCGGCGCGGGCGTAGGCAACGGGCCTCCACCGATCTGCCGCCGCGCGGCGACGCTCACCACGCTGATCGCCTCGGCGCCCGGACGAGAGGCGAAGACGTACTGCCCGCTGACGCGCGCGCCCAGAGAGTTCCGCCCCTCCTCGGTGGCCAGCATCGTCGGCCGCTGGAGCACGGGGATCGACAGGGCCTCGATCGGGTTGGGCGCGGCGAGGAAGGCGCGGTTGCTGGCCTGGGTGCGGAACGTCTCGAGCACGCGGAGCTCGTTGGTGTCGGCCGACGTCACGTAGACGTAGCGCGACGGCATGCCCGTCGAGGCCCACGCCACCCCACCGTCCGCGGCGGCGACCGGCTCGAGCTTCGCGACGGCCCCGCCCTCGCCGAGCTGATCGACGAACACGAGATCGTGGGTGCCGATCAGGTTGGGGCTGGGGCTGGTGGTGGTCGTCGAGCAGCCGACGAGCGCCGCGCACAGCATGAGAGCAACGAACTGAGACTTCACTGCACACCTCCGTCGAGCGCGCGGCAGGCCGGCGAGGTCGCTCCGCGCGTCAGGCAGAGCTGCGAGCGGCCGAGGTGGGCCACGAGCCGCGCCTCCTGCGGGCGCGAGAGATCGGCGATGTCGACCACCGCCACGCGCCCGTCGCCGAAGAGGCTCACGTACAGGCGGGCGGCGGTGCCGCGGTGATCGACGGCGAGGCCGAAGGGCTGCACGCCGAGCCCGGGGATCAGCGCGACGAGATCGCCGACGTCTTCGTCGTAGAGCGCCAGGCTGCCTCCGGTGGTCGCCGTCACGGCCACCAGATCGCCCCGGCCCGGGCGGGCGATGACCGCCACCTGGTTCGGAGCGTCGGGCAGCGGCACGCCGCGCACGAAGCTCAGCACCGGGGCGTCGACGTTCGTCTCGTCGAGCTTGATCACCAGCAGCGTGTCGGGGATGCGCCCCACCAGGTAGATCTTCTTCCCGTCCGACGAGAAGGTGAGCCCGCGGGCGTCGGCCACGCGGAAGAACGACTCCAGCGAGCTGGCGAGAGTGACGCCGTCGCGCCGCACGAGACGCACCAGGTTGGGCGCGGGGGACACCACTCGGCCGCTGGCGTAGACCCACGGGCCGCGCGCGACGATCGAGTTCGTGCCGCCTGCGCCGATGTTGATGAAGCTCCCCTCGTCGACCGCGAAGGTGTCCGAGTCGAGCCGCACGAGGTACGCGCGGAAGTTGGTGCCGCTCTGGGTCGGCGAGTCGGCCTGACTCAGGTGGGTGAACCACACGTCGGCGAACGGGTCACCGTTGGCGTCGACACACTGCCCCGCATTGCACGAGCGGCTGCAGTCGCCCTCGGCAGGGCAGCAGTCGGCCGTCGCGGCGCAGGCACGCACCGTCGCCACCACGCCGTACGGCGACGGGGCGCGGGGCACTCCGGTGCTCGACCGCTGGAAGGCGTTCGGCGAGAGGCTGGCACCGAGCGAGGTGCAGTTCTGCCCTTCGCCGCCGATGCACTTGAGCGTCGGGACGCCCTGGGCGTCGAAGGCCGCCTCCGCCTGGTACACCCGCATGCCCTCGGAGCGCGTCGGCACATAGACGCGGTAGCGCCCGTTGGGGAGCGGGAGCAGACCCAGCTCGCCCGCGAACGAGGCGATCTGCACGGTCTGCGAGGCCTCGACGTGCAGGTCGGCCAGCGCCTGCACGCCGGTCGCGCTGCCCAGCGGCGGCAGCCCCACCGCGTCGAGGTCGACCACGTCGATCGACCCGGTCCCGTAGCGCTTGTCGAAGTTGGCGTTGGCGACGAACAGCGCCCCCTCGGTCTTCCCCGGCACGTCGACGTGCGCGATGCCGGCGGGGAAATAGAACTGCGAGCGCGGTGGAGCGCTCTCGTTCCCGCTCAGCGAGCAGGCAGAGAGCACGACCGACGCGACGACGACCAGCAAACGGGACATGGGCTTCTTCTTCACGACTCGGCCTGGATCTTCGAGAAGTCGGCGACGGTGCCGAACAGGCCGCCGATCTCCATCAACAGACGCACGCGGTTCTCGCGCAGCGCCTTGTCCTCCGCCATCACCATCACCTTGTCGAAGAACGTGTCGACGAAGGGCTTGAGCGGCACCACCTTCGCCATCGCGTCGGCGAAGTCGTCGCGCGCGATCGACGCGTGCACCGCGTCGCGAACCTTCATCACCTCGGCGTGGAGCACCTTCTCGGCATCGTCGGTGAGCTTCGCCCCGTCGACGGGCGCGCGCGTCACGTCCTTCGCCTGCTTCTCGACGATGTTCGCCACGCGCTTGAAGGTCGCCGCGAGCGCCGCGAAGTCGGGCCGGCCGACGTAGGTCGAGATCGCCTCGAGCCTCAGCTGCGCCGCCACCAGGTCGTCGAAGCCCGCGCAGAGCACGGCCTCGACCACGTCGGCGCGGTGCGCCTCGCGCCAGGTCGACTCGAGGCGGCCGCGGAAGAACTCGAGCAGCTGCTCGCGCACCGGAGGCTCGCCCTGCTTGCGCTTGACGTCGGCCAGCTTGCCCTCGAGCAGCTTGAGCGACTCGTCGATCGCCGCGCCCAGCGAGAAGCGATACCCGCGGGCGAGCACGATGCGCACGAAGGTGATCGCCGCGCGCCGCAGCGCGAAGTCGTCCTTGGCCCCGGTGGGCTTCTTGCCGATGCCGAACAGTCCGCAGAGCGAGTCGAGACGATCGGCCAGCCCGATGATTGCGCCCGCGTCCTGGGTGGGCAGGCCGTCGGCGGCGCCGCGCGGCAGGTAGTGCTCGAAGATCGCCAGCGCGACCTCCTTCGGCTCGCCGTCGTGGAGCGCGTACTCGCGCCCCATCACGCCCTGCAGCTCGGGGAACTCGCCCACCATGCCGGTGTTGAGGTCGGCCTTGCACAGCGTGGCGGCGCGCTCGACGGTCGCCAGCGTGCCCTGCCGGCCGGTGGCGTTGGCCAGCCACACGCCCAGCGCGCGGATGCGATCGGTCTTCTCGGCCATGCTGCCGAGCCGATCGATCCACGAGCGGCGGTGCAGCCGGGGGAGCCGATCGACCAGCTTCGAGCGACGGTCCTCGTCGAAGAAGAAGCGGCCGTCGGTGAGGCGGGCGCGCAGCACGCGCTCGTAGCCCTTGATCGACAGCGCCTCGTCCTTCACGGGCGTGTTCGACACGGCGATGAACCGCGGCATCACCTTCCCCGCCGCGTCGGTGAGCGAGAAGTACCGCTGGTGGCTCTTCATCTCCTGAATCAGCACCTCCGGCGGGAGGTCGAGGTGGCGCTCTTCGAAGGTGCCCACCACGGGGCTGGGCAGCTCGACGAGGTTGACCACCTGCTCGACCAGCGCCTCATCGGCGATCACCTGGCCGCCGGCCTTCTTCGCCGCGGCGGCGATGCGCTCGAGCATCAGCGCGCGGCGCTTGTCGAGATCGGCCACCACGTGCGCCTGCGCGAGCGCGGCCTCGTAGTCGGCCGGCTTCGCGAGGGTGATCGGCGCCGGCGCGAGGAAGCGGTGCCCGCGCGTGACGCGCCCGCTCTTCACGTCGGAGTACGTCACCGGGATCACCTCGGTGCCGAGCAGCGCGACGATCCACTGGAGGGGCCGGCCGAAGCTCTGCTCGACGTCACCCCAGCGCATCTGCTTGGCGAAGCTGATCTTCCGCGTGCAGACGTCGAGCACCCCCGAGAGGAGCTCGAAGGTGCGGCGGCCCTTCTCCTCGACGGTGGCCACCAGGTACTCGCCCTTCGGGGTGGTGACGCGCTTGAGCTGCTCGACGGGCAGCTTCACGCTCTCGGCGAACTTGATCGCGGGCGTCTTCGGGGTCTTGCCGTCGGCCTCGAAGGCGGCGCGGACCGAGGGGCCCTGCACCTCCTTCGTCACGTCGTCGGTCTTCTCGGCGACGTCGCTGACCAGCAGCGCCAGGCGCCGCGGCGTGCCGAAGCGGCGGATCGCGCCGTGCTTGATGTTCAGGGCCGCGCACTGCTCCTTGAAGTTGCGCTCGATGTCGTCGAGCGCGGGCACCACGAAGCGCGCCGGCAGTTCCTCGGACCCCAGCTCGAAGAGGAGCTCAGCCACGGGCGGCCTCCTTCCCGTCCTTCTTCTCTTCCTTCTCGAAGCTGATCGACTTCCACATGTCGCTCGCCGGCTTCCCTTCGTGCATCGGGAGCTGATCGCCCACCGTCCAGCTGGTCTTGCAGAGCGGCCACCCGAGCTTCTGGCGCATCTTGAGGTACCCCTCGGCGCACAGCGCGGCGTTGTCGCGCACCCGCTTGATGTAGCCCGCGCGATCGGTCACCGAGATCGCCCCGCGCGCGTCGAGGAGGTTGAAGGCGTGGCTGCACTTGAGCGCGTAGTCGTACGCCGGCAGCGGGAGCTCCTTCTCGACGATGAGGCGCTTGCACTCCGCCTCGTAGCTCCTGAAGAGCATCTCGAGCTGCTCCGGATCGCTCTCGTGCAGCGCGTACTTCGACATCTCCACCTCGTTGGCGTGGAAGATCTCGCGGTACTTCACGCCCTTGACCCACTCGATGTCGTACACGTTCTCCACGCCCTGGAGGTACATCGCGATGCGCTCGAGGCCGTAGGTCAGCTCCGCCGCGACCGGCTTGCAGTCGTACCCGCCGCACTTCTGGAAGTACGTGAACTGGGTGATCTCCATGCCGTCGCACCACACCTCCCAGCCGAGGCCGGAGGCGCCGAGGGTCGGCGACTCCCAGTCGTCCTCGACGAAGCGGATGTCGTGGTGGAGCGGGTCGATGCCGAACGCCTTGATCGACTCGAGGTAGAGCTCCTGCACGTTCTTCGGCGCCGGCTTGAGGATCACCTGGAACTGGTGGTGCTGGAACAGGCGGTTCGGGTTCTCGCCGAAGCGGCCGTCAGCGGGGCGACGGGACGGCTGGATGTACGCGACGTTCCACGGCTCCGGGCCGAGCGCACGGAGGAAGGTCATGGGCGCCATCGTGCCGGCGCCGACCTCGAGGTCGTAGCCCTGCGTGACGATGCAGCCGAGCTTCGCCCAGTGGTTCTGGAGCGTGAGCAGAAGATCCTGAAAGTACATGGGGCGCGCACCCTACAGGCGGCACCCCTGCCCTTCAACGGACGAATCGTCAGGGAGCGAGCGGGAGCGACGCGACGTCGATCGCCCGCAGCTCGGTGGTCTTGCCCGGCTCGATGTTCACCGAGAGCAGCCGCGAGCGGCCGTCGCCGTCGATCACCACCAGCTTGTGGGTGCCGGCCTCGATGGGGACCTTCATGAAGGGGGTCGAGCCGATCGCGTCGCCGCCGAGCAGCACGTTGGCCGCCGAGGGGTTGATGGTGCGCATCGAGAGGTAGCCGAGCGAGGCCTGCTTCGCGGTGCGGCTGTCCTTGACCACCTCGACGTCGTCCTTCTTCTCGCTGGCGCTGCCGACGCCCGTGCCGGTCTTCTTCTGCTTCGCCGCGACGAGGTTCTTGAGCTCGTCGATCTGCTTCTGGAGATCTTCGATCTTCTTGGTGTTCGCGGCGCCGGTGGCCTGGCCCTGCTGCGCGGCGAGCTTCAGGCTCCGCTGCTCGGCCTCGAGGTAGTCGAGCTGCTTGAGGTCGGCCTCGAGCTGCGCGAGCAGCGCCTGCCGCTCGGGATCGTTGCTCTGCGCTTCGATCTCCGCCTGGCGCTTGCGCTCGGCCTCGAGCTCCGCCTTCTGCTTCTCCTTCTCGACGAGCCAGGCGGGCTTGTCGCCGTCGCCCGCGCCCTGCCCGAGGTCGATCTTCTTCGGCCCGTTGTCGACCGGCGCCGGCTCCTCGCGCACCGCGGAGAACTGATCCTTCAGCGGCCCGGCGAAGACGGCCCAGCCCAGCCCGCCCAGCACGAGGACGATCACCCCGACCGCGAGCAGGCCACCGACCCCGCCGCCCTTCTTCTCGACCGGAGGCGGCGGTGGCTGCGCGGCCTTCGCCTGCTCGGGCTTCGGCTGCTCGACCTTCGGCAGCTTCATCTGCGAGCGGCCGCGCGGCGGCAGCGTCTCATCACCGATCTGCTGCTGCGGGGGCGCCAGCGGCGACCGCGTCCCGGGGCGAACCGTGTCCTCCTCGGTCTGCACCTTCGGCAGGCGCGCGACCGACTTGCCCACCGGCGGGAGGCTGCGGCTCGAGAGCGCCGCCTTCGACTCCTTGGTCGCCACGCGCGGGAGCTTCTGGCTCGACGCCCCGGCCTTCGAGCCGTTGGCGAGCCCGGGCCGCGGGTGCGGGGTCGCGCTGCCCTTGACCGGAGCGCCGGCGCCGGTCTTCTTCGCGGGCCGCGCCTCGACGTCGCGCTCGTCGGTGGTGAGCCCGACCGCGGCCTGCTTCATCTGCGCCTGATCGGTGCTGCTGCTGTTGGCCGCCTCGAGGAGCGAGCGGGTGATGGCGATCTTGTCCTCGAAGAGCTGCGCCATGAACTCTGCGAGCTGCTCGTCGTCGAAGAGATCGGGGCAGGCCTGCTCGATGGCGCGCGCGAACTCCTTGCCGGTCGCGAAGCGCTGCTCGCGGCTCCTGGCGAGGCCCTTCATCACCACGTCCGACAGCTCCTGGCTGACGTACGGGTTGTTGGCGGTCGGCGGGGTGACGTCACCGTCGACGATCTTCAGCATCATCGCGGCGTCGGTGGGCGCGGTGAAGAGGCGCTCGCCCGCCAGCAGCTCGTGCAGCATCACCGCCGCGGCGAAGAGATCGGTGCGCCCGTCGAGCGGCTCGTTCTTCACCTGCTCGGGCGACATGTAGCCCGAGGTGCCCTTCACGATGCCGACCTGAGTGCGGTTGAGGCGGCCGCGCGCCTTGGCGATGCCGAAGTCGATCACCTTCACCTGGCCGTTCCAGGTGATCATCACGTTCTTCGGGCTGACGTCGCGGTGCACCACGCCCATCGACTGCCCGGTCGGATCGGTGAAGGTGTGCGCGTAGTGGAGCCCGAGCGCGGTGTCGCGGATGACGCGCGCCGCGAACCCGACGGGAATGGGGAGCTCCTTCTTCGCCGCGCGCTTGATGGTCTGCTCGAGGTTCTGTCCGGCGATGAACTCCATCGCCAGGTACAGCTCCTCGCGCTCCTCACCGAGATCGAAGACCTGACCGATGTTGGGGTGGTTGAAGGCCGCGGTGATGCGCGCCTCGTCGAGGAACATCTTCACGAACGAGTCGTCGGCCCGCACGTCGGGGAGGATCTGCTTGAGCGCGACGAACTTCTTGAAGCCGCCCGGACCGGGGATGAAGGCGAGGAACAGCTCCGCCATGCCGCCGACGGAGAGGCGCGTGATGACCTCGTATTTTCCGATGCGGCGACCCCGATCGAGGTCCGCTGACGACTTCGACGCCATGGGTGCCCGGAGACTACCACCAGCCTCTACGGCGTCGTCACCATCCAGAAGAAGTACGGGCGCAGATCGCTGACCGGGCACCGCGTCGTCTCGTACTTCCCGCTCGAAACGTTGAGGAACGAATATTTCGTCGCGCCGAGGGTGAGCTGGCCGGTGGCGCCGGGGAGCACCTCGACGGACTGGGCGCCGGCCGACAACCGGAGCGGGAAGTAGAGGAGCCGCCCGCACACGTCGAGGGAGCAGCCGATGGGCGTGTCGCCGTCGGACACGGCGAAGGGCGCGAGGTCGGCGGGCTCGAGGGTGCGTGCGTTCTGGCCCATGTCAGCCGCGAAGAGCACCTCGTTGGTGGTGGCGTTCCGCAGCACGAGCGCGCGGCTGGGGTTCTCGGCGCCGTCGTCGACGACCAGCACCTTCACCGGCGTGTTGGCCTCGAGTGGGACGCCGGTGCCCAGCGGCAGCTTCACCTGCACGCGCCCGGTGAGCAGCTCGCCCGGGAGGCCGGGCCGCGAGAACGAGAGCTGGAGCGTGCCCGACTGGTACACCGCCGAGACGAGCGTGCCCGTGCCGGTGAAGAGCGTCGCCTTCGTGCCCCGCGCCGACTGCTCGAAGAAGCCCATGTTGTCGGGGTTGG
This sequence comes from Myxococcota bacterium, assembly GCA_049322495.1. Lineage (GTDB taxonomy): Bacteria > Myxococcota > Myxococcia > Myxococcales > Myxococcaceae > Archangium_A. Next base: position 110,746 of record JBMORD010000112.1, on the reverse strand, counting down.
CGATGGTGAGCACCCACTCCGCCCCGGTGGCGGGGAAGTCGTTCGCCGGGCAGCCGCTGGTGCACGCCCCGTCGAAGCACAGCTCACCGCTCCCCTTGCAGTCGGCGGTGGTGGCGCACGCCGAGCCGACCGCCGGGCCGATCTCCACGGTCAGATCCTGCGGGGCGAACTGCTTGGTGGTGCAGGTCGCCGTCTGATCGAAGAAGGTGCCGCTGCCCACGCCGGCATCGTCGAAGACGACGCCCGTCGGCTTGCGCACGTTGAAGCACAGCTCGAGGGTGAAGGGCTCGTTGAGCGGGGCGTTCTGCTGATCGAGGCACGCGTCGGCGCTGCAGTTGCTGAAGCCCGAGGTCTGCACCACGCCGTTCCAGGTGCGCTCGAGCGTGCTGCCCGGCTCGATGCGGCGGATGTTCGCCACGCCCGCGTCGGGGCAGGAGCACCCGGCGGTGCAGGCGTTCGAGCAGAAGCGACACTCACAGGCGAGATCGTCGAAGCCGTAGAGCATGCCCCCCACGTCACGCTTGACGGTGAGGCCGAACTTGCCGCCGGTACCGTCGACGTAGATCGGGGCGCGCGTGGTGTTGATCACCCGCATCGTCACCGGCTGCGGGTTGGCGGGCACGCAGCGGCACCCGGCGGTGACGGTCACCAGCAGCACGAGAGGGAAGAGAAATTGGCGCATGGTCTGACGCAGATGTCGTAGGCGCCCGGCCCCGGGAGCGCAATCCGCACGTTGATCGAAAGACTTGCCTCGCGCACCCAAGGCTTGCATGGCCAAGGCCACGTCGATCATTCTGCCCCCGACGTCGCCCCGAGGGGCTCAGTTCTGCGAGGCGTACGGATGAAGAGAGGTCTAGCCATCGGGCTTTGGTTGCTGGCGCTGGCCGGGTGCGATCCCGTTGGCCGGGAGAACGGTCGCGGCTCGGCCGTGCCCGACGTGGCCCCGCCGATCCTCCAGCCGGTGGAGATCAAGCCGCCGAAGATCGATCGCTCCCCGGTCGGGCGGGTGGAGCTGATCGATCCCCCGCGGGTCGACTCGATCCAGGTCGACGAGCTCAAGCAGTCCGACGGGGTGGTCGACATCTTGTGGGTGGTCGACGACTCCGGCTCGATGACCAACGAGCGGCGCACGCTGGTCGGCAACTTCGATCGCTTCGTGCAGGAGCTGCTCGCGCTGCAGGTCGACTTCCAGATGGGCGTCACGTCGATCATCGCCGCCGATGGCGGGCGGCTGCGCGGCACCACGAAGATCATCACCCGCACCACGCCGCAGCCGCGGCAGGTCTTCGAGACGAACACCACCTTCTCGGTCTCGCGCTCACGCTGGGAGCAGGGCCTGCGCATGACGCAGCTCGCGCTCAGCTCGCCGAACATCGATCCCGGGCAGCCGAACGCCGGCTTCCTGCGCCCGAACGCCGCGCTGGCGGTGATCGTCGTCACCAACGAAGACGACTCGAGCTTCGGCACCACCGACTACTACGCGCGGGTGTTCCGCGGGCTCAAGGGCAAGGGCAACGAGAACCTGGTGAGCTTCTCGGTGATCGGCGGCACCATCCCCAACGGGTGCGTGCCGCCGGGCGAGACCGGCCTCTACGGCAGCACCGCCGACCCGGCGGTCCGCTACGCGGAGGTGGCCACCAAGACCGGCGGCATCATCGGCAGCATCTGCGACGCGAGCTTCGAGCAGACGCTGGTGCGCATCGCGCAGGCGCTCAACACGCTCAAGCGCGTCTTCCCGCTCACGCTCCCGCCGATCGCCACCTCGATCTCGGTGACGGTCAACGGCACGGCGGTCCCCCAGGATCCCGTCAACGGCTGGCAGTACCGCGCCGACACCAACTCCGTCGTCTTCCTCGGGAACTACGTGCCCCCGCCGGGAGCCACCATCCGTCTCCGGTACGCCTACGCCCGCCCATGAACTCCCTTCGCGCGACCGCCCTCCTCTTCTGCTTCGCGGCGCTCGGCGGCTGTGCCCGCAGCGCGCTCAGCCCGCAGTGCCCGAACGGGTACACCGAGAACGACGCCGGCACCTGCGTGTGCCAGACCGACGAGGGCTGCCCGACCGGCCACCGCTGTGAGGCGTCGGTGTGCGTGTGCCGTGACACGAGCTGCTGCCCGAGCGGCTACGAGTACTCCGCCGACGCCGAGTCGTGCGTGTGCCGCGCGTCGGAGTGCTGCCCGGCCGATCACCGCTGGCTGCCCGACGAGCGCCGGTGCGTGTGCGACGACGAGAACTGCTGCCCCGACGGCTACCGCTTCGACGACACCACGCGCGCCTGCGTGTGCGCCGACGATGCGTGCTGCCCGCAGGGCTTCACCTGGGACGCCGAGAAGGAGCTGTGCGCCTGCGCGTCGGACGGCTGCTGCCCGGTCGACTTCAAGTACGACCCGATCACCCGCGACTGCGTGTGCACCAAGACCGAGTGCTGCCCGCCCAACCACGAGTACGATCCGTCGCTCTCGGCCTGCGTGTGCGTGGGCGCCAGCTGCTGCCCGCCCGGCTTCCAGCGCGGCCCCGACAACCGCTGCGTGTGCATCAACAACGCGAGCTGCCCGGCGATGCAGATCTGCGACGCGACGTCGGGCTCGTGCAAGTGCGTCAGCAACGCGGGCTGCCCGGCGAACAACTTCTGCAACGCGCTCGGGTACTGCCAGTCGTACGCCTCGTGCACCTCGAACCTCGACTGCCCGTCGGGCACGTTCTGCGACACCACCACCACCCGCTGCATCCCCAACGGGCCGTGCACGCTCGACGAGCACTGCGCGCTGTCGAACATCTGCAGCACCGCGACGCTCAGCTGCCGCCCGGGGTGCCGCGACGACGGTGACTGCGCCCCGAAGAACTCGTGCGTCAACGGCCAGTGCACCTTCTTCTGCCGCGACAACACGTTCTGCCCGGTCAACCAGTTCTGCAACCGCACCACCGGCACCTGCGCGCCGCGCGCGGGCCGTGTCGACTGCCAGACCTGCAGCGGCCAGATGGAATGCGGGCCGAGCACCGTGTCGTGCCTCACCTTCGTCACCGAGGGTCAGACCGGGAGCTTCTGCGGCCACGACTGCAACGACGACTCGGACTGCCCGTCGGGCTTCGACTGCGGCGGGGTGATCTTCAGCTGCACCGCGGGGGCGGTCTGCCCGCCCCCTCCCGGTGGCGGCAGCGCGACCTGTCTGTCGTACACCGTCGAGAACGAGAACGGGCCGCAGTTCTACTGCTCGGGCTCCGACAACCTGCCCATCGAGTACAAGAAGTCCTGCGCGCCGAGCTCGGGCTTCTGCCCGGCGACCGCGGCGCCCTGAGCGCGCCCCCGGACCGGCGCGAGACGCCCCGCGGACGCCCTCAGCGCGCTTGAGGCCCAGCCCGAGGCGGCAGAGCTCCACCTGCGTCGACCACGCCGATCCCCGCGGTCCGCCTCTCACTGCCAACCTGCCCGTCGAGCACGAGAAGTCCTGCGCGCCGAGCTCGGCCTCTGCGCGGGCGACCGCGGCGCCCTGAGCGCGGTCAGCGCTTGAGACCCAGCCCGAGGCGGTAGAGCTCCTGCGCCGACCACCCCGACCGGCGTGCGAGCTCCGTGGTGAGCGACTTGAGCCGTTCCCCCGCGGCCAGGCCCGCCTCGAGCGCGCGGCGCACGTCGTCTTCGGTCCACCGGGTGTCGCCGGTGCGGCCCTCGATCAGCAGCACCACCTCGCCCAGCACCTCCGCGCCGGCGTAGCGCGCGGCCAGCTCGGGCAGCGTGCCGCGGACGAACTCTTCGTGGAGCTTGGTCAGCTCGCGCGCCACCACCGCGCGCCGCGGCCCGAGCCAGTCGGCGAGCGCGCGGAGCGTCTCGGCCAGGCGCCGCGGCGACTCGTAGAGCACCAGCGTCGCCGAGAGCGGCGTCACCTCGTCGATCATCGCCTTCGCCTCGCTCTGCTGCCGGGGGAGGAAGCCCAGGAAGTGGAAGCGCCCCGTCGGCAGGCCCCCCGCCGAGAGCGCCGCGACGAAGGCCGCCGGCCCCGGCACCGGCACCACCGGCACGCCCGCGGCGATGGCCTCGCTGACCAGCTTCTCGCCGGGGTCGCTGATCGCCGGCGTTCCCGCGTCGGTGACGAGCGCCACGTCGTCGCCGGCCGCGAGGCGATCGAGGATCGCCCCTGCCCGCTGCCCTTCGGCGAACGCCGGGAGGCTGGTGGTCGGGGTGGCGATGCCGAACTTCTCGAGCAGGAGCCGCGTGTGGCGGGTGTCCTCCGCGGCGATCACCGCGACCGCGCGGAGGGTCTCCACGGCCCGCGGAGAGAGATCGCCCAGGTTGCCGATGGGCGTGGCGACGACGAAGAGGCGACCGGGCATCGAGCGCCTCCTAGCGCAGAATCCGGCGCTACAGCTCCGCCTCGAACGCGTGGAGTCAGCTCGACCGCCCACGGAGAGAGCGCGCCCAGGTTGCCAATGGGCGTGGCGACGACGAAGAGGCGACCGGGCATCGAGCGCCTCCTGGCGCAGAATCCGGCGCTACAGCTCCGCCTCGAACGCGTCGGGGATCAGCTCGACCGCCCGCGGAGGAGCGCGCTCAGGTTGCCGATGGGCGTGGCGACGACGAAGAGGCGACCGGGCATCGAGCGCCTCCTGGAGCAGATTCGGCGCTACAGCTCCGCCTCGAACGCGTCGGGGATCAGCTCGACCGCTCCGTGGCGCCCGCGCCCGACCACCGAGGCGACGTCGAAGCGGATCACCCGCTCGAAGAGACGATGTCGCTGGCAATACTCGTGCGCCGCGAGCACCACCTTGCGCTGCTTGCTCCGGGTGACGGTCATCGACGGGTCGCCCCAGGCCGCGGTGGACCGCATGCGCACCTCGACGAAGGCCAGCACCGGGCCCTTCTCGGCCACCACGTCGAGCTCCCCACGGCGGCAGATGACGTTCCGATCGCGGATCGCCCAGCCCTCGCGCTCAAGGTGCTCCACCACCAGCTGCTCCGCGGCGTCTCCCACTTCCCTGCGTGGCGTGAGCCCCATCGCCCTGCCCTCCCGGGCCGACGACGACGGGCGTCAGATCGCCACGGGCGTGTCGGCCAGGCTCGCATTCTGCCCGGCCCCACTGACATGCAGGACCTGGGTGAGCGAGCCGAGGTGCTTCACCATGCGCCCGAAGAGCGGCTGCTTGGCGGCGTCGATCACGGTGTTGAAGGTGTCCTCGATCACCACCGGCAGGCGGTGCTGGGGGCTCGCCTTCTCGATGAGCGTCAGCCGCAGCGCGAGGTACACCAGATCGAGATCGCGCCCGGGCAGCTCCTTCGCCGCGACGCTGCGGCCCGGGGCCTCGAGCGTGGCGTGGCCGTCCTTGTCGATGGAGATCTCGTGGTACCGGCGATCGGTGAGGGCGGTGAGGTACTGCACCGCGCGATCGTGCAGCACGCTCCACAGCGAGGGGATGTCGGTGGCGAAGAGATCCGTCGCGAGGAGCAGCAGCGGCGGCATCGGGTCGTCCCACGTCTCGGTGGGGGTGGTGACGGGCGCGAAGCCTTCGCCCGACATCGACGGCTTCGGGGGCGGTGGCGCGGCGGCCGCCGGCTCCTTGAGGCGGGCGATCTCCCGCTCGATGTCGCGCACGTCGCGGACGAAGCCGCCCGACATGCCGAGGAGCTCCTGGTTGAGCGCGTCCTGCTGGGCCTTCAGCGCGGTGACCTTCTTCGAGATCGACAGGTAGTCGGGGTTCGACTGCACGTCGGCCCACTCGAGCTCGAGCTGCGCGACCTGGGCCTTGAGCGTGTCGCGGGCGCCGACGGCGGTGAGGAACTCCTCGAGGTTCGACGCGCCGACCTGCGCGAAGGCCGACTGCACCACGGTGGTGGTGAGCTGGAACTCGTCGGCGAGCTTCTTCTCGCGGCCGGCGAGCACCTCCGCCTTGCCGCCCTGGCGGCCGACGCGCTGGAGATCCTCGATGAAGCGCAGCGCGAGGAGCGCGGCGAAGGTGAAGGGCACCATCGCCAGCAGCGCGAGGTACCGCAGCCCGCCCTCGAGGAACATCGCGCCCACGAAGAGCGCCAGCCCGGCGAACATCGAGGCGAGGAAGCGCTGATCCTTCACCAGCGGCTCGGGAGGCGCGGGGGCGTTGTCGACGATCGCCTGCTGCTCGTCCCGCAGGCGCGCGAGCTGCTCCTCGAAGCGCTTGCGCTCGTCGGGGTACCGCTTCGCGCGGGCGATGAGCTCGTCGGTGACGCTGGCGGTGCGGGCGTTGAAGGCGGTCAGCTCGGCGCGCGCGGCCTTGAGGCGCTCGGAGGTGCCCTCCCACTCCTTCGCCTTCGCCTCGAGCTCATAGAGCTCGGAGTTGACGCCATCGAGCTTGAACTGGACCTCCGCCGCGCGCTTCGCGGTCGCCAGCTCGGCCTCGAGCGCGGGGAGCTTCGCGAGATCTTCGGCGCTCAGTGCGCCCCCGCCAGACGCCCCGCCACCTTCGAGCGCGCTCGCCCACTGGCTCTGCGCCATGCGCGGCGCGCTGGCCTTGCTCGCGGCGGCAGCGGCCGGCTTCGCGGGCCCCTTCGGGCGGCGGGTGGGCAGCTGCGGCCCGGTGAGCGTGAAGAGCTGCTCCCAGGTGGTGCGCGCAGGGAAGCCGGCGCCGGAGCGCAGCGCCTGGCCCATCTCCGACGCCTCCTGCGAGACGACGTCGAACTGGTTGGAGGTCTTGTTGAGCTTGTGCAGGCCGCCGGCGCCGCCCAGATCGCGGACGATGCGCCACACCGAGCCGTCATTGCCCTGGATCGACAGACCCGCTCGACCGCTCTTCTGACCGGGAGCAAGGTACGCGGCGTCGCCACCGCGGCCGTCGGGGAACGCGAGCGCGACGATCAACCCCGCCATCGGCGCGGGGAGCTCGGTCGGGCTCTTGAGGGCGACGTACCCGGGTTTGAGCGCGACCCGAATCGAGGGAGAGAACCCGCGAACGGCCTGCGCCGCCAACTCGAGGAAGAGCATCGCCCCCGGAGAATTGCTTACTTCGCGGCCGGAGTCGCGGACGAATCAGCGCCCGTCGTCTCGTCGAGCGCCTCGAGGCGCGCCGCCTTGCCGCGGAGGCTGCGGAGGTAGAAGAGGCGGCCACGGCGCACGTCGCCGCGCGAGAGGACCTCGATCGACTCGTAGCGGGGCGAGTGGAGCGGGAAGATGCGCTCGACGCCCACGCCGAACGACATCTTGCGGACGGTGAAGGTCGCGTCGACCGAGCCGCCGGTCTTGCGGATCACCACGCCCTCGAAGGCCTGGCTGCGCTCCTTCTCACCCTCCTTGACCTTCCACCACACGCGGACGGTGTCCCCGGCGCGGAAGTCGACGAGGTTCTTGCGCGTGTTCAGCGAGTCGACGAACTGAATGGCGGCGTTACGCATGATTCAAAAACTCCGAAAAGGGGAAACTCCGAAAGGACGGCGCACGTACCAGAGCCGGCCGAGTACCGCAAGGCCCGAGACTTGACCGCGGGGAGCCGACCGGCGTAAGGGCCGCCCCGCTTTCCTTCGTCGCACCCACTTCGGGGCTCACCATCGGGGTGAGATGCCGGGTGGTGCTCCGAGAGGCGAGTCAGGTGTCGCCCCTGCTCTACCCCAAATGCGCGACGGAAAAGAAAACCATGTCGCTGTCTCTGACGAAGCTCGATGCGAAGACCCGTACCGGCGCCGGCAAGGGCTTTGCCCGCCGCACCCGCCAGGAGGGCCTGATCCCCGCGTGCGTGTACGGCAAGCACCTCGAGAAGCCGATCAACATCGCGGTCAACGCCAAGGCGCTGCGCGCGGCGGTGCAGACCGAGAAGAAGCTCAACACCGTCATCGGCCTCAACGTCGACGGCAAGGAGCACACGGTGCTCCTCAAGGACTACCAGCTCGACCCCGTCTCGAAGGAGCTGCTGCACGCGGACTTCATCGACGTGCGTGAGAACGAGCAGGTCAAGGTGAAGGTGCCGGTGGTGCTGACCGGCAAGTCGATCGGCGTGGCCGAGGGCGGCATCCTCTCGCAGATGCGCCGCGAGCTCGAGGTGTGGGCGCTGCCCGGCTCGATTCCCCTCACCATCGACGTCGACGTGACGCCGATGAAGATCGCCTCGGCCCTCCACATCAACGACATCAAGCTGCCCGCGGGCATCACGGTGAAGACGCACGTGAACTTCACCCTCGCGGTCGTCACGGCGCCGGAAGTCGAGAAGGTGGCCGAGCCGACGGCGGCGGCTCCGGCGGCGGGCGCGGCCCCGGCGGCGGGTGCGGCGGCTCCTGCGGGCGACGCGAAGGCGGCCCCGGCGGCGGGCGGCGACAAGAAGGACGCGGGCGCGGCCAAGGCCCCGGCCAAGAAGTAAGCCGGCCGTCACCAGCAGTCCTTCCGCCGTGCCGGCAGTCTGCGGCACGGCGGTCGTGTTTCTTTCGACCGAAAGAGGTGCGCGATGAAGATCCTCTGCGGGCTGGGCAACCCCGGCCGCCAGTACGAGCAGAACCGCCACAACATCGGCTTCCTGGTGCTCGACGCGCTCGCCGCGAAGTGGAGGCTCTCGTTCACCAGCAACAAGTTCGACGCCGAGCTCGCCACCGGCAGCGTGGGCGGCGACAAGGTGCTGCTGCTCAAGCCGCAGACCTTCATGAACCTCTCGGGTACGTCGCTGGGGGCCGCGGCGCGCTTCTACAAGGTGCCCCCCACCGACGTGCTGGTGGTGCACGACGAGCTCGATCTCCCGTACGCGAAGCTGCAGCTCAAGGCGGGTGGTGGCACCGGCGGGCACAACGGGCTCAACTCGATCCGCGAGTCGTGGGGCGAAGAGGGCTACGCCCGCCTGCGCTTCGGCATCGGCAAGCCCCAGGGCCCCAACGCGAAGGAGCGCGTCATCGGCCACGTGCTGGGTGACTTCTCGGCCGAGGAGCGGCAGACGCTCGACGAGCACGTCAAGAAGGCCTGCGACGTCTGCGACACCTGGGCGCGCGAGGGGCTGCAGAAGGCGATGAACCGCTGGAACGGCAAGTGAGCCTGCGGGCGACGTTGATTGAACGGCCCTGACCGAAGCGTTAGAGGACCGGCACAACCGGGGAGCTCCGCGGTCGAGGGAGCTGAGAGGGCCTGGAGGGCCGACCCGCTGAACCTGATCCGGACAATTCCGGCGGAGGGAGGACCATGAACAAGCGACTCTCGGTCGACGAGGCCGCGCTCGCGCGCATCACCCGCACCCCATTCCCGCAGTCGGCGAAGGTCTACGTGGGCGGCGTGCGCTACCCGGAGCTCCGCGTGCCGATGCGCGAGATCTCGCTGTCGGACACGAAGCACGCCGACGGGCGCGTCACCCACAACCCGCCGGTCACGGTGTACGACACCTCGGGCCCGTACACCGACCCGACGGTGAGCATCGATCTCAAGGCCGGGCTGCCGCACGTGCGCACCTGGCTGGCCACGGCCCCGGAGCTCGAGCAGCTCCCCGGCCTGAGCTCGAAGTACGGCCAGCAGCGGCTCGACGATCCGCGGCTGGCGAAGCTCCGCTTCCACGCCAGCACCCGGCCGCTGCGGGCGAAGGGCGCGGGGTCGATCACCCAGCTCGCCGCGGCGCGCGCCGGGAAGATCACCCCCGAGATGGAGTACGTCGCCCTTCGCGAGGCCCAGAAGCGTGAGGCGGCCTACGCCGGTCAGCACGCCGGCGAGGCGTTCGGGGCGAGCCTGCCCACCGAGATCACCCCGGAGTTCGTGCGCGACGAGATCGCCCGCGGGCGCGCGATCATCCCCGCGAACGTCAACCACCCGGAGCTCGAGCCGGTGATCATCGGCCGCAACTTCCTGGTGAAGATCAACGCCAACCTCGGCAACTCGGCCGTCACCTCGTCGATCGAAGAGGAGGTCGAGAAGATGGTGTGGGCGATCCGCTGGGGCGCCGACACGGTGATGGATCTCTCGACGGGCCCGAACATCCACGAGACGCGCGAGTGGATCCTCCGGAACGCGCCGGTGCCCATCGGCACGGTGCCCATCTACCAGGCGCTCGAGAAGGTCGGCGGCAAGGCCGAGGAGCTCACCTGGGAGCTCTTCCGCGACACGCTCGTCGAGCAGGCCGAGCAGGGGGTGGACTACTTCACCATCCACGCCGGGGTGCGGCTGCCCTTCGTGCCGCTGACCGCGAAGCGGGTGACGGGCATCGTGTCGCGCGGCGGCTCGATCCTCGCGCGGTGGTGCCTCGCCCATCACCGCGAGAACTTCCTGTACACGCACTTCGAAGAGATCTGCGAGATCATGAAGGCGTACGACGTGAGCTTCTCGCTCGGCGACGGCCTGCGGCCGGGCAGCATCGCCGACGCCAACGACGAGGCGCAGATGGCCGAGCTCAAGACGCTCGGCGAGCTGACGCAGATCGCCTGGAAGCACGACGTGCAGGTGATGATCGAGGGCCCCGGTCACGTGCCGATGCAGCGCATCCGCGAGAACATGACCGAGCAGCTCAAGCTCTGCCACGAGGCGCCCTTCTACACGCTGGGCCCGCTCACCACCGACATCGCGCCCGGGTACGATCACATCACCTCGGGCATCGGCGCGGCGATGATCGGTTGGTACGGCACGGCGATGCTCTGCTACGTGACGCCCAAGGAGCACCTCGGGCTGCCCGACCGCGACGACGTGCGCGAGGGCGTGGTGACCTACAAGATCGCCGCCCACGCGGCCGATCTCGCCAAGGGCCACCCCGGCGCGCAGCAGCGCGACAACGCCCTGTCGAAGGCGCGCTTCGAGTTCCGGTGGATGGATCAGTTCGCCCTCTCGCTCGACCCGGAGAAGGCGAAGGAGTTCCACGACGAGACGCTGCCCGCCGACGGCGCGAAGACGGCGCACTTCTGCTCGATGTGCGGCCCCCACTTCTGCTCGATGAAGATCACCGGTGACGTGCGGGCGATCGCCGACGGCATGGAAGAGAAGTCGCGGGAGTTTCGCGAAGGCGGCGGGGCGCTGTATGTCTCGCAGCCGGCCGGAGGTGACGCAGTTTGAGCAGTGGCTTCACGATCATCGTTCACGAGACAGAGCGAGTGCTCGAAGTGAGGTACCCCGCGCGGCCGTCGCTGGACGCGTGGGCGCAGTACGAGGTCGAAGTGCGGGCGGCGATCCTCGAGCTGGCGAAGAAGGGCGCCTGGGAGTGCCTCGTCGATCAGACGGCGCTCAAGGCGCTCGCGCCCGACTTCCCCCCGCGCATCGCGGAGATCAACCACTGGGCGCGCGAGCACGGCATGCAGCGCACCGCGCGCCTGGTGTCCGACTCGGCGGTGGGCGAGCTCCAGACGCAGCGCATCCTCAAGGAGGGCGGCGTCAAGGACATGGGGGCCGTCTTTCACGAGCGCGCCGAGGCGTGGCGGTTCCTCACCTCGAAGGGCTGAGGCTCAGGCCGCGACGTCGGTGACCGCGCTCGGGCGCTGCTCCGCCGCCGGGAGCCGGATGGTGAAGCGCGCGCCGAGGCCCGGCCCCTCGGAGTGCGCCTCGATGTCGCCGCCCACGCGCTTGACGATGCCGTAGGCGGCGGTGAGCCCCAGGCCGATGCCCTTGCCCACCCCGCGCGTGGTGAAGAACGGCTCGAAGACGCGCCGCACGTTCTCGCGCGCGATGCCCACCCCCTCGTCGCTGACGTGGATCAGCACCGAGCCGTCGCGCGACTCGGTGCGCACGTGGATGCGTTCCTTCTTCGGCGTCGCCTGGCGGGCGTTGCGCAGCACGTGGCCCAGCACCTGATCGAGCTGCAGCGGGGGAATGTCGGCCAGCGTCGCCGCCTCGAGTTCCATCGCCACGTTGGCCTGCTCGCCGAGCTCCGCGCGCACCACGCGGCTCACCGACGCGTTGACGTTCGAGGGCTCGCGCTTGCCGATCTCCAGGCGCGACAGCTCGCGGAGGCCCTTGACGATGTCCCCCACGCGGCGCGCGCCGTCGAGCGACTCGTCGATCATCTCCAGGGCGTCGTCGAGGTGCCGCAGATCGGGCTCGCCGCTGCCCGTGAGCATCGCCACCAGATCGTCGAGGCGCTTCTCGTTCACCAGATCGCGCGCGTCGGCGAAGGCGGCCAGGGGCGCGCGGAGCTCGTCGATGATGCCCCGCAGGCTCCGGAGGTTCGAGGTGACGAAGCCGAGGGGGTTGTTGATCTCGTGCGCGGCGCCGCTCGCCAGCTGGCCCACCGCCGCGAGCCGCTCGCTCTCGCGCAGCTTCTCGGCCAGCACGTGAGACTGGGTGACGTCGTGGTAGGTGACCACCACGCTCCCGTCGCGCGGATCGTCCGAGAGCCAGTAGCCGTGAAAGCGGAAGTGCGCCGCCCGGCCCGAGTGACGATCGACGGTCTCGAGCTCGAAGCCGAGCGACGTGCCCCGGCCCTTCGCCAGCGGGCAGCCCGGGCACGGCGAGTCGCGGCGCGCGAAGACCTGGTAGCAGAGCTTGCCGGGGATCTCGCGCACCGAGGCCCCCACCCAGCGCGCGTAGGCCTGGTTCGTGCGGCGGATGCGGTAGCCGTCGAGCAGGGCGATCGGCGCGTCGATGGCGTCGAAGGTGCGCTCCCATTCCTGCTTCGCGCGGGAGATCTGCTCGGTGCGCTCGCGCACCTTCTTCTCGAGGCCGACGTTCGCCTCGATCACCTGGGTCTGCGAGGTGCGCAGGGCGGCGGTGATCTGCGCGTTGTGCACGGCGATCGCCACGTGCGGGGCGAGCGCCACCAGCCGCTCGAGGTGCACCGGGGTGAAGGGCGCGAGCCGCGTCGAGCGCACGGCCATCAGCACCCCGAGCACGTCGCCGGCCAGCACCAGCGGCGCGGCGACGATCGAGCCGGTGACGAAGCCCGAGGAGCGATCGGCGGTGTCGTCGAAGTCGGCGCAGTGCTGGGCGTCTTCCACCAGCCGGGCGCGCGCCTCGAGGGCCACCTTGCCGGCGATGCCCTTCCCGCGCGGGAGCTGGGTGCGCTCGAGCCCCTCGGCCCCGCCGGCGACGGTGTCGATGTACAGCCCGCCGGTCGACGGCTCGATCAGCAGGAGCGTGGCCCCTTCGGCCTCACACAGCTCCTTGGTCTTGGCGATGGCCATCGAGACCAGCTCGGGCAGCGTGAACTGCTCGGCGATCACCTGCGAGAACTGGTTGATGCGCGCCGCCGCGCCGGTCTCGACGCCGCGCAGGCGCCCCTGGGAGCGGAACACCGCGGCGATCAGCTCCGAGGGCCGCTCGACGCAGTCGATGTCCTGCGAGACGTCGGGGCCCGGAGGCCCGAGCACCACCGGCAGGCCGCCGGCGGCGCGCACGCGCTCGAGGTACAGGCGGAAGCCCGGCTTGCGCTCGACGACCACCACCCGGCAGTCGCCGTGCTCGATCTTCGGCAGGGCCCCCAGCTCCGACGTCCTCTCGAAGTGGAGGTGCCAGGCCTTCAGCACCTCCTCGATGCGGACGAACAGGGACTCGTCGGAGATGACCAGGAGGCAGTCGAGCCGCGCTGTGGCGCCAGACTGCATCGCGACTCCTCAGGAGGCCTTGAGCCTCACCTCGATCTCACCCTCGCGCTCGTCCTCGTCGAGGAGCACGAAGCCCTCGGCGTCGCGCACCACGTGGCCGAGGCCCGGGTGCTCGACCTCGAGCTTCTTGATGACGTCGTACTGCCGCCGCACCATCGCCAGCAGGCGGCGGTTCTCGCGCTCGAGATCCTGCTGCTCGAAGGCGAGGAAGAGCGTCACCTTGAGCTCGGTGTCGTCCCACGGCTTGGTGAGAAAGCGGTAGATGTTGCCCTGGTTGATGGCGTCGATCGCCGTCTGCATGTCGGCGTGCCCGGTCAGCATGAGGCGCATCACGTCGGGGTAGCGATCGCGGACGATCTTCAGGAACTCGAGGCCCGTCATGTTGGGCATGAGGTGATCGCTGATCACCATGTCGACCGGCTGCTTCTTGAGCACCTCGAGCCCCTCGGCCGGCTCGTGCCCGAAGAAGAGCTCGTACCCTTCCTTGCGGAGGCTGCGGCGCAGCGCGTGGCACACGTTCTCTTCATCGTCGACGATCAGGATCCTGCGGGGTTGCTCTGCCATGGGGGTGCTCCTCGACGACGTGAGGACTACAAGCGGGGTGCCACGCGATCAGGGCGTGGTTGCGGGCGTCTGCGTCGCGGAGGGCTGGGGTGAGCCCTGCACCCGGGTCGTGAGCGACCGGGCGCGCAGCCCCTCGATGACCCGCACCCGGAGGTCGGCGTCGCCCCGGAGGATCTGGAGGCGCCCGGCCCCGCGGCACACCACGAGCTGCTCGCCCTGCCCGGGCACCGGCTCATGCGCGACGTACTGCTCGAGATCGCCCACGCGACCGCCGGGGACGACCATCGACTCCATCTGCGGGCAGCCTCCCTTGAGGCACTCGCGCGGCGAGAGCGTGAGGGTGGTGATGATCAGCCCCGGGTACTTCGGGTGGAAGGTCGACTGGCGCGCGGTGACCTCCACCACGGCGACGTCGGAGGCGCGCTCGATGGTCATCAGCGCGCGTGCGTTCTCCGCGGGCTCGGCGGCGAGGGCGAAGGCCGGCGCCAGCGCGAGGATCAGCGGGAGCGCTCGGCGCGCACGCACCGGGACCGACACCGGCGCACGGCGGCGCAGCAGCAGCGGCACCAGCGCGAGCAGGGCCCAGGCGGTGAGCGAGCCGGTGGCGCTGCAGCCGAACTGCGGCTCGGGCTCGGCGGGCGCGAGCGGCGCGGTGCCGTACAGCGAGAGGAGGCCGTCGCGATCGTCCTGCTTGAGGGTGCGCTTGGTGATCTCCCCGGGCGTGGCCGAGGGGTACATCACGAGATCGCTCTGCCCCGCGTTGTGCATCAGCCCCAGCACGTGGCCCAGCTCGTGGGTGAAGGTGTTCTGCACGTCGTCGAACTGCCGATCGTCGCCGCGCGTCGGCACCGGGAGCACCTTGAAGTGGTGCTGCTCGAGGTTGAAGGCCACGTCGGCGTCGAGGATCTCGTTGGTGCGCGCGTTGAGCGTCACCAGGGTGACCGCGAGCGCTCCCGAGGAGTACGGCCAGTCGTCGAGCGCGACGATGGAGTTGGTGTTCTCCTCGCCCTGCACGTAGCCGATGGGCTTCGCGGCGCCGACCTTCACCTGCACGTCGAGGAACGGGGTCGCCTCGTCGAGGTTGGCGAAGGCCGCGCGGACCGCCTCCTCGGCGCCGTGCGGCAGCTCGTCGAGGGCCTTCGCGTCGAGCGTCATCACCACCGTCGTCGGCCACTTCACGAGATCACCCGCGGAGTCGGTGCGCAGCTCCCAGGCGAAGGCCGGGCCGGCGACGATGAATGCGGCGAGCAGGATCTGGGAACGCATGACCGACCTCACGCCCGGCGAAAACTGCATCGCCTGCGCCACGGAATTCCCATGTGATCCCGCCGCTCTGGGTCGCCGCAACGCTGGTCGGAACTGCCTGCCGGGGTCGCAGGCACCCTCACCGGCTCAGCCGAAGGTGGACTCTTCGCTGAAGCCCGGCGGCTCGCTGACGGGCGGGGCGCCGAGCCCGAACGCGCCGTGGAGCACGCGCTCGAGGCGCTCGGCGTCGGCGAGCTGGCCCTCGGAGATGTACGCCACCAGCACCTCGCGCAGGAGCCGATCGCCGAGCTGGAAGTCGACCAGCAGACAGCGCGCGCCGTCGGCCTGGGGCACGAGGCTCACGTCCTTCACGGCGTCGAAGGGCACCACGAGCGTCTTCGGGTAGCCGGCGATCGCCGAGGCGAAGTCGAGGCGCAGGCTCACGGTGGCGAAGTTGGCGATGAAGCGGCGCTGGCGCTTCTCGAAGCGCTCGAGCCGCGTCGCGGCGGCGATGGCCGCGGCCCCGAGCACGAGGAACACCACCAGCAGCGCGTCGGAAGCCGAGAGCACCAGCACGCCGACCGCGCCCAGCAGCAGCGAGATGCCCAGCAGCCAGGCGAGCGTCGGCAGCCAGCTCCGCGGCTGCTTCGGCGTCTCGCCGAGCAACATCGAGGGCTCGTAGCGGAGCACCACGTCGCCGAGCGCAGCCGGAGCGGGGTTCGACGCGAGGGCGTCCGAGAAGCGAGCCACGCGGTGGGCGGATAACAAAAAAGCCCCGGAGTTTCCTCCGGGGCTTCTCTACCTGCGGACGTACAGGCTTTGTGACCCTGCCGGGATTCGAACCCGGGTTTATGCCGTGAGAGGGCACCGTCCTAGGCCACTAGACGACAGGGCCAGACCGACTTCGTATTCGCGCTGCGGACTGCGAAAGCGGGGCGGCAAGTACGTGAAACCGACCCGTGCTGTCAACCTTCTATTTCCAACTTCGAGAAGCGAACTGCACTTCTGAGCGGCGGACGGGATTCGAACCCGCGACCCCAAGCTTGGGAAGCTTGTGCTCTACCAGCTGAGCTACCACCGCGAAAAACAGGACTCCGGTTGCCCGGCTTCCTGACGGCGGTGAGTAGCTTGGGGTCGGGCATCAGGCAAGCAGGAACTGGGTCGCGGCTTCCCTCGCCGGGGAGGTCGAAATTGCAGCCCAAGCAGAAGCAGATCGAAGCGCAGCTCGAGACCGGCGTGGTGGTGGTGACGGTCAAGCCCACCCGCCTGCGCCCCACCCCCGCCGACGTGTCGCAGGACGGGAGGAGCATCCCCGCGGATCGGCACATCGCCCTG
Source organism: Myxococcota bacterium (assembly GCA_049322495.1). GTDB lineage: Bacteria > Myxococcota > Myxococcia > Myxococcales > Myxococcaceae > Archangium_A. The sequence goes on along the minus strand of JBMORD010000112.1, from coordinate 94,166 downwards.
GCGCTGCAGGGCCAGTGCGAACTCGATGTGAGTTTCGTTAGGTCTCAGCGCGATTTCTCACAGACGGTCTTCCGCGGCATCGACGCGCACAACTACTCGACCGCGGAGAATCGGGCGCTCGTGAAGCAGCGGGCCGCCGCCTTCGCGCGGAGGGCTCACCAGTGAGCGCGGCGCCGAAGAAGACCCCGAAGGGGCTGGCCACCGAGGGGCGCGTCCTCGAGGCCATCCAGCGCGCCGAGCGCGAGGAGCGCGACTGGACCTACGCGTCCATCGCGGAAGAGGTGTGCCTCACCCGCACCGCGGTCCACCACCACGTCGGCCAGCTCGTGCTCAAGGGGTTGCTCGCCGAGGGGGCCCGCCGCGTCGTGAAGGTCGGGCTGGTTGTCGCCAACCCCCCTGCCGCTGCTGTCGGGTGAGCCATGCGGCAGCGACAGATCAGCGCGCCCTTCTGGACCGACGAGCGCGTGTGGAACCTCTCGAGCGACGCTGCGCGGCTCCTCCTGCCCGGCCTGTGGATGCTGGCCGACCGCGAGGGCCGGCTCCTCGACAGGCCCTTCGACATCGGGGTTCAGGTGCGCCCTTGGGCACCGCGAGAGGTCGCCCCGCTGCTCAACGAGCTGGTCGAATCCGGCTTGCTGTATCGCTACGAGGTCGACGGGCGGTCGATCTTGGCCTTCCCACCGCACGCGTGGAAGAAGCACCAGCGCCCGCATCCGAAGGAAATTTCATCGAAACTACCCGGAATCCCTCAAGGGTTGTTGCGGGGTGAACCTGGATCAGAGCATGGGAGCACCCAGGTACTCCCCAGCCAGTCGGGATCTTCGGGATCTTCGGGATCTTCGGGATCTTCGGGATCTTCGGGATCTTCGGGATCTTCGGGGGGCAAACCTGCCGGGAAGCGCCGCAAGAAGCCTTCGCAGGCGGAGCTGCCTGACGTGGTGCCGCCGAAACCACCTCGGGAGCCGTCGTTCGCCGAGCGACTGCACGCCCAGTGGCTGCACGATCGCGAGCTCCGGTGCACCTCCTCCGCCGAGCTGGGCGGGCTCGACATGGAGGTCTGCCCACCAGACGACCCACCGAATTGGCCCCGCACGATGGCCACAGTTGCCCAATGGCTTGCGATCGTGCCCGAGCCCGCCTCCGGGGCCGATCGCGAGCAGTTCGTGCGTCTGCTGGTCACTGAGTGGCTCGAGGACCCCTACTGGGCCGGGGCCACCAAACGGGTCGACGGAAAGGACACCGGGGTCCCGCAGCCCTACCCCTGGAACGCGCTCCTCACCGAGAGGGTGTGGCGGCCTCTTGCGGAGCGACTCCAGCGCGAGGCGAGTGCTGAGGTGGCGGCATGACACCGACCTCCGCTGTCGTGCCCTTCCCTCGCCGCCCTGCGAGCCAGCAGCAGCTCGAGCTCGACCTCCTCGGTGGAGCGCTTCACCTCGCGAGCCGCGGAGCCATCACCGCGAAGACGTGGATGCTCATCGGGCTCTCGGGCGACGAGTTCACCGCCGAGCTCGTGCAGAAGGCGTGGAAGATCTGCCGCAAGCAGGCCGAGATGGGCCGGCCGGTCTCCGCGCTGACGGTCTTCACGGCGGGATTCCGCGCCCGGTGGTTCACCGATGGCGACGGGCCCGAGTGCGATCTCCAGCGCCTCATCGACCTCGCCGACGCCAACCGGCTGAGCCTCGAGCAGTGGCGCGAGGCGGCGCTCGACTTCCGCCTCCACGCGCAGGGCCTGCGCATCGCGGCCTCGCTCGAAGCCGAGGCGCAGCGAATCCGCTCGGTGGCGTTCGACCCTTCGGCGGTCGCCGGGCGCCTCGCTGGGCTCGAGCGCGAGCTCCACGCGAACGCGGCGCGCATCACCGACCTCACCGAGGACCAGGTGGCGCTCAACGAGCGCTGGGCGCGCAACCGCGCGACGGGGCGCAAGGACACCGTGGCGACCGGAATCAAGGTGCTCGACGCGGAGATCGGCGGGCTGCCGCGACTGCTCTGCGTCATCGCCGCCGACGCGGGCGTGGGCAAGACCGCGCTCATCGACTCGATGGTGCACGCGATGCTCGAGGAGCACCCTGACCCGTTCCGGGTCGGGCTCATCAGCCCGGAGGACGGCGTCGAGCACGTGGTTCGCCGATGGCTCGCGCGAGACACCGGCTTCATGCTTCGAGACGTGGGCTCGCGTGAGCTCTCGCCGCAGGAGGAGGAGCTGGTCCAGGAGAAGAACGCCGCGCACTACCCGCTCCTGCAGCGCGTGCTCGGCTACCGCGAGCGGCAGATCAAGGCCGACGACCTCATCACGCTCTGCTGGCAGATGGTCGACCACGGGGCCGGGGCGATCTTCATCGACAACTTCAACAAGATCGACATCCAGGGCGGGCCCGAATACGCGCGCAACGTGCAGCGCTTCTCCGACCGTCTCTCGGAGTTCGCAGAGAAGGCGCGCGTCCCCGCGGTGCTCGTGGTCCACATGACGGACGGCGAGACGAACATCCGCGGGAAGGTGACCGCCAGCGGCGGGCTGCAGGGAGGCAAGGCGATCGGCCGAGACGCGCGCTTCCGCATCGACCTCTTCCGCAAGGGGAAGGAGCTCCGCGGCGTCATCGCGAAGGCGAACGAGCTGTGCGAGCAGGGGACGGTGGTGCAGTTCACCCGCTTCGCGACGGCCGGTCTCATCGATCCGGCGAACGGAGAGAAGATCGACGTCGCCGCCGAACGCGCAGCCGAGCGAGCGCTGCTTGCCGCGCAGCGGGAGGCGGAGATCGAGAAGCGCCGGCAGAAGCGCGAGGCCGAGCGCGCGGCGAAGAAAGCTGAGGCCGAGGCAAAGAAGGCTGAAGCGCGCGCGGGCACCACCCCACAGCTCGAGCTGGGAGCGAAGCCATGAAGGTGCACGAGGTGCTGGACCGCGCCAGAGAGCTCGTCGCCCACGGGTGGCACGAGCCCTTCAGCCTCGATGCCCAGGGGAAGCTCTGCTCATCCGACGCCGAGGGCATCGCCAAGTTCTGCATGGTCGACGCGCTCCTCGTCGCGGCGAGAGGAGACGTGCTGGAGGAGTCACGCGCGGAAGAGGCGCTCACCCGGCAGCTGCAGCTCCTCGAGCGCGACGCCGCGCTCTTCGCGTGGCTCGAGGCACCGGAGAGGACTCACGCTGAGGTGTTGAAGCTCCTGGCCCGCGCCGAAGCTCACGCGCGGGTCGGCGACGAGTAGTGCAAACGTTTGTACTCACAGGAGGGATGTCTTGAGAAAGCGAAACACGAAGTGGATCTCTACGCAGACGCTCGTGGAAGAGTTGGCCGCGAGCCTCGGCATCACGCGGAAGCTGGCGCAGCAGGTGGTGCGCGGCTTCTTCGGCATCGTCACCGAGAAGGTGCGCAGCGGGCGCGACGTGATGGTGCCCCAGTTCGGCGTCTTCGCGACGAAGACGCGGAAGGCGCGCCGGGTGCGTGACGTGGCCACCGGCCAGTGGCTCGACCTGCCGGCCACCGAGTCGCTGACGATCCGCCCCTCGGCGCACCTGCGAGGGATCGTCAAGTGAAGGCCTGCCCCTGCCCTGGAAAGCAGAAGTACACGTGCACCAACTGCGGCCGGAAGATCTGCACGTGGCACAGCGCCGAGTCGCCCGTGTCCGTCGACGGCGCAGTGCACCTCGTGACGGTCTGCCACCCGAAGTGCGACGCCGCGTGGTGGGCGGACCTCGATGCGCCGGCCGTTGGAGGTGCAGCGTGAGGACCCGCCAGCCCATTGCTCGCCGCCAGAAGCCGGTGATCCGCGACTTCTTCGAGCGCGATATCCACGTGGACGCCTTCGCCGGCTGCGGCGGTGCGTCGCATGGCACCGCGGCCGCCATCGGCCGGCCGGTCGACATCGCGATCAACCACGACCCCGTGGCCATCGCCGTGCACGAGGACAACAGCCCCTTCACCGAGCACTACCGCGCCGACATCTTCTCCGTCGACCCGGTGCGTGCCTGCCGCGGTCGGCACGTGCGGCACCTCCACGCCTCCCCCGACTGCCGGCACCACAGCCGCGCGAGCGGTGGCGCGCCGAAGAGCGAGAGCGTGCGCGCCCTCGCCGACGTGGTGCCCAACTGGGCGCGCGCGGTGCGCCCCGACGTCATCACCCTCGAGAACGTCCCGGAGTTCGAGCAGTGGGGGCCGCTCAACGCGAAGGGGAAGGTCATCAAGGAGCGCCGGGGAGAGCTCTTCGTCGCGTGGAAGGCCGAGCTCGAAGCGCTGGGCTACGTGGTGGAGCACCGGGTGCTCTCGGCGCACCACTACGGCGCCCCCACCTCGAGGCGGCGCTTCTACCTGGTGGCGCGGTGCGACGGGCAGCCGATCCGCTGGCCTGAGCCGACGCACGGCCCGGGTCTCAAGCCGTTCCGAACGGCCGCCGAGTGCATCGACTGGTCGCTGCACTGCCCGAGCATCTTCGAGCGCAAGAAGCCCCTCGCCGACGCGACGCTGACGCGGGTGGCGACCGGCATCGTCGAGCTCGTGCTCAAGAAGAAGCGCCCCTTCGTCGTCAGCATCGATCACCGCGGCGGGGGCCACTCGACACGCGACATCGAGCAGCCGCTCTCGACCATCAGCACGAAGGCACGTCACTGCCTCGTCTCTCCCTCGCTGGTGAAGGTCAACCACCAGGGCAAGCGCGCCCCGGAGTCGCTCGAGAAGCCGCTCACCACCGTCACGGCCGCTCGGCGCGGGCACGCCCTCGTGGCCCCGACCATGGTGCAGACCAGCTACGGCGAGCGCGAGGGGCAGCGCCCGCGGGTGCTCGACCTCCACAAGCCGCTCACCACCATCGTGGCGGGCGGACAGAAGCACGCGCTCGTCGAGACGAAGCTGGCGCCCTTCGTCGCCGGGTGCGGCGGGCGAGCTGCGCAGACGCCTCCAACTGCAGGTGACGCGCCGATCGGGACCATCACCACGAAGAACGACCGCGTGGTGGTCGCGCCCACCCTCGCCCTGCTGCGGAACAACTGCGACGCGTCGAGTGCCGAGGAGCCCACGCCCACGGTCTGCGCCGGCGGCAACCACCTGGCCGAGGTGGAGACGCTCCTCGCTCCCTTCATCGCGAAGCACTACGGCGACCCGAAGCGGAAGAGCGGCGGGGGCGTCGTCATCGGCCAGCCTGTCGACCAGCCCCTCGGCACGGTCACCACCATCGACCATCACTCGTTCGTCGGCGTGCGCATGGTGCCGGCGCAGTTCGGCGAGGAGTTCCCAAACGCGCGCAGGGTGCTGCCGTTCCTCATCGCCTACTACGGCAACGACGAGCTCGGGCAGGTGCTCGGCGAGCCGCTGCGGACCATCACCACGCGCGACCGCTTCGCGCTGGTGATCGTGGTGGTCGACGGCACCGAGTACGCGCTGGTCGACATCGGGCTCCGCATGCTCGAACCGCATGAGCTGCTGCGCGCGCAGGAGGGGCGGCGCTTCGTCGGCGTCGAGCTCAACCCCGCCTACGCGGCGATGGCCGAGGAGCGCAGCAAGAGCGTCACGCCCTCGCTCTTCCTTCGCGCGGGAGGTGCGCAGTGACGCGCGCGGAGGTGGAGGCGCTGCTCCGAAACCAGCGCGACGCGGCGGCGCGGAGAGGGTCGGAGGACCCGGTTGCCCCGGCTCGTAGCCAGGTCAACAGCCGGGCGCCCCTTCCCGATGCGCAGAGGCTACTCACGTTCGAGCACCCAGTGGCGATGGACGCCGCGCTCGACCGCGGTGGCGTGCGGCTCGAGATCCCGCTCCCACCGTCGTGGAACCGCGTCTTCAAGGCGCGGGCGATGCCCATCGGAGGAGGCCGCTTCACCGCGCAGGTCTACAAGACGGCCGAGGGCAAGGAGTACGCCGAGAAGGTGCAGGCGCTGTGTGTCGCGCAGGGGCTCAGGCCCTTCCCTCGAGAGCAGATGCTGCGCCTCTCCGGCATCGTCGCGATGCAGCGCGCTGGCTGCGACCTCGACGATCGCCTGAAGGTCTCCCTCGACGCGCTCCAGGGCTTCGTCTTCGAGAACGATGAGCAGGTCGCCGAGCTGGCGGTCAGGCGCATCGTCGACCCGAAGCGCCCGGGCTTGCGCGTCGTCTTCGAGCCCATCCCCTTCGACCGCTACGGCAACCCCACTCGCTGATCACCTGGAACAACCGAACATGGCACTCAACCGAAGCATGCTGTCTTCCGACTCGACGCTGTGGGGCACCCCGCGCGACTTCTACGAATGGCTCGCCGAGCAGTTCGCATTCACCATCGACGTGTGCGCCCTGCCCACCAACAAGAAGCATCGGCGCTTCTTCTCTCCGGCCGACAACGGGCTCGCGCAGAGCTGGGAAGGTGAGACCGCCTGGTGCAACCCGCCATACGGGCGCGGCATCGGCAACTGGCTCGACAAGGGGCGCGACGAGGCGATGCACGCTCGCGCTCTGGCCGTCTTCCTCGTCCCCGCGCGCCCCGACACCGACTGGTGGAACAACTTCGTGATGAGCCACGACGGCCGCGCCGGGCGACTGCTGCGCTCGAGCTACCACGTGGAGAGCCGCGTGCTGTGGTTGCGCTGGGAAGCGCTGATCACCGGCGTGTACTTCCACGATGAGCGCGTGGCCTTCGAGGGGATGGACTCCGAAGATGATGCGGCGCCCTTCCCCTCCGCCATCATCATCCACGCGCACCCGTCGCGCCGGCCGCCCGCGCAACGCCCCCAGCTCGAGGAAGGACAGCGACTCCTGACCTTGGGGTGGCCGCGGTGAGCGCTCTGCCTCAAGCGGAGGTGGTCCGCGTGGAGCGCCTCGAGGACGCCGTGCCTCGCTGGCCGCCGTCGGAGATCGGTTGGGCGCCTCCGGTCCCGCGCGCTGAAGTGGTTCGCCCGGGTCACCGCCCGATGCACCACTCCGACCTCGCCGGCTGGACCGAGGAGGGGCTCGAGACCCTCGCGCGCGTGTTGCGCTACGCCATCGCGAGGAACCGACCCACGCGGTAGAGGCGGTGCTTCCACCCGGCCCGCGCGTCAGTTCGAGCGCGGGGCTTCTTCGTGCGCGAGGACCAGCTGCGCGACCCGCTCCGCCTCGGCCAGGGCCTCGCGTGCCGCCCGGTAGCGCACGGGGCAGGTCCCGCGCTGCGCACGCCGGTACGACTCCTCACACCGCGCCAGCCACCTCGCCACCGCCTCTCTCTCGCTCATGGAGCGTCGTGGAGCACGGGGCGTGCCTACGTCTCGAAATCGTACCGGCGCGCGAAGTCGCGCCACTCGTCGAGCGCGCACGGCGCGGTGGCATAGGCGGCAGTGGCGCTGATGTCATCGGCCAGGTCGGAGATCAGCCGCAGAGCCACCAGCGCGCGAGCCTGCGCACGGCGCGCGAAGTCCTCTAAACGCAGGCCCTGCGCGCCGTCGAAGATGTGCTTGAGGCGCTCCAGTTCGCGGTACGCCTCGGCAGCGGCCAGCATCGCCTCGACCTCTTCGGGCGGGTGACCGGCCTCCAGCAGCGCATCGCGCACGTTCCTCGGGTCTCGCTGGCGCATCACGGCGTCTCTCCCGGCGGACGGTGCGCGGACGCTCCACTCGCGCTCTCGTCGCCCAAGAGGGAGCCGGCGCACGCCGCGCAGAAGCGCCACGCCAGGTCTCCGCGCCCGAGCCGGTCGCGCGGCAGCGACTGCCCCTCCACGAGGTCGTAGCTCCCCTCGCGGCGCAGCTCGACCACCACCTGCCGCGGCTTCATGTGCACCCGCTTCTCGTAGGTGCCGTTCGGCTCCGTGACTCCCATGCCGCTCCGCCTCACTTTCCGCACCACCGGGCGCACCTCGAGTCCCACGCCGCAGAGAGCGCATGCGTGCTCACCCAGGTGCTTCGGGGCCGCAGCAAAGAGCAGCCGCCGCACCAGCGTCTCGGGCAGCTGCGTCGAGCGCAGGAGGTCCTCGAGCACCGCGAGCTCCGTTTCGGTCATCGCTCGAGCTCCCCGCCGGTGAGGGCCATCGTCTTGCGCGCGCGCTCCCACGCCCACGTCATGCGCGGGTGGTCGCTCGGGTTGGGGGTCGCGCTGCCGAGCAACTCCGCGACGCGCTCGCGCAGCTCCTTCACCGCGCACGCGTCGCAGAGAGACGCGTTGAGCGTGTTCACCGACTCGTCGCACCGCGTGCAATTGTTGAAGGTGATGAGTCTCACGGCGTCACCAGCTTGAACTCGAGGCACCACACCCACGGGTTTGCCGCCCACGAGCCGGCGCCGTTGATGGACTCCCAGAGCGAGCGGAACGACGTTGCGGCCTTCGAGAAGCCCATCACTTCGTGCGTGGTCCAGTAGTCGCGCCATGGCTGGAGGAGGTGACGCGCTCCATCCAGTCTTTCGATGCCCTCCGCGCGCGCGTCCTCCTCGCTGATGTCCTGCACGCGCTCGACACGCACGCCCGTCACCTCGAGCGTGATGCGCGAGGCCCACCGCGGCATGTGGACGGAGGGGCGCCACGTCACGCCGAGGTTCGCCTGCTCGGGGTTTGCGCGGTACAGGGCCTTCGGCTCGGGCCTCGGCGAGGCGCCTACGTGTCGCAACAACGGCGCGATCGGCGGCGCAGGAGCCCACGTCTCACGCACCCACAGCCGATCGCCGGGAGCGCCGTAGGGGCATGGCACGAGCGTCTCGGCGCCCCGCGAGTTGCTGAGCATCGCCCCGAAGATCTCCGGTGCGTACTCCTCCGGTGCCGGGCTGAAGCTGCCGACCACCCCGCGCTCGGGCCAGTCGCCGATCTTCGCGACGCGCCGCGTTTGGCTTTTAGACCCGCCCAGCAGCGCGCGCACCATCGGGGCGCTGAAGAGGATGGGACGCTCAGCCATAGGACACCTCGTCCTCCGCCAGCGCCTGCGCGAACGCACACGGCTCGCCGCGCTGGCACGCGCTGCACCGCGCCGCCGTGATCGTTCCCTGGGTCGCGCGCAGGCGCTCGACTTCCGCGAGGAAGGCGCGGGCGTCGGAGACCGCCAGCGCCCCCTGCTCGACAGTCTTCGCCGAGAGCATCGCGCGCAGCAGCCGCAACGCATCGTCCCGCTCGCGCGTCACGGCGGTGAGCTGGACGCCGGCGCGCCGCAGCTCGGCATGAATCTCCCCAGCCAGAAGTACCGCGCTCCGCTCGCTCATCGGCCGCTCCCGAGCAGAAGCTGCGGAGGACCGTTGCGCTCGTAGCTCTCGGCGATGGCCTTCACGGCGCGCGTGCCGAAACGCACCGCCCTGCCGTCCTCGTCCTTCACCACGAGCTGCGCGAGGAAGGCCTCCTCGAAGGTCTCCACCCCCGATTCGACGCTGACGAGCTTCGCCTTGATCGCGAGGAACAGCGCGCGCCAGGCGGAGCGGCAGGCCTGCTCCCACGCGGCGTGCTGGCTGGTAGCGCTGCGCGCTCGGCCGCGCCCGTCGCGTGCGAATGCCGAGGCCTTCGGCAGCGGCAGCTCGAACATCACGTTCCGCGTCTCGTGCACCTTCCCGGTGCGCTCGCAGATTCCGCACGCCGAGCGGTATGTGCTCGGGTGCGGCGGGGAGCAGCTTGGACACGGCTTCTGGTTGCACCGCATCGAGAAGCCGACGAAGGCGCGGCCCTCCTCGGCACCGCTGAAGAATCGTCCCGCGCCGGCTCGGCTGAGCAGGCTCTCGATCTCCCCGCGGCTCTTCGCCACGGACACCGAGGTGTCGGTCGCGTACTTCATGACCGGGACTCCGCCATGAGCCAGAGGCGGCGGAGGTTGGGGAGCAGGTGCGCGAGCATCGCCTCGATGCGGCAGTCCTCGGACGAGCTGCGCTCGAGCTCCGCCTGGTGCAGGTACGCCGCGAGGTCGAGCATCTCCTGCAGGGCGTCGATCAGTGGGTCTCGGCCGTTCTTCGCCCTGAGGGGCGTGCCGTACTTCTCCCGCCCCCGGGCGTCCCGCTCGCGGCAGAGCGCGATGAGCTCGTGAGGCAGGGCGTGCCCGTACTTGGCGAGCAGCGACGGCCACACCTCGGCGCCCTCGCCCGCCGTCGGCGAGGGCTGTGGCGTGTTGAGCGACGGCTTGCTCCACTGCGTCGTCGGGTGGATCGCGCACTCCGCATCAGCGCAGGTCGGGCACGTCTCTTCGCTCGGGTCGGGCGTGGGCGTCGTCTCCGAGATGGCACCCTCCGCGTCGGCCACCATCATCGCCATGTTCGCCACGTCGGCAGCCTCGTCGAGCACCTGCTGTTTCGTCCCGGAGAGGCCGAGCGCATTCCACAGCTCGCCCGCCTCCTCTGTGACGCGGCACCAGAGCGCTCTGGGGTCATCGTTCTGCCAGCCCTCGCGGCCACCCCTCTTCGGCGCGTGCTGGTCGAGCTTGCGCATCATCGCGCGGGCGAACTCACGCACCACGGGCCAGCGTGAGAACTCGTCCGGCGCGGGCGGCGGGGGCGTGGGGCCGAGGGCGGCGCGGGCGTCGTTCACTGCATCCGCGCACTCAGCCACGCCGCCAGTCTCCTCTCCGTCGACGACAACCAGCAGTCGCCGCAGCGCCCCCTCCAGCGCCTCGACGCGGTGCTTCAACGCGTGTCGTTCCCGCGTCGCGTCCTGCTCAGAGGCCAGGGCCGCGCTGAGGTCTCCCTCCAGCTTCTCGACGCGGGCGAGAGTGCTCTTCATCGCGTCGGCGTGCTCGCGTGCCGCCTCCAGCGCCCGCGCGCGCCAGTCGATGGCGGGGCCATGGGGGCCGCCGTGCTTTGCCCAGCAGAGACCGCTTGAGCGAACAACGTCAGGCAGCAGCCAGCCACTAAGCACAGCAGTCTCTGTCCCCGCATCCGTCGCCAGCGGGAAATCACAGACATCGCATCGTTCTCTCGTCGTCATGTTCACCTCTTCATGCGTTGAGCTGAGCGCTCGTGTTGATGAGATCTTCGAAGAGCCTCTCCCGCTCCTCTCGAGCACTCTGGTCACGCTGGTCCCAGTGCTCGAGGATCTCCGGAGCGATGAGGGCCAACACCTCGACGAGCATGTGCGCTCGTTCGGTCACTCGGCGCGGCGACTCATTCGTTCCCGAAGAGATGCTGACGATCACCTCGAACTCGCCGAAGAAGCTCAGCGAGCTCGGGACGGCAGCTTGCGGGAGAACGTTCAGCCACCACTTGCGGCCCTCGCTGATGCTGACCTGGTGGCGCGCGGCCGCGTACCCCACCGCCTTCGCGCGCTCCTCGTACTTGAGGAGCCACCCTGGGACGGGAGTCTCTGGAGGAGGGACGAAGCGCGGCTTCTTGCGGCTCATGACTCGCTCCCGAGGTCGCACCGGCAACCATCGGCCCACGTGCGGCAGTGGTCGGGGTCGTCGTGCCAGTTCACGCCGGCGAGCGCGAGCCCAACGGCGGTAAGCGAGTAGACGATCACCATCGGCCGCCCGGCACCATCAACGCCCTGAATCCAAGCCGTCGAGCGCGAGAGCAGCTCGGGGCGCACGACGACGCGCACGCCGTCGAAGTGCGAGTAGGGCGGGTTGGTGAAGACGCTCACGGAAAGCCTCGGCAGCCGGAGAGGTTGGTGGGCACGCACTTCGTGCGGTCCTCGACGACGTAGCAGCGCTGCGCGACGCCATTCTCGTCACGCACCACGATGACGCAGAGACCCGGGTACAGGTGGAGGTACCAGCCAGGGGGCAGGATCTCGGGCCCCGCGGGCGTCTCCGCGACGGAGGGGAGTTCCTCGCGCACCTCCTGGACCACATCCCCACCGCACGAGGAACAGCTGGCGACGAGACAGATCAACGCGACGAAGCGACGCATGGCGGCTCCTGAGTGCAAACGTTTGTACTGGTGGAAGAGGTGGCGGGGACTTCGGGGCTCTCCTCACCCCCGCCCATGAGGTGCAAAGCCTCGCGCGCCGCGGGAGAAGTCGCGGGCGCCGGCCGAGCCGATTCGGAACGTACCATCTCGAGCTGCGTCTTCAGCCACTGCTTCTGCGCGCCGATGCCGAGCCCCTTCAACGGCATCGACCACGCGCGGATGCCGTACATGAAGCCGATGGCGCTCACGTAGGACTGCGGCGCCAGGCACAGCACGCGCTCGCCGATCATCGTGCTCTCTTTGATGTCGGCGCGGTTCTTCACCCCGAAGTGACGCAGGAGGTCCGTCGCGACGATCGCCCCCCAGGTGGCGCGCCGGTGCTTGTCGGTCGGGAGCCGCTCGTCGTAGGGCGAGAGCACATGGTCGAGCTGCACCACGCCGTGCTTCGCCGAGAGGATCAGCACCTTCTCGGCCTGGCGCTCTGCGATCTCGAGCGAGAGCTTGAAGAGGTCGCCGACGTAGAGGGCACGCGCCGGCGAAGGGCGATCCGCCTTCTTCGCGCTGCACGCGAGAAGGGCGAAGCGGAAGCGCTTCGTCATCGATGTCTCGATGCGGGCCTGCTTCACCAGCGCGCGCCAGTCGCGCGCCAGCAACTCGACCGCGAGGGCATCGCCGTCGTCCTCGCGCAGCGTCCCGTCGACGCGCAGCACCATCTCGGCGAGCGTGCTCATCACGGAGATCCGAAGGCGTCGAGGAGAACGCCGCCGTCGACCACGCCGACCACCCACAGCTCAGGGTGCATCCGCCGCACCTCGGCGAGCGAGTCGAAGACCAGCGCGCGCCCGTACTCCCGCTTCACCGGGTCGACCAGCCACACTTCGCCCGACCAGTCGCCCGGGCGCGGCGGCAGCAGCAGCACCGGGCCGAAGAACCGACGGCGGCCAGTGACGGCAGCCTTGTTGGCGGTCTCGAGCTCGGCGATGCGCGCCCGCGCCTTGCGGAGCTGGTCGGCCAGTGACTCGTTGGCCTTCTGAAGAGCGTCGAGGGCGAGTTGCTGCGCCTGCTGCTCGAGCGCCGCGTCGGCGAAGGCGATCGCCACCTGCTGCGCGCGCTTCTGGTACTCGGCGCTGGCGGGCTGCACGAGCACGTGCACGCCCTCGGCGGCGTCGAAGCCGAGGTTCCGCGCGCCGGCCGCGTTCGCCATGTACTCGTGGATCTTGATGGCGGGCATCACAGGCCCTCCGCTCGGGCAATGACGTCGAGCGCGGCACCGACCCACGCCTTCGCCGCCTTGTCCTTCAGCAGCTTGCGGCGTTCGAGCCCGACGATGCCGCGCAGAACCTCGAGCAACTCGTCGCGCTGGCGCCGCATCTCTGCGGGGCCGATGCCCGTCTCGCGCGTCGCGTTGACGGCCTCAGCGGTGATGGCGGCGAGCACGGAGCCGTGCTCGGGGCCGAAGGCGAAGTGGTCCGCCTCAGGCGCGCCGAAGTTCGCGAGCAGGAATCCGCCGCCGTCTTCGGCGGTGCGCTTCGTCCGCACGTACCAGCCGCACGCCTCAGCCTCGGGGAGGCTCTTGAGCGCGCTCACGGGGAGATCCTCCGGGCGTTCGCGATGGCAGCGCGGATCTGCGCCTGCTCGGCGAGATAGTCGTCGTTGAGCACGCCGCACTTGAGCACCGCATCGAGCGCCGCGAGCATCTCGGCACGCACCTCCCTGCCCTCCGCCAGCCCGCGCTCGTACTCGCGCTTCGCCAGTTCCTCGCGGGTGACGCCGCTCACCGACGCGATGCGAGCCTCGGCGCCCTCGGCGCGCAGACGCATCTCCTCAAGCGCGGCTGTGAGCCTGCGGTACTCCTCGTGGACCACCGCGAGCTCGTCACGCACCTTCTCGAGCTGCTTCTGGAGGTCTCGCGCCTTCGGCGGCGGGTCGGACTTCTTCTGGTGCTCGCTGCCGGCGTCGAACCCGCGCTTGTAGGCGAGCTCCTCCTCGCGGCTCATGTCCGTCGCGCTCACAGCTCGACCCCCAGGGCATCGGCAGCGAGGGTGACCACCAGGTCGGCGCGCGCGACGCGCTCGGCCACGTCCGCGACGGGCTCGGCGATGATCTTCCGACCTTCGCGAAGGTCCTCCAACTCCTCGTGCATGTCCTCGACGCGGGAGCGCGCCAGCGGGAGAAGGGCGAGCGCGATCTTGCGAAGCGCGTCGAACTCCTCAGCGTGCTTGCGGTTGAGGTTGCCGAGCTCCGTCTCCAGGAGCGCGAGCGCCTCCGAGAACTCGGCCCGCAGCTTCTCCTCGTTCTCGGTCGCGAGGCGGGACAGGGAGTCGAATGCGCTCGACAGCTGGGCTTCTTCGGCGGTCATGGGGTTCCTCTCTGGGCTGGTCATCGGATCACCTCGGCGAACTTCGCGGAGTGGCCGGCGCTGATGCGCGCGGCGGCTGCGTCGCAGGTCTCGCGCCAGTCGTGGCGCTCCCACAGCGTCGAGTCGGCCATCTCGGCGTCGGCGATGGCCTCGGCGATCTCCACGATGCGCCGGCGCACGGAGTCGCTGATCGCCTCGCCGCTCGGGTCCCCCGCCTCGCGGAGGTGCATCGAGAAGGCCGTCGGCTCGACGGCGGTGGCGATCTCCGCGACGTTCTCAGCCACGAGGTTCGCGCGACGGAGCGTGTGCACGAGCTGCTCTCGCGAGACGACGACGAGGTTCTCTCGCGTGCGGTGGTACGGCAGGTTCTCCACGTCCTGCATCGAATAGGTCTTCACCGCGAGGTCCTCCGGACGCAGGGGACGAGCTCGTGGCAGCGGCAGCACTCGTAGGCGAGCGCGTGCGACTTCGAGACGCCAGCGTGCGGCACGTGGCCGAACAACAGGCAGGTGATGAGCTTCAGCATGTGACTCTCCTTGGCAGGCCCGTTTGCGCGGGCCCACGCTGTCTAATCGAATTCTAATCGACTGTCGAGGCGCGCCGGTTGCTCAGTTGGGGAACGCGGCGGCGGGCTTCATCGTGGGGGCGCGCACCACCTCGAGCACCAGGTGGGCGTTCTCGACGGCGTGGAGATGGTCGCCAGCCTCGTCGGTGAGGAAGGCCAGCTCGTAGCCGAGGGCGCCGCGCTCGACGTGCTGAACGACGTATTGGAGCTTCGCGTTGAGCCCCGCGATGGTGACGACGGGGCGGACGACATCGCCGATCTTCATGGTGTTCTCCGAGGTGAGGACCCGGTTTGCGGCCGGGGTGCAGCATGGGACGGGGCACTTCACGCGGCCCCGTCAGCGCGCTCCGGGGGGAGGTTAGGCGTTGATCTGACGGACGATGCTAGCGAGCGCGTCGGTCTTCATCTCGGCGGAACGACCGAGCCACACGGACTCGAGCTTCTTCGCGCCGTTGTCGTCGCCGCGCACCACGCGGTGGTGGTCGGCGTACTCGGTCCACGCCTGGAAGGCCGCCCACGCGGTGCCGCGGATGCTGGCGTTGATGCCCATGCCGGCCTCGAAGAGGGTCTGCACGCGCTCGCGGCGCTCGGTGATCCGCGTCGTCGCAGCTGCCACGCCGGCCGACTCGGTGGCGTCGCCCTTCGGGAGGGGCAGCAGGTCGTCGAGGGTCGCGGCCAGCATCTTCTCGGTGAACTTCGCGGCGGCGAGCTGGTTGGCCATCACCTCGAAAGCGTCCATCCCCTCGAGCATCGCGGCGAAGGCCTCGCGCGCCTCGGCGAGCCGCTGGACCGCATTCTTCGTGTGGTAGATGGACGCGTACCAGCGCGAGTCCTTCTCGCCCATCGCCACGCCGAGGGTGTTCTGGCACACGACGCGGGTCGCCACGTTCTTCAGCACCACGCCGTTGCGCCCGTCGTGCGCGGCGGTGCCCAGCAGGTACGGGCGGATCTCCGACTTGTCGCCCTTCACCTTGATCGTCTTCGGCAGCTCCGCGAGGAGCCAGCCGCGCGAGCCGTCCTCACCGAGGAGCCCCGCCGTGTGGAAGATGGCGCCGGTGCCCTTCGCGGCGGCAACCAGCGTCTCCGCGACCTCGGAGAACTGCACCACGCCGTAGTTCTCGGAGACGACCGCGAGCGGGGCGCCGGTGTCGGTGCGCACCAGCGCCTTGCGGCCCGGGATGATGCGGCCGTTCGCGAGGCGCACCGCCTCCTCGCGCACGTCGTAGAAGCCAGCCGCGCGCGACATCACGTCCCACGTCGCGTTGGCGGGGAGCTTCACGCCGAGCCCGTGCCACGGGGTTTCACCAGCGAAGGCCATCGTGTTCTTGTACAGGTTGTGAGCCATCTTTCTTCTCCTAGGTGCTGCGGGTTGTCGTCGGCGTTTGCGGCGCCGTCGATGATGAAAAGATATGCAGTAGAGGCCCGCATCGCAAGGCAAAGCCTCGAAATTACTCGGAATTAATCTAATTCATCTCACCACAGGTAAAACATGAAACTCGACAACTGGAAGGTGTCTGAACTGGCGGCCTACGAGGGGAACCCGCGAGAGCACTCTGCGGAGGCGGTGAAGCAGCTGGCCGCGTCCCTCAAGCGCTTCGGGTTCCGCGTCCCGGTGCTGGTCCACCACGAGTCGAAGACGGTGATCGACGGCCACTTCCGGCTGAAAGCGGCGAGGGAGGCGGGCATCGAGAGCGTGCCGGTGCTGGTGGTCGACGACATGTCGCCGCAGGACATCGAGGCGTTCCGCGTGTCGGTCAACCGCATGGCGGAGCTCGCGAGCTGGGATGAGGACGCGCTCTTCCGCATCCTCGAGCAGCTCGAGAAGCGCGGCGAGCCGCTCGGCGAGGAGTCGCCCGTGGGGTTCGCCTTCGAGACGGTCGAGGTGGCCCCCGACGAGCTCGAGAGCTGGGACTTCACGCCGGTGGCCGACAAGTTCGTGGTGACGGTGACGGGCTCGCTCCCGCTGGTGGCGGAGGTGCGCAAGCGCCTGGCCGGCATGGAGGGCGTCACCATCGAGTCGTCGTCCCTGGAGATCGGCTGATGCGTCGCGTGAAGATGCCGACGAAGAAGCCGGCGAAGCACCACAACTCGGCGCTCGCGCCCAAGGTGGCGATGCGCCGGTGGTTGGTGGAGCAGCTCGGCGGCATCGAGAAGGTGCGCGTGCTGGACTGCTTCGCGGCGAAGGGGATGCTCTGGGAGCGCGCCTACGACAGGACGCCGAACTACCTCGGGCTCGACATCAGGCAGTTCGACGACGAGCGCCGTATGGTGGTGACGGACTCGAGGCGCTTCCTCCGCCACCAGGACGTTGACGTGCGCGCGTGGAACCTCTTCGACCTCGATGCCTTCGGCACCCCGCTCGAGCACCTGGCGCTCCTGTGCGAGAGGTGGCGGCAGGTGGGCGGCGGCCGCGAGCCGATCGGCATCTGCCTCACCGACGGCACGGGCTTCAACGCCAACATGAATTCCACCTCTCGCGGGCTGCTCCGCTACGTCGGCATGGCCCAGCACCGCGGGGCGACGGTGCAGGCCGACTACCGCAGCGCCATCTTCAACGCGGCGGTGGCGAAGGCGCTCGATGCGGCGCGCTTCCGGATCGTCGCCAGCAAGTCGGCCACCCAGCAGAACGCGGGCAACGAGATGGTCTACGTGGCGCTCCACCTCGAGCCCGTGCCGGTCAACTGAGCGACCGTCGCGGGTAGGGCTGCGACGATGGCAGGTGGCGCCGCACGGCAGGGTGAAGCCCCCACGCGTAGCGGTGGTTCCCCGGGTGGCGAAGGCGACGCAGCCTGGCGAGCACCTCACGCAGCCAGTCCTGCAGGGGACCGCGCGGCGCCGGCGCGCCGCTCGAGACGAGCTGCTCGACCGCGTACTCCCAGCCCCGCTCCCTCTTGCGGATCTTCTGCGCCGATCTCGCGCTGAAGACCGCCCCTGAGGGCAGCAGGTGCAGAGTGCGCGCGGTCGAGCGGCCGAGGTAGACGCCGTTGTGCGCCTGGTAGCAGACGCCAACGTGCCCGGGCATCGTCAGCACCCCGGCAGCGTCGCGGCGGGGAATTGGATCGCTGAACGAGAGCACGCCGGCCACCCCTTCCCTCTTGAGCGCGCGGAAGACCTGGCCGAGGAACCAGCTCTCACCGTTGGTGGGCACGTCGTCGAGCAGCACGAGGCGCCCGAGCTCCACGGAATCGCGGGCCGGGCCGGGGAAGACGCTCGTGAGGACCCGATCGGAGCAGGGGTGCGAGAAGACGGCGACGCCGGCGATCTCTCCCCGCCGGAAGAGCCCGAAGCGCCACCGCGCCGCCGGGTAGGTGCCCGAGTAGTGGTGGCGGACCACGAAGGCCTTGGCCGCCGTGTCGCCCGCGAGCTGGGCCACCTCGTACTCCGAGGTGGTGATGACCTCGCCGGGGGGCCGGTACCTGGCGCGGCGATCGCGCCACCGCTGGGAGAGGACGGTCACGCGGGCACCGCGGCGGGCTCGGGCTGCTCGAGCCACTGGAGCTGGGTGCCCCGGCTCCACCCGCGGGGGAACTCGCGCCACATCTGCCCGTCGAGCTTCGAGCCGCCCTTCCCGTGGGGGTCGAGCCGCGCGACCTGCGCCTCGCGCTCGCGGTGCCCGCCGGTGGCGAGCTCGTAGAGCGGGTTGTTCCGCACGTGGCCGTACTGCTTGAAGAAGTGCGCCACGCCTTGCCGGCGCGTCGCCTCGTGCACCTCGCGCACCCACTCCGCCGCCATCGGCCGGCAGCGGGGTCCCGACTCGCCGCCGGTGATCACCCAGTGGATGCCCTCGAGGTTGATGCCCTTCACCGACTCGAGGAGCGGCTCCACCGACAGGAAGCGCACCGCGGCGGGGATGCGCCGCAGCACATCGACGCGCGGGAGCCCGTACTTCCGATCCTCGACAGTGACGCCCAGCCAGACGTTCGCGTAGCCGCTGCCCCAGTCGGGCGGCAGGAAGCGCACGATGTTGTCGGCCCGCTTCGTCAGCAGCTGCCACACCAGGTTCGGCGTCTGGCGGATCAGCGCCCACAGTTTCGCGCGCTCGCTGGCCGGCCCGTTGCTGTCGGCCCAGTCCGCCATCGACGCGCAGAAGACGAGATCGCGCCGGCCCGCCGCCGCCGCTTCGGCCTGCCACTTCATCGGCTCCTTCCAGTGCGCCTCGCCGAAGGTGCGGTAGCCGACCCCGCCCGCGTGGCCCTTCCAGTGGTCGCCGCCGATCCGCTTGTCGAAGGTCTCCGCGTAGCAGTTCGTGCAGCCGGGGCTGATCTTCGTGCAGCCCCACACCGGGTTGAAGGTGTGATCCGTCCACTCGATTCCGGTTTCGTTGCCCATGTTTTTCTCCTTGGTTTCCGGGCCGGGTTTGCTGCCCGGTGCCGAATGAATAGTCGGGCGCCGCGCAGATTGTCAAGTCAACGCCTCGAAACTACTGGAGTTTTCGAGTCCGGAGCGAGTGAGGGCCGGGCGAGTGCAAACGTTTGTACTGTCGGAGTGGTAAGAGGAAGGGCATGGCGCGCATGGGACGCCCGACGAAGCTCACGCCCGAGATCCAGCAGTGGCTGGTGCAGCAGCTCTCCACCGGCGCGACGTACGAGACCGCCGCCGAAGCCATTGGACTCGCCGCGGGCACCATCGCCGCGTGGATGGACCGCGGCCAGCGCGAGAGCTCGGGCCGATACCATGACTTTGTTGTCGCGGTACGCAAGGCGCGGGCGGGCGTTGTGCAGCGACTTCTCGCGCGTGCGCAGAAGCGGGTGATGCCGAAGAAGGAGGGGGGCGAGGGGGCCGACCCGCTGCCGCTCCTGGCGATCATCGATCGGCGGTACCAGCCCAGCGTCCGCCTCACCATCGCGAACGAGCTCAACGCGACGCTCGATCGCCTCGAGCAGGAGTTTGCGGATGAGCCGGAGATCCTCGAGCGCATCCTCAGCGCCATCGCTGAAGAGACTGGCCCTGGAGCGGTTGCGCCGGCGCCGCGAAGCAGCCATCGAGAAGACCCTCGAGGTGGTGCGCCCGTGGGCGAGGGAGAGCCCGAGCGAGCGACAGAAGGTCTTCCTCGGGATCGACGCTGAGGAGTGCTTCTTCGGCGGGGCGGCCGGTGGCGGCAAGTCGACCGCCCTGCTTCTCGCGGCGCTGCAGTACGTCGACGTGCCGGGCTACTCGGCGGGCATCTTCCGACTCACGAAGACGGACATGCTTCGTCCCGATGCGATCCTCGCGCGCGCCTCCGCGTGGTTCGCCGGCACGCGCGCGTGGTGGGACGACGACGAGCACGCGTGGAAGTTCCCCACCACGGGCGAGCCGGCCACCCTGCACTTCGGCTTCGCGCAGAGCTTCGCGGAGGTGGAGACGCGCTACCAGGGCGCGGCCTTCCAATTCATCGGCATCGACGAGCTCCCGCAGTGGCGCGAGGAGCGCACCTACCAGTACCTCTTCAGCCGCCTTCGCCGGAAGACGACGATGCCGGTGCCGCTCCGCATGCGCGCCTCTGGCAACCCGGGCGGGCGCGGGCACGAGTGGGTGAAGCGGCGCTTCGTCGAGTACGCGAAGCACGTGACAACCGGCAGCGATGCGCGCGCCGACATTCGCGCCGTGAAGCGCGAGAAGCGCCCTCTCCCGGAGCCGCCGATCTACGCCTCCCCTCCGTCGCAGGACGCCCAGGACGCGGCGCGGAGCGTCAACCGGGAGGCTCAGCCCGCGTACTTCGTGCCCAGCTTCAAGGAGGACAACACCGGGCTCGACGTCGAGTCATACGCGATGCAGCTCGCACGGCTCGATCCCGTGACGCGCAAGCAGCTCGACGACGGCGACTGGGATGCTGCGCACGGCGGCAACTACTTCAAGCCGGAGTGGTTCCGCATCGTCGACGAGGCACCCGCAGGGCTGCAGTGGGTGCGCAGCTGGGATCGCGCGGCCACCGAGGAGGAGCCAGGCAAGGATCCCGACTGGACCGTCGGCGCGAAGGTGGCGGTGGAGCGCTTGGAGAATGGCGAGCGCCGGGTGTGGATCGCCGACGTGGATCGCTTCCGCGAGGACCCGGGCGACACCGAGCGGCGGATCAAGGCCGTGGCCGAGACGGACGGGCGGCGCATTCCGGTGCTGCTCGAGCAGGAGCCAGGCAGCGCCGGTAAGTCGGAGGTCTGGGGGGCGAAGGTGCGCTTCCTCTTCGGGCACATCGTGCACGGCATTCGAAAGACGGGGCCGAAGGAGTCGTACTGGAAGCCGCTCTCGTCGATCGCCAGCGCAGGCAACGTGATGCTCGTGCGCGGCGCGTGGAACGAGGCCTTCATCCGCGAACTGCGCGATCTCCCCGGCGTGCATGACGATCAAGCCGACGCGGCATCGCAGGCGCTGGCCTTTCTCGTCGACGAGAAGGCGCACCAGCGCGAGCGGGCCCGGGCGACAGCCCGCCTGTGACGCTGTACCCTGCGCGCAATGGCGAAGACGACGAAAGCACCCGCGCGACCTCGCAGCGATGGCTGGCGCAACATCTACACGGGGCTCGGGGGAGGCAGAGACAAGCGCCTCGGCGCGCGATTCCTCGGCGATCGGCTCGACGAGGCCACGTGTGAAGAGCTGTGGCTTGGCGACGACATCGCGGCGCGCATCATCGAGGCCCAGCCCGAAGCCGAGTTGCGCCAGGGCTTTGAGATCGTCGTCTCCGACGCGTCTTCCTCCGGCCCACCGGTGGACCCGCCGCGCATCGACTCCGACGACGACTCAGGCGCGGAGCTTGGGAAGGAGCTCGCCGCGTACTTCGAGGAGCGCGACGTGACGGCGACGCTCCTCAGCGCGCGCCAGTTCGCGCGGGCCTATGGCGGCGGCGCCATTCTCCTCGGCGCGCAGGACGGGCAGCGCTTCGATCAGCCGCTGAAGGAGTCGGCGATCAAGACCGTCCCGTGGCTGAAGGTGCTGCGCCCGAGCGAGTGCTGGCCGGCGCGCTACTACCGCTCGCCCGAGTCGAAGAAGTTCGGCGAGGTCTCCGTCTTCCGCGTGGTGCGCGACACGCTCGGCGGGAGCAGCTCGCAGATGCTCGAGGTGCATGAGTCGCGCATCATCCCCTTCTACGGCGTCGTCGTGTCGACGCGGCAGCGCGCCGCGCGCATGGGCTGGGGCTCCTCGGTGCTCGAGCGCGTCATCGAGAAGGTCTCCGACTTCCAGGCCAGCTTTCAGGCGGCCGGCGTGCTGGTGCAGGACTTCGCGCAGGCCGTCTTCAAGATGGCCGGGCTGGCGGAGCTCCTCATGCAGGGTGAAGGAGGCGACGCGACGGTGATCGACCGCGCGCGCGCCATCGACATGGCACGCGGGGTGGCTCGCGCGTTGATCATCGACAAGGACGAGGAGTTCCGGCGCGAAACGACTCCAGTCGCGGGCCTGGCCGAGCTGATGGATCGGCTCACCAACCGCCTGGCGGCCGCCGCTCGCATGCCCGTCACGGTGATGATGGGCACCGCACCCGCGGGGCTCAACGCGACGGGCGCGAGCGACATCCGCAACTGGTACGACCAGATCGCCGGCGAACGCGAGGCGCAACTTCGCCCGCGCCACAACCGACTGCTCCGCGTGTTGATGCTGGCGAAGGACTCGCCGACGAAGGGCCGCGAGCCGCGCAGGTGGACCATCCGCTACCCCTCCCTGTGGCAGCTCACCGAGGCGGAAGAGGCGGAGCTGCGCGGCAAGGTGGCCACCGCCGACACCGCGTACATCAGCGCCGGTGTGCTGATGCCCGAAGAGGTGGCCGCGTCGCGCTTCGGTGGCGACAGGTGGACGATGGAGACGCAGCTCGACATGAAGGCGCGCGCCGTCGCCCCGCCTGCTGATGTGCCCGAGCCGGACCCGACTGGCGAGCCCGAAGACGAGCCTGCTGATGGCGAGCCGCCGACGAAGGGGGCACCCACGAAGAAGGGCGACTCGCTCGAGGACGAGGTGGAGATCACCGCGAGCGGCGAGAAGGCCACCGGGCCCGGCATCGATCTGTTCGGCGCCATTCGCCCGCCCTCCCGCTTCGACTTCGACGAGGGGGCGATTGAACGAGACGAGTCCGGACGCTTCGCAGGGGGCGCCGGCAGCATCGGCACCACCAAGAAGGACGTGAAGGCAGCGCGGGCGGAGATCAAGAGAGGCGCCCTCCCCTCCGCAGCCGCCAAGCTGGGCGGCGACAAGGCGACCGCCGAGCGCCTCATCGAGGGGTGGCAGGACGACTCGAGTCGAGGTGAAGCCATCGCCTTCAAGGCGGCGGTGGCGCGGGAGCTCGGCATCGATCCGGCGAAGGATCTCGAGCGCACGAAGTCCTTCCTCAAGGCGTCGGGCGTCTCCAACGCCGAGGAGCACGTGGCCAAGCAGGTGGCGAAGAGCGAGGACAAGAAGGTGCGCGCCACGGTGCGCGCCATCGCCCAGGCATCGCAGGCAGCGCACGAAGGCGACACCGTGAAGTTGTACCGCGGCGTCAACGGCAAGCAGGCCGAGGAGCTCCGCGCCTTCATGGCGGCCAACCCCGGAGCGCCGGTGCCCTTCAACACCGACTCGATGGCGTCCTTCACCGAGAGCGCCTCGACGGCCAGGGTCTTCGGCCACGGCGGCTTCATCGTCGAGGTCGACGTGCCGAGGTCGTCGATCGTCCTCTCGCACCGTGCGTCGAAGTCGCTCTCCAAGTTCGGTGACTCGGAGGTGGTGATCGCCACGCTGGGGCGCTTCAACATCGATCCGTCGAAGGTGACCGCGCACGTCCCCGAGAAGACGAAGTCGTGGGCGGAGATTCAGGCCGAGATCGCCGCGGGCAAGTGATGCTCTCGTACCTCATCAGACTGCGGCGCCAGCACGTTCGCCGCATGACTGGCAAGACGCCACCACGCCGGCGCGCGGTGCCGCGCACGGTGTGGCCCACCGGCGTGGATCTCGCCTACCGGGCGCACCTGCTTCGCCTCCTCGAGGTGACGCGGGCCACCGTCGAGCGCCGACTCTTCCCTCGCCTGCGCCTCCTCGTCGATCGCCACGCTCGAGCTGATGCGCTCGCCGACGACTTCTCCGCGGTGAAGGTGTCGCTGCTCGAGGGCCCCTTCGCGTCGCGCGAGCTCGCCGCCGCCATCGAAACCATCGGGCGCCGCACCTCCGACTGGCAGAAGGCGCAGCTGCAGCACCAGCTCCGCGCAGCAGTGGGCGTCGACGTGCCGATCGGCGAGCCGCAGTGGGCGCAGCGCATCGAGACCTTCACCGAGGAGAACGTCGGGCTGATCCGCTCCATCCCCGAGGAGTACCTGGCGCAGGTCCAGCGGACCGTGCTGCGCGGCATCGCAGAGGGGAGCCGCTGGGAGGATCTCGTCGACACGATCGGTGAGCGCTTCGGCGTCGCCGAGTCACGCGCGGCCCTCATCGCGCGCGATCAGGTGGGCAAGTTCTACAGCTCGCTCAACGCCGCGCGGCAGCAGGACCTCGGGCTGACGCACTTCTTCTGGCGCACCGCGGGCGACGAGCGCGTGCGGCCCGAGCACGTGGCCCTCAACGGCGAGCGCTTCTCGTGGAACAAGTTGCCAGCCGAGGGGATGCCAGGCACGCCGATCAACTGCCGGTGCAACGCGGACCCCGACGTGGAGGCGCTCCTCGACGAGCTGTGAGAGGCTGCACCCATGCCCATCGACATGGACCTCAGCTCCACTTCCGCGCTCTCCGACACCGACGTGCTCTCCTGCGCCCGCTGCGGCGGCAACCACGAGAACATCGAGACGTTCGCCTTCACCAACCCCATCGCGCCGGCTGAGCTCGCGCCCTTCAAGTGGACGCACTGGGCGATGTGCCCGGTGAAGGGCGAGCCCATCCTCATCGGCGTCGGCCACCGATGCGACGACGCCGCGGTGCTCGAAGCCCACGCCGACAACGCGTACGCCGCCTACGGGCGCAGCACGGGCGGACTCAACCACCGCGGGGAGCCCATGCCGAAGTGGCTCGAGTTGCCCGAGAAGATCCGCGACGCGTGGCGGGCCGCGGTGCGCGCCGTCCTCCGCTAGTACAAACGTTTGCACTGCGGGTATGGTGACGGCGAATGACGGTCCGTCGCCTCGACACTGGCCCCCTCCTCCGCGAGCCGCAGCTGCTGCCCAACGGCTGGCTGCGGGTCGACGGCTTCCTCACGCGCACCGGCGTCTTCACCTACCGCATGCCCGACGGCACCGCGCGGCGCGAGTACCGGCCCCACGAGGAAGTGCTGAGCCAGGACAGCCTCAGCACCTTCGAGCTCGTGCCCGTCACCGACGATCACCCCGACGAGTTCCTCACCGCGGAGAACACGGCGCGGTACCAGCGCGGGGCGGTGAGCGCGCCGAAGCAGGACGGCGAGCGGGTCTCCGGGACGTTCCTCATCACCGACGCTGCCCTCATCGCGAAGATGCAGGCGGGCAAGCGAGAGGTCTCCTGCGGCTACCTCTGCGATCTCGAGGAGACGCCGGGCGTCACCCCCACGGGTGAGGCGTACGACGCCATCCAGCGGAACATCCGCGGCAACCACGTGGCGATCGTCGAGCGCGGCCGAGCCGGAGCGGCGGTTCGCGTGCGCATGGACGCGGCAGGCCCCGACGACGCGGTTGGCGACAACCGCTCGACGGGTGGTAATGATCCGACCACCACCAACCCGGCGCCCGGCGCCAAGGACAACCGAATGAAGATCCGCATCGACGGCGTGGACTACGACCCCAGCACCGAGGCCTTCGCCCAGGCGCTCCAGAAGCGCGACGAGCGGACGGCCACCGAGGTCGCCGAGCTGAAGAAGTCGCTCACCGAGAGCATCGCGAAGGCCGACAAGGCCGAGGCCCGCGCCGACGCTGCCAACGAGGCGCTCCGCAAGGCGCAGGCGGATCTGCAGGAGTTGCCCGCGAAGGTGCGCGCCGACATGGCCGCGCGCGCGGAGCTCGACGCGAAGGCGCGCGCGGTCCTCGGCAAGGAGGCGAAGCTCGACGCGCTCACCCCCGCCGACGTGCGCCGGCTCGTCCTCTCGAAGCTCGAGCCGGAGCTGAAGCTCGACGGCAAGTCGGAGGCCTACGTCGAGGCCCGCTTCGACGCGGCGATCGAGTCCTTCGAGAAGGACGACTCCGAGTGGAAGAACGACGCCGACAAGCTCGACACCACCAACACCACGAGCGAGGTGAAGCTCGACGCCGACAAGGCGAAGGCGGACTTCATTCGGGCCAGCCAGGGCGCGTGGAAGAAGCCGCTCACCTCCGCGAAGTCGGTCTGATCTCCAACCCCATTCCCCCACCACGCGCTGTACGCGTGCCCCTCGGTGAGTCGCAGCGGCCGCTGAAGATTCACCGAGGGGCGCAGGGGGCCGAAGCAACGAAGCACCCCTCCACCACGCAGCACCCACAAGGCAACCAATGAGCCAGACCAGCTACACGACGTACCAGTCCGCCGCCTTCGCGGGGATGCTCGCGGACAACGGCGAGACCGACATCCTCAGCTACGTCAGCGAGGAGGCCTCCGCGAACCTCCCCTTCGGCGTCGCCGTCGCGAAGGGCACCGCGGACAACGGCATGCTCGCGATGGTGAACGGCTCCTCGGTGATCGTCGGCGTGCTGGCGCACACCCACCAGGTCGATCCCTCGCAGCTCGCCTCCTCGCCGGCTGGCGCTGGCGTGCCGCCGAAGTACCTCGGCAACGTCCTCAAGCGCGGCCGCATCGTGGTGCAGGTCGAGGAGGCGGTGACGCCTGCCTCGGCCGTGTACGTGCGCCACACGGCGGGCGCCGGTGGCACGCAGAAGGGCGCCATCCGCGCCTCGGCCGACACCGCCACTGCCGTCGCGTGGACCGCGGCGCGCTTTCTCTCCTCCGCGGGCGCGAACGGCTACGCGGTGCTCGAAGTCAACCTGCCGTGATCCGCTCGTCCTGAGCTTCTGAAAGGAAACTGAAGAATGGCCCCTCGCAGCTACAACCTCTCCAAGCTCGACGCCGCGGAGAACATCTTCTTCGCGCGCGAGCTCGAGCAGATCCGCGCCAAGTCGTACGACATGAAGTACGCGGACCGGAAGATCCGCCAGCTCGTCCCGGTCGACAACTCGGTCGACCCGGGCGCCGAGGTCGTGACGTACAGCCAGTACGATCGCGTCGGTGTCGCGAAGCTGATCGCCAGCTACGCGAACGACCTTCCTCGCGCCGACGTGAAGGGCAAGCAGTTCTCCGTCACCGTGAAGGGGCTCGGCTCGAGCTTCGGCTACTCGGTGCAGGAGATCCGAGCCGCTCGCATGGCCGGAAAGCCGCTCGACTCGCGCAAGGCCGACGCCGCGCGCCAGGCCATCGAGGACCTCATCGACCAGCTCGGCGCGAGCGGCAACACCGCGACGGGACTCATCGGGCTCCTCAACATCCCCTCGGCGCAGACGTACACGATCACCGCCGGCGCGGGCGGGCAGACCCGCTGGAACTTCGGCGCGACGCCGAAGACGGGTCTCGAGGTCATCAAGGACATGAACTCGGCGACCCACACGATCGTGACGGTCACGAAGGAGGCCGAGAAGCCCGACACGCTGCTGCTGCCCGTCTCGCAGTACGCGTACATCGCGTCGACGCCGCTCCAGTCGGGCAGCGACACGACGATCCTGCAGTTCTTCCTGCGCAACTCGCCGTACATCAAGCAGGTGGAGCCGTGGGAGAAGCTGTCCGGCGCGGGCGCGGGCGCGACGGATCGCATGGTGGTCTACCGCCGCGACCCCGACGCGCTCCAGCTCGTCATCCCGCAGGAGTTCGAGCAGTTCCCGCCTGAGCAGGAGGGGCTGAACGCGGTGATCGCCTGCCACGCGCGCTGCGCCGGCGTGCAGTGCTACTACCCGATGTCGATCCTCTACGCCGACGGCGTCTGAAGTCTCCAGGGCAGGGCCCGCCCGGCTGAGCGTGCGCCGGGCGGTGTAGTTCTAGCGGGGTGGAGCAGAGGTAGCTCGACGGGCTCATTACCCGGAGGTCGCTGGTTCGATTCCAGCCCCCGCTATTCCACGCAGCACCAACAGGAGAAGCCACCACATGCTGATCGTCTACAACCGCGAGGGTCTGCACCACGCGGGCAACATGCGCCTGCTGCCCGGCCTCAACGACGTGAACGACAAGGACTTCGCGGAGGCGATGAAGTGGCCTGCCTTCAAGGCGCTCGTCACCGAGGGCATCATCGAGCCGCTCTCGGACAAGGAGGGCAAGAACATCGACTTCCAGAAGCTCGCGACGAAGGACGTGCTCGAGCTGGTGAAGGCGACCGTCTCGAAGGAGATGCTCGAGACCATGCTCGAGGGCGAGAAGCGCGAGGTGGTGGTCGACGCGATCTTCGCGCAGATCGAGGCCATCGACCCGACGAAGAAGGCGTGACGCATGGCGCTCACCATCGACAAGGCCGACGTGCTCCTCGTCGCTGGTGAGCTCTCGTCTCTCACCGATGCGCAGTGGGCCCAGGTGCTGGCCGACGTTGCGCTCGAGGTCGACGTCGGGCCGCTGACGCAGGCGCAGGCGGACCGCCTCGGCGTGCAGCTCGCGGCGCACCTCGCCACCGAGAGGTACGCGACCAGCGGGGGAGGAGGGGCCGCTGGTCCCCTTCAGTCGGTGACGGTGGGTCCGGTCTCGAAGTCTTTCGCCGTCGCCTCTCACGCGCAGAACAGCGCGCTCGGCAGCACGAAGTACGGCCGGGAGTACTTGCGCCTCGTGCGCCTCTTCGGCCGCCGTCTCGCAGTCACCTGAGGAGCCGTCATGAAGCTCGCCGACCTCAACCCGCGCTGGTTCGACGTGCCGGGAGTCGGCGGCGCGAAGGACGGCGTCACCTTCGAGTGCCCCGGCTCGTGCTGCGCTGGGAGGCCGCAGCGGGTGCGCATCGGCGTCCAGTTCGCCAACCCCATCGGCAGCGAGCCGAAGCCGCTCATGAGCAACAAGGACAAGCACCTCCACGTGCACGAGCTGCGCACCTTCGACGTGCCGCCCGGCTTCCTGTGGCAGCGCGCCGGCGAGACCTTCGAAGACCTCACTCTCTCGCCTTCGGTCGACGCGAGCGCCTCGGGCCACTGGCACGGCTGGGTGCGAGGCGGCGAGGTCACCTGATGCGCGTCACCCTCACGAAGAAGGGCAAGGGGCTCGAGAAGCTCCTCGCGCTCGCCGACCAGGCGAAGCGGCGCCCCTTCGTGAAGGTGGGCGTGCTGGGGAAGACCGCGGTCCGAGACCTCGGGCTCGACAACGTGGCCCTCGCCGTCACCCACGAGTTCGGCGTGCCCGGGCGCATCCCGTCGCGTCCCTTCCTGCGCAGCACCTTCGACTTGAAGCGCGACGACTGGGGGAACCTCCTCGCGCGCCTCATCACGAAGGCGCTCAAGGGCTCCATCACCGTCGAGCAGGTGCTGGGGCTCATCGGGCAGCGTGCGTCGGCCGACGTGCGCAACCGCATCACCGTCGGCACCTCCCCTTTCGTCCCGAACGCGCCCTTCACCATCGCGCAGAAGGGCAGCTCGCGGCCGCTCGTCGACACCGGGCGGCTCGTGCAGTCGATCTCCTACCAGGTGGTCTCCAGATGATCGCCGACATGGCCGACGCGCTCAGCGCCCTCGGCACCGGCACGTACACCGTGCTGCGCCGCGGTCCCTCCACCTTCCTCGATGGTCGCCTCCATGCGCAGACGCCGGTGACGCTCGTCGTGCCCGGCTCCCTCACGCCCCTCACCGCGCTCGAGCTCAAGCGCATGCCGAAGGGCGTCATCGTCAACGAGGCGTGGAACCTCTTCACCACCACCGAGCTCAAGAGCGCGCAGGGAGGCGTGGAGGCCGATCGCGTGCTGATCGACGGTGAGGAGTACTCCGTCGAGAAGGTGGAGCGCTGGGGCGAGGCGGGCAACTTCTTCAAGTCGACGCTGGTGCGCCGGTGAACGTCGTCGATCTCGAGAACGCGATCCGCGCGTGGGTGCTCTCCAGCAGCGGGCTCAGCGCCGGCGCCGTCGTCTTCGCGCACCAGGACGGACGCGTGCCGGAGGAAGGCGCGTACATCTCGCTCGGCGACATCGTGCAGGTCGGCCTCGACGAGCTCCGGTGGAGCTTCGACCCTGGGCAACCCGCGGGGCAGGAGGTGGGCTTCACCACCAACGGCCCGCGCACCTTCACGGTCACCTGCAGCTTCTTCGGCGGACCCACCACGGGAAGCCCCACCTCGAGGTCTCGCGCCCTCGACTGCCAGTCCGCGCTCCGGCTCCCCACGGTGCGCAGCGCGCTCAACGCTGCGGGGCTGGGCGTGCTGCAGGAGGGCACCGTACGGTGGGTGCCCGCGATGGACGGGACGGGGTGGCAGGGCGGCGCGGTGCTCGAGGTGCTCTTCTGCGCCCGGCAGACGGCGAGCGAGCGCACGGGGTACATTTCGCAGTACGAAGGCAGCGCCACCCTCACAGGAGCCTGAATGGCCGTCCTCAGCGACATCGTGTCCGTCAGCATCACCGCGCAGACCTCCAACCCCACGCAGGCCGGCTTCGGGACGCCCCTCATCCTCAGCAACAGCTCGAGCGTCTCGGGCTGGGCGGATCGCGTGCGCGAGTACGCGGACCTCACCGCGATGGCGCTCGACTTCGCCACCACGTCGGCCGAGTACAAGGCGGCGACGAAGCTCTTCTCGCAGAACCCGCGCCCGCCGAAGGTGCTGGTCGGCAAGGGCAGCCTCGCGACGCAGCGCTGGGCGGTGACTCCGGTGGCCGCCAACAGCTACACGTACCGCATGACGGTCAACGGCCAGGCCGTGGCCTTCACCAGCGACGCGTCGGCGACGGTGACGGAGATCATCGCCGGACTGAAGGCGGCCATCGACGCGCTCGGGCTCGCGGTGACGGTGACCGATCAGACGACGTACATGCGCATCGTGGCCAACACCCCGGGCGCCTTCTTCTCGGTGGGCACCACCGACTTCGACAAGGTGGGCATCGCGCAGGATCACACCGACCCTGGCGTCGCGGCGGATCTCGCGGCCGTCAACCTGGTGCGCAGCGACTGGTACTTCCTCCTCACCTGCTTCAACAGCTCGGCGCTCATCGCGGCGGCCGCGGCGTGGGCGCAGGCGAACGGGAAGTTCTACATCGCCCAGTCGCAGGACACGGCGATCATCACCACCGCCGCACCGGGCGCCGACATCGCGGCGACGCTGAAGGCGGCCGCGTACGACAACGTGGCGCTGTGGTTCAGCCCCACCACCGACGACTTCCTCGACGCGGGGCTCACCGGCGTCGTGGCGCCGTACACGCCGGGCGACGAGACGTGGAAGTTCAAGACGTGCGCGGGCGTGCCGGTGGGCAGCTACACCTCCACCCACCGCACCAACGCCCGGGCGAAGCTCGCCAACTTCTACGAGACGACGCAGGGCGTGAACATGACGGAGGAAGGCGTCAGCGCGTCGGGCAAGTACTCCGACCTCGTGCGCTTCCTCAACTACCTGCAGGCGCGCGTGGGCGAGCGCGTCTTCGGGCGGCTCGCCGCGCTGCCGAAGGTGCCGTACACCGACGAGGGCATCGCCGTCGTGGAGGCGGAGGTGCGCGGGCAGCTGCAGGAGGACGAGCGCCGCGGGGCCCTCGCGAGCGGCTGGAGCGTCACGGTGCCGAAGTCCTCGAGCGTCTCGGCCGCCGACAAGGCCGCGCGCACCCTGCGGAACGTGCAGTTCTCCGCGGTCTACGCGGGGGCCATCCACAAGGTGCTGATCAACGGCTCCGTGTCGGCCTGAGCCCCAACCCCGTCACCATCGAGGAAACCTGAATGATCGACACCATGGATCCCGCGCAGCTCTTCTGCACCTTCAACGGCTTCCTGCTCGGCGGCTTCGCGGACGGCACCTTCATCAGCGTCGAGCGGAACGAGGACACGTGGATCCCCTACGTCGGCGCCGACGGCGAGTACGCCCGCGCGCGGAACCGGAACCGCTCGGGGCGGATCAAGTTCACGCTCATGCAGACCAGCTCGAGCAACGACTACCTCAGCGCGCAGGCGGCCGCTGATGAGCTCACGGGCAGCAACACGGGCGTCGTGCAGATCAAGGACGGCCTGGGCCGCACCCTCATCAACGGCGCCGACGCCTACGTGCTGAAGCCGGCCGTCGTGGAGTTCGGCAAGGAGCTGACCACCCGCGAGTGGACCATCGAGGTGCCGCAGCTCGACGTGACGATCGGCGGCAACGGCCCCACCTGAAGCTCCCTCAGCGAGCCCCGCGGCACAGCTCGCCCATGAGCTCGGAGCCGCGGACTGCCTCGCTGGGCGCCATCCACGGTAAGGCGTGAATCCGTGGCGAGCTCCGCGTCAGCGCGGGGCTCGTGCTGTTTCTGGAGTAGGGTCGACGCGCGAGTGCAAACGTCTGCACTCCTCACCCTGGAGCCTCCATGCCCGCCGACACCACGAAGGTCATCGACGGTCTCGAGTTCGAGATCGCCCCCCTCCCCGCGCTGCGCGCCTTCTCGACGCTGCCGAGGATCGTCGCTCTCTTCGCGCCGATCACCGACAACTTCTCTGGCGCCGAAACCGACGTTGCGGCGATCGCCCGCGCTCTGGGCGCCCTCATGCGCACGAAGCCCGAGGAGTTGACCGCCCTGCTGAAGATCCTCCTCGAGGGCGCGACGGTGATGCACGAAGGCAAGCGCGTGACGCTGCTTCCCGTCTTCGACGTGGTGATGCACCGCAAGGTGCTCACCGCCTACAAGTTGCTCATCTTCGCGGTGGAGGTGAACTACACCGATTTTTTCGCCGAGCTGGAGGCGCGACTCGGCGGCCTCCGCGCCAAGCTGGCGGCGAAGATCTCCCCGCCCACCTCCAGCCCCTCTGGCCCTGCCATCGGCTGATCAACGCCGGCTGGGCGACGCTCGGGGAGCTCAAGACGACGCTCACCTTCGAGGACGTGATGCTGGCGAATGAGGCGCTCAACGTCGTCGAACGCGCGCAGGAGCGCGCTCGCGAGAAGGCTGGAAAGAGGTGACGCATGGAAGCACTCCGAGAGCTGTTTCTCACCCTGGGCCTCGATGCCGACGAGACGAAGTTCGCCAGCGCCCAGGCGGCCGTCGACGCACTCGAGAAGGCGATGGAGCTGCTGGCAGCGGCCGCGCGCTTCCTCGGAGAGCAGCTCGTCGAAACCATCGTCGGTACCGCCGACTTCGCCGGCACGGTGGGCGACGCGGCGACGATGACGGGCGTCGGTGCCGAGCGGCTGCAGGAGCTCGGCTACGCCGCAGTGCAGAGCGGCTCCTCGCTCGAGGAGGTGGTGCAGTCGCTCACCTTCCTCAACCGCAACCTCTCGGCCGCCGCGCACGGAAGCGCCGGCGCCGCCGAGGCCTTCGCGAAGCTGGGCGTGCGCACGCGTGACGCCAGCGGTGCCGTCCGCGACACGTACACCGTCTTCCTCGAGGCGGCCGACGCGCTGTCGAAGCTCCCTCCCGGTGCAGATCGTGCCGCTGCGTCGATGGATCTGTTCGGTCGCTCCGGTGCGCGGCTCCTTCCCCTCTTCGAGGACGGCGCCGAGGGGCTGCGCGTGATGGCCGGTGAGGCGCGCGCCATGGGCGCCGTCATGTCGGGCGAGAGCATCGCCTCCGCGAAGTCCTTCGGCGACGGCCTGGCTGCGATGCAGGTGGTGCTCGAGGGCGTGCGCCACGAGATGGGGGCGCTCCTCATCAGCGAGCTCGAGCCCGTGCTGACCGCCTTCAAGGAGTGGGTGCTGGCGAACCGGCAGCTCATCAGCCAGAAGGTGAAGTCCTTCATCGACGCGCTCGCGGGCTCCGTGAAGCTCGTCCTCGGAGTCGTGCGCGCGCTCAGCAAGGCGCTCACCGTGCTCGCCGACAACTGGAAGCTGATCGCCATGGTGATCGGCTCGCTGGTGCTGGCGAAGATGATCCTCATGAAGGGAGCGCTCCTCGACCTGCTCGTCTCGTGGACGCTGAACACGATCGCCGCCGGCATCTACGGAGCGCAGGTGGTGCGCTCGGCGCTCGCATCAGCTGCTGCGTGGGCCGCCTCGGTGGCCCCGGTGCTGCTCCTCGCCGGCGCCCTCTTCGTCGCCGGGCTCGCCGCCGAGGACATGTGGACCTTCATCCAGGGCGGGGACTCGGTGCTGGGCCACCTCATCAAGACGTGGTCGCAGCCGATGCAGGGCGACAACGACCTCGTGGCGGGGCTCAAGGCGATGGTGCGCAACCTCGCCGACATCGAGGGGAAGCTCATCCCCAACCTCAAGGAGGCGTGGGCTGACGTGGTGGCCTACATCAAGAACACGGTGCGAGGGCTCGTCCTCGACCTCGAGGTGAAGCTCCTCGACATTCGCCAGGCCATCAAGCGCTTCGCCGGCATCGGTGGGCTCACCGCTGGCGACGTGCTCGGCGGCGGCGCCGCGAGCGTAGATGCTGCTGTCTCCTCGAGCGCCGGCGCGGCGGTGATCACCAACAACAACCAGCTCAGCCCCAACTTCGTGGTGAACGCAGCACCCGGGCAGAGCGCCATCGACGTGGCCAACGCGACGATCTCGAAGTGGGAGTCGTGGCACGACCGTCTCGACAGCGAGATGGCCCGAGTCCCCTACGCGATCCCATGAAGTTAGCAGACACCTGAACGGATTTGCCCCTGTTTTCAGGCATCGCGCAGGTGCAGTCTGCACCCATGATCGGACGAATCTCGGCGGTGGCGGTGCTTCTTGTCTCCTCGCTGTCCCTCGCGGGCGAGTGCCCCACCGAGGCCGAGCTGCAGGCGTCGGAGCTCGAAGCCGCATCGGTTCGGCAGCCGGGGTCGCTGCCGCCGGCGGAGTACTCGAAGCGGGTGAAGGAGGTGCTGGATCGCCGCGCCGCCCTGCTCTCCCGCCGCGACGCATGCGCGCGCGCAGCCGAGGAGTCTCGCCAGCAGCAGGAGCAGCAGCTCGCGGCCGCGTCCTCCGCCGAGGCGAAGCGCCAGGCCGACGCAGAGCGCGCGGAGCGTGCTCGCAAGCGAGACGCAGCGATCGAGACGATGAAGCAGCCCACGATGATGCAGGGCGCGCTGAGCACGTTGATCTGCGACGAGAAGGACCTAGAGAACGAGGCGCTCGCGCAGATCCGCGAGGAGCGGGAGAACGCGAAGATCGCCGGCGTCGTGAGCGTGGCGAAGCTGAAGGTGCTCCAGGACGAGGTGGTCAAGTCGCGGAAGATCCAGCAGGGCTACGCGAAGGCTCTCGGCGAAACGGCGAAGCGGAAACCGCTCGGCTGCGAGACCGCGGTGGTGAGGCTCATCCGCTTCTGCAGGGAGAACGACGACGCCAAGTGCGCGCCGGTGAGCGCCGTCGTCGACTTCGGGATCGACGAGCTGAACTACCGCCGCCACGCGGAGTGAGGCGGTGAGGTAGGCTCGCCGCAATGCGAGTCACCATCCAGACCGCCACGGAGAGCATCGAGGTCGACGCCACCATGGCGGATCGCCACTCCGGGTCCGTGGAGCTGACGAAGCACCCCATCGAGTCGGGGGTGTCTCCGGTCGATCACGCACGTCCACAACCGGCGCGCCTCGTGCTCGACGGCTTCTTCTCGAGCACCAGCCCCAACCGGAGCGAGCAGGACCGCCGCGGTGGAGACACCATCCCCGGCTCCTCAGGCTGGGCGAGGCAGCAGGCCGACAAGCTCATGCAGGTGCTCGAGGCACGGAAGACCGTGGTGATCGAAACGCCCGTCGCGCGCCACGCCGACATGATGCTCATCTCGCTCGAGATCCCGCGCGACTCTCGGAGTGGTGATGGCGTGCGCTTCTCCGCCACCTTCGAGAAGGTCCGCTTCGTCAGCACCGAGCGCGTGAAGCTGCAGCCCGTGCCTCGCGACAGGAAGAAGCACGGGAAGAAGGACGAGCAGCCGAAGAAGCCGCCGGTTCCGGTCGACGACGAGAAGCTGAAGGAGGAGAACCGTTCGCTGCTCAAGCAGGGCTTCGACCGCTTCAACATCCTCGGCTCCACTCCTGGCTCGGGGGCCTGATGATCCAGTTGCCCATCACGCAGAGCAGCAGCCACTTCTCGTTCGCGACCGAGCTCGACGGGCGCACGTGGCAGTTCACCTTCCGATGGAACCACCGCGCCGAGCAGTGGGTGATGAGCATCGCCGACAGCGAGGGGAACCAGGTGCTCACCGGGCTTCGCGTGGTGATCGACTTCCCCCTGCTCGCCCGCTTCCGCGGGCGCGAGGCGCTGCCGGCCGGAGACATCGTGGCCCGGCGCACCTCCGGTGCGAAGGCAGACCCGGGCTTCGAGGACCTCGGGCGCTCGGTGCAGCTCTACTACCTCTCCGCCGACGATCTCTCATGAGCACGAAACTCTTCGAGCGCAGGTGCGTGCTGCTGATCGGGAAGGTCCCCGCGAAGGGAGACTTCGCGCTCGAGCCCCCGGCCGCCCTTCGTGTCGAAGGTCTCGACATCGAGTTCCGGGTAGAGAAGGACCTGCAGTCGAGCCCGAACAACGCGGAGATCTCCGTCTTCAACCTCTCCGCCGAGTCGAGGGCGAAGCTCGAGGGGAGCGGCCAGCGCGTCATTCTCCAAGCGGGCTACGAGGGCACGGAGGCGCAGATCTTCAGCGGCGACCTTCGGCGCGCCTTCTCCACGAAGCAGGGGCCGGACTGGGTGACGAAGATCGAAGCAGGTGACGGCGAGCGGTCGATCGCCTTCCCCCGCCTCCGTGAGTCGTACCGCCCGGGCACGTCGGTCGCCGACGTGGTGAAGAAGACGCTGCGCTCGATGGGCGGCGACTCGACCACCGCGGTCGAGAAGGCCTCCCGGCTCGCCGGCGAGTTCTCCAGCGGCTACGCGCAGTCGGGCAGCAGCTCCCGCGAGCTCACCACCCTGCTCGAGCCGCTCGGCTACACGTGGAGCGTGCAGGACGGCCGGATCGAGATCCTCCAGGAGGATGAAACGGTCGCCGACTCAGCGGTGCTCGTCTCTCCGGAGTCGGGACTCGTCGGCAGCCCGACGATCGCCGCTGCGACGAAGGAGAAGAAGGCCGCCGTGAAGCTGCGCACCCTCTTGCTGCCGCGACTCCGCCCGGGCCAGAAGCTCGAGCTGCGCTCGGAGTCGATGACGGGCGTGCTCAAGGCGCTGCGCGTGACCCACGCGGGTGCGACGCACGGGGGCGACTGGTACACCGACATCGAGGCACACCCCCTGTGACGACCCCCTACTCGCTGGCCCAGCTGCTTGACCTCGTGATGCGCCGGCGGCTCGGCGACGTGCACACCGCCATCCCCGCGCGCGTCGAGCGCTACGACGCCGAGACGCAGACCATCGACGCCTTCCCACTCCTGAAGCAGCGCGTCGAGACGGAGGACGGCTCCTTCGAGGACTGGGAGCTCCCCGTGGTGCCGCACGTGCCGGTGTGCTGGCCCGGCGGCGGTGGCTTCCGCCTCACCTTCCCGCTCGCCGAGGGCGACACGGTGCTGCTCGTCTTCGCCGAGGGCTCGCTCGACAGGTGGCAGAAGCTGGGCGGGCTGCAGGGCACCGACGGCCGAAGGCACCACCTGAGCGACGCGGTGGCCGTGCCAGGGCTGCATCATGACGGGGCGGCGTGGAAGGGCGCGGCGATCGACGCGGTGACGCTCGGAAAGGACGAGGGCACGCAGGTGGTGGTGAAGGACGGCGTGGTGCTGCTCGGCGCGGGTGACGCAGCAGAGCCCCTCGTGCTGGGCACCACCTACCGCCAGGCCGAAGACGCGTGGCTCGAGGCGCTCACCACCGCGCTCACGAAGGTCTCCACGGAGCTCGGCGCCGCCGCGGCTTCCCTCACCGCGGCCGCAGCGGCCAACGCTGTGCCCATCGTCGGCGGGGCGCTCGCGGCCGCACCCTTCTCCGCCGTCGTCACGCAGCTCGGTCTCATCGCCGCGGATCTCGCCTCCGTCGTCGGCGCGGTGCAGTCCTTCAAGGGAGGAGCCTCGAGCTACCTCTCCGGCGTCTCGAAGACGAAGTGAGGTAGCGCATGGCGAAGCTGACCCCCGAGCAGTGGCACGTCGACCGCGCGCGAGCCGCGCAGGTGCTCATGCGCCTCATCACCGTCGAGGGCGTGACGGGCAACGACGAGATCGCCCCGGTGACACTGCCGCCCGGAGCCACCTATCCCGAGACCGACGAGGCCGCCGTCAACGTGGGTGTGCGGCGCCTCGCCTATGCGATCTTCGGCGCCTTCGGCCACGGGCCGTGGACGCCCCTCGTGCTGCAGGACAGCTGGACCGAGTACGGCAGCGGGCTCCAGGTACCGCAGTACCGCGCGCGCGCCGACGGCGACTGGGAGCTCCGCGGCGTCGTCTTCGACGGACTCACCGGCGCCGGCACCGCCATCGCCACGCTGCCGGAGCCCGCGCGTCCCGCCGCGACGCAGTGCTACTCGACCTTCACCGACGCCGGTGTCGGGCGGCTCGAGATCTACCCCGACGGCCGCGTGACGCTCCTCACAGGCGGGAACGGCTGGGTCTTCTTCAACGGCATCACGTGGAGCCCACTCGGCTGACGCAGTACAAACGTTTGCACTAGGGTGACGGCAATGGTCCCTTCCCCGCCGCCGCCCGCCAGCGACACGCGCACCGGGCTTCTCTCGCACCTCGCGCAGGCCATCGGAGGGGTGAAGACCTTCGCATCGCTGATCATCGCGAGCGCGGGCCTCCAGGTGGAGAGCCTCTTCAACTCGAACGGCACTGGCGCGGGCGACGTCTGCGTGAAGGTCGGCACGTCGGCGACCGCGCACGCCAACGCGAAGCTGGTCTCGGTGCGCGAGCAGATCGGCGGCGGCGGCGAAGCCGAGATCGCCTACTTTCAGAAGACGCTCGGGCTCGTGGTCGGCTCGGCGCAGGTGCAGCCGAGCGGGCTCGGCTACTTCCCGATCGCGACGTACAGCAACCAGTTCCGGCCAGCGTCGGCGAACGCTCCAGCCCAGGTGAACGACGCCTTCGGCGGCGCCATGACTGGCGCGAGCGACATCGCGACGAAGCTCGGTACCACCACCGCCGACGCGTCGGTCAACTCGGCTGCGAAGCTGCTCAGCGTGCGCACCGGCCTCGGCGGAACGGAGGTCGAGAAGCTCTACGTCGACAAGGCCGGAGACCTGTGGACCGGTGGCGGCGTCGCCGGCCAGGGCATCTTCCGCGGCGCAGGCAACGGCAACCAGTTCCTCCAGTGCGACACCGTCAACGGCGTGCGCGGCTACGTCAGCGGGCTCGCCTTCACGCTCACCGGCTCGGGCTTCACCGCGGTGACTGGCGGTGCTGGCGTCGCACGCTTCGCCCCTTCGGCACGGCTCGACCAGTCGGGCACCGACTCGAGCGGGACGCCGGGCTCGCGCACGGGCGCGAACGCGATCAACAAGCCGAGCGGGAAGAGCGCCATCGCTGCCGGCGCGACCACGTGCCAGATCGACAACAGCCTCGTCGCCGCGGGCGACCAGGTCTTCATCACGTGGCACGGCGACCTCGGCACGCAGTCGAAGGTGCCGTGGGTGACGACGGCCGCGGGCAGCTTCACCGTGAACGTGGGCACCGCGCCGGCCGGCGCCGTCGCCTTCTGCTGGGCCGTTCAGAAGCGCATCTGAGGAGAACATCATGGGCATCGGACTCTCGACCGCGAATGACAGCTGGGCGGCGATCCTCGCGCAGTTCCCCGCGGGCACGGCGAACCGTCACAAGAAGCTGCGTCGCCAGGCGGCAGCGCACGCGGAGCGCTTCGCGGAGATCCTCGCGAAGCTCGACGAGCAGCTCAACGCCGCGCCGCAGGGCTTAGCCGACTCGAAGGCGGCGCAGTACTCGACCTTCGTCGATGCGCTGCCAGAGCCGACCCTCAACACCACGCCGAACGACCCTGGTAACGGGAGCACGTGATGGCCGACGCGAAGGACTTCTTCGTGCAGGACGCCGCCGGCGCGCCGCTTCTTGGTGCCGCTGGGGCGTTCAACGTCATCGCGCGCGACCTCTCCGGCACTCCGCGCACCGCGCCCGCCGTGGTCGAGCTGGGCGAGGGCAGCTACCGCTTCATCCCCACCGAAGACGACGAGGCGGTCGGCACCGTGGTGCACGTCGACTGCGGGGCGGGCGCGCTGCGACGCCGCTTCACCTTCGCGTGCTTCCGGGCCGACAACAGCAACCAGTTCTGGGGGCTCCACGTGGAGAACCCCGACGGCACGCAGTGGAGCGGAGCGCCTCCGACGGTGGGGAGCTACCGCTCGAGCACCGGACCGCGCACGCCCCCTGCGGTGGTTGCCGTCGCTGGTGCCTACCTCTTCGTGCTCGTGCCGTCGGCCGCCGACATCGCCGCCGACACGGAGATCCGCGTCGACGGGCCCGCGGGCAGCGCTCAGCCATCGTGGAGCGGCAGCACCAAGCCCATCGTCGGGGCGACGAGCGCCAGCATCTCGAGCTTCAACTTCGTGATCACGCCCGACGCCGGAGCCACTGGCGCTGAGCTCGCGGGCGCGACGGCGCTGCGTGACTTCGCGCTCGACACCAGCGGAGACCTGGCGCTCGTGGAGGGCGACTTCGTTCCCCTCGCTGGGGCCGCCGCGGTGGCGAGCGACCTCGAGGCGGCGCTGCGCACGTGGGCCGGCGAGTGGTTCCTCGACACTTCGCTCGGGCTCTCGCGCGACATCCTCGGAGCGAAGTTCAACCGAGGCCGCATCGAGGACCTGTTCCGGGGGAAGATCCGCTCGCGACCTGGCGTCGGCACCATCACCTCGCTGGCGGCGAGGCTCGACGGGCGCACGCTCATCGTGCAATTCCGCGTCACCACCGACTTCGCGGCCGTCATCGAGGCCACCCTCACCGAGAGGTTCTGAATGGCAGGCGTCACCAGCACTGGCTTCGAGGCGAAGACGACCGAGGATCTGATCGCAGATCTCGAGGAGTCGTTCCGCCGCGTCTTCGGCAAGTCGATCAACGTCTCGGCCGAGGCGCGGCCCGGGCAGGTTGTCTCCCTCATGGCCGATGCGCTCGCTGAGACGTGGGCGGTGGCCGAGGCCGCGAGCTCAGCATCGGACCCGAGCGGAGCCGCGGGCGTGCTGCTCGACAACCTCGCGGCCCTCACCGGAACCGTGCGCCTGGTGGCGACGAGGAGCACCGTCACGCTCGTCGCGGTGGGCACCCCGGGCACCTTCCTCGCAACCGGGCGGAGGGCCTCGGTGAGCGACACCACCACCGTCTTCGAGACGACGGCCGACGCCACGCTGAGCTCGCCTTCGGCGTGGCTCGCGACGACGCTCTACGCGGCGGGGGCCTTCATCCAGTCGAGCGGCTCCGTGTGGGTCGCCGTTGTCGGCGGCACGAGCGGCTCCATCGCGCCGTCGGGTGTCGGGCCCACCTTCGACGATGGCTCCGTGAGGTGGCAGCGCCTGGGCACGGGGCTCGGCTACGCGCTGGTGCCGGCGCAGGCGACGGTGACCGGGCCGCTGCAGGGGTTCGCCGGCAGCATCACCACCATCGAAACGCCGGTGGCTGGGTGGAACGCCGTCAACAACCTCCTCGACGCCGCGCCCGGGCGGAACCTCGAGACGGATCCCGAGCTGCGCGTGCGTCGCCAGCGGGAGATCGCCGGCATCGGCACCAGCCCTCAACCGGCGCTGCAGGCGCAGCTCCTGCGCGTGGCAGGGGTGACGAGCTGCACCGTCTTCGAGAACACCGCCGACGTGACGGTCGACGGCGTGCCTCCGCACGCGGTGGAGTGCCTCATCGAGGGAGGCGCTGACGCGGAGCTCCGAAGCGCCATCTTCGCCGGCGTGGCTGCGGGCATCGAGACGGCGGGCGGCGTCTCCGGCTCCGTCACCGACTCGGCTGGCAACCCGCACACCGTCAAGTTCTCGCGGCCCGCGAGCGTCTCGCTCTGGGTGAAGGTGACGCTGACGAAGAACCCGGCGGAGTACCCGCTCGACGGAGACGCCCAGGTGGCAGCGGCCATCGTCACCGCGGGGAACGCGCGCGGGCTGGGCGTCGACGTGGTGGCGAGCCGCATCGCGGGCGACATCTTCAAGGCGGCCCCCGGCGTCCTCGATGTCACCGCGGTGCTGATCGGAACCTCCAACCCGC
The DNA here is from genome assembly GCA_049322495.1 of Myxococcota bacterium. Classification (GTDB taxonomy): domain Bacteria; phylum Myxococcota; class Myxococcia; order Myxococcales; family Myxococcaceae; genus Archangium_A. The sequence continues at coordinate 52,531 of JBMORD010000112.1, read as the reverse complement.
CGATCTCGAGCGCGACGGTGGGCGTGTCGCTGCGACAGCGTGCGAGCTTCGACACCTCGCGCGTCACCGTCGTGGCCACCAACGGGGTGCCGTGATGGCGCTCACTCAGCTGACCGACTACGGGGAGCGCGCCGTTGCGAAGCTCCTCGCGCAGTACAGGGACAAGCCGAAGCTGGCCGGCCTGGTTCGCGAGCTCGCCGAGCGCGCGCAGGAGATCGAGGGTGCGCTCTTCGACGCGATCAAGGCGTGGGAGGTGGCCAACGCCTCAGGTGCCTGGCTCGAGCGCCTCGGGGAGATCGTCGGCGAGCCTCGAGGTGGTGCCCTCGACACCGAGTACCGCGCCTTCATCGCCGCGCGCATCGCCGCCAACAGAAGCACCGGCACGGTGGAGGATCTGCTCGCGGTGCTGAAGGCGTGGGCGGGAGGGACGCTGCCGGCGCACACCCTGAAGCAGTACTTCCCGGCGGCGGTCGAGATGAAGCTGACCAGCCCGGTCGCTACGGCGTCGACGGTGACGAGGCTCCTGCGGTTGCTCAAGGCGACGAGGGCGGCCGGCATCGGGCAGGTCGTCATCTACCAGCTCATCCCCGACGCGAACGCATTCACCTTCAGCTCCACGGGCTCGCCGGAGTCGTCGACGGCACAGGGCTTCGGAGACACCACCAACCCCGCGACGGGCGGGCAGATGATCGGCGCCGAGCGCGCCTGAGGAGGACACCATGCCGAAGCCGACCAACCTCGCGGAGTGGGGGACCGGGGCCGCGCCCATCACCGAGCCGCTTCTGGCGGAGAAGCAGGCGGGCTGGGCCGTGAGCACGAAGCCCCCGGCGCAGTGGTTCAACTGGTGGATGAAGCTCGTGCACCTGTGGATCGTCTGGCTCGACGCCTTCGAGTCGACGGCGCACACGTGGAGCGCGCTGCAGACCTTCAACGCGGGTATCACCGCGGCGAGCTTCGGCACCGCGCCAGGCCCGGGCACCCCCGGCGTCGTCAGCACCAACGCGCTCGCCGGCGCGACCGCAGCCGCCATCTTCGGAAGCACGTCGGCGGGCGGAGGCTCGAGCGCTCTGCGCGGCGTCTCGTCGCATGCCGCGGGCTACGGCGCCCGCTTCGAGAACACGGCCGCGAACGGCTTCGGCGCATACGCGACCGGAGGCACGGGGCTTCTGGGCGCGAGCTCGACGCGATGGGGTCTGATGGGCAGCCTCACCACCGGCGGGGTTCCCTTCTCGGACGCGGCTGGCGTCTGCGGGGAGAGCAACATCGCCGGCTTCCCCTCCGTATTCGGCCAGGGTGCTACCGGCGCTGGGGGCAATGGCGGGCACTTTTTTGGCTCCGATGCCGACGCTGAGTCGGTGGCCGGTGGAGTTGGCCTCAAGTTCCGCGGCGGCGCATCGTCGAACGCAGACGGCACCTTCCACGCGGGCAACGGCATGGAGGGGCAGGCAGGAGACGCGACGGGTGACGCCTCCCTCGGCTACGGGAGCAACGGAGGGAAGAACACGCTGCGCGGTGGCAACGTCGACGGGACGCTCAACGATCAGGGGCTCCCCGGCATCGGCCTCGAGCTCACGGGAGGAAGCGTCACCTCCGACAGCTACAACCGCCGCGGAGCGACTGCGCTGAAGGCGACGGGCGGAACCGGGCAGGCTGGGCGAGGCCTGGCGATCGACGCGCTCGGCGACCAGGAGATCAACGGCAACATCCGACTCATCGGCGCGTCGGTGGCGTCCAACGTGGCGCAGGTGAACCAGCTCTCGCCCGGGCTCACCATCAAGGCGTGGGCGAAGGTGCGCGTGGCCAGCGGGACCTACCAACTCCTCTCCGGCCAGAACATCTCGAGCGTGGTCGCCGGCACCTCCCCGACCTCGGGGCAGCTGAAGGTGAACCTCACCACGCCGATCGCGCGGGCGACTCGCGGCATCATCCCCTTCGCCGACACCCCTGGCCTCGAGGTGCACGCCTACGACTACGCGGGAGGTCTCGGCGCCACCGATGCGGTGCTCACCTTCGAGGCGGTCTCCATCGACAGCGCCGGCAATCGAGCGGTCCTCAACCTCAACACGAACAGCATCGTCTTCACCTTCGTGGTGTTCGGCTTCCAGTGAGCCCGGGCTGTCGGGTACCGTGAAAGGCGTCATGACCGAACCCATCGAGCAAGTCCTCGACGTGCGCACCAAGAAGACCCTCTCCGACGTGCGTGCCGTGCTGGTGATCGGCGTCGGCATCATCGTCACCCTCTTCGGCGGGGGCTGGGTGGCCCTCGCGAAGGTGGACGACCGCGCCGCGCAGATCGGCCGGGCGGAAGCGCAGAACGTCGTGCACGAGCTCGCCGGCGAGGTGAAGGCGCTCAACACGCGCACGCTCGCGCTCGAGAACCAGATCCCCACCATCGGCGCCGAGGTGCGCGATCTCAAGCTCGAGGTGACGGGCGTACGCGGGGACGTGCGCAGCCTGCGCGAGGATCTCCGTGTCGCGCTCCCCAAGCTCCCGCCCGTTGACCGCGATGGAGGCACGCCTTGATCCTCGTCCCGCGCTCCGCCTACTACCGCCACTGCCTCGAGCAGCTGGCCCGCGCCGTCCCCTACGTGTGGGGCGGTCGTCGCGACGACGGGCTCGACTGCAGCGGCTTCGTCGTGCTCGCGCTCTTCAAGGCCTCCGAGGGGCGCATCGACTGGCGGAAGACGCACAACACCGACACGCTGTGGACCACCCTGCCCCGCATCAGCGAGGGCGAGGTGCTCCCCGGTGACCTCGCCCTCTACTGGGGCCCGGCACCGAAGGACGCCAACGACGTGAGCCACGTGATGGTCTGCGCCGGCGCCGGCATGTGCTTCGGCCAGGCGTGGGGCGGCCCTGCGGACACCGACGCGAAGCGCTCCCGTGAGCTCGGTCACGTCACCAAGGTGATGCCCGTCCACTACCGCGCGGATCTCGCAGGTTTCGTTCGTCCCCCCGTCACACCCTGAGGTGAAAAGTGCAAACGTTTCCACTCCGTCTCCTGCTGGCGCTGTCCGTCCTCGCCTTCCCCGCCTTCGCCGCCGACGCCCCGCCGACTCCCGAACCGTCGATCTCCGGGCTCATCTTTCAGGGGCTCATCGGGCTCGCCAGCCTCGCCCTCACCACGCTCCTGTCCGTCGCCAGCGTGGCGATCCGCTCGCGCACGAAGGACGCCCGCTTCGGCTCGCTGATCAACCAGCTCTGGGTGCTCGTGCAGTCGGCCGTGGCTCACGCTGAGGCGGAGATCCGTCCGATGCTCCAGACCGCCCTCGCCGACGGGAAGCTGACCCCGGAAGAGGGGGCCGCGCTGAAGGCGAAGGTGATCGAGGTGCTGCGCACGACCGCTGCGGACCAACTCGGCCAGCTCGTGAAGGCCTTCGGTCTCCCGGAAGGTGCCATCTCCACGCTGCTCAGCGGTCTCGTCGAGCGGGCCGTGGCCCTCCTCAAGGAGTCCCCGGCTCCGTCGCCCGCCGTCCCTGCGCCTGCGCCTGCGCCTGCGCCGGCGTCCCCTCAGTAACCCCTCCCGCTGAGGCCACGGTGGTCGCCTCCGACGCTCCCCGTCTCGAGCCGCTGAAGAGCGAGCTGCGCGACGGGCTCAAGCGCATGGAGGCGCTGCCGGTGGGAGGGGGCTACGTCGACGTGCTGGCTGGCGTCGATCTTCTGGCCGGCAGCACGCCTGCGGCGTTCGCTCGCATCGAGGTGGGCGCTCATCCGGTGAAACCGCTCGCGCTCTTCGGCTTCGCCGAGACGCACTTCCGCGGCGACCTCGCCGCAGGGGTCGGCGCTCGGCTCTCCTGGTGATCGGAGGCTCGGCTCACTTCGTCTCGTGGCGCGTCTCCGGCACCGCCGTCTGCGGCTCCGAATCGAACCAGCGGAGTAGCTCGGTGCGACGGAGCCGCCAGAAGACCGTGTGTCCCTCGCGCTGCGACTCGACGCGGAGCCCGACGGCCTCGAGCGAGCGCAACATCCGGTACACCGTGCGGCACGAGATGCCGAGTTCGGCCGCAGCATCGTGGGCAGTGACGCGCCCGCGCGAGATGGCGCGCGTCAGCAGCAGCATGTACGCGAGCGAGCGGCCGCGCTTGAGGTCGCGCGGCGTGAGCGGCGTGAGCGGCGTGAGGCGCTGCATCACTCCACCTCGACGTGAGACGAGAGAAGCGCGCGCAGCTGGTCGATTCTCCTCTGAGCCAACATCTCTCCCTCGTCGAACCCGTTGAACGTGTCGCCGTTGGCGAAGGTGGCGAACTGCATCAGCGTCAGCGCGCTTTCAAGCGCGTCGCGGAACTCGGGCGCGCTCTGCATCAGCCGCACCTCTTCCAACGTCCGCCCTCCCTCGAGCAGTCGGTCGCGCTCCACCTCGAGTTGCGCGGGCGTCATCACTCCACCTCGATTCCGGCCGGCAGCGGCCCCACCGTCACGCGCGCGAGCGGAACGCCCAGCGCGCGGCAGTACGCGGCGGCGCGGCGCAGGTAGTCGCTCGCGCTGAGACCCTGCGTCGCCGCGTAGGCGATGAGCTCCTCCTTCTCCTTCTTGTGCATGCGCACCGGCAGCTGGGCGCCGAGAAGCTCGCTTTTCGGCTTGGCGGGGCGCCCTGGTCTTCTCTTGCTCACCGCGCGAGCTCCGCGCTGATCCGCGCGTCGAGGTCGTTCTGTGCGTCGCGGGCGGCGCGCTCAGCGGGGCTGATGCCGTCGTACCGGTCCGACGCTGCGCGGTCGCTCGCCCACGCACGCACCCTGATGGAGCCGCGGTCCCACTCGACGAGCACCCAGCCAGCGACGCGCGAGGGGTACCACCCCGAGACGGTGACAGGCTCGGCCACGGCGGTGAGCTCGTCCCACAACAGGCGCTCGAGCGTCGTGGCGTCGTAGACGGAGACCACGACTCCGCGGTCTCCGATGCACGCTCGCCCGACGACCACCTCTCCGAGGTGGTGCCGCGTGAGGAGCAGATCCGGCGTCGTCGTCGGTGCCTCGTAGGTGTAGCGGTGCCCGTTGCCGAGCCGCTCCGCCATGACGGCTTCCTCGAGCGTGACCTGCGAGTGAGAGATCTGCTGCTGGTGGTGGTGCAGCGTCTGGGTGATGGTTGTCATTTCAGGTTCCTCGTGGTTGGTTTGACCACGCGAGCGGGTCGCGCGGCCTCGTTGAAGGATGAGTCGGCGAGTGGCCGAACGAAGTGCGAGCAGCATCTCCGCGCGGCCCGCCCGCTCAGCGAGCGTCTCGCAACCCGCGGCGCGCCAGTTCGCCTTCCAGCTCGCGAGCAAACAGCGCGTCGGCGACGGCCGAGGTGTGGGGCGAGCCGTCGAGCAGCCACTTGGCATCGGTGATCCACCACGGGCCGATTTCCTCGTGGCGCCCGTTGCTGTTGGTGCGCTGCACCGAGCCGCAGTCGGTGCACGTCGTGACGATGCACACGCCACCGGCTGCGGCGGGATTCATGTCCGCGCCACGGGTCGCCACGCCAGAGCGGCGCGGAGCCTCGGTCGCCAACATCACCTCGTCCGTCAGCACGATCTCACCAGCGGAATTCAGCGTCACGTCGATCATGGTCATTCTCCGGTTGTGAGGGTTGTCAGCGGTGCGCGGGGACGACGTGGATCTGCCCGTCGCGCTCGTACCAGTCGGCTGCGATCTCCGGCGCCTCGCGCCGCACCTGCGCGACCGCCTCCTCCGCGCTCGTCGCCTCGACCTCGCCCCAGACCTCCGACGCGTAGCGCGAGGCCTCCTGCGCCGTCGTCCACTCCTTGCCCTGCGTGCCACTGTGGCCCCAGCGAATCTCGTAGGTCGTCGCCATCGCTCGTCTCCTTTGTCTCGCGGGTGAATCCCGCTGACAAGAATATATGTATATCGCGAAACTCTGGAGCGCAAGTGAGAATCGCCGAATTCCGCGATATACAAAAAAAATATAATGAAATTACGAGTGGTTACGTGAGCCCATGAGCGCGTCGGCCTCGACGAGCGCGTGCGCCGTCTTGCGCAGCTCCGCGAGGGACACCCCGTAGATGCGCGCGACGGCCTTCTCCGCGTCGCTCCCGGGCGTCACCCAGAGCGACAGCACGGCCTCGAGCAACAGCGAGCGGAGCTCGGCGCCGCGCAGCTGAGGGAGCTTCCGCTCGGTGGCGCCCCGTTCCACGAGCAGATCCATCGTCTCGTTCCGCAGGTCTCCGAGCGCGAGGAGCAGCAGCCGCGCGTCCGCGTCGTCGAGAGCAGGCTTCCGCCGGGTGGTCTCCACGACTCGAGCGAGGAGCAGCTGCGTCGCCCGCTCCGCTACCTCGCGCTCATCGACGGTGGGCGCCGCGGGCTTCGGCTCAGCGCGCTCCGTGGCCTTCTTCGGCGTGAAACGGCGCTGCACCAGCTTCTGCACCGCGCGCACCGGCAGCGGGCCGTCCTTCGACGCTGCCACCACCGCCTTCGTGGCCGACACCTGGAGCCGCTCGCCCTTCAGCCTGGCGATGGCCACCGCGGCGTGCGTGGTGATGCGGCCGGCGAGGAAGTCCTTCTTCGCCTCGTCGGCGAGGTCGAGCAGCTTGAGGGTGGTGTAGACGCTCGAGCGCGAGACGCCGAGCCGGTCCGCCACCTGGTCGGCGTTGAAGCCCTTCTCCATCAAGCGCCGGTAGCCCTCGGCGAGCTCGAGCGGGTGCACGTCTTCGCGCGCGAGGTTCTCCGCGATCTGCGCCTCGAGTACCTCCACGTCCGTCATCTCGCGCACCACCACCGGCACCTCGCGCAGCCCGGCCAGCTTCGCCGCGCGGAACCGGCGGTGACCGAACACCAGTTCGAGGTGCTCACCCACGCGGCGCGCCAGCAGGGGCTGCAGAACGCCCTGCGCCTTGATGCTGTCGGCGAGCTCGGTGAGATCGCCGAAGAGGTGCCGGGGGTTGGTGGGGGACTCGCGCAGCTCGGTGAGACGGACCTGCCGGACGTTCGTCATGGCTACTTTCTCTACCACGCCGGAGCCTGAATTCTGGGCTGGCAACGACACTTGAAAGCAGGTGGACTCGAACCACCTTGAGCGCCACGCGAGACACCGGGGAGGCACTGAGCCTCGAGGCGGAGTTTGTTCCTCGAGACGCCCTGCCGATGTGGAGACCGGGCATGATGTACCCGTCGCGTTCACCACTTCCACCCCGCCCGCTACTGCCCGGGCGGGACTGCAACCACGTCACCGACGCAGTCGACCTGCACGTGCTGTCCGTCGCGCGTCGACCATCGAGGAGAATGAGGACCGTCGCCTCCGCGCCACTGCCCGCCGCACTTCGGGCAGACGCCACGTCGAACGGTCGCGTGCACCGCCCCGGTGAAGACCTTCCCAGGGTGTCGACTTGAGGTGGTCGCGCGCTGGCTGAGCACCACCACCTCCTCGACCTTGGGCGCCGCCGGCGGCTTCGCGAAGTAGACGACCTCCACGCGCGCGGGCGGAGCATCGTCCAGCACGGCGAGCAGCTCGTCGTGCGTCATCGCCAGAACTTCCCGCAGCGCACGCAGACGTAGAAGCTGGTCACCGGCGCCCCACGCTCGTCGCGCATCACCTGGTGGCCCAGCACGCGGCACCAGAAGCGATCGAGGAAGGGCGCGTCGAGCACCAGCAAGAGGAAGAAGCACGCCGTGAGGAAGAGCAGCGCCGGCATCACCCACCGCCCAGCAACTCGGGATCGACGGTCGCGCCGCACGCCGCGACATGAGGGAACACCTGGCCGCACGCTGTGCATACCTGCACCGCCACGGTTCGATCGGAGCCGGGCTTCGCTGGGTCGAAGCTGGGGACGGTCTGACAGTCGTGGGCCCCTGCATGCCCGGCGGGACGCAGGCAACGGTTGCTCGCGATCCCGGTGTGCACGCCACACATCGGCGTCTGCCACCAGCACCAGTGCTCGTCCGCGCACCGTACCTCGCCCTCCACGGTCTTGAGTGCGTGCTCGGGGCGAAGCGAGCCGCAGCCGGAGCACCGCGCCCAGTCCTTCGGCAGCGTCCCGCGGTTGACCTTCGGGTCGAAGCGATCAGTTGAGGTCGGCATCGTCGCCCTCCTCCTCGCTCTCCTCGTCCTCGCTGCCGCTGGCGTCGCCCACCTTCGTCACCTTCACCTTCGTGGGGCCGTCCTCGAGCACCAGCACGAGGCTCGCGGTCTCGTCGCGGTACACGGTCTGGCGGTGCTTCTTCGCCACCTCGACCAGGTGGAGCTTCGCGTCGTCGAGCTCCTTCTTCGCCTTCTTCTGCGCCTCCGCAGCGGCGAAGACGCGCTCCATCGCGTCGTCGAGCTCCTTGATCGTCGGCCGCTCCATGCCGGGCAGCTCCTTCTGCTTCTTCACCATCGTGCTCTCCTCACTTGAGAATCCACCACGTTGACTGCCGACCGCTCGTCGGCCGGAACCACGACCACACCCGGTTGCTGCGCTCCCAGCTGTTGTTCCGCGTCTTCCTCGTCGGGCGGCCGACCTCGCGACGCTCGATGCGCGGGGCGTCGCGCGGGGAAGGTGGGCGAGAGCGACGCTCGAGCCGCTGCGCCGCCTTCCGCCGCACCTCGGCCTTCACGACGCGAGCCTCTCTCGCTGCGCCTTCCGCCACTGAGACACGGCGCGCTGCACCGTCGCCACGTGGAGTCCCACACGCTTCGCGATAACCGAGTAGGCGGTGCCGCCCTGCTGCTCCGCGCTCCACGCGGCGGCCATCTCTTCGGTGGCGCGCTTCCTCGGGCCGCGCTTCTTGCCCTCGTAGGGCGGCGGTGGTGAGGCGCGGAGGTCCGCCGGCCGCATCGTGGCCATTCGGCGCTCGTACTCCCGATGCAGGATGTCCTCGACGCTCAGGCTCTTCACGGCCGCTCCTTGCAGGTGCAGCCGACGCAGATGCTTCCCCACTGCTTCGACGCGTGGCTGCTGTGGTCGCCCGCGCGGCACGGCTGGCAGAGTCCGCCGGGGCCTTCGATGACGAGCACCGCGCGCGGCGGCGGCTGGGCGCCGGTGATCACCACGGAGTCGGGTGCGACGTCGACGCGGGCCTTCGAGTCGGACTCGGTGAAGCCGTTCGGGAAGCGCGCGCGCAGCTTGTTGATGTTGAGGGCGGCGATGTCCTCGAGGCGGAGATGGTGCATCGTCGCCAGCGCGGCCACGTACCAGAGGACGTCACCCAGCTCCTTCGCGAGCGCCATCAGATCGAGCTCGTGGCCGTGCCCGAGCACCTTCTTCAGGTAGTCGGCCACCTCACCCGCCTCGCCGGCGATGCCGAGCCCCATCACCGCGATGCTGTGCTCGCGTCGCGCATCGAATTCGGGGTGGTCCGGGTGCGCCCGCCGCAGCGTGCGTGCCGCCTGCACCTGGTAGTCGGCGAGGGACCGAATCCTCGGGCGCGCGTCGCTCGAGGTGGCGAGGGCGGCGGCGATGGTGCTCTCAGCCTTTGCGCCGCAGGCCTCCACTGCGTCGGCGTGTGCGGTAGTACGCATCACTTCAAGGTCGTCGCGCACATCCTCCAGCGCCTCCCTCAGCCGCACCACCTCTGCCCGCGCACCGTCTCGCTCCGACGCCACATGTGCGAGCGCGTCCTTGAACGCCTTCGTGGCTCGCTCGACATCGGCCAACGCTTCGTCACGCGACCGGAGCGCGACCGCCTCTCTCTCCCGCGACTCCTTCAACGATCGCAGCGCCGAGTCCCGCTCGCGCTCCAGTCGCTCGAGTTCGCTCGGTTGCGGAGGGAGGGTCGTCGGGCCGGTCGGCGGGCGGGGCGAGTGCGGCGAACCATTGCCCGCGATGGGCTGATGGCCGCCGCCCGCAGCGAGAACGCCCTGGGCGTCGAGTTCGCCCTGCGTCTTCCCCGCGATGTCGCTCACGTCTTCGCTCCCTTCGTCTCAAGCTGGCCGCGCAGCGTGCCGTAGCGGTTGCTGGCCCAGATGACCGGAAGCCCGAGCCGCAGCTTCTCCGCCGCGCCGCTCCTGCGCACGTAGGTGACGAGCGGGGCGATGCGCTTCTCCTGCAGGCCGCTCCACACGCCGCCGTGCGCCCGCGGAGGGCGAGCGCCCACGAGGTTGCGGTTGTTCCTCCATCCCTTCACGGTGACGACCTCGCCGCTCGAGTTCTTCGTCCGCGTGTTGTGACGGCTCACCTTCGACTTGTTGCCCATGACGTGGTGCTCCTTCTTCGTTGGTTGGTGGGTGCTACAGGGTCAGTGGTCGCCGAACTGAAGCGCGACGGTCGGGTAGATGTTGGTGAGCTTCTTCGTGAAGCCGTCCACCAGGTCGGTGATCAGCTTCCCCTTCTGCGCGGTGAGCTGCTTTCGCATCTCGGCGCGCACCTTCTCGCGGTTCTCGGCGAGCCACTCCTTGAAGCACTCGACGGCGACGCCGCGGATCATCTCCGACACCTGCTCCTCGAAGATGGTCGTCTTGTCGTAGTGGTTCCGCTTCTGCGTGATGGCCTGCTGCACCACGCCCGCGATGAGTTCCTCGCTCTTCCCGAGAGACGCGATGACCTGCGCCTTCACGATGCTGGTGATGATGTCCTGCGGGATCTCGAGCTTCAGTTCGTTGTTCGCCATGGTGCTCCCTGTGCCTGCGGGTTGGTGCTGCCTGGTTCACTTCTTCTTCGGGGTGAGCTTCTTCTCGTCCTTCGGCTTGAAGAGCGCCTCGGCCTTCGCCTTCGCGTCCTCCTTCGGCGCGGGCGCTGACGAGGCCCCGGCTTCAGCTGCCGTCGCGCCGGCGACGAGCTTCTTGAGGTCGAAGCCGAACGCCTTGGCCGCCTCCTCGAGCCCCTCGTCGAAGCCGTTCCACGTGCCGCCGCACCACTCCTCGAGCAGCGCGGCGAAGAGGAAGCCCACCAGCGCCTTCGGCTCGGCGCGCTGCGCCCACTTCGCCACGTCCTCGACCTTCAGCTTCTGCAGGTACTCGGTGGCGGCTTCGCCGGTGCGCGTCGCGTCGACCGCGCGCGCCAGGAGCGCATAGGCCATCCGGGGGATCTCCGCGCCCGAGCGGATCTGCATCGCACCCGCGACCAGCACCTCGCGGGCAACGCGCGCACGCACCTCGCGGAGCTTCTTCTCTCCGATGGCCTCGGGCGTGTCCTCTCGCTGCGCGGCGACGCGGGTGGCCTTCGTCTTCGCCCACGAGTGCCCGAGCTCAGCGGCAGCGGCCAGCGCCTCATCGGCGCGGTAGAGGCGACGGGGCTTCATGTCGGCGTCAGGGGCCACCACGAGCTTCGGCGGCTGCTTCGCCTTTTCGAGGATGTCGCTCCACGTGCGGCGCTGCTTGTCCTCGTTGATCGGCTGATCGGCCGCCACGTACGCGGTGCCGTGCTGAAGCGCCCCGTCGCGGAACAGCTTCTTCGCCTCGCTCGGCGTCAGCACCTCGGCGCCCTGCCGCGCGTAGCGCTCGGCCCGCGCCTCCCAGGTGGCTCGCGTCTTCGCCTGGTAGCACGTGGTGTCGGTGCAGATGTCCTGCCCCTTGAGGTCGTCGAAGAGCCCGGGCGTGCCGCAGCCGCTGCGCTTCGGGCACGCAGTGCACGCCGGCGCGCCCTCCACCAGCATGTCGTCCTTCCTGTCGAAGGGCGCCTTGGTGAGGCTCACGCAGAACTCGTTCTGAAGCCACTCGATGGCGTTGCGCGCGCTCCACTCCTCCGCCCCTCCGAGGATGCGCTCCACCGCCTTCGCCTGCAGCTTGTGCGTCGGCACGCGCGCGAGGGGGATCGCCACCGAGAGCGCGATGCGCCCCTCCTCGAAGGCCTTCCGCGCCTCGGGCCCCAGCGCGAGCAACTTGAGGCGCTGGTAGATCCACCCGCGCGAGCGTCCGACCTTCGCCGCCAGCTGCTCCGCGGTGTAGCCGGCGGTGTCGATGAGGCGCTGGTAGGCCTCTGCCTCCTCGAGCGGGTGGATGTCGGCACGCTGCACGTTCTCGACGAGCTGGGCCTCGAGCACCTGGACGTCGGTGAGCTCGCGCACGTCGACCGGCACGGACTCGAGCCCGGCAGCTTGAGCAGCGCGGAACCGACGGTGACCGAAGACGATCTCGAAGCCGCCCTCCACCGGCCGCGCCATCAGCGGCTGCATGACGCCCAGCTTCCGCACGCTGGCGGTGAGCTCCTCCATGCCGTTGAAGGCCTTGCGCGGGTTGGTGGGCGACTCGCGGAGTTGCTCGAGCGGCAGCGTGCGGAAGCCGGGACCGGGCACCTGGCGCTCGAGGTGCTCTTCCGCGGTGGCTCGTGCCTCGGCGATCTTCTCCACCGCTTCGCCCAGCGTCCCGCTCTGCGAGAGGATCGCCAGCACGTCATCGGCGGTCTGCGGAGGCGTCACGTGGAGCTCGATCACCGCATCGTCGGGCGCGACCGGAGCTTCTTCAGCGGGAACGGGCGGCTTCGGGCACCCCCACGCCATTTCGCGACCCTCGCCCCCGTTGTCGTCGTGCTCCTCAAAATCACGCCCGCACTTCGAGCACTTGCCGTCGACGAAGAGTTGCGGCTCAGGACGCGGCTCGTGGGTGTCGCGCGGGCGAAGGCCGCACTGCGCTTCGGTGTGCCCCTCCTCATCACAGACCGTGCACACCAACTTCAGCTCCGGCTCTGGAGCGGCAGGCACCGCATCATCGCTCGACAGCGCAGCCGTGATGGCCGCGTGGGTGGGCGACGGGTCATCGAGGATCAGCATGCGACGGGTCTTCTTCGTTTCGGTTTCCATGGTTCCTCAGAAGGGGACGACGGCCAGCTCGACGTTGGTGAAGGAGGCGGGGGAAGAGGGAGGATCGAGGCGCGGGCGCACGAGGTTCCACGCCCACGTGTCGAGGAGCGAGACGAAGCCGGTGCGGCTCTTCGAGCCCCACGGGCGAGGGTCGTGATGCACGGGCGCCAGCATCACGTCGGCCGCATCGCCGACCGAGAAGCCAGCGCCCCACGACATCGCGTCGGAGAGCGGCCGCGCCGGGGTGCTGATCGGCCGCAGCTTCCACGTGATGAGCGGGCGTCCCTGGGCCACCACGGCATCGATCGGGTTCCGCTTCACCGACACGCCGACGTTGAACCACACGCCCATCGACTCGAAGCGCGCGTACCACAGGTGCTCGGTCGTGCCGTTGATCGGCGCCCGCTCCTCGTGCTTCCACTTAGGCATTGTCTCGGAGCCAGCTTCACAGAACGCGCAGTACATGCAGACCTCGAAGGAGGCGCGCAGTTGCCCGCGCGCCTCGAAGTGGTTTCAGAGCCCGTCGATGTCCGGGGTGTCCTCGCCGACAGCAGTCGCACGGGCCGCGCGCTCCGCGTCGAGGAGCGTCAGCTCCTGCTCGAGGGCCTTCATGGCCGCTGCGACCGCCTTGTCGTTCGGCTTCGCCTTCACCTTCTCGGCGCCGCTCTTCAGCTTGTCGCTGACGAACGCGATGTTGGCCGCGAGTTGCTCCGCGTCGAGCGCGCTCATCGGGATGTCCCGGTGCGGTCCGTACTTCGCCAGCGGCGCCTCACTCGCCGGCGTCGTGGGCGTGGTCGCCGAAGCGGCGTCCGTCGCAGGTTCAGCAGCCTGAGGCGGCGTCGGGCGGGGCTTCCCGAGCTTCTTCGCGAGCTCCGCGCCGAGCTCCTTCGTCGCCGTGTTGGTCGCCGTCGTCGCGGGGAGCGCGGGCGCCGCGTCGGGCTGCTCGACCTCCTCCGCCACGTAGATGCCGCTGAAGGGCTGCGGGTACGCGCGCCGCAGCGCAGCCGCGCGGGCGCACTTGACGATCATCGTCTCCGTCTTCGCGGCCCACATCGCGTTCTGCTGCCGGTACTCGGCGACGCGAACGAACTCGACCGGCGTCTTCCGCCCCTCGCGGTACACGATGGCCCAGGCACCGATCAGCGCGCCGCGATCCGCCACCGGGTTGAACTTGTGGGTGACGGTGCCCGCCTCGGAGTCGATCTCGATCTGGTCCTTCGCGTAGACCGCCGCCGCGCGCAGCCCGCGGAAGTCGGGGAAGCGATCGGCGCGCGCCTCCATGCCCTGCTCGGCGGGCTGGAAGACGAACTGCGTCACCCACTGTTCCTGGCCTCCCCTGCTGACCTTCACGTTACGAGGCACGCAGAAGCACTCGCCGAGCAGCGGGTTCATCCCCGAGGCCTTGCACTTCTCGAGGAACAGCCGGAACTCGCCGTCAGGGATGCCCTGCGGGCACACCGTCTTCTTGATGAGGTCGACCATCGACGCGTCCCACACCGTGGGCTCCATCGCCCGGGTCGCGGGCGTGTCGATGCGGACGATCTCTGCGCCGCCCACCGGATCGCCTTCGAGGGTCTTCACGTCGCTCTTCACTTCCGTCTTCGTGTCCATGCTTCTCACTCCTCCGTGTTGGTGTTGGCGCCGACGAACTGCACGGCCTTCGACCAGCTGGCGCGGAGCTGGTCGTAGGGAGCCTTCTGAATCTGGTGGCGCGCGATGAACGCCGAGAGCTGCTCCTCGGGCACGGCCTCGCGGGCGATGGCCTCCCAGTCGGTGGCGAAGGCGCCTGGCTTGCGGTGCCACTTCAGCGTGCCCCAGGTGCCCGAAAGCCCCTGCGCGTCGCCGATGGCCCCGCGGATCGCGTTGCTCAGCATCTTCATCTCAGCGTCGATGCGCTTCGCCTCGGCCTTGAGCTCGCCGTAGCGCAGCACCTGCGCCTCAGCCGGAGAGCCAGCGGGAACGTCGAGGATGATCTTCCCAGCCTCGGCGAAGCGCCTCGAGAGGAACTCCTTGTACTTCTCGCTGCCGTCGACCGGTGGAGGCACGCGGGCGAGCACGTGCTCGACGTGGAAGCGCTCCACCATCTCGTAGAGCGCATGGAACACGTCCTCGTCGAAGTGGACGCGGAAGATCGCGAACTCGGCCTTGTCGAAGAGCACCGGAACGTCGGTGACGCGGAGCCCGGTGACGCCCATCTCCCAGTGGACCTGCGCGAGGTAGGGCTTGGGGATCGAGTCGGTGCCCGCCTCCCCCCACTCCTTCCGGTTCCACATGCTGGCCGTCTTGATCTGCACGTTGCGCGTGGCGCCCTCGAGATCGCGCACGTCGTGGATCATCGCGCGGCTCGCGCGCTTCTCGGCGAAGGCGATGCGGTCCGGGGTGGCGATCGCCAGTGCAAACGTTTGTACCGGGTGGCGGAGCGTGTCGCAGCGCGCGACGTGGAGCCCCGTGTCGGCCGCGTACTTCTTCGCGAGCGGCTCCTCGAGGAGCGTCCCGAGTTCGGCAGGCAGCGTCGGCTCGTCCTTCACCTTGCCGAAGACGCGCTTCTCGAAGATCTCGATCGGCGTGCTGAAGTTGTTGAGGCCGGCGATCGTCCCGACTTCCGACGCGCCGTAGCCCGTCAACGCCATCTGCTCCCGCTTCGCGGTGAGAGCCATCTGGTCTTCCTCCGATGCGCCGAGACGAAGTGTCTCCGCCGCGCACATTGCCTTTCTAATCGATGTCTAATAGAGATTGCAACAAGGCTCTACTCGAAAGGGCCGAACCCGAGGTACAGGAGAGGGATGCCCCCTGTGAATCCGAAGAAGAACCCGCTGCTCACCGGCGAAAAGACGAACTGGTCCATCTACGGCCCGAAGGCGCTCAAGAAGGAGATCGAGCGCCAGGCCGCGATCGACGGGTACGACTCCGCCAGCGAGTACACGGTCGCCCTGCTCGTCTTCGCGCTCGAGGCGCAGATCGCACGCCGCAAGGCAGAGGGCAGCACAGAGGGGTGATTCTCCCGTACCTCCAAGCGCTTGCGGGCGCGCGGAGGCCACATGTCGGACCCAGCTGCTATGGAGTTGCTCCTCACCAGGCGGGGTGAGGGGCCGGCGTCGAAGGGCGGCGCCGTTGAGCCGCCGGAGTTGGGTGTGACGTCTCGTGTGGTGGTCGAGCCAGCAACGGTGCTGGCTGAGCAGTTCGCAGCGTTGAAGTCGGAGTTGCTGGCAGCACTGAAGCCGGCGGCGACGCCGTCTCTCGAGGTGGATCTTCCCACCCTCGGCGAGCTCGTGCATGAGTGGCTGGAGTGGATCCGCCCTCAGCGCGTCGACCCGAGAAACGAGGAGCGGCTCGCTCGCCATCTATTTGAATTGTATTTGGAAGATGAGCGAAGCCTCACGTCGGCGATGGCGGAGGAGCATCTCCGCAAGCTGCTCGAGACGCTCTCGCCGGCCACCGTCAACAAGGTGCGCGGCGTCGGTCGCCTGGCCATCCAGCGCGCGATGGCGACGAGGCGATGGAGCGGCGCGGTGCCGAACCCCTTCGCGCTCGTGCGACGACAGCGCGAGCCGCGCCGCAAGTACGAGACGCTCACGCCCGAGGAACTGCTGCGCGTGCAGGCCGAGCTGCGGCCTGATCGACGCAGGCTCTTCCGCGTGATGCTGCACCTCGGCCTTCGCACGGGCGAGGCCTTCGCGCTGCGCAAGGAGGACATCGACTTCGTGAAGGGCACGGTGCAGATCCACCGCAGCCACCACCGCGACGAGACGAAGACCGGGCGCGCGCGTGTCGTGCCCCTGCTGCTGTCGGTGGTCGATGACCTCTACGAGGCGATCCGCGAGTCGAAGACCGACCTGCTGTTCGGCGACGCTGACGGCGCGCTCCAGCGCTACGACACGAAGCTCTCGCGTGTGCTGCGCTCCGCGATGGCTCGCGCAGGCGTCGGCATCGTCGAGGTCACCTACAAGTGCCGGCGCTGCGGCTCGAGCGAGACGATCAAGGCCGATCGGGTGAGTGAAAACGTGTGCACGTGCGGCATGACACGCTGGCCGGTGCCGAAGGTGAAGCCGATCCGCTGGTACGACCTGCGGCACATGTGCGCGACGCTCCACCACACCGCGGGCGCCGATCAGCTGGCGATCTCGATCACCCTGGGCCACGCGGTGAACGGCGACGACTCGATCACATCGAGCATCTACACGCACCTCTCGATGGCGGACCTCCACCGCGAGATGAGCATGTGGGCGCTGCCTCGGAAGTAGCGCGCGAGGCGGTAAATCGGCCTCCGCGCACACATGAACGTTTGTTCTTGACAGCCGACCTAGACGCCGCGTAGTTTCTGACTCGAAGGCGAGACCCGCGACCCCGTTCTTGGGAAGCTTGTGCTCTACCAGCTGAGCTACCACCGCGTGGCCGGCTCAATAGCCGCACCGCCTTCACTGCGTCAACGAATACGAGCGACGAAAGGTGGCGCCGAAGCCTGACGGGAGCGGCGTGCTATGAGGCGCGCGCCACCGTGTCTCACGCGCGCCGGAGCGCGTGTCACAACGGCAGGCAGGAGCGATCGGAAGTGAGTCAGGGCGCCGGGCTGTCCCGCGCGGAGGTCGAGCGGCTCTATGCCCAGTTCGCGCCGGTGGTGTTCCGCCGCGCGCGCATGGTGGTGGCCCGCGACGCCGACGCGTGGGACGTCGTGCAGGAGGTCTTCGAGCGCATGTTGACGCACGGCTCCGGTTTTCGAGGCGAGGCACGGCCCATGACCTGGGTGTACCGGGTCACGACCAACGTCGCGCTCAACCTCGTGCGCAGCCGCAGGCTCCGCGAGCCGGTGCTCACGGTGGTGCCCGACGAGCCCGAGGTGGGCGGGGAGCAGGTCGAGGCGCGGCAGCTCCTGGCGAAGTGGCTCCAGCACCTCGACGAGCGCGAGCTGGAGGTCGCCACGCTGCTCTACCTCGACGGCCTCACGCAGCAGGAGGTGGCCGACGTGCTGGGCCTCAGCCGCAAGACGATCGTCCGCGAGGTCGACGCGCTGCGCGGCAAGCTCGAGGCGCTCGGCGCCCTGCCCTCTGGAGCGACGACATGAGCGATCACCTGTCCCCTCTCGCGCTCGACGAGGTCGCCGCCGGGCTGTCGACTGGCGAGCCGCACCTCGCGACGTGCGCCGGGTGCCGCGCGAAGGTCGACGCGCGCAGGGCCGCGAACGCGGCGTTCCTCGCCCGGCCCGAGGCGAGGCGGAAGCTCGAGCAGCTCGCCCCGCCCCGCCGGAGCCCTGCCCCGCGGCTGCTCGCGCTGGTGGTGCCGCTCGCCGCCGCGCTGGCGCTGGTCTTCTTCTGGCCGCGCGGGGCGCCGACCGAGCCCGCCGAGCGGCTCAAGGGCGCCCCCGCCGTCTCGCTCCGCGACGCCGCGGGGAACGCCGTCACCGCCGCGACCGTCGGCCAGCAGCTCACGCTCTCGGTGGCGGCGGCAGGCTTCAGCCAGGTGACGATCGTCTCGCGGGCTCCCGACGGCGGGCACGAGACGCTCTTCTCGGGCGGCATCGAAGGCGACGGCCGGGTGGATCTGCTCCAGCTCGAGGTCACGCCGGGCGACGTCGAGCTCACCGCCGACTTCACCGACGGGCAGCGCCACCAGACCGCGCAGACCCGGCTCGAGGTCCGTTGATGCGGTGGAGCCTGCTGCTGCTGCTGCTGCTCGCGGTCCCCGCGCAGGCGCGGCGGCTGGCGCTGGTCGTCGGCGAGAACCGCGGGCTGGCGAGTGAGGAGCAGCTCCGCTTCGCCGAGCGTGACGCGCAGCGGGTGCGGCAGGCGCTGCTCGACGTCGGCGGCTTTGGCCCCGACGAGGTGCTGCTGTTGCGCGGCGCCGACGCCCCGGCGCTGCGGGCTTCGCTGGCGGCGCTGCGCGCGGAGCTCGAGCAGGCGCCGGCGGAGCGGGTGCTGCTCTACGTGTCGTCGCACGCCAGCGAAGGCGTGCTCCACCTCGCGGGCACCGAGCTGCCGCTGCAGGAGCTGGTCGACTTCCTCAAGACGGCGAAGGTGCGGGTCGGGCTGCTGGTGGTCGACGCCTGCCAGTCGGGCGCGGTCACGAAGCTCAAGGGGCTCAAGCCGACGGGGGCGCCGGTGCCGCCGCGCCTCGAGGCGACGGGCGTCGAGGGCCGGGTGCTGATCTCCGCCTCGGGCGCCGACGAGTACGCGCAGGAGAGCGACGCGCTCGAGGGCAGCTACTTCACCCACTACCTCGTCACCGGCCTGCGCGGCGCGGCCGACAGCTCGCGCGACGGGCGGGTGACGCTCGACGAGGTCTACGCGTGGGCCTGGGCGCGCACCATCGAGGCCACCTTCTCCACCCGCGGCGGCGTGCAGCGGCCGGCCTTCTCGGTCGATCTCCGCGGCGTCGGTCAGCTCGTGCTGTCCGAGCCACAGAAGAGCCCCTCGCGGCTGACCCTCGACGTGCAGGCGCCGGGGCGCTGGCTCCTCGTGTCAGACACCTCGGGCGCGCTCTTCGCCGACGTCGACAAGGGCGAGGGCCCGCTCTCGCTCGCCGTGCCGCCGGACACCTACCGCGTGCAGCTCCGCCTGCGCGACACGGTGCTGGAGCGCCGCCTCACCGTGCCGCCGGGCGGCCAGGCCACGCTCGCCGAAGCCGAACTCGGCGCCGCGCCGCTGCTGCGCGTCGCGCGCAAGGGCGGAGAAGAGAGCGTCTTCGTGCTGTCCGCCGCGGGGAGCCTCACCTCGGGGCTGGTGCTCGGCCTCGTCGCCGAGCCGGGCGGGGAGCTGCGGCTGCGCCGCGACGGGCACGTGGCGGGCTTCCTCAACCAGCTCCAGGTGACGCTCGGGGCGCGCGGCGGGGCGTCCGTCAGCAGGGCCTTCGAGCACCTCGAGCTCGAGCTGCGCGCGGGCGCCGGCCATCGCTTCGCCCTGGAGCGCGGGAGCCTCGCGCTCGGCCTCGAGCTCGGCCCGATGCTCACGCACCAGTGGGCGCTGCCCGATCAGAGCCAGCGCTGGAGCCTCGGGCTCGCGCTCTCGCTGGGGCTCGAGGGGCGGCTGAAGCTCGGCGGGCCAGTAGAGCTGTTCGCCCTCGTCAACGGAGGCGGCGCGGTGGCCAGGAAGCTCATCGGCGTCACCTTCGTGCCCCGGGTGACCCTCGCCTTCGGAGTCGCCCTCTCGCTATGACCTCGCGCTCCTTCCTGAAGCTCCTCACGCTGGTGGCGCTGGTGCTCGCCGCGTGCCTCGACCCGCTCTACGAAGACGGCGCGCCGCTCGACTCGTCGTGGGTGACGTGCTGCGAGGACGGCCAGCTCACGTCCTGCTTCTGCGCCGACCCGACGCGCTGCATGGCGCGGCCGACGGCCTGCGCCTTCGGCACGTGCACCTCGTCCCCGGTGTGCCCGCTCTCGGGCGGCGGCGGTGGGAGCGCGGGCGGCGGCAGTGGCTTCGGTGGTGGCAGCGCGTTCGGCGGCGGCGCAGGCGGAGGGAGCAGCGCGGACGCCGGCAGCCAGGACGCAGGCGTCCAGGATGCCGGCATCGGCGGCGGGGCCGGCGGTGGAACAGGCGGGGGTGCAACCGGTGGCGGAACAGGTGGCGGCGGAGGCAGCCCACAGGTCTTCGAGTTCTGCTGCGTGCAGTCGCGCCTGACGACCTGCGCGTGCCCTGCGAGCGGCTGTATCGGCGCGCCCTTCACCGCCTGCCCGGGCGGCGCCTGCGTCGCGGGGACGACCACCTCACTCTGCCGCTGACGCTCCGCGATTCTCAGCGGTTGAGAGCGCCGCGATTTGCACCAGTGGCCCGATCCGTGCTCAAGGGCCCACCCCGTGCTGCCCGGTCGACATTTTCGAAACCTGATCGCGACATTCCCGAAGAATGTCGTCGTCTTTCTCACACTCGTTGCCAGTTCGCTGGCAGGCGCGCAGGCGGTGCCGTCGATCGGCCGCACCGACGAGGAGTCGGCGGAGAAGGTGCCGTACCGCGGGACGACGGTTTCGTACGGTCATCAGCTGACGGCCTACAACTACACGCAGGAGACCGTCGCCTGGTCGCAGCGCCTGGGCCTGATGCCCGAGTGGCACTTCACCAACGACTTCTACGTCCGCAGCCGCTTCTTCCTGTTCCAGGAGTTCACCAAGTCGGACACCACCAAGTACCTCAACGAGGTCGAGCTCTCGGATCTGTGGCTCGACGCGGTGTGGGCCGGCTGGCGTGAGCCGGTGACGAAGATCCGCGTGGGCGCGGACCTGCGCTTCACCTTCCCCACCTCGAAGACGTCGCAGGCGATCTCGCGCCTCTTCACCATCGGCCCGTCGGTCAACGTCTCGCGCGCCTTCGGCCCGCTGGCGCTGTCGTACTCGAGCCGCTTCACCGGCCGCATCAACCGCTACCTCACGTCGCAGAACGCGGGCGGTCTGATCATCAACTGCGGCGTGCAGGTCGACGCCTGCATCGACAGCACCACCGGCCGCCGGAACATCGTGTTCGACATCATCCACGGGCCGACGGTGTCGTTCACCCCGCACCCTCGCTTCAACATCGCGGCGATCTTCCTGCTGCAGCACGGCTTCCTGCCGCCGCTCGCTCCTGCCCCCGAGCAGTACGCGAACGTGCCGGAGCTCCAGGTCGACTCCGGCCCGACGCGCCGCGACTTCAACGCCTTCATCCTCAGCGCCACGTGGACCCCGCACGACATCGTGTCGATCAGCGCGGGCACCTTCACGTTCCAGAACCAGCTGGGCAGCAACGGCCAGTACATCTTCCCCCTCTTCAACCGCAACACCGTCGTGTCCCTCGACGTCTCGATCGACCTCGAGGCCACCGTTTCGAGCCTCACCAAGGAGAAGAAATGAGTCGCTACACCCGCCTCACGGTCGGCCTCACGGCCCTCGCCCTGGTCGCCGGCTGCGCCCAGGAGCAGAAGCCGATCGATCGCGTCCAGCCGAACTACTACGACAAGTCCTTCTTCGTCGGTCAGGACTACGTGGGAGTGCAGGACGACCCCGAGTTCTACTCGCAGGGCACGCTGGTCGACGTCGGCTACGGCGCGGGGCAGGACGGCCTCTTCACCAGCACCTACGCGCAGCCGCTCTCGCGCGTGAAGTGGGAGATCACCGAGAAGCTGCTCATCGCGCGGCTGGCCTACGAGCGCGTGAAGGACTCTGACGGCAAGGGCGTCGGCAAGGCGACCAACGACGGCATCGTGGTGGCGGCGTACCCCATCACCGCGCACTTCGACATCCGCCGCGAGTACAACCCGTCGACCGGCGAAGAGCTCAACGTCATCTCGGAGAACACGCTCGATCGGAAGTGGTACGAGCGCCAGTTCATCCGCGTCGACTGGTCGAAGAACCTGTCGACCGACAACTACGACTTCGACACCCTCTCGCAGATGGGCGTGTACGGCGGCATCACCTACGAGCCGCTCGCGTACGACGTGACCGACCCCAACCACGAAGACGCGCCGCACATCGACGCGGAGGCCGGGTACCTCGACATCACCAACAAGGCCTTCGCCACGCCGCAGATGATCACCCTCGAGGCGTGGGGCGGCTTCACCTTCCCCGCGTGCTACCTCGACGCTGACATCGGCGGCGGCGGCGCGCCCACCACCCAGTGCAGCCCGGTGGAGCTCACCATTCGCCAGTCGTTCCGCAAGGTGGCCAACAACGACTACGAGCCCGAGGACTGGGACGGCTACCGCTTCCAGGCGTTCGGCGCGTTCACCACCGATCGCAAGGGCTACGCGCGCGACTACGGCATGACCGACACGCAGTGGCACCGCTTCATCAACCGCTACAACATCTGGGAGCGCAGCCACAAGTACGCCAACCCCGAGAAGCTCGAGGGCGCGGTGGCGTGCTTCACGCCGAGCACCACGCCGGTCGGCGCCAACCCGCACCGCGATCTCGACGGCAACGGCACCGAGGACGAGTGTGAGTCGGTGGGCGGCGGCTCGCGCTGCGACACCTTCAGCCAGAAGTGCACCCTGCCCTACCGCGAGCGCACGCCGAAGACGGTGGTGTGGTTCCACGGCGAGGGCTCGCACCCCGACTTCTTCGAGCCGACCCGCGACGCCGCCCACGAGTGGGACGTGGCGCTCCGCAGCGCGGTGATGACCGCGCGCTACGCCGAGTGCCAGCGCACCGGCGGCACCGACTGCGCCGCGCAGTTCCCGGTGTACTCGGGCCAGCAGGACGACAACCAGGACGCCATCTGGCTCGCGAAGGAGGTCGACGACTGCCGCGCCGGCCGCTTCTCGGCGCCCAACGGCTGTGAGGCCCTCGCCGACACGCTCGGCGCCGAGCGCAACATGTCGGCCGGGGTGATCGCGCTGGCGAAGATGCCGGAGATGGTGGTGCTCTGCCACAGCCCGGTCGAGGCGAACGATCCCGCGCAGTGCGGCTCGCCGCGCCTGCCCGACAACCTCACCGCGGCGCTCTGCTTCTCGGCCCGCCTCGAGGGCAACCGCGAGACGATGGCCACCTGCAGCAAGGCGATCACCGCGCGCAAGGGCGACCTCCGCTACCACCTCGTCAACACCATCGCGACGCCGCAGACCCCGTCGCCGTGGGGCATCATGGTCGACGCGCACGACCCGCTCACCGGCGAGAAGATCGCCGCGAGCATCAACGTCTGGTCGCACGTCACCGATCTCTGGAGCCAGGGCGTGGTCGACACGGCCCGCTACATCAAGGGTGAGCTGACCACCGCCGACGTCACCGAGGGCACCTACGTGCGCGAGTGGGCGGAGGCCGCCGAGGCCGCCAGCTCCGGCTCGAGCTTCAAGCTCTCGCTCGAGGAGCAGCAGAACCTGATCGCCCGCGCGGCCGGCCTCGCCGACACCGCGACGCTCAAGGAGACGCTCAAGACGATCAAGAGGACCCAGGCCTTCAAGGACGCGGCGGCGCTCCGTCACCAGATGTCGGAGGTGCGGTTCGACGCGCTCCAGCCGAGCACCAACGCGCAGGTCTACGCGCAGCGCCGCAAGCGCGCGCTCAACACCCCGACCGAGGCGGCGCTGATGACCCGCCCGATGCTCGAGCTGGGCGGCTCGAAGCTGACCGGCAACGCCCTGCTCGCGGCCACCTCGCCCCTGCGCGGCGGCAACCCCACCCTGCAGCGCGAGCTCAACCAGATGCGCGAGCTGGCCCTCGCCGACCGCGGCGCGTGCGTGATGCACGAGGCCCCGGCCCCGCTGGGCATCGCCGACCTGGCCAACGTGCTCGAGGCGAAGTTCGGCGCCTTCAACCCCGGCGCGAGCAAGGGTGATCAGGCGGCGCACGCCGAGCGCGCCCGCAAGTGGATCGCCCAGCGCGCGCACTACGCGGTGGTGACGCACGAGATGGGTCACTCCATCGCGCTGCGCCACAACTTCGTCAGCTCGTCCGACGCGTGGAACTACCGGCCGCAGTACTGGCAGCTCCGCACCGAGAACGGCGACAAGACCACCCAGTGCACCGGCGTGGCGACCCCGGCCGGCTGCGTCGGCTCGCGCAGCGTCGACCCGCTCGACGCCAACGAGAAGGCGAACCTGATCACCATGTTCATGCAGTCGACCACCATGGACTACGCGGGCGAGACGACGCAGGACCTGCTCGGCCTCGGCGCGTACGACTTCGCGGCGGCGCGCATGTTCTACGGCGACGTGGCGTCGGTGCTCACCGACAGCACCATCCGCGCGGGCCAGAACAAGGCCAAGGGCGTGCTCGGGAAGATCGACAACTTCGGCGGCATCGTCGGCATCCAGTTCGAGTTCCCCGACGAGACCGGCGACCTGGCCAACATCCACTACACGCAGCTCCAGGAGAAGTACGGGATGATCCGCGACTGCGTGGCGGTCGACCCGAACCGCTTCAAGCCGGCGACGTGGAACGAGTCGCTCATGGGCGCCTGGCACCCGGTGGTCGACGGTCTGATGGTCGCGGTCAACGGCGAATACAAGAAGTGCAAGCAGCTCTCGGTCGACTACGTCAACTGGTCGAAGCTGCGCGCGGCGAGCGCGAGCGAGGGCAGCAACGTGCGGTCGGATCACGTCATCGATCCGAACGGCCGCGTGCGCGCCCCGTATGGCTTCGCCACCGATCGCTGGGCCGACCTCGGCAACCTCTCGGTGTACCGCCACGACAACGGCGCCGACCCGTACGAGCTGTTCGACTTCCTGATCACCCAGCAGGAGGTCAACCACATCTTCGACAACTACCGTCGCGGCCGTCAGACCTTCTCGGTGCGCAACGCGTCGAGCCGCACGCTGAGCCGCTACAACGAGAAGCTCCGTGACGCGGCCAAGGGCATGGGCCTGCTGGCGAACATCTACCGCGACTTCGCGCTGGCCCAGAACTACGACTACGGGACGCTGTGGCCGTACATCGCCACCGAGTTCTTCAAGGACAACATGCTGGCGTCGGGCATGGGCTTCGATCACTTCGCCCGGCAGCTGGCGCGCCCGGAGGCCGGACCGCACATGCTGCAGAACGGGGTGATCCGCTCGAACCTCGACACCGCGGGCAACCCCGGGACGACGGTGGTCACGGTGCCGAACGGCGCGACGGGCTACTTCGGCAACGTCAGCTTCGGCGGCCGCCCGATGGAGAACGCGCTCTCGGAGACCAACGGCGAGTACGACAGCGAGTTCACGGTCAACGCGGGCAGCTACTACGACAAGGCGTGGGTGCCGATGCTGCTGACCGAGTCGGTCGACAACTTCATCTCGGACAGCCGCCGCGACTTCCTCGACGGCCGCTACCGCGCGGTGTCGATGGCCGACCTGTTCCCCGACGGCTTCCGTCGCTGGCTGGGCAACAACCTCACCGGTGACGACGCGCTCAAGGGCCCGCGCATGGCCTCGACCGCCAGCGGCCGCCCGCTGGTCGACTCGCAGAAGTGGCCGTCGCAGGGCCTGGGCTACACCTCGTGGTGGCAGACCACGCCGACGGTGTGCTTCCAGGGCGCTGACTCGCTCCAGTGCGGCACCAACCCGACGAACTCGGTGCCGGTCGACCCGCAGGTCGGCTGGGAGCAGCAGAAGTTCCTCATCGCGATGACGCTGATGTACCTGCCGGAGAACGCCCAGCAGACGTGGCTCGATCAGATGGGGCTGTGGGAGCTGGGCGCCGACTCCGACCCGGGCTTCGCCAACCGCATCGAGCTGCACCTGCCCGACGGCAAGACGTACATCGCGAAGACCTTCGGCAAGGAGAGCATCCTCGGCAAGACGGTCCAGAAGGGCATCGCGGCGCGCATGGTGCAGTACGCCAACGAGCTGATGCAGCAGGCGTACGACGTCGACGGCGGCGACGACCTCGACGGCGACAACACGCCCGACTGGTACGTGCCCCACCTCACCAACGGCGTGGTGCGCGTGAAGTACGACTCGACCATCCAGGTCATCGCCCCCAACGGCCAGGTCGGCAACGGCCGGCCGGGCTGCAACGCCACCGACAACAGCGACTGCAAGTGCGAGCAGAACCGCGCCTGCGTCGCGCTCCAGAAGTACTCGGAGCTGCCGTTCTTCCTCCGTCAGGCGATGCGCGACTACGGCCTCGCCCACCCGAGCATGAAGGGCATCTACTGAGCTGAGCCGCCCGGCTCGCCGTGCAGCGCCGTGACGCCCGTTCGGGTCACGGCGTTTCACTTGTCGGCATCGTCCGTTTTAACGGCCCCACATCCGCGATATGAGACAGACATGAGCGCAGACGTGGACATCGACTCGTGGCTCGGCGCGCTCGGCTTCGCGGGGCCGGCGCGGGGTGAGGCGCGGCGCGCGCTCGAGGAGGCCGCGCTCACCCGGCCGGGGAAGTCGCGGCTGAGCGTCGAGAAGCAGGCGAAGGCCACGGCGGTGCTGCGGGAGCGCTTCGTGCTCCACTGCCACGCGGCGGAGTGCGTGGCGTTCGCGAAGGCCTCAGGGCGGCAGCCGCTGCTCGCGGAGGTGAAGTCTGCCTGCGAGCGGTGCGGCGGCAGCGAGAACTCCCGCGCGGCGAAGCAGCTCGTCGAGGCGGGCATTCGCCGGCTGGTGGTGGTGGGTGGCACGCCCGCCACGCGCGAGGAGCTCCAGCGGCTGCTCGGGGCGCAGATCGAGCTGCGGCTCGTCGACGGCACGGTGCACCGGCCGACGGAGCGGGCGCGGGCGGATCTCGAGTGGGCCGATCGCGTGCTGCTGTGGGGCGCGACCGAGCTCCATCACAAGGTGTCGAAGCAGTACGCCGACGTCACCGCCCTCAAGCACAAGGTGGTGCACGTGCCCCGCCGCGGCATCGCGCAGCTGCTCGCGGCGATCTCGTGACGATCACTGCAGGTTGAACGAGGCCGACACGCCGGGGGTCAGCGCGCCGCTGGTCGCGGTGAGGGTGCAGCCCGTCGCCGCGGTGCTCGACTTGAGCCCGTAGAAGCTCGCGGCCCCGCCCTGGGCGGCGACGGAGGTGAGGCTCGACGCGTCGAGGGCGGCGGCGCAGGAGCCGGGCGTGATGGCGACGGTGATGGTGTCGGTCGCGGTCGTCGGCTGGCCCAGCGCGTCTTCGATCACCACCAGCGGCGCCGGGCGGAGCAGGTTCCCCACCGCGGTGTTCCCCGGCGAGGTCGAGAAGCGCAGCCGGTTGGTCGGCGAGAAGGTGATCTGCGTCGTCGCGGGCGCGGCGCCGTCCTTCAGGTCCGCCGCGACCGCGATCGTCGCGGCGCTCGCCGAAGACAGCTTCGTCGTGGCCTCGCCCTTCGCGTCGGTCACCGCCGACGCGGCGCTGAGCACGCCCGGAGCCGGCGCGCTGAAGTGCACCGTCACCCCGGCCTTCGGCGCGTTCGACGGGTCCTTCACGGTGGCGGTCAAGGTCACGGCGTCACTGCCGTTGGCCGAGGCCACGGCGCGATCGCTCGACAGCGAGAGCGACAGGTTGGAGCAGGCCGAGAACACCACCAGGGAGCCACAGAGCAGAGTCCGCACGACGTTCACCTCAGCGAGTGTCCAATGATGCGCTCGAGGATCGACGAGACCGCCGCGCGCGAGAGGCCGAGCTGCTCGGCGCGCGCCAGGAGCCGCTCGCGCACCGCCGCTTCCCGCGCCGGATCGACGCGCCCGACGCCCTGCGCCGCCTTCCACGCCCAGATCTCGTCGACCACCGCCGCGCGGCGCGCGAGCACGTCGATGAGCTCCGCGTCGATTGCGTCGAGCTTCCCGCGCAGCGTCTCGAGGCTCATGGCGAGAGCGTCCTCATGGTGCCGGCCGTCACGCCGAACTGCTCGTGCACCCCGACGCGCTGGTTGAGCTCCGCGGGGGACAGGCGCCGCTCGAGCACCGCCTGCCACGCGGCGAGCACCGAGGCGCAGGTCGCCTGGTCTTCCCACACGAACTCCACGCGGAACCGCCGCACGCCCCGGTCGAGCAGCCGGGGCACCGCGGTCGCCGCGCTCTGCGCCTGCGCGTTGAACACCGTGTTGCGGCAGCCGATGTCGACCACCACCGGGTGCCGGCGGCCTTCGCGATCTTCGAGCGCCACGCGGGTCTTCTCGCAGGGCCGGCCGCAGGTCTTGAAGTCGCGGCCGTGGGAGAGCGTGTGCGCGTAGACGCAGTGCTCGGTGTGGAAGGTGGCGATGTGGTGGTGGACCGCGACGGTGAGGCGGTCCGCGGGCAGCGCCGCGAGCATCGCGTGGAGCTGCGCCTCGTCGAGGTCGTGCGCCGCGGTGAGGGTGTCGCAGCCGAGCGCGAGGAGGTGCCGCGCGGTGACCGAGTTGGTCACGTTGAGCGAGAAGTCGCCGTGCACCAGCGTGGGCACCGAGGTGCGCGAGAAGTGCACCAGGCCGCCCCAGTGGCGCACCAGCACCCCGTCGGGCTTCAGCTTCTCGATGCGCCGATCGATGCCGTCTTCGCCGGGCTTCTGCACGCGGGTGGTGGCGATCGTCACGTGGAGGCCGGCCTCGCGCGCGCGGAGCACGGCCTTCTCGAGCCCGACGAGCTCCATCCAGTCGAGCTCGACCTCCGGGAGCCTGGCGGCGATCACCGCCTCGAGCTGCGCCGCGGTGCGCACCAGCGGAATGAGCCGGGGTTGCTCAGGCGCCACCCACGCGCGGCGCGCCGGGAGCTTCGCCGCGTCGGCCGCGAGCTGGGCCGCCACCGGGATCTCGGTCAGCCGGTGCCGCGCCGCCGCGAGCACCTTCGGCTCGAGCTCCGCGACGAGCGCGCGCCGCAGCGCCTTGAGCGCCGACACCGGGAGGTGGAGCCCGGGCGCCAGCCCTTCGAGCGACACCTCCCGCAGGTGGAACGGCGTGCCGCCGAAGCTGCCGAGCTTGTCGGAGAGCAGCTCCACGCCGAGGCCGGCGTTCTTCGCGGGCAGGAGGGCCTCGTCGCTCTTCACCTGCACGCGCACGTCGCGGCCCACCGGCCCGAGCGCGGTGGCGGTCACCTCGAGCGGCGCGCCCGGCTGGCCGGAGACCTCGAGCCGCACGGGGATCCGCCCCAGCCCTCCGCGGCGCCCGGCCTCGACGGCCGCGTTCGCCTGCGCGGTGAGCCGCGGGTCGCTCGAGAGCCACACCTTGTGGCCCACCGCGACACGCGAGAGATCCGGGCCGGGCCGGCCGAACTTGAGCAGCCACCCGCCGGGCACCGGCTCCACGCCGAACAGCGGGCCGCCCGGCTCCTCTTCCTGCGGGCGGCCGGTGTCGAAGCCCACGCCACAGCCGGGCACCGGCTCGGGGACCTCCATCGGCACGCCGCGCGAGTCGGCCGGGCTGGCGCCGCCGATCACCGGCAGCGCGACCTTCGTCACGCCCACCGGGCGGTAGCCCTCACCGAGCGCCACGCCGCCCGACGGCTGCCGTTCCGCGCGCCGCACGCGCACCATCCCGGGGCGCACCTCGGACACCTCGCCCAGCAGCGCGCCGCGGTGCTTCGGGAAGCGCCCCTCGACGAGATCCTGGTGATCCGAGCCGCCGAGGAAACCGTCGGAGAAGCCGCGCGAGTACGCGACCGCCATGCGCCCGAGATCCTGCTGCAGCGCGCGCTGGGCCTCGGCGGTCTGCGCGCGCTTCGCCGCGATCGCGTCGCGCCACCGGCGGTAGCCCTCGACGGCCGACAGCACGTAGGCCGGCCCCTTGAGGCGGCCTTCGATCTTCAGGCTCGCGACGCCGAGATCCGCCAGCTCGCCGATCGCCCGCACGCCCGCGAGATCGAGCGGGCTGAGCAGGTACGCGACGTCGCCGAGCGGCCGCACCTCACCGTCGACCACCAGCTGGTACGGCAGCCGGCACGACTGCGCGCACTGGCCGCGGTTCGCCGAGCGCCCGCCCCAGGCCTCGGAGGTGAGGCACTGGCCGCTCCACGACATGCACAGCGCGCCGTGCACGAAGACCTCGAGCTCGAGCGAAGTGCCCTTCGCGAAGGTGCGGATCTCGTCGACCGACAGCTCCCGCGGCACCACCACCCGGGTCGCGCCGAGCTGCTGGGCGAAGGCCGCGCCCTCGGGGCTGCTGACGGTCATCTGCGTCGAGGCGTGGACCTCGAGCGTCGGCGCCACCGCGCGCGCCAGGAGCGCCACCGCGGGATCCTGCACGATGATCGCGTCGACGCCGGCCGCCGCGCACGCGCGGAGCACGGTCTCGACGTACGGGAGCTCGTGCTCGAAGACGAGGGTGTTGAGGGTGACGTACGCGCGCACGCCCGCGCGGTGGATGCCGTCGACCAGCTCCGGGAGCCGCTCGAGCGAGAAGTTGGTCGCGCGCGCCCTCGCGTTGAGGCCGCCGTCGAGCCCGAAGTACACCGCGTCGGCGCCGGCCGCGAGCGCGGCGGCGAGGCTGTCGTCGTCACCCGCGGGCGCGAGGATCTCGGGGAGCTGGGACATGCCGCCCTCCTCTCCCACGGAGCGGGAGCCCGCCGCAACCGGTCCTCATCCGCTAGAAAGGGCGCATGGCATTCGCCGGCTTTCCGAAGGAGGGAACCTCGTGGCTCGACGGGCTCGCGCTCGCGCAGAGCCGGGAGTGGTACCAGGCCCACAAGCAGGGCTACGAGCTGCTGTGGCTCCAGCCGATGAGCGCGCTGCTCGACGAGCTGAAGGGGCCGCTCCAGAAGGTGTACGGGAAGCAGATCGGCAAGCCGAAGATCTTCCGCCTGAATCGCGACGTGCGCTTCTCGAAGGACAAGCGGCCGTACAAGACGAACGTGGCGGCGATGCTGCCCTTCGAGGGCTTCGGGCCGATGGAGGGCCCCGCCGCGCTCTACCTCTCGCTCGGCAGCGAGGAGTACTACGGGTTCGGCTTCTGGTTCCTCGAGGCGCCCGCCCTGCAGCGGCTGCGCAAGGCGATCCTCGACGACAAGAAGGGCGCGGCGCTCGAGAAGCTGATGGTCGCGGTGAAGCGCGCCGGCATGGAGCACAGCGCGATGGAGACGCTCAAGCGCCCGCCGCCGGGCGTGGCGAAGGATCACCCGCGCGTCGAGCTGCTCAAGCCGAAGGGGCTCGGCCTCGGCAGCGATCAGATCCCGAAGGCGGTGCGCTTCAGCCCGAAGCTGCGCGACTTCCTGCTCGCGCAGGCGAAGGTGGCCGCGCCGGTGCTGAAGTGGGGCTGGGCCCAGAAGCTGTGACGGAGCACCTCAGCGGCGCAGGTGCGGATCGTTGAGGCCCGAGACGATGGCCACCTGGTCGCCGACCGAGAGCGCGTCGTAGAGCTTCACGATGTCCTCGTTCGCGTGGCGCACGCAGCCGTGGCTCACGTCTTCACCGAGCTGGTTCGGGGCCGAGGTGCCGTGGAGCTCCTCGCCGGAGCGCGTGCCGTTGGCCCACGAGAGATCGAGCATGCGCGGGCCGAACACCGGGCCACCCCACAGCCGCTGCCCGGCCTCGAGCGTCGCGCGCTCGTCGAGCTTGGTGGTGACCTTCTTGAGACCCTCGTCGGTGGAGGTCGTCTTCGCGCCGACGGCGTTCAGGAAGATCTGCTCGAGCTTGCCCTGCTTGTCGAAGAGGAAGGTGCGGTGCTCGTCCTTGAGGACCACCACGCGCGTGAGCTTGCCGTCGTAGAACGGCGAGGGGACGTTCTTCATCTGGCCCTGCTGACCGGCGGCCGGGGCCAGCTGATCGAGCGCCCGGAGCGTCGCGCCGTCGACCACGCCCGTCACCTTCACGTCGGGGAAGGCCTTCGAGGCGTTGACCTGGAAGTTGCGGATCGCCTTCGCGGTCTGCGGGCCGAACGCGCCGTCAGCCGCGTTGGGGAGCGCGAAGCCCATGTCGGTCATCGCCTGCTGGAGCTTCTTCACGCCCTCGCCCTTCGCGCCGACGGTCAGCGAGCCGCCTGCGAGCACCTGGCCGAGCTGCGCGTCTCCCGCGAAGCGATCGTTGAGCATCGCGCGCGCGCCGGAGCCGGTCGCGGGGCGCGTGCCCGGCGTCCAGGCCGGGGTGGTGGTGTTGGTGCTCGGCGTGGCCGGCGTCGACGTCGCGGGCGTGGTGTTGGTCGAGGTGGGGACGGTGACGGGGCCGACCGGGCGGTTGGTGACGGGCATGGGGTCCTCAGTACAGGGAGTGTGCCGGGCGGCGCAACTCAGTGACGCGCCTGGCGCCGCGCGGCCTCGATGAGCAGCGCGAACAGCGAGCGCGCCCGGGTGACGCGCTGCCCGTCGACGCGGGCGCGGAGGACGACCGCCAGATCCCACGCCTCCTGCGAGGTGAGCGGGCGCCGGGCGCTCTTGCGCGCGCCGGCGGTGACGATGATCGACAGCTCGGAGGTGCGGGTGTCGAGCACCACGTCGATCTCCTCGCGCGCGGTGCGCCCGGCGAGCAGCACCACCGGCCCGAGATCCGACACCGAGCGCGGCGCGAAGTCGGTCAGCGACGTCGGGAAGATCGCCTCGTTGACCGCCTTGAGCACCTCGCCGGTGAGCGAGTCGACCCACGGCACGTTCTGCTGGAAGCGCGCGAGCGCGGGGCCGAAGTCGCGCAGATCCGAGCGGCTCAGCTCCTCGACGCCGTCGTCGGACACGAGGTGGAACTCGCCGGAGGTCTCGACGAAGCGCACCTCGACCTCGCGCCCGCCGACCACCCCGCGCACCGCCGCCTCGCCCGACTCGGTCTGCAGCCGCTCGACGTTCGACACGCGGAACGACTCCAGCGGGCGGCTCTTGCGGGGAAAGAACGGGGCGTGAATGCTGTCGAAGAACATGCCGGGTTTTCGAGCACCTCCGCGGCCAGCCGCGACAGCCGGTCGGACAGATGACGACACGGCTTTCCCAAGCAACATCAACGGGTTGACACAACCATGAGCGGCGTGAGCGTCATCTTCAGCTTCCGGTACCCCGGCAAGTACGCGCTCACGGCGCTGACCGGAGCGCTCGAGGGCGCGCGCCTGAGCGAGGTGACGCTGCACCACCCGCGTGAGCTGGCGACGCTGCGGCAGACCGTCGCCGCCGAGCTCGATCGCGGGCAGCGGGTGATCGTCGCGTGGTCGTTCTACTCGCCGTCCTTCCCGGAGTGCGCCGAGGAGCTGCGGGCGCTCCGCGAGGCCGAGCCGCGCCCCTTCCTCGCCATCGCCGGCGGGGTGCACGCCACCGCGGAGCCGCTGCAGACGCTGCGGGCCGGCTTCGAGCTGATCTGCATCGGTGAAGGCGAGCTCGCGCTGGTGGAGCTGGTGCGGCGGGTGCGCGACGGCGAGGCGCTCGAGGGCACGCCGGGCTTCGCGCGGCTCGAGGGCGTCCGGGCGCTCCACTTCCCGAAGCCGCCGCGCATCGAGCTCGACAACTTCCCGCCCTTCGCCGCTCAGGCGGGCCACTTCGGCCCCATCGAGCTCACCCGCGGCTGCGTGTTCGCCTGCCGCTTCTGCCAGACGCCCTTCTTCTCGAAGGCGCGCTTCCGCCACCGGAGCGTCGCCGACGTCGCGCGCTGGGCGGGGGTGATGGCGGCGCGCGAGAAGTGGGATCTCCGCTTCATCTCGCCGACGAGCTTGAGCTACGGCTCGCAGGACGAAGGGGTGAACCTCGCGGCCGTCGACGAGCTGCTGGCGCGCGTGCGCGAGGCGATGGGCCCGCGCGGCCGCGTCTTCTTCGGCACCTTCCCGTCGGAGGTGCGGCCAGAGCACGTCACGCCCGAGGCGCTCGCGATCATCAAGCGCTGGTGCAACAACGACAACCTCGTCATCGGCGGCCAGAGCGGGAGCGAGCGGATCCTCGACAGCTCGCGGCGCGGCCACGACGTCGAGGCGATCGTCCGCGCGGTGCGCATCTCGGTGGACTGCGGGCTCCAGCCGAACGTCGACTTCATCCTCGGGCTGCCGGGCGAGACGCGCGACGACGTGCAGCAGACGCTCGCCCTCATGCGCCGGCTCGGCGGGCTCGGCGCGCGCGTGCACGGGCACACCTTCATGCCGCTGCCGGGCACGCCGTTCCGTGACGAGCCGCCCGGCTTCATCGACGACGAGACGCGCGCGGAGCTCGATCGCCTCGCCAGCCAGGGCCAGCTCTACGGCCACTGGAAGCAGCAACAGCAGACCGCGCAGGCGATCGCCGCGCGTCGCGACGCGGCGAAGACCTGAGGCCGACCATCACGGCGCGAGGATGATGCGCGGCGCCGAGAGCGCCTGCCGCACCTGCGCCAGCGCGGGCTCCGAGGCGGCCTCGGCCTCCGTCATGCGGCGCACGTACACGTCGCGGCCCTGCGCGACGGCCTGCTTGAGATCGCCCAGCAGCGTCATCGCGGCGTCGAGCATCATCTTCGCCTCCTCGGCCCCCTGGGCCGGAGCGCTCGCCACCCCGCCCTTTTCCTTCAGGTAGTCGCCGAAGCGCTTGAGCGCGTCGCGGGTCTTCTGCGCGTCGAAGGCGGCCAGCGGCTCCTTCACCGCGTCGAGGCCGACCTTGATCAGCCGCACCTGGTTCATGCCCTTGAACTCCGGCGCCGGCAGCGAGAGCGATCCGACGGGGAACGCGCCGAGCAGCCC
Source organism: Myxococcota bacterium (assembly GCA_049322495.1). Taxonomy (GTDB): domain Bacteria; phylum Myxococcota; class Myxococcia; order Myxococcales; family Myxococcaceae; genus Archangium_A. Next base: position 18,036 of record JBMORD010000112.1, on the reverse strand, counting down.
CTCGCCTTCGGGCGCCTTGAACTGGAAGGGCACCACCTCGAGGAAGAGGAACAGCGGGTCGACGCCCTGCTTCGCGGCGGTGAGCTCCTCCTCGTCGAGCGGCGGGAAGGTGGCCGGCGCGCCGACGAAGAGCAGCGGCATCACCACGTCCTGCCAGAACTCCTCGGCGGCGGGGCCGGTGCTGGTGGTCGCGCCGTACAGCAGCCCGACGGTCTCGACCACGCGCGGCGCGCGGGCGGCCTGGGTGATCAGCGGCTTGCCCGGCTCGAGCCGCTGGATCGCGCCGACCAGCTGCTGCTCGAGCTGCTTCTTCACCTCGGCCGGGAGCTTCGCCGCGCGGCCGATGGCGTCGCGCACGTCGATCGCCGCGCGCTCGGGCGACAGATCGAAGCCCTGCTTCAGCTTCGCGCCGTCGACGCCGACCACCTGCACGAAGCCGGGATCGAAGAGGCGCATGTAGTCCTCAGGCCCGAGGCGCAGCGGCTGCCCGCCGCCGCCGAACTTCGCCTGCGCGAGCGAGTTGCGGATGGTCTTCGTCACCTCCTCGAGGCGCTCGAGCTTGCCCTGCGCCAGCGCGTCGACCACCGCGCCGAACGGGGCGAGCATGATCAGCGCCTCCGGGAAGCCGAGCGACGCGCCCTCGGGCGTCTCGCGGTAGGGGAACCAGAAGGCCTGGTGATCCGCGTGGAGGCGATCGCCCAGCGCCGCCGCGAGCCCGAGCGCGACGACCTGGTGCTCCATCTGGCCCGGGTCGAAGGGGCCGCCCAGGAGCTTGATCACGCCCTTCTCGAGGTCCGCCCAGCTGTCCTTCACGAGGTCGACGGGCTTGCCCTGGACCTGCGAGAGCACTGCGGAGACCTGCTGGAACGCGGAGTCGAGCTGCGGGGGTCGGGGCATCGCCATGGTGGCGCGGCCTGTAGCACTTTTTCCCCGGCGCGGCTTCGATTCAGGCCAGCGCGGAGACCAGCCCCGACGCGACCCGATGGGCCATGCGCTCGTCGCCCGGGAAGTCGAGCTGCTCGTACAGCCGGGTGAGCCGCGAGACCTTGCTCAGCCCGAGCTCCGGCCCGCGCACGATGGCGAGGTGGGCGACGAACAGCAGCCCATAGCCGCGCTGCACGGCGTCGATGGCGCCCGAGTCGAAGCTCAGCACCTGACGCGCGAAGTCGAAGTAGCGGTCGAGCACGCCCACCACCGCCCCGCCGTAGCGCGCGACCGCGTCGAGCACCGCGACCGAGGTGCCGAGCCCGGCGAGCCGGAGCACGTCGACCAGGTACCCGGGAAAGAACGGCTCGTCGCTCAGCGGCTTGCCCAGCGCCTCGGCCACCTGGCGATCGATCGACTCGAGCAGCGGCTGGCGCACCAGCGCCTCGAGCGTGACGAGATCGATCGGCAGCTCGCCCTTCTCTTCGACCGCCCGGCGCGCGGCGTCGCGCGAGGCGGCGAGCTCGGAGCGGATGGAGACGAACTCCTGATCGGCGATCTCCAGCAGGCCCGCGACGCGCGCGAAGCGCCGGCGGATCGCCTCGGGCACCGCGTCGCTCACCTTGTAGCCGAGATCGTGCTCCACCTCGGCCCACGCGTGCTGGAGCACCGTGCGCAGCTGCAGCTCGAAGCGGAAGTCGGGGTGCGGCGCGCGCTCGTGGGCGCACACGTAGTGCACCGAGCGGTAGCCGGCGGGCCGCGAGCGGTCGGCGGAGTGCGAGAAGTCGACGCGGAAGTGCCGCTCGACGACGCGCGCGACCTGCTCGACGTGATCCTCGAAGTAGGTGGCCACGCGCAGCCCGAGGAGATCGGTGACGTCCCACAGCTGCCGGTAGCTCTTGTCGGGCCGCGCCAGCTTGTGCGCGAGGCTCGCCGGCGCCTTGACGCGCCAGCCGACGAACTGCACGGGGATCCGCGCGTCGCCCAGCAGCCGCGCGAGCTCGGCGTGGAGCTCGGCGCCGAGCCGCTCGAGCGGGGCGCGGTGGGTCTCGAACTCCTGCAACATCGCCTGACTCACGCGGCGCAATCTGGCCGATCTCGGCGCGTCAGGAAACCGGAGCTCGGGGCTATGGTCGCGCGCCGATGCGTGCCCTCCCCTTCGCCGTCGCGCTCGCGCTGAGCTCTGCCTGCGCCTCGCTCTCGCCCCGCTTCGAGCAGGACGTCGCCACCACCTTCGCGCAGGACGACATGCGTCGCCTCGAGACGGACGACCTCGAGCTCTACTACCCCGCGCAGTATGCCGACGCGGCGAAGCGGGTCGCGGCGCGCTCGGCCGAGTGCCTGCGGCTGCTGCGCGCGAAGGGCATCCACCCGAAGGATCGCGGGCGCGCGCTGCTCTTCCTCACCTCGGCCAACTACAACAACGCGTACGTCGGCGGGCAGTCAGCGAGCGAGCCGCTGCACTCGCTCAACCCGATCACCGCGAGCGCGGAGCTGTTCCACCTCTTCGGGCTCGGCGGGGCGAACGCCGGCGACATCTCGTGCCACGAGATGTTCCACTACGCGCACTACGAGCAGGCGGGCGGCTTCTGGAACGTGGTGAACACCATCTTCGGCCCGGTGCTGCCGCCGCAGGCCTTCCTCGAGCGCTGGTTCACCGAGGGCGTCGCGCAGTACTACGAGGGCCGCCTCGGGCGCGCGGTGGGCCGCCCGTTCAGCCCGTTCTACCGCGGCAGCTTCGACAGCTTCGTCGCGCTGCGCGGCGGGCACGTCGGGCCGGGCGATCTCCACGTGAGCCAGCGCGAGCTCAACCCCTTCAGCGGCGCGTACCTCACCGGCCTGCACTTCATCGAGTGGCTGGTCGCGAAGTACGGCGAAGAGAAGCTCTGGGAGCTGATGGACGTGCAGGGCCGCAGCGTCTTCTCGCCGTTCGGCGCGACGCTCCGCGCGAAGAAGGTCTACGGCCTGTCGATCGGCGCGCTGGTGGACGAGTGGGAGAAGGAGCTGGCCGCGACGCTCGTGGTGCGCCAGCGCCCGGCGAGCCAGCGCGTGCTGCTCGAAGACGTGGGGCAGCTCGCCCGCCTCGCCACCCACCCCGCGTCGGGCACCATCGCCGTGGTGTCGTCGGGCAACGAGCAGGTGCCGTACCTCCGGATTCTCGAGCGTGACGGGCGCGTGCGCGCCGAGAACCGCCTGGTGCGCGTCGCGCCGGGTCGCGAGTGGGTCTACGCCGGCCCGGGCTCGATGAGCGGCCTGTCGTTCACCGCCGACGGGCGATGGCTGTACCTCCTCAACGACGATCTCATCGCCCGCGGCGACACCCGCACCCAGCTCTGGAAGATCGACGCGCAGACCGCGGAGGTGGTCGAGGTGCAGCAGGATCTCGGCCGCGGCATGGTGGGCTCGGTCTCGGCCGATGGCCGCAGCTACACCTTCGTCGACTTCCCGCCCGAGGGGCACGCCCGCCTCATCGAGCGCGACCTCGTGACGAAGGCCCACACCGTGCTCGCGGAGTTCCCCCTCGAGGTCTCGGTCTCGTCGCCGGCGTGGAACCCCGCGCACACCCGGCTGGTGTACTCGCGACAGGACGCCAACGGCTGGAACCTCGTGCTGCGCGAGGCCGACGGCAGCTCGGTCGAGCTCACCACCGATGGCGCCTTCAACTACGGCGCGCGGTGGGTCGACGACACGCACCTCGTCTTCGCGCGCACCGCGGGGAAGTACCTCCAGGCCTGGCGGCTCGACGTCACCAACCCCACCGCCCTCGAGCGGCTGAGCGACAGCCCGTACGGCCTGCTCGACCCTTCGCCGGGCGCGAACGGGGAGCTCGTCTTCGCCGCGCGCGACGGCGTGCACTGGTCGATCGATCGCGTGGGCGGCGAGCCGCTCGAGCAGGTGGCGCTGACGCCGAGCGAGGTGCCGGCGTGGCACGTGACGCCGCCGCTCGAGGTGAAGCAGGACGAGGCCTACTCGTCGCTCGATCACCTCTTCGTGCCGCAGATGCGCGTGCCCGGCGTCAACGTCAGCACCGACGCCAACGACAACCTGGTGGTGCTGGGGGCGCTCTCGCTCCTCGGCCGCGATCGGCTCGGCAAGCACACCTGGGCGATCAACGGTCAGCTCGGCCTCCCCAACTACCGCATCAACCAGCTCTCGCTCGGCTACCTCAACTACGCCCTCGCGCCGTGGTCGATCGTGCTCAGCGGCTCGCGCACCGCGACCGAGTCCGACGCGTTCTGGACCGGAGGGATCTCCGTCGGCCGCTCGATCTTCAGCGTGCCGATCTCCTTCGGCGTGCGCACCGAGGTGTGGGAGCCCTTCGGGCAGGCGACCGAGAAGTTCCTCGGCCCGACCGCGGCCTTCTCGTGGGCGGCGGGCGACTCGACGGCGTACGCCGGCACCCAGCGGTACTTCTCGTTCGACTTCGACGTGGCGGGCTACCCGAAGGCGATCGGCAGCGACCGCGACATGGTCGATCTCCGGGGGCAGGTGGGCGTGGCGGTGCCGCTCCCGCTCTCGAAGCGCCACTCGTTCTTCATGAGCGCGACGGGGCGCTCGCTGCTGGGCGCTCCGACCGGCGCGCTGCGGGTCGGCGGCGTGCCCACCTGGACCAACCTGGTGGAGGTCGGCTCCCGGGCGGCCTTCCCCACCGGCCCCGGCGTGTTCCTCCCCGGGACGCTGGTGGAGGGCGTGCGCGGCTTCGACGACTTCGCGGTGCGCGCGCAGCACGCGGCGATCTTCAGCGCGAGGTACCGCTACGCGTTCGTCATCGATCGCGGCTTCGCCTCGCTGCTGTGGCTCTTCCCGTCGATCTTCTTCCGGCAGATCGACGTCGAGGTCTTCGGCTCGGGGGCGGTCACCGAGGCCACCTCGCTCAAGGCGGTCGGCGGCAGCGTCGCGATCCGCACGAGCTTCGCGGGCTACCTGCCCGTTTCGCTGCGCTATCAGTTCGCCTGGCGCTTCGACTTCGGCCTGCCGCCACTTCACGTGGTGGCCCTCTCGTTCGACTGAGAGACTTGCTCCATGAAGACCTCGATCACCTTCCTTGGCGCAGCGGGCACGGTCACCGGCTCCCGGTTCCTCCTCGAGCACGAGGGGCTGCGCGTGCTGATCGACTGCGGGCTCTTTCAGGGGCGGCGCGAGCTGCGCGATCGCAACTGGGCGCCGTGGCCGATCGACCCGAAGAGCATCGACGCGGTGGTGCTGACCCACGCGCACATCGATCACACCGGCGGGCTGCCGCGGCTCGTGCGCGACGGGTACCGCGGCCCCGTGTACTGCACGAGCGGCACGCGCGATCTGAGCGGCATCATGCTCCCCGACTCGGCGCGCATTCAGGAGGAAGAGGCGCACTACGCGAACAAGCGCGGCTACTCGAAGCACAAGCCCGCGCTGCCGCTGTACGAGGAGGCCGACGCCTTCGCCGCGCTCAAGCTCTTCGAGAGCTTCGGCTACGACAAGACGCGCAACATCCTCACCGGGGTCTCGCTGCGCTTCCAGCGGGCGGGGCACATTCTCGGGAGCGCGATCTGCGTCTTCGACCTCGCCACCACGAAGCAGCGGGTGGTCTTCACCGGTGATCTCGGGCGCTACAACGCGCCGATCCTCCGCGACCCGGAGGCGATCGACTTCGCCACCACGCTCATCACCGAGAGCACCTACGGCGACCGCGAGCACGCCAACCACGACCCGCTCGCGCCGCTGGCCGACGCGGTGAACGACATCGTCAAGCGCGGTGGGGTGCTGGTGATCCCCGCGTTCGCCGTCGGCCGCACGCAGGAGATCCTCTACCGCCTGGGCATCCTCGAGCGCGCGAAGCGGATCCCCGAGCTGCCGGTGTTCGTCGACTCGCCGATGGCCTGCGACGCCACGCCGATCTACCTGTCCCACCTGCACGAGCACGACTTCGAGATGCGCTCCATCCTCGACGAGGGGCACACGCCGCTGCGCACGGCGAACACCCGCTTCGTCACCGCGCGCAAGGAGTCGCAGGCCATCAACGGCTTCCGCGGCCCGGGCATCATCGTCAGCGCCTCGGGCATGGCGACCGGCGGGCGCGTGCTGCACCACCTCAAGCACCGGCTGCCCGACGATCGGAGCACGGTGCTCTTCGTCGGCTACCAGTCGGAAGGGACGCGCGGCCGGCGGCTCCTCGAGGGTGAGAAGGAGGTCAAGCTGCTCGGCGAGCTCGTCGAGGTGCGGGCGAAGATCCTCAGCATCAGCGGCTTCTCGGCGCACGCCGACTGGCACGAGACCCTGCGGTGGATGGACGGGTTCAAGAGCCCGCCGAAGCAGACGCTCCTGGTGCACGGCGAGACCGGCGCGCTCGAGGCGCTGCGCCAGAAGGTGGCGGCCCGGGGCTGGCCGGTGGCGGTGCCGCAACACCTCGAGCGCGTCGAGCTGGCCTGATGGTGGTACGGTCTGCGGTCATGCGCCGGTCGATCCGCCTCATGCTCCTGACGCTCGGGCTCCTCGCCACCACGGGGGCGCTCGCCGCCGACGAGAAGGCCGAGAAACGCCGGCGGATCTCCGAGTTCCAGGACGTCACCGACGAGGATCGCGCCGCGGCCCGCGAGCGGTCGCGCAACCGCCTCGGCACCTTCTCCGAGCCCAACAGCCAGACCTCCGAATACCGCTTCCCGTGGATGGCCATCGGCTTCACGGTGCTGGCGCTGGGGATCGCGGTGCCCTTCGCGTGGAGCGCCTACAACCGCGCCTCGAAGGAACAGGTCGAGGCCAACGCCTTCGCTCAGCCGACGCCGCGCAAGAAGAAGATCGCCGCCGACGCCGAGGAGTGATCACTCCCACCGCGCGGCGAAGAGCGCCGCCGCGGATCGCGCAAACTCCCGGGTGCCCGGCTGACCGGAGACGCGCGCCAGCAGTGCGTCCTGCGCCGCGTCGATCAACCGCAGCGCCTCGGTGTACTGCGCGCCGAACGAGCTCGCGGTCTCGAGGATCACCCGCGTGCCCTGACGCGTTCGCCCGGTGCGCGTCGCCGCCGCCTCGGCTTCGGCCAGGGTCTGGAAGCGCACCTCGAGCGGTGCGCGGGGAACGTCGGGCACGGCGGAGGGGGCAGCTCGGACCACCGCGCGAAAGTCCTGCTCGACGTCGCGCCAGGGCCGCGAGGCGGTGAGGTCGACGGCGCGCGAGCGCTTGGTGATGACGAAGGGCACCTCGCCGAGCTCGCGCGCGAGCACGTCGTCGCCGCTGGAGAACCAGAGGGGAACGCCGCGCTCCGCCGCGAGGAGCCGGACGAGGGCAGTCTCGGACAACGGTGCGCCGCCGTGCGTCCACGCGGTCGAGAGCGAGACGCAGTGCGCGCCGAAGCCGGCCGCTTGAGCCGACGCGTGCATGCCGACGCAGGCCACCGCCTCGACACCGTCGAGCAGCGCCCCGCCGTACAGGTCATCCTCGAGGTGCACTGAGGTGCGCGCGGGGAGCAGCGAGGGGTCGAGGTTCGGAGCCCCCGAGCGGTGCGCGTCCGAGATCCGCACGTGCTCGACCCCGGCCTCGAGGAGCAGCCGGGCGACGAAGGCGACCTCCTCGTTCATGCGATGCACCGCAGCGTCGGCGCCCTCGCCGCCTCCCACGAGCGCCTCGAGCGAGTCGACGCCGGTGATGCCCTCGAGGTCGGCGATCAGCAGGACCGTGCGCACGAAGCGCAGGGTAGCGCAGGGCACGGCGAGCGCCGCGGCAGAAGGCGGAGCCCGCGACCGCACCAGGCGAGCTCGTTTCCAGGCGCGGCGCAGGCGAGCGCGCCACGCTGGGATGCGATTCGACCAGGTGCGCACGAAGACCAGCGCTCACGGCCCGGCGAGCGCCGCGTCAGACGACGGCACGACGGGCTCCGGCCGAAGCGAGCGCGCCTCGCGCAGGAAGTAGATCGCCGGGTACACGAGGAGCTCGAGCAGGAAGCTGGTCACCAGGCCGCCGACCATCGGCGCGGCGATGCGCTTCATGAGATCGGCGCCGGTGCCGGTCGACCACATGATCGGCAGCAGCCCGAGCATCGCCGCGGCGACGGTCATCGCCTTCGGGCGCACGCGCTTCACCGCGCCGTGAACGATCGCCTCCTTGAGCTGCGCGACCGTGGTGAGCGCGCCGCGCTTGCGCGCCTCGTCGACCGAGAGATCGAGGAACAGCAGCATGAAGACGCCCGTCTCGGCGTCGAGGCCCATGAGCGCGATGAGCCCGACCCAGACGGCGATCGACATGTGGTACCCGAGCAGGTTGAGCAGCAGCAGCGCGCCCACCGCCGAAAACGGCACCGCGAGCATCACCACGCCCGCCTTGAACACCGAGCGCGTGTTGAGCAGCAACAGCCCGAAGATCAGCACCAGCGTCACCGGGAGGATCAGCGTCAGGCGCTCACGCACGCGGATCATGTTCTCGTACTGGCCGCTCCACGCGAGGCCGTAGCCCGAGGGCACCTTGACCGCGCCGCTCACCGCCGCCTTCGCGCGCTCGACCCAGGTGCCGACGTCGGTCTTCGCGGTGTCGAAGTCGACGTACACGTAGCTGGCGAGCAGGCCGTTCTCGTCGCGCAGCATCGCCGGCCCCTCGGTGAGCTTCACGTCGGCGATCGCCTCGAAGGGGATCTGCCCTGCCCCGTTCGGCAGCGGCACCAGCACCCGGCGGAGCGCCTCGAGATCCTCACGGTAGTCGCGCGCGTAGCGCACGCTGATGCCGTAGCGCGCGCGGCCCTCGACGGTGACGCTCTGCACGTCGCCGCCGACCGCGGTCATCACCAGCATGTTCGCGTCGTCCACCGACAGCCCGTAGCGCGCGAGCTCGCCGCGCTTGAGCTCGAAGTCGAGGTACGAGCCGCCGGCGGTGCGCTCCGCGACCACGCTGCGGGTGCCGGGCACGCGCGCCACCACGCCCTCCACCTCGGTCGCCAGGCGCTCCACGGTGGCGAGATCGGCGCCGGTCACCTTGATGCCCACCGGCGTGCGCACGCCCGTGGTGAGCATGTCGAGCCGGCCGCGGATCGGCATGGTCCACGCGTTCGAGATGCCCGGCAGGCGCAGCGCCTCGTCGAGCTCGGCCTCGAGCTCCTCCTCGGTGATGCGATCGCGCCACAGCGGGCGGAAGACCGGCTTGAGCCACTCCGGGGCCCAGCTCGAGTACCAGCGCGGCTTCTCGCGCCACTGCGCCTCGGGCTTGAGGGTGATGGTGGTCTCCATCATCGTGAAGGGCGCGGGGTCGGTCGCGGTGTTCGCGCGGCCCGCCTTGCCGAACACGCGCGCGACCTCGGGCACCGCGCGCAGGATGCGATCCTGAGCGCGCAGCACGCGCTCGGCCTCGGCGACCGACATGCCCGGCTGCACCGCCGACGGCATGTAGAGGATCGTCCCCTCACGGAGCGGCGGCATGAACTCCGAGCCGAGCGAGAGGTACAGCGGCACGCTGGTCGCCACGAGCGCGCCCGCGGCGACGAGCACCGTCCTGGGGTGATCGAGCACGAAGCGGCACGGGCCCTCGTACAGCCGGTGGAGCAGCCGGCTCACCGGGTGCTGCTCCTCGGCGCGGTACTTCCCGACCAGCAGCAGCGTGGCGAGCTTCGCCAGCCAGCGCGGGCGGAAGGTGAAGGGGTCGACGCGCGCGAAGAGCATGCGCAGCGCCGGGTCGAGGGTGATCGCCAGCAGCGCCGCGATGGCCATCGCCAGGTTCTTCGAGAGCGCCAGCGGGCGGAAGAGGCGCCCTTCCTGATCGACGAGGGTGAAGACGGGGATGAAGGCGACGGCGATCACCAGCAGCGAGAAGAAGACCCCGGGGCCGACCTCCATCAGCGCCTGGAGCCGCACCTGGTAGAAGTCGCCCTTCCGCCCGTCGGCGATCCAGTGGTGGATGCGGTTGTAGGCGTTCTCGACCTCGACGATCGCCCCGTCGACCAGCACGCCGATGGAGATCGCGATGCCCGAGAGCGACATGAGGTTCGCGTCGACGCCCATCAGCTTGAGAGGGATGAACGAGAGCGCGACGGAGATGGGGATGGTGAGGATGGGGACGATCGACGACGGGAAGTGCCAGAGGAAGAGGAGGATGATCAGCGAGACGATCAGGATCTCCTCGAGCAGCTTGTGGCTGACGGTCTCGATCGCGCCGCCGATCAGCTCCGAGCGATCGTAGGTCGTCACCAGCTCGACGCCCCGGGGGAGCGACGGCTTCAGCTCCGCGAGCTTCGCCTTCACCCGCTCGATCACCGCCAGCGCGTTCTCGCCCTGACGCATCACCACGATGCCGCCCACCACGTCGCCTTCCCCGTCGAGATCCGCGATGCCGCGGCGGAGCTCCGGGCCCAGCGCGACGGTCGCCACGTCCTTCACCAGCACCGGCGTGCCGTTCTCGGTCTTGAGCACCAGCTGCTCGAGATCCGACAGCTGCTTCACGTAGCCGCGACCGCGGACCATGTACTCCTTGCCGGAGAACTCCACGAGGCGGCCGCCGACGTCGGCGTTGCCCGCGCGCACCGCGTTGATCACCGCGTCGATGCCCAGCCCGTACGAGGCGAGCGCGTTGGGGTTGACGCTCACCTGGTACTGCCGCACCTGGCCGCCCACCGTCGCCACCTCGGCCACGCCCGGCACGCTCTGCAGCGAGTACCGGAGGAACCAGTCCTGGTACGAGCGCACCTCGTCGAGCGGCGTCTGGCCGGAGCGATCGACGAGCGCGTACTGGAACACCCAGCCGACGGTGCTCGCGTCGGGGCCGAGCTCGACCTTCACGCCCGCCGGGAGCTGTCCCTGGAGCTTCGAGAGCTGCTCGAGCACCCGGGTGCGCGCCCAGTACGGCTCGGTGCCGTCTTCGAAGATCACGTAGATGAAGGCCGCGCCGAAGTCGGAGAAGCCGCGCACCGCCTTCACCTTCGGCGCCCCGAGGAGCGCTGCGGTGATGGGGTACGTCACCTGATCCTCGAGGAGATCGGGGCTGCGATCCCACCGCGCGGAGATGATCACCTGCGTGTCGGCGAGATCCGGCAGCGCGTCGAGCGGGATGGTGCGCATCGAGTGCCACGACGCGACCAGCGCGAGGATGGCGACCGCGATCACCAGGTAGCGGTTCTCGGCGGAGAACCGGATGATCTTCTGGATCACGGGGTGGCTCCGGTGGCGCCGGTCGTGCTCGCCGCGGCGCGGAAGCGGTTCAACGAGGCGCGCAGCTTCGACTCGGAGTCGATGAGGAAGTTGGCGTGCGTCACCACCCGCTCGCCCTCACGGACGCCCGCGAGCACCTCGGCGTACTCCGCGCCGACCTCGCCGAGCTGAACCTGGCGCGGCTCGAAGTGCCCCTCGTCCTGCATGACGAAGGCGACGTCGCCCGTGCCGCTGCGCACCAGCGCGTCCTTGGGGATCCGCGTCACCTCGCGCGTCGGGCGGGCGATGGTCAGCTCGCCGAACAGCTCCGGGCGGAGCTCCCCCGTGGGGTTGGTGAAGCTCAGCCGCACCCGCGCCGTACGCGACTTCGGGTCGAGCACCGGGTCGACGAAGAGCACCTTGCCGCGGAAGCGCCGATCGGGGAACGCGCCCAGCTTGAGCTCACCTTCCATGCCGACAGAGACGAAGCGGAGCTCCGACTCGTACAGCTCGGCCACCGCCCACACCGTCGAGAGATCCGAGACCTCGTAGGCCATCGCGCCGAGCTCGAGCCGCGCGCCCTCGACCAGCTCCTTCCGGGTGACGACGCCGGCCACCGGCGAGACGAAGGTGACGGAGCGCCCCACCGAGCCTTCGCGCTCGAGCCGCTCCAGCTCGGCGGCGGGGACGTCCCACAGCTCCAGCTTCGTGCGCGCGGCCGAGAGCAGCGCCGTGTCTCCGCTCTTGCGCGCGATCAGCAGCTCGTTCTCGGCGGCCACCAGCTCCGGGCTGTACAGGGTGAAGAGCGGTTGACCACGGCGCACCGGCTTGCCGACGAAGTCGACGAAGACCTTCTCGACGAAGCCGGGCACCTTCATCGTCACGCGGCGCACCTGCGGCTCGGCGACCGTGACGCGCGCCACGGCCCGCAGCTCCTTCGCCACCACGCCACGATCGATCGCCGCGGTGGTGAGGCCGATGAGCTGCTGCCGCATCGCATCGACGACGACCAGCTCGCGCTCGGAGGGCTTCGCCGGCGCGGGGCTCACCGTCTTCGCGACCAGCTTCATCTTGCAGATGGGACAGGTGCCCGGGTGGTCCTGCACCACCTCGGGGTGCATCGGGCACACCCAGGTCTGCGTGACGGCCGGCGCCTCTTCGGCGCGCGCGTCGCCGTGCTCGTGGGCGTGCTCGCCGTAGCGGAGCCCCGCGTAGCCGGCGACCAGCGCCGTCACCACCACCACGAGAATGATGCGCATCATGACGCTCCACCTCCGACGACGAGCTCGTCCTGCTCGATGACGACGGTCCAGGCCTCGACCAGGGTGTCCAGCGCGGCCTCCTGCTCGGCGACGAGCGTGGCGTTCGCCTCGAGCACCAGCGACAGCGCGCCGCGGCCCGTGCGGTAGTCGCTGAGCGCGGCCTCGCAGAGCGTGCGCGCCTGGGCGATGAGCTCGCCGCTCGACACGCCCCAGGCCTCGGCGAGCGTCGCGAACCGCACCTCCCGCTGCGAGCGCCCCGCGGCCAGCTGCTGCTCGAGTTCCTCGCGCTCCGCCGCCGCCCCGCCGCGCATGCCATCGAGCTCACGCTGCTCGTCGAGCAGCCGCACGCCGCTGAAGACGGGGATCGGCACACCGAGCGTCACGGTCCACATCGGCTCGAGCGGGCCGCGCACCATCACGCCCGCGGCGATCTGGAGATCCGGCAGCAGCGCGCGCCGACGCAGCGAGCGATCGACCTCCACCCGCGCGTGGGCGACGCGGGCCAGCGCGAGCTCAGGGCTGGTCTCGACGTCGTGCGCCGGCAGCACCGGGAAGTCACGCAGCGGCGAGGTCTGCACGGGCGTGTCCAGCGGCTTCGCACGGAGCCGGTTCACCTGCCGCAGCGCCACCTGCTCCTCGAGCCCGAGCAGCCGCGCGCGCTGGGCGAGGCGCGACTCCTCGAGGCGGATGCGCGCCAGCTCGGCCTGCGTCGCCTGCCCCGCTTCGTAGCGGGCCTGCACCGCGGCGCGGGTGGTGCTCCACAGCGCGCGCAGCCCGGCGAGGAGGGACTGGCGCTCGCGCGCGGCCTGCAGCGCGAGGTAGGCGCGGCGCATCTCGGCGGTGGCGGTGCGGCGCGCGCGCTCGAGGCGCAGCTCCTCGCGCCGCACCTCGGTCTGCGCGAGCTCGGCGCGCAGCGGGTTCTTGCCCGGGAAGGGCACGCTCTGGCGCGCCATGAACGAGACCCAGCTCATCGGATCGGTGCCGACGCCCCACTTCGTGAAGCCATCGTTCTGCACGCCGACCTCGAGCATCGGGTCGCTCCACGCCGTCACCTGCGGCACGCGCGCCCGCGCAGCCTCGACGTCCGCGCTGGCGCGGGAGAGCTCGGGTCGCACCGCGAGCGACTCCGCGACGAGCGCGTCGAGGTGCTCGTCGGCGAGCGCCGCGCCCGAGAGCAGCACGAGCACCAGCGCGCGGCTCATGACGCCCTCCGCAGCGTGAGGAGCAGCGTCGCGCCGCCGGTGAGCAGGAGGATCGCCACGCCGGTCAGGCCGATGCACGCACAGGCCATCGCGCCGGTGAGCACCATGACCGCGAAGCCGAGCGCGAGCTGCCGGCGCGAGGGCGAGAAGCGGCGCTGCCAGAGCCCGAGGAGCACGCCCGCCACGAGCCCACCCGCGCCCGCCGCGGGCAGGCAGACCGAGATGCACAGGCCGGCCGCGCACGCGTGGGGGGCCTTCATCGCCGCGCTCACCGCGAGCAGCGGCACCAGGCCGCTCGTCACGCCGGCCGCGAAGGCCTGCGGGAGCCCGACGCCGCGCCACAGGCTCCACACGCCCACCAGCACCACCGCCACGCCCACCAGCCCCGCGCGATCGGGGCGGGTGACGAGCAGCATCGACACCGTCACCAGCGCCGCCACGGGGATCGACGCGACGAGCGCGCGCCGCAGCCGCGCCCACTCGTACGCCCGACGTGCCCTCTCCTGCAGCGTGCTCATGCCCCTCTAGGCGCGGGCGCCGCGAGGCGTGACACCCTCAGAATCCCGAGGCGTTGCAGGGGCCTGGGCGGGCGAGCGGAGCCACCGGCCGTTGGCCACGAACGACTTGACGCCAGCAAAGGCGCGGTGCCTGAGGACCAGCTCGAACTCCGCCGGCTGGACCCACCCCGGCACCTCGACGTGCTCGAGCTGGAACGGGAGCGGCCCGTCGAGCAGCGCCCACAGCAGCCACACCGGGACGCCCACCAGCTCCCGGACCCGGGCGAGGACCGGCGCGCGGAGGAACTCCAGCACCGGTGCGAGCCGCGTCGCGTACTGGAGCCCGCCGACCTCGAGCGTGCGCACCCACGCCCAGCCCGGGTGGTTGGTGAACTCCGCGGCCCGTCCACCGCTCAGCGAGCAGGCGACGACCACGCCACGCTCGAAGCGCAGCCCCCGGGGACGGATCGCGCGCGACAGCGGCCCCAGCCACCGGCGCCCGTAGTCGCGGACCAGCACGTTGCACCGCCGCTGCGCGACCGGCGGCAGCGGGTCCTGGTGCTGGAGCACGAGGAACTCGCCGAAGGGGTCTCCCTGCTCCGAGAGCGCATCGGCGAGCACCAGCCGCTGCGCCGACGACAACGCATCGAGGCGGGGCGGCGGCGGCGGCAACGGCTCGACCTCCGTCGGCTGCGGCTCGGGGAGCGCGCCGCACAGCGACGACGTCTGCTGTCTCAGCCAGCGCAACGAGGTCGTCGTGCCGCCGCGCTGCGCCTGGATCAACGGAGGCAGCCAGCCGCGCGCGCGCGGATCCCCGATGCTCGCCAGCACCGCGAACACCCGCCGCCAGAGCGCTCGGTATGCGGGCGCGGCGAGATCCTCCCGGGACTCGAGCGCGAAGCGGACCGCCTGCGCGACGCGCGGATCGGGCTCGAACCCGCGCAGGGCGTCGAGCTGCGCGAGGAAGCGCGAGGAGCCGACCTCGGCCAGGGTCGAGAGGAGCCCGGGCAGCTCCTCCGCGCGCCGCCGTGCCGCGACCGCGTTCCAGCGGTCTGCCGCGCACTGAGGCCGAGTGCAGAGGAGCCGCTCGGAGAGGATGTCGATGTTCAGCGCCAGCCGTTCGCAGCGACACTTCCGCCAACGCACCAGCGCTTCGTGGAGCGCGCGTTCCATGGCGGTGGCCTCGAGGTGTTCAGCATGCCGGCCCGACGCCGCCGCTGCGCCGACCTGACCGACCGGGGGACCCGCGCCGCGCGTCGGCTGCGCCGTGCTGCGACACTGCGCCCATGCGCCGGCTCTTCGCCCTCATCGTGCTGTCCGCCGCGTGCGCGCTCGGCGCCGATGCGGGGGTGAGGCCGGCGCCCGTCTTCGTGCCGGTGGAGGTGGTCGACGTCATCGAGACCGACGAGGGCCTCGCGGTGCTGCTGCTCGAACGAAAGGAAGGCCTGGCCCTGCCGATCATGATCGGCCCGAACGAGGCGCTGGCGATCAGCCTGCGGCTGCAGAAGAAGACGCCGCCCCGCCCGCTGACGCACGACCTCCTGGAAGAGGTGATCACCCGGCTCGGCGGCAGGCTGGTGCGCGTGGAGATCGACGATCTCCAGGCCAACACCTTCCTCGGCCGCGTGGTGATCGCCCGGGGCAAGCAGACCGTCACCCTGGACGCACGGTCGAGCGACGCCATCGCGCTCGCCCTCGGCCTCGAAGCGCCGATTCAGGTGTCGCGCGCCGTGCTCGATCGCGCCGGCCTGTCGGTCAAGGACATGGGCCGCAAGACGAAGCCCAGCCCTCAGCTCACCCCTGAGACGCTCTAAGCAGATCGATCGCGAAGGTCGCCCGTTGAAGGGACTCCCAGAGGGGATCCCGATGACTTCACGCGCCTTTGCCGTGTCCTTGCTGTTCGCCCTGCCCGCCTTCGCCGCCGCGCCCGCCGACGAGGGCCTGCGCCCCGCGGCCCAGAAGGGGCTCCACTTCCTCGCGAAGAGCGCGCTCGCCTGGCAGACGGAGCACCAGGGCTGCTTCGGCTGCCACGTGCAGGCAGTGTCCATCGAGGGCCTCGCCGTCGGCGAGCACCACCAGTACACAGTGCCGAAGGACGCCCTCGGAGCGCTGGTCGACAACCTGATCTCCGGGCCCACTGGCGTCCGCTCTGCGGGAGGTCTCTCACCGGGCACCTTCCCGAAGACCTCGCGTGCCTTCGCGGGCGCGGGCCTCGCGCGCTACGACAAGTACCTCGGGGGCAAGCTCACCGACGATCTGCTGCGCATCTGCCGCGAGCTGCTCCCCATCCAGCGGGCTGACGGCGCGGTGGTGGGCGATCACCCGGTGATGGGCCCCGTCGCCGCGGGCACCATGCAGACCACCTACCAGGCGATGCAGGCGTGGCGGCAGTGCTACGCGCGCTCAGCCGACGACGCCTGGCGTGGGCCGCTCCGCCGCGCGGAGAGCTTCGTGCTCGGTCAGGTCACCGCGTGGAAGCTCGGCGAGCAGCACCAGACGAAGGTCGCGCTGCAGGATCTCAACCACGCGCTGATGGCGCTCGTCGCCGCGGGCGTGGGCGGCCACGAGCCTTCGACCGCAGCCCTCGTGCAGGAGCTCCTCTCACGCCAGGGCAAGGACGGCGGCTGGGCCTTCGGGAAGACGCGGCACCCGATGACCGACAACTTCATGTCGTACCCGGGCGACGAGCTGTCTTCGAACCCGCTCGCGACCGGGCAGACGGTCTACGCCCTGCGCGCCGCGGGGCTGAGCGACCGCGAGACGCCGATCGCCAACGGCCTGCGCTGGCTCATCACCAACCAGCAGAAGGACGGCGGCTGGGGCGCGAGCGGCGCGGCGCGGGCAGAGGCGATGTGGGCGGTGCTGGGCCTGGTGTCCGTCGACGTGGTGACGCTCTCGATCCGCGGCGTGAGCGACGGCGAGAAGGTGAGCCCCGGTGCGCGCGTGATCGTCGAGGCGAAGGACAACACCGGCCTCGCGGTGAACGACGTCTCGCTGTTCCTCGACGACAAGCTGGTGCTCGACGTGAAGGGGCCGGAGCTCTCATTCCCCCTGCCTCCGCTCGCGACCGGCAAGCACTTCCTCGACGCGGTGGCGACGAACGCCCGCGGCCAGACGAGCCGGCGGCGCGTCGAGCTGTTCTCGGGCGACGTCTTCCTCACCCAGCTCGGCGCGCGCTTCGACGAAGAGAAGCAGGTGACGGAGGTCTCGCTCCGCAACATCGCGACCGAGGCGGAGAAGGGCAGCGTCGAGCTCGAGGTCTTCAAGCTCGGCGAGAAGGACTCGGAGGCGAAGCCCGAGGCGCGCGTGAGCCAGTCGAAGACGCCCTCGATGCCCGGGCCGGTGAGCCTGTCGTGGGCGGGCAAGAGCGCCGACGGCCAGCTGCTCCCGCGGGGGCGGTACCTGGCGAAGGTCTCGTTCCGCGACGCCGGGGGCAACGTGCGCCAGAGCGAGACGCAGGTGTTCTTCCACGACAGCGAGCGCGTGCAGCGCGAGAAGACCGGCGAGATCCAGGGCAACCTCGGCCTCAAGAGCGGCGGGGCGGGCTTCGCCGCCGACTCGACGGTGGAGCTGGTCGACGATGACGGGAAGGTCGTCGCGACGACGCGCTCGAACGAGTCGGGCAACTTCCGCTTCAAGGCGGTCCCCAGGGGCACCTACCGGGTGCGCGCGAAGAAGGAGGGCTACCAGGATCTCGAGTCCGCGCCGGTCGCCGCCGAGCCGAAGGCCCCCGCCGCTGCGACGAGCCTCAGCTGGTGAGTCAGGCCTTGAGCAGGCGGCGGCCGACCATCGGCAGCGAGCCCGCCGCGAAGCCCGCGACCAGGCCGATGACGCCCGAATAGCCGACGCACGAACAGCCCATCGCGCCGGTGAGGAGACACGTCGCGCCGGCGCTGAGCCACGCGCCGTTGCCGAGCCGGCCTCGCCACACGAGCCCCGAGACCAGCAGACCCGCGGTGACGCCGCCCGCGATGCAGGCCGGGAGGCAGAGCGTCGAACAGTGCCCGCTCGCGCAGCCGTGCCCGAAGTTCGCCGCGAGCGCCGCGGCGAGGGGGATGAGGCCGGCGCCGACGCC
>JBMORD010000111.1:0-19222 GCA_049322495.1 Myxococcota bacterium | reverse complement strand
CAGCAGATCCGCGCCCGCCGCGATGGCCGCCGCGGGGGTCTCGGTGCGCGACTGATCGTTCGCCGCCGAGCCCGCCGGCCGAATGCCCGGCGTGCAGAGGAAGACGTCGGGCCCGACGAGCGCGCGCACCGCGCTCACCTCGCGCGCGCTGCAGACCAGCCCGGGCGCGCCGCCCTTCATGGCGAGCTGCGCGAGGAGCTCGGCCTGCGCGTGCGCCGAGCGGGGGATGCCCGTCTCGGCGAGGTGCGCGTCGTCCATCGAGGTGAGGACCGTCACCGCGAGCACCGTCGGCGGCTTGAAGCCTGCACGGAGCGCCCCTTCCGCCGCCCCCTGCACTGCCGCCTTGATCATCGGCGCCCCGCCCGAGGCGTGCACCGTGAGGAAGGACACCCCCAGCGCGCCGGCCCGCGTCGCCGCGAGCTCGACGGTGTTGGGGATGTCGTGCAGCTTGAGATCGAGGAACACGCGCGCGCCGCGGTGGAGGAACGGCTCCACCGCCCTCGGCCCGTGCTCGACGAAGAGCGAGAGCCCCACCTTCGCCACGCCCACGTGCGGCGCGACCTGTTCCCAGGCAGCGATGCCTTCAGGGAGCGGCAGGTCGACCGCCAGCGCGAGATGATCCCGACCCTTCACGCGTCACCCGCCCTTCTTCAGCTCGGCGTCGATGACCTTCTCGAACTCGCTGAACGGCTGCGCGCCCGAGAGGAGCTTGCCGTTGATGAAGAAGGCCGGCGTGCCGTTGACGCCCACCTCGGCGCCGTCCTTCTTGTCCTTCTCGACGACCGCCTTCATCTTGCCGCCGTCGAGGCACTCCGCGAACTTCGCCGCGTCGAGGCCGATGGTGGCCGCGTGCTTCTTGAGATCGTCGACCGAGAGCGCGCTGCGGTTGGCGAAGAGCACCTTGTGCATCTCCCAGAACTTGCCCTGGTCGTTGGCGCACATCGACGCCTCGGCGGCCTTCGGCGCGTTCGGGTGGAAGTCGAGCGGGAAGTGGCGGAACACGAGGCGCACCTTGCCGGCGTACTTCTCCATCACCTGCGAGACCGACTCCTCGGCGCGGCCGCAGAACGGGCACTCGAAGTCGGAGAACTCGACGATGGTGATCTTCGCGCCCTCAGGGCCACGCGCCGGGCCGATGGCGGCGACCTGCACGCGCGGCTCCTCGAGCAGCATCTGGAACTTCGCCTTCGTCTTCACCTCGTCGAGGATCCCCATCAGGACTTCCTTCTGCTTGTCCTTCTGGAGGAAGCCGATGATCTGCTGGCGCATCGAGTCGACCGTCGCGCCGGGGGGCATCTTGTCCTTGTTCTCGTCGAAGACCTTCTGGATGTCGGCCTCGGCCGGCGGCGGGAGCTTCGCCTCGAGCTGCGCCTTGACCCACTGCTCGTCGGTCTGACCGACCTTCTTCGCCTCGGCGCCGATCAGCTTCTCGAGGGCGAGCTGCTCGGCCGCCTGCATGCGCATCTCGAGCTTCTGCTTCTCGAGCTGCTTGAGCTGCGGGGCCAGCTTCTCGTCGACCTCCTTCAGGGTGATCGTCACGTCGTTGTACTTCGCGACGGGGAGGTTCGGGTTCTCGGCCCCCGCGGCAGGCGCCGACGCGGTCGTCCCGCCGCCCGTGGTGGCGGAGTCCTTCGAGCAGCCGGTGAACAGCAGGGCCGCGGACGTGGCCGCGACGAGGGTCAGCTTCAGGGGCTTGATCATGGGCGGCGGGCTTAGGCCACCCACCCCCACGACGCAACGACGCGGATCAGAACGCAGCGAGCAGCAGGGTCGGCATCGGCGCCGACACCGCGGGCGGCGGCATCGGCGGCGGCGGAGGCTGCTGATCGGGCTGGTGCTCGCCGGCCTCGAGCTGCTGCTCGAGCTGGCGCACCTCGCGGCGGTGCCGGTTGCGCTCGCGGATCGAGCCGCCCAGCCACACCGCGCCGCCGATGGTCATGCCCACGCCCGAGAACAGCACCAGCAGCCCGGGGATCAGCAGCACCGGTGACGCGGTGAGCGCGAAGACGAGCAGCCCGACGTACGAGAAGACGACGCCGGCCACCGCGGCGAGCGCGCCGGTGACGAGGAGGACGATCGGCCCCGCGATGCCCGGCTCGTTCGCCTTGAGCTGGGCGAGGCGGTAGCGCAGCGCCTCGTGATCGACGACCGGCGACGCGGAAGCCGGCATCGGCGGCGGCGGCGCGACCTGCGCCAGCAGCTCGCGATCGATCAGCGTCGCGGCGCGCGGCGCGTCGGACACGAAGCCGCCCAGCGCCACGGTGAGGGTCAACCCGAGAGACAGCAGCATGCGTTCACTCCCCGTTCTCGAACTGCGTCATCGGCGTTCCCGGTGGCTGTGGCCCTCGTCGGCCCACGCCCCGGACCAGCCACCCATCGACAGCCCTACCCCGCGCAGCGGAATGAGGGCGAAGCCGCTCTTCGTTCTCGCGTACTTCGGATCGCAAGTGTCGCACACCGGCCAGCCAGCCGCGTTGGGCACGGTGCCGTACATCACCGCGAGCCCTTCGGGCGTCAGGGCCGTCATCGCCGGCGCGCGCGGGAGCTGCACCGGGCAGCTGAAGGCCCGCGCCCCGGTCTGCACCTCGGTGGCCTCGAGCAGCACCTGACCCGACGAGGTGCTGAAGCCGAGCGCGATCTCCCGCGGCCCCCACGGCGAAGCCCAGCGCGCGAGCGTCAGCGGCGCGGTCGCGGCGGTGCCCGCGTCGCTCGCCCAGCGCGAGCCCAGCGTCGTGGTGTCGAGCGAGATCGCCGCGCCCGCGCCCACCGCGACGCCGTCGCCGATCACCCCCAGCCCGAACGGCGCGGCGAGCGTGGCCACCACCGCGCCGTCCACCGTGGAGCGCACCTCGCGGCTCTGCTCCTGGAAGAGGAGCCCGTCGGCGACCGCCAGCTCCCCGCCCGAGAGCGTCGGCACGTGCACCCGCCACCGCGGCTGGAGCGCGGCGGTGAAGCTGAAGATCGTCGTGCCGGTGAGCGTGGTGGCGGGGTTGTCGACGCCGCTCGGGGTGAAGGCGAGGTAGACGTTCGACCGCGCGTCGACGGCCACGCCGTAGCTGTGCGGGTGATCGCACGTCTGGAAGATCGGGTCGGAGAGGAAGCGGCTGCGGAGCGCCTGGCCGTGCCGGTCGAGCACCACCAGGCCGAACACGCGGCAGCGATCGTCGACGCCCTCGTGCAGCGTGCGCGACTCGTAGAGCGCGAGGAGCTCGTTCTCGCTGAGCGCCGCGAGCCGTGCCGTGAAGTACTGCGTCTCGGCGCCGGAGAACTCGGGGATGACGGTCGCCGCGCCGGTGAAGGACCAGACGAGCTGACCCGAGCCCGGCTCGAGCGCGCTCACCGGCGCGGTCGCGAGCGCCGGCAGATCGCCGCACACCACCCAGCCCAGCCAGCTGATGCAGCGCCGCGCCGACTGCGAGAGGTCGACCGCCGCGGCCGACTGGGCGCGCAGGCGCGGCGGGGTGAAGAAGTAGCTCGAGACGACGAGGCCGCCGTCGCGATCGGCGAAGAGATCGCTCCACGCCTCAAAAGGGCCCCCATCGGGCTGCGGCGCGGCGAGGCCCCACGAGGGCACCAGCGGCGTCGGGGCGGCCGCCTCGCACGCGCCGTTCACGCACGTCCCCTCGCCGCCGCAGGGGCCGCCCGCCGCGCACACGAAGCCTTCGGGCGGGCGGCGCTGCACGCACTGCCCGGCCACGCACACGTCGGCGAGCGCGCAGCCACGGAGCTGACCACACGGCGTGCCGTCGTCGACGTCGACCAGCGTGCAGCCCTGCCCGCTCACGCACCGCCCCGCACGGCAGGGCCCCGCGCCCGGGCAGGCCACCGTCGCGGAGTGCTCGCAGCCCGAGACCGGGTGACAGCTGTCGTTGGTGCACGGGTCGCCGTCGTCGCAGCCGCGCAGCTGCCCTTCACAGCGCCCGGCGTGACAGGTCGGCGCGAGCAGGCAGACGTCGCTCACCTCGCAGCGCACGCCGTCGTCCACCAGCTGCTCGACGCAGCGCCCGGCCGCCACGTCCCAGCTCGAGGTGCGGCAGGGCGCGCTCGGCACGCACTCCGGCACCGCCACGCCCTCGCACGCGAGCGGCACGACGATCGGCGCGAAGCCCGCGAGCGCGATGGTGACCTGGCCGTCGAAGAGGCCGACGTGCTCCGGCGCGCACACCACCGTCAGGAGCGTCGAGCCGACGAGCGCCCGCGAAGGCACCCCGTCGTCGCTGCGGAAGCCCTCGCCGACGAGCGACCAGGTGCCCTCGAGCGCCGCGCGGCCGGCGTTGATCAGCTCCACCGTCTGCACGCGCGCCTGGCCGACGATCACCCGGCCGAAGTCGAGCTGCGAGGGCTCGACGCGCACGAAGGAAGGAACGGGCTGCAGCCGCGGATCACACGAGCAGGCGGCGAGCGACGCGGCCAGGAACGCGAGCGCCCCCGACCGGAGCGGGCTCACGCAGCCGACGGCGCCAGCACCGGCGCGAGATCGTCGAGCTCGAGCTCGTGCGAGACGACGTCGCGCGACCGCGCAGGCACCACCTCGTAGTTCGACGGATCGGACAGGACCTTCGCCACCAGCTTCTGGTTGAGGGCGTGGCCCGTCTTGTAGACCGTCAGCGCGCCGATCACCGGGCGGCCGAGCAGCGCGACGTCACCCAGCGCGTCGAGCAGCTTGTGGCGCACGAACTCGTCGGGGAACCGCAGCCCCTCGGGGTTGAGGATCGAGAAGTCGTCCACCACCACCGCGTTGTCGAGCGAGCCGCCGCGCGCCAGCCCCATCGAGCGCAGCTTGTCGACGTCGCGCAGGAAGCCGAAGGTGCGCGCCCGCGCCACCTCGCGGATGAACGAGCGATCGCTGAACTCGAGCGTGTAGCGCTGGTCGCTGATCAGCGGGTGCTTGAAGTCGATGGTGCAGTCGATGCGGAAGCGCTTGGCCGGGCTGAAGGTGGCGATCTTGTCACCGTCGGTCACCGAGACCGTCTTCTTGATCACCAGGAAGCGCTTGGGCTCGCCCTGCAGGCGGATGCCCGCCTCCGAGATGCGCTGCGCGAAGGGCGCCGCGCTGCCGTCCATGATCGGCACCTCGGGGCCATCGATCTCCATGCGGAGGTTGTCGATGCCCAGGCCCGAGAGCGCCGCCAGCAGGTGCTCCACCGTCGAGACCTTCGCCGCGCCCAGGCTCAGCGTGGTGGCCAGCGACGTGTCCGTCACCAGCTCGGAGCGCACGGGGATCGACGGACGACCCGGCAGATCGGTGCGAACGAAGACCAGCCCGTGGTTCACCGGCGCGGGGTTGAGACGCAGCGTCACCAGAGACCCACTGTGGAGCCCCACGCCCTCGACCACCACCACTCTCTGAAGCGTACGTTGCTCGAACGAGTCGCCGGCCATGACTTGTTGCGCCTCACTGAAAGGCCGGGCGGTTAGACCGGCGTGATGCGGCGCGTTGAGCAACCCATATGCCACGAAACTAGCGGGTGAGAAGGAAAAACCTCGCGGAATCACGAGGTGGAGCATGAATAATCCACTTCAATTTTTCGTCGCCGCGCCACTTCTGTCGCGTTTTTGAGGGCTTAGACGCTCTGACAGCCGTGTCGCGGTGTCAGAAGAGATCGCCCTGCGGCTCGCGGCGGGGCGCGACCTTCCCGAAGTACTCGTACGCGTGGAGCGTCGCCATGCGCCCGCGCGGCGTGCGGTGGAGGAAGCCTTCCTGGAGGAGGTACGGCTCGTAGACGTCTTCGATGGTGTCGCGTTCCTCGCCGACGGCCGCGGCGATGGTCTCGACGCCCACCGGGCCGCCGCCGAACTTCTCGATCACCGTGAGGAGGATGCGGCGATCCATGTGATCCAGCCCGCAAGGATCGATGTCGAGGCGGCGCAGCGCGCTGTCGGCGAGCGCGCGGGTGACGACCCCCTGCCCTTCGACCTCCGCGAAGTCGCGCAGGCGGCGGAGCAGGCGGTTGGCGATGCGGGGCGTGCCGCGGGCGCGGGAGGCGATCTCCTCGGCGCCCTCGCGCTCGAGCTTCACCCCGAGGATCTTCGCCGAGCGGGTGACGATCTTCATGAGATCCATCGGCGAGTAGAACTCGAGCCGCTCCTGGATCTGGAAGCGATCGCGCAGCGGCGAGGTGAGCAGCCCGGTGCGGGTGGTGGCGCCGATCAGCGTGAAGGCGGGCAGATCGATCTTCATCGCGCGCGCCGCGGGCCCGGAGTCGATCGTCACGTCGAGCCGGAAGTCCTCCATCGCCGGGTAGAGGTACTCCTCGACGGCGGCCGAGAGCCGGTGGATCTCGTCGATGAAGAGCACGTCGCGCGGGGCGAGGTTGGTGAGGAAGCCGGCGAGATCGCCCTTCTTCTCGAGCGCGGGCCCCGAGGTGACGTGGAGCGTCGCGCCGAGCTCGGTGGCGATGATGTGCGCCAGCGAGGTCTTGCCGAGACCGGGCGGCCCGGAGAACAGGCAGTGATCGAGCGCCTCGCCGCGGGCGAGCGCCGCCTTGACGTAGACCTTGAGCTTCTCGACCACCCGCCCCTGCCCCACGTACTCGTCGAAGCGCTGGGGGCGCAGGCTCGCCTCGAGCCGCTGCTCGTCCGACGCGACGGCGGGGTCGAGCGGGTCGCCGATGGTTCTCCGTGTCATTGCCGCGCGAGCTTGTAGCATGCCGCGCATGCGAACCTGGTTGTGCTGTGTGCTCGCGCTCGCGTCGGGCTGCATCGTCCCCCGCTCGATGGCGCTGGGCCAGATGGCGGCGCCCGTCGGCCGCGGGGCGACGGAGGTGGGCGTGTACTCCGGCGTGCTCTACGCCTCGCAGACGAACCCCACCTTCGACGCGCGCGACTCGATCGGCGACCCGATCAAGACCACCGAGCGCACCGCGGGCTTCACGCTCCCGTCCTTCGAGGCCAACCTGCAGCACGGCTTCAGCGAGCACGTCGCGCTCAACGTGCACGCCAGCTCCGCGGGCCTCCAGCCGGGCCTCAAGTGGACCGTCAACAAGTCGAAGGTGGCCCACTTCGCGCTGATGCCGCAGGTGGCCTTCGGCTACGCGTCGCTCGGCGGCTCGGTCTTCACCGCGGGCGTCGACGGGGTGCAGGTCGAGGGCTCACCGAGCTCGAAGACCAGCTTCACCTTCCTCGGCGGGCTCAAGCTGCTCTTCTCGCACCGCAGCGGCTTCTACGCGGGCGTGGGCTACGACTTCATCTTCAACCGCAACTTCAACGCGGCGATCCTCGGCGGCGGCAACGTCAGCGACAAGCAGGAGATCATCAACTCCACCACCGCCCATCAGATCAGCGCCTCGGTGGGCATGGACATCACGCTGGGCTGGTTCCACCTCCGGCCGGAGATCGCCTTCGGCGTGTACCCGGGCATCGCGCAGAGCCGCACGGTCAACGTGCCGCCCGACTCGACCACCGTCGGCGCCAGCGGCGGCTTCGGCTGGGCGATCTTCCCCGGCTTCACGGTGGCCATCGCCACGCCCCGCCGAGAGCTCACCGACGACGAGCGCGAGGAAGAGGCCGAGCAGGAGCGCCGCGACAAGCGCAAGCGCCGCGCCCAGGGCCAGGAAGAAGACGACGACGATGACGAGGGCGACGACGAAGACCAGGAGAAGCGCCCGAAGCTGAAGAAGAAGCCGCTCGACGACGACGAAGACGAAGATCGACCGAAGACGAAGCGCCGCCAGCGCGAAGACCTCGACGAGGACTGACCCATGAAGATCGAAGTGAACGCCGACATCGCCCACCCCCGCGACCGCGTCTTCGCCGCCTACCGCGATCACCTCGTGGAGCTGGTGCCGTACCTCGAGAACGTGCGGGAGATCATCATCACCTCGCGCGTCGACGAGGGGCAGCTGGTGAAGTTCGTCAACCGCTGGAAGGGCGGCGGCGAGATCCCCTCGGTGGTGCGCAAGGTGATCTCCGCCGAGCTGCTCGAGTGGGACGATCTCGCGACGTGGAACGCGGGCGACTTCACGTGCCAGTGGCAGACGGTGGTGCCCGCCTTCAAGGACGCGGTCGACGCCCGCGGGCAGAACACCTTCGTCGAGCACCGCCCGGGCGTCACCACCCTGCGCATCTCGGGTGACCTCAAGGTCGACGCCGCGAAGGTGAAGGGCGTGCCGCGGCTCCTGGCCGGCACCATCGGCCCCGCCATCGAGGCCTTCCTGGTGCAGGCCATCAAGCCCAACCTCGTCGCGGTGGCGAAGGGCGTCGAGAAATTCCTCGCGGCGAAGGGCTAGTCCTTCTCCTCGAGCAGATCCTTCGCGGTGAGCTCGGGCGCGGCCTTGCCGTGCTCGTACTCGAGCAGCCCGAGCTCGGCGTACTTCGGGCGAATGCGCTCGCTCAGCAGCCCGATGCGCTTGAGGTTGGGCACCACGCGCTTGAACATCGTGCGGCGGAAGAGCGCCATCATCTCCGACCTCAAGACCACCGCCTCCCACTCCTTGCGCGTCATCGCGTGGCCGTAGAACTCGTCGTAGAACTCGTGGGCGAAGAAGCGGTTGCGCAGGAAGAGCGAGACCTCGAACGCCCAGTCCTCGCGCTCGCGGCGCTCCTTCTCGGTGAGCTGCGCGAGGTACTCCGAGAGCGCCAGCACCCCGTAGTGCACGTGCCGCGCCTCGTCGGTGATGACGTAGGTGAGCATCTTCTTGAGCAGCGGCTCGCGCGTCTTCTGCTGGATCATCCCGAACGCGCCGAGCGCCAGGCCCTCGATCATGATCTGCATCCCGAGGAACTTCATGTCCCACCGGGAGTCGCTCATCAGCGCGTCGATCACCACGTAGAGGTTGTCGTTCACCTCGTACTTCTTCTCGAGCTTCTGCGTGAGGTACGCATGGAACACCTCGACGTGCCGCCCCTCGTCGACCACCTGCGTCGAGCCGTAGAGCTTGCCGTCGAGCCACGGCACCGCCTCCGTCACCTGGCACGCGGCGAAGAGCGCGCCCTGCTCGCCGTGGAGGAACTGCGAGAGCAGCCAGGCGGTGATGCCCCGGCGCTGTTCGGCGCGCTCCTTCGCGCTGGCCTGCTCGAAGCTCGGCAGCCCGTACACCGGGAGGAACTCCCACGGCAGCAGCGGCACCTCCGCCGAGAGCGGGTCGACCGGCTGCGACCAGTCGAGATCCTTCTGGGCGTGCCACTGCGAGTCCTTCGCGGCGTCGAAGAGCCGCGCGAGCTGCGGGCGATCGCGCAGGTAGTTCCAGTCGAAGGTCGCCGCGTACGAGACCGGGAGCGCGGTGTGCGACGACGACTTGCCGACCTGCTGGATCATGCCCCGCCAGGCCGGGCCGAGGAGCGACCTGAGCACCGTGAGGTTCCCGCTCGCGCTCGCGTCGCGCACGAGGGGGATGGTCTGGACGAGGTTCGAGAGCGTGGCCATGGTCACTCCAGGAGGGTCTTGAAGCGGGCGTCGAGCTGCCGGGTGGAAGGGCGCGCCGACTCGTGCATCAGGCCGAACGCGAGGTAGCTCCAGAAGGCGTCGGCGATCTGCGCGGGCGTGCGGCCCTCGCCCGGCCGGTACCACGTCGCCACCCAGTTGATCGCCCCGAAGCCGAACTGCCGCACCAGCTCGAGATCGAGCACCGGGCGGGCGCGGCCGGTGGCGTGCGCCGCGAGCAGCAGCTCGTCCCAGAACGCCTCGAGCTCGCGGCGCTCGGCCTCGACGTCGTGCCGCAGCTCCGCGTGCAGCGAGCGCCAGTCGTACAGCAGCACGAAGAGCGAGTCGTCGCCGTCACACAGCAGCTCGAGGTGCGCCCGCAGCCCCAGCCGCAGCCGCTCGATGGGGTCGTCCGTCGCGGCGATCGCCTTCGTCACCGCCGCCTTCGCGCGCGCCACGCCACGCTTCATGAGCGCCACCAGCAGCTCGTCCTTGCTCGCGTAGCGGTAGTGCAGGCTGCCGGGCAGCAGCTCCGCAGCCGCGGCGATCTCGCGCACCGTCGTCGCCGAAAAGCCCTTCTCTCGAAACAGCCGCCCCGCCGCCTGGAGCACGCGCTCGTCGCCGTCGGCCGGGGCCCTGCTCGGCTGCGCCTTGGTCATACGACCAAGAGATATTTGGTCGCGCGACCAACTGTCAATGCCCCCTGCGGTCAGCGGCGGGGCTCGAGGTGCAGCGCGTGGGGCGCGACGGCGCGCGGCGGCGCCGGGCGGAACGACGAGAGCACCACCACGGCGACGAGGAACCAGCCGGCGAAGGCCACGAGGAGCGGGAGGAAGATCTTCATGAGCGACAAGATGCGCGCGGCGCCCGCCCGCCGGTACGTGCGCAGCGCGACGTCAGGTCATTCCTGTGGGGAAGAGCCGCGACGCGCGCGCGCGTGAGATGGTGGCGGCATGGATCGATGGGATCTCCACGAAGCCTTCCTCCGCACCGCCGAGTCGGGGAGCCTCTCGCGCGCCGCGAAGGCGCTCGAGATGACGCAGCCGGCGGTCAGCAAGCGGCTCGAGCGCCTCGAGAAGGATCTCGGGGTGCGGCTGCTCGAGCGCAGCCCCCGCGGCATCCGCCTCACCGACGCCGGCACGCGCTACCTCGACGTCGTGCGCCGGGTGCGCATGGAGCTGGCCGAGACCGAGAGCACCCTCAGCAGCGATCGCGCCTCGATGGCCGGGCTGGTGCGCGTCTCGTTCCCCGTGGCGCTCGGCGAGTCGTGGCTCACGCGTCTGGCGCTCGAGTTCCACGCGCTCCACCCCTGCCTCACCCTGGAGATCGGCGTCACCGATCGGGTGGTCGATCTGGTGGAAGATGGCGTCGATCTCGCGGTGCGCGTCGGCTCGCGGCTGAGCCCGTCGCTCGTCGCGCGCCCCCTCGGCAGCTACGGCTTCTGCCTCGTGGCCACGCCCCGCTACCTCGAGGCGCACGGCACGCCGAAGACCTTCGAGGCGCTCGCCAGGCACCCCTACTTCTCGTACGGCCGCGACGAGGAGCGCTTCACCCTGCCCAACGGCAGGACGCGCGTGCTCGAGCCCGCCCGCCCGGTGCTGCTGGTCAACTCACGCGCGATCCTCACCGCGGCCCTGCAGCACGCCGGCATCGCGCGGATCGCCGAGTGGGCGGCGTGGGAGCACCTCGAGCGCGGCGAGCTGGTGCGCGTGCTGCCGGAGCTCCGCATCTCGCGCTCCGTCGCCCACGCGGTGTACCTGCAGTCGCGCTGGGTGCCGGAGCGCATCCGCCAGTTCGCGGCCTTTCTCGCCGAGCGGGCGCCGGGCATCCCCGGGTGGCAGGCGCCGGTCAGCCGCGGCTGATCACGCCCTCTTCCACCAGCTGCGCGAGGATGCGCGCGGTGTCGATGCGCGACATGCCCGAGACCGAGAAGAGATCGTCGAAGCTCACCGTGCCGTCGATCTGCGCGAGCACGAAGCCGGCGCGGTGATCGAGGTTGAGCCAGATGATCTCGTCGTCCTTCAGCAGCACCCGCGGCACGGTGTCGAGCTTGCCGAGCTTCGACTCGAACATCGCCAGCAGCGTCTTCTCGCTGCGCTCGCGCATGGCGATCACGTCGGGGTCGTCGGGGGCCAGCTGCTGCGCGCGGGTGATGAGCTCCATCGCGCCGGTGTGATCGTCGAGCTCGAGGAGATCCTTCGCGCCGCGGAGGATGACGTTGATCTCCTCCTTCCGCGCGAGCCCGGGGTTGGTGATCTTCGAGTCGCTCGAGATCAGATCGAGCGCGCGATCCTGGCCGGTGACGGCCTCGAGCTTGATGCCCGGGTTGCTCCGGGCGTCCCACGCCGACTCGGCCGCCGGCACCAGCGACGGAGAGGGCCGCGGCTCGGGGATCGGCTCGGGGTTCGGCGCCGAGGCAGACCACGACCACGCGAAGCCGAGATCGCTCCCCGCGCCCGGGACGGCCCCGAAGATCGGCGGGGTCGACGGCGGCGGCGGCTCGGGCTCGGTCTGGCCGGTCAGCTCCACCGTCTGGGGCGCGGGCGGCTCGAGGGCGCCGAACACCGCCGAGGGCGTCGAGGTCGGCGGCACGGGCGGCGCTTCCGGCTCGGGAGGCGGCGCGGAGAAGAGCGGCGGCGTCGAGGGCGGCGGGGTCTCTGCGGGCACGTCACCCGAGAGCGAGATCGTCTGCTGCCCGGCGGACCAGGCGGCGCTCGCCTCCTTGAGCTCGTCGGGCACGCCCCAGCCGGGCAGCGTCTGGCGCGGCTTGTCGGCGCCCCACTGCTGCATCGTCGTGCGCGGCGCCGCGGGGGTGCCCCACACCATGGTCTGCTTCGGCGCACGCGGATCGATCACCGGCGGCACCGGCGGCGCGACCTGCGGCAGCGGCGTGGTGCTGGCGTACCCGGTGGCCATGCCCCAATCGAGCTCGTTGGCCGCGGGCGGCACGTTCGCCGGCGGCTCGAAGGGGTTGGCGCTGGCCACCGGCGCGATCGGCGGCGGCGGCGGGGGCGGCTCGGGAAGCGCGGCGGGCCCCGGCGGCGGCGCGTCGGGCTCGGTGCCCGAGAGGAGCTGGGCCGCCTTCTCGTTCGAGGGGTCGAGCTTCAGGGCGCGCTCGAAGAGCTTGCGGGCGCCCTCGCGGTCACCCGACAGCTTGAGCCAGATGCCCGCCTCGACCAGCTGTTGCGCGCGCTCGCGGCTCATCGCTCAACGACCAATGCGCTGCAGAACGCCCTTGAAGAGACTCACCGTGCGGGTGAGCGTGTCGATGCTGTCGGTCACCTTCTTGAGGTCCGTCGACTCCGACGCCACCCTCGCTCCCTCGAGCGCCTGCTTCGCCTTCGAGAGCGCGTCCTGGCCGAACTCGCTGCCTTGCGTCGCCTTCTGGAGCTGCGGCATCAGCTCGCTGACCTCGCTCATCAGCGACTTGAGCTCCACCCGCTTGTTCTTGACCTCCTCCTCCACCTTCGCCTCGAGCATCAGGTCGGCCTGCTCGTCGAGGATCTTCTTGAGCTCTTCCTGCGTCAGGCCGCCGCTCGCCGTCACCTGGATCGACTGCTGCTGACCGGTCTCGCGATCGCGCGCCGAGACCGACACGATGCCCTCGGAGTTGATGTCGAAGGTGACGTCGACCTCGACCTCGCCGCGCTTGGCCAGCCGCAGCCCGGTGAGGATGAACTCGCCCAGCAGCTCGTTCTCGTGAGCCAGCTCCGCCTCGCCCTGGAGCACCATGATCTTCACCGTCGTCTGGTTGTCGCGCGAGGTGTTGAAGACCTCCGAGACCGAGGTCGGCACGGTGGTGTTGCGGGGGATGAGCCGCCGCACGTAGCCGCCGGCGATCGCCACGCCCAGCGACTGCGGCGTCACGTCGAGGAGCACCACGTCGCTCTGCTCGTTGGTCAGCGCCTCCGCCTGCACCGCCGCGCCGAGCGCCACCACCTCGTCGGGGTGCACGCCCTTGCACGGGTCGCGGCGGAAGTAGGCCTTCACCGCCTCCTGCACCCGCGGCATGCGCGTCATGCCCCCCACGAGGATCATCTCGCGCAGATCGACCGGCTTCACCTTCGCCTCGCTCAGCACCTCGTCACACAGCGCGATGGTGCGCTCGACGAACTTCGCGGTCAGCTCCTCGAGCTTCTCGCGGGTGAGCGTCTTCTGGAGGTGGAGCGCCGAGCCGCCGCCCTGCGGCGTGGAGATGAACGGCAGGTTGATCTGCGTCTCGCGCGTGGTCGACAGCTCGATCTTCGCCTTCTCGGCCGCGTCCTTCAGGCGCTGGAGCGCCATGCGATCGGCCTTCAGCGCGACCCCGTGCTCCTTCTGGAACTCGCCGGCCAGCCAGTCGATCACCGCGTTGTCGAAGTCTTCGCCGCCGAGGAAGGTGTCGCCGCCGGTGGCGATCACGTCGAAGACGCCGTTGCCGATCTCCAGCACCGAGATGTCGAAGGTGCCGCCGCCGAGATCGAAGACCGCGATCTTCCCGTTGACGTTCTTCCCGAAGCCGTACGCGAGGGCCGCCGCGGTGGGCTCGTTGATGATGCGCAGCACCTCGAGGCCGGCGATCTTCCCCGCGTCCTTGGTGGCCTGGCGCTGACCGTCGTTGAAGTACGCCGGCACGGTGATGATCGCCTTCTTCACCGAGCGCCCGAAGAAGGTCTCCGCGTCGTTCTTCAGCTCGCGGAGCACCAGCGCCGACAGCTCCGGCAGCGACCACAGCTTGTCGCCCAGCCGCACGCGAATGTCGTCGTGCTCGCCCGGCTCGAGCTTGTAGGGGAGCCCCTGCGCCGCCTCCTGCGCCTGCACCGAGCTGAACTTGCGGCCGATGAGGCGCTTGCTCGCGTAGACGGTGTCGGTCGGGTTGGTGATCGCCTGCCGCTTGGCGATCGGCCCCACCAGCATCTTCCCGGTCTTCGACAGCGCCACCACCGACGGGAGCAGGTTCGAGCCGGACTTGAGGCGGATCACCGTGGGGGAGCCCGCCTGTACGGTCGCGACGACGCTGTTCGTCGTGCCCAGGTCGATGCCGATGACGGGCTCACGGTCTGCTGCTGCCATGGATGACCGGGAGGTTAGAACGGCCAGAGCTTCTTGCCGTGTTTTTTGACCTCAGGGTGGTTGGGGTCGAGCCGCACCGCCTCGTCGAAGTGCTTCTTGCCGAGCGCCTTCATGCCCGCGTCCATCAGCAGCCGCCCCAGCAGCACCCGGTACTCGACGTTCTTCGGCTGGGCCTCGACGGCCTTCTGCGCGAACGCCGTCGCCTCGCGCGCATTGCCCTGTTTCTCGAGCAAATTCGCAGCCTTGACCGCCGCTTTGTGGTTGGCGGCGTTGGCGCCCACGGCCACCCGCAGGGCCTGCAGCGCGAGCTCGGTGTCACCGCGCGTCAGTGCCTCGAGGGCGTGCTGGTAGCTCGACTCGGAGCGCACGAGGTCGGCCTGCTTGCGCACCTCGACGAGCATCGAGCGCACCTCGGCGTGCTCGGGGTCGATCTGCGAGGCGGTGTTCAGCGCGGTGAAGGCCTGGCTGTACTCCTTCTTCTCGACGTGCTCCTTGGCGCGCGCGAGGAACTCCTGCACCTTGGTGGCCTTCGCCAGGTACGGGTGGCGGGCGAAGCGGTTGCGGCGCTCGGCGTCGCGCGCCTCCTCCTCGGGGGTCTTCGCCTGGGCGGGCTGGCTGCCCGAGATCGAGCGGGCCGCCGCGCGGAGGAACGGGTTCGCCGCGAAGTAGGCCTCCCGGCGGTCGGGGTCGGTCAGCGTCTGGTTCGCGTCGACCAGGCGCTTGAAGATGCGATCGAGCTTGGCGCGGTAGCTGCCGAGGTTCTTGCCGAAGTAGCGATCGGGGTGGAACTTGCGCGAGGCCTCCCGGAAGGCCGCCCGCACGTCGTCGGCCGAGGCCCCGACCGGCACGCCCAGGAACTCGAAGTGGTTCGCAGAGGAGACCTTCGCGTCGAGCGCGTTGATCTCCTGCTGACGAACGTCTTCGAGCTCGACCTTTTCCTCAGCCACGCGCGTGTGCCCCCGGACTTCCAAGCATCACAACGACCGTTCGAGGATCGCAAGCCCTTCCGCCAACTGCTCGCGGGTCACCAGGTAGGAGGGGGCGAAGCGGATGGTCTTCTCACCCGCGAGGTTGGCCAGCAGGCCGTTGGCCCGGCAGCGCGCCAGCACGTCGGCGGCGCCGGTGTCGAGCTCGATGCCCCACAGCATGCCGCGGCCGCGGACGTCCTTGATGCGGGCGGGGTGCTTCTTCTGGAGCTCGAGCGCCAGGCCCCGGAGGTACTCGCCCTTCGCCTCGTTCTCCTTCATCGTCGCGGGGTCGGTCGCGAGATCCCACGTGGCGATGGCGGCCGCCGCGGCGACCAGGTTCCCTCCGAAGGTCGAGCCGTGCGTGCCGCTGGGGAGCGCCTTGCCCACCTCGTCGCTGCACACCATCGCGCCGATCGGCAGCCCGTTGCCCAGTGACTTCGCCAGCGAGAACGCGTCGGGGACGAGGCCGTCGTGCTGGAAGGCGAACGGCTTGCCGGTGCGGCCGATGCCGGTCTGCACCTCGTCGATGAGCAGCAGGAGCCCGTTCGCGTCGCACAGCTCGCGCAGCGCCTTGAGGAAGCCGGCCGGCGCGGGGCGCACCCCACCCTCGCCCTGGATCGGCTCGACGAGGATCGCCGCGGTGGTCGGGCCGACGAGCTTCCTGACGCCCTCGAGGTCGCCGAGCTGCGCGTACTTGAAGCCCTGCGGGAGCGGCTCGAACCCCGCCTGGTACTTCGGCTGCGCGGTGGCGGTGACGGTGGCCAGCGTGCGGCCGTGGAAGCCGCCCTCGAAGGTGATGATCTCCGAGCGCTCCTTGTTGCCCTTGATCTCGTGCTGGTAGCGGCGGGCGAGCTTGATGAGCGCCTCGTTGGCCTCCGCGCCGGAGTTGCAGAAGAACGCCCGCGCGCCGGGCAGGCCCGAGGCCTTCGTGAGCCGGGCCGCGAGCTGGATCTGCGGCTCGGAATAGAAGACGTTGGACACGTGCCACAGGGTGTCGAGCTGCTTCTTCGCGGCGGCGATCACCCCGGGGTGGCAGTGGCCGAGCGCGCAGGTGGCGATGCCGGCGATGAGATCGAGGTAGCGGCGCCCCTCGGCGTCCCACACGTGGCTGCCCTCGCCGCGCGCGAGCACGATCGGCTGCTGCTTGTAGTTCTGGAGCAGCACCTGCTTCGCCAGCCCGATCACCTCGTCGGTGCGGGTCGGGGCGGTGGTGGGCGCGGCGGCATCGGCGGCTTGGAGGGAGAGGCTCATGGCTTTCAGAGAATGTAACGCGAGAGGTCTTCGTCTTGGACCAGATCTGCGAGGCGCTCGCGGACCCGGCCGGCGTCGATGCGGTAGTGCTTCTCGGTGAGCTCCGAGGCCGAGAACGAGACCTCGTCGAGCAGCCGCTCGAGCAGCGTGTGGAGCCGCCGCGCCCCGATGTTCTGATCGCGATCGTTCACCGCCTGGGCGAGGCGGGCGATCTCCTCGAGCGCGTCGTCGGTGAACTCCAGCGTCACGCCCTCGGTCGAGAGCAGCGCCTGGTACTGCTTGATGAGCGAGCTCTTCGGCTCGCGGAGAATCCGCACCAGGTCTTCGCTCTTGAGCGGCTCGAGCTCGACGCGGATCGGGAAGCGCCCCTGCAGCTCGGGGATGAGATCGGTCGGCTTGCTCACGTGGAACGCGCCGGCGGCGATGAAGAGCACGTGATCGGTCTTCACCTGGCCGTACTTGGTGTTGACCGTGCTGCCCTCGACGATGGGGAGCAGATCGCGCTGCACGCCCTCGCGCGAGACGTCGGGGCCGCCGGCGCCCTTCCCTTCGCGCCCGGCGATCTTGTCGATCTCGTCGAGGAAGATGATGCCGTCGTTCTCGGCGCGCTTGAGGGCGTCGCGGTTGACGCGATCCTGATCGATGAGCTTCGAGGCCTCCTCCTGCTCGAGGATCTTCAGCGCGTCGGGGGCGCTCACGCGGTGCTTGCGCGTGCGGTTGCCGAACCCCGGCATGCTCTTGAAGAGGTCCTGCAGGTTGACGCCCACCTCCTCCATGCCCTGGCCGGAGAAGTTGCGCATGAACATCAGGCTGTTGTCGGCGACCTCGATCTCGACCTGGGTGTCGTCGAGCGTGCCGGCGCGGAGCTGGGCGCGCAGCTTCTCGCGCTCCCCGTCGGACAGCCGCGGGCTGTTGCGGCCGAGCCCGCCGCGAATGAGCTCCTGGAGGCGGTCCTCGGCGTGCTCCACGGCCCGGTCCTTCACGCGCACCAGCTCCTCGTCGCGGATGAGGGCGATCGACGCCTCGACCAGATCGCGCACCATCGACTCGACGTCGCGGCCGACGTACCCGACCTCGGTGAACTTCGACGCCTCGACCTTGATGAACGGCGCCTGCGCGAGCCTGGCGAGGCGGCGGGCGATCTCCGTCTTCCCCACGCCGGTCGGCCCGATGAGGATGATGTTCTTGGGCGTGATGTCCTCGCGCAGCTCGCTCGGCGCCCGCTGACGGCGCCAGCGGTTGCGCAGCGCGATGGCGACCGCGCGCTTGGCCGCGGTCTGCCCGACGATGTAGCGGTCGAGCTCGCTGACGATCTCCCGCGGAGTGAGGGACGAGCGCATCACAGCTCCTCGAAGGACAGGTTCTGGTTCGTGTAGATGCAGATGTCGGCGGCGATCTTCAGCGACTGCTCGACGATCTGCCGCGCGTCGAGGCTCGAGTGCAGCAGCAGCGCCCGGGCCGCGGCCAGCGCGTACGAGCCGCCGCTCCCCACCGCCGCGATGCCGTAGTCGGGCTCCACCACGTCGCCCGCGCCCGACAGGATGAAGGTCTTCTCCTTGTCGGCCACCACCAGCAGCGCCTCGAGCCGGCGGAGGAAGCGATCGGTGCGCCAGTCCTTGCCGAGCTCGACCGCCGCGCGCGCCAGGTTCTTCTGGTGCTCCTTGAGCTTGGCCTCGAAGCGCTCGAAGAGCGTGAAGGCGTCGGCGGTGCCGCCCGCGAACCCGGCGATCACCGCGCCGTCGGCGAGGCGCCGCACCTTGCGCGCGTTGCCCTTCATCACCACCTTGTCGAGGGTCACCTGCCCGTCGCCGCCCAGCACGACCTTCCCGTCGCGTCGAACACAGAGAATCGTCGTCATCGCGAGGCGCTTGTAACACCCGAAGTCGGCGATGGCGGCTGCCCGTTCGTCGCGTCGTCGGTCGCGTGCATCGTTGGCACTGCAACGAAGCGCCTCCCACGCTGGAGCACCAACGACCACAGGGAAGCCGGCGCGCTTTCGTGGGAGGGTCCCGGCCATGTCGGTCCTCCTGCTCCTGGTCCTGAATCAGCTGCCGACGTGCCCGGTCCCCTCGACGCACCCGCTGGAGCCGATCCAGCAGGCGGCGCAGCGCGATGGTGAGCGCGTGCTGGTGCTCGAGAACGCCCTCGCCTGCCGGCAGAGCGGCGCGCCGTGCGAGGCCGAGCTCGCGCAGTGCACCGCCACCTTCGCGCAGAGCCGCGCGCCGGAAGAGGCGTACGACGAAGCGCCGTGGCTGGCCGATCTCGAGACCCCCTACGCCGGCGAGACCTTCGCCCGCACCCGCATCTGGACGCCCGCCCCGAAGCTCCCGCTCACGAAGTGCCCGGCGTCGGTCCTCGCGCTGAGGGATCTCCTCGGCCACGCCACCGAGCTCCACGTGCGCCGCAACGCGCTCGGCACCGAGTACGTGGCCTACGTCGCGTGGGCGAAGGACGCCTTCGATCGCTGCAACGCCACGCCGCCCACCCAGGCCGAGCTCGACGCGCGCACCGCGAGCACCGCC
This sequence comes from Myxococcota bacterium, assembly GCA_049322495.1. GTDB lineage: Bacteria > Myxococcota > Myxococcia > Myxococcales > Myxococcaceae > Archangium_A. Next base: position 68 of record JBMORD010000111.1, on the reverse strand, counting down.
GTCGCCCAGCTCGAGCAGGAGAAGGCCCTCGCGGCCCAGGCCCGCGAGCTGACGAGCGCCGCCGAGAC
>JBMORD010000110.1:0-19396 GCA_049322495.1 Myxococcota bacterium | reverse complement strand
GAACCCCGACCCCGCCCGCCTTGCCGGCGGCGGCGTGGATCAACAAGCCCAAGTCGGCGGACGGGAGCGTGATCGTCCAAGCCTAAATGCAGCGCGCCGGTGTCTCATCCACGTTGACAGGTTCCGCTCAGCGCCACCGCAAACCCACCGTCCAGCGCATCCAGCTTCGGCGCGCTGAAATCCAACTCGAAACACGCCGACGCATCCGGCGTCGTCCCGAACCCGGTGCACATTCCCGTCGACAGGCGCCGCATCACCGTGCCGCCAAGGATCAAGCCTGCGTCGCTGAGGCCCTCGTTCGAGGTCACAATCGCAGGCACAACCGCGTCTCGTTTGTACTCGCCCACCGCGCCAGGAATCACCAAACCAAACGCCGGGCCCTGCGTGTCGGCAGTCACGGTGAAGGGCTTCTGCACGGTCGTCCCTCCCGCCATGAAGGACACCGTCACCTGCTTCGGGCCGTTGGACCCAGACGTCGCTGCCACGTTGAAGGTGAACGCCCCGGAGCCATCGACGGTGGCCGTCGACACGCTCGTCAGACCAGCCTCCGCCGCCACCGTCACCTGCTGCGGCAGCTTCACTCCCGTCGCCGCTGCTCCTCCTGCGCGCCTCACGACACCAGCAGCCGGCACGGGGCTCAGGCCCACCACACCCGGCGTCGTCGTCATCTGAATCTCGAGCGCCACATCGACGCACGCCTGCGCACCGCACTCCTGGCCCACCGCGCAGTTCGTCAACTGGCACGTGCCACCGCCACCTCCGGTCGAACCGCCTCCACCCGTCATCCCCCCGCCGCCGGTCGAGCCGCCACCGCCGGTCGAACCACCGCCCGGAATGCCAGAGTCCGGCGACACTTCTCGACCACCGCACGCGGCCAGAAGCATCACAAACCACGCCGCCCGTGCTCGCATGCTCGACCCTTTCAGGGACAAGTCCAGTCGCTCAAGGGAACGGCAGGATTGCCGCTATTGGACGGATCGTGCTGCCACTTGGGCCATGGCGCGTCGGACTTCAACCCATTCGAATCGACGACGAAGGCATACAGATTGCCGCTTCCTGAAGACGTCACGTAGAGCACACCGCCTCGACCACATTGCTTCTGCCCGGCGCTCCTTGCGACATCGAGATTGGGGTGCGAGACAACAGAGTTGCTAATTCCGTTGCCCATTGACCAGCGAAGAGAGAGCGAGTGCGAATAGGCGTAGACGCCGCCCTGTGAGTCAACAACGTAGATCTCGCTGTCCCCGACCACCGGGGCCGAAACCACCGCCTGAGAAGGTGCTGAGGTCGTCGACACGCCAGCGTCAAAGGAGCCTGGATCGCCGGCAGCGTAGTCCACTCGAACGACCGACGGAGCGCTGTTGCCATAGTAGAAAACGGGCGCTCCGACGGTGCCTCCGACGACAGGAGGACCAGCAGGGGACACGGACGCCCCGTTCTCGATGAAGTCAGCTCGCTGCGAAAGAGACCCGTCGCTCTTCGCAGCGTAGACACCTGCAGTGTTAACGCCTCCTCCTCCTCCTCCAATGGTCGTGCCGAAAGCAACGAGGCCCTGAGTGAACAGACTCGTCGAGTTCGACGTGCTCATCTCCCACTGCTGGTTCGTCGAGGTCCACGGAATGCGAATGAGAGCGCCAGCGGAGCTGCTGGCCAAGAAAGCACTCCCTCCATTCGTTACGACGCTGTACTGCTGCGTCGTCGCAGGCACGGTCTTAGGCGCACATCCAATGCCCGACGACGCACCGACGCGGGCGGCAACTAGAGTCCCGTTCGACGAAACTGCAAACACTGCCTCTGGATTCTGGCCGATGTCTGAGACGGAGAGTGTCGACTTGAAGGTGTAGTTCGTGCTGATGCACTCCATGCCTTGGCGGGAGCCACTGATCGCATCCAACTTCTCGATTTGCCCGATGGTTGCGTCCCTCGTCGCCACAAACACGCTCCCGCCTCTCACGATCGGCCCCGCCGTCACGGCGCTGGTGACGCTCGAGCCAAACCCGGACAGCACTGCACCCGAGGGACGAACAGCGCTGACTGAACCAACGACGCCCAAGCCCAAGCCGACGAACACGTTACCGGAGGCGTCGAGCGCCGGGCTCGACATGTTGGTCGACGCCGACGCAAGGTTGCGACTCCACTTCCACCTCGTCACCTTGATGACCTTCGGTGCGGGCGCGCTCCCGGTGTTTCCGGCCGCATCGCGCAGCTGACCCACAGAAATCTGCAGGTCTCCCCTCGCCATCGGGAAGGCGACCTTTGCCAGGTCGAGGTTGAAGCACGTGCACACCCGACCCGAAGGACACGTGGTGCAGCTCGACTTCGTGGTCATCGCCCCAGACAGCGTTCCGAAATCCGCTGGCCCAACCATCACGGGCTCCGTCGCCTCGACGCGAACCTCGACAACTTCGTCCTTCTTGAAGGCCTGCTCGTACCCGGCCTGCGGATCCGTCTCCGTCAAAGTCCCCGTCGCACGCGTAGGCGCTGGCTCCGTGTTGAGCGTGATGGTCGGAGCCTCGGTGTCGACGTTGACGACCACCGACGCATCGAGCGCCCCCGTCGCAAACGTCGCCGACACGCCAATGCTGCGCATGCCCGTGCCAGACAGACTCACGGTTCCGCTGTACTGACCTTGCATCCGCGTGAGTGTCGCGGTCCCGGCCATCATCGAACCCGGCGCGATGCCACCGCCATCGTTTCCGCTCGCCGAGGTCAGGCGCGCAACGACCGGGATTGAGCCAGCCGTCGTCGCGTTGAACATCGAGCCCGCGTCCGGCGACAGAATCTGAATTCCAGACCAGCGCAGCCGACATTCGTGGCCGCTCGCCGTATTCACGCAGAACTGCTCCGCGTCGTTGCACGGATTCGAAGCACACGCGCCAGCATCAGTCGAACCGCCTCCGCCGCCGCCGGTCGACCCGCCACCACCGCCGGTCGAACCGCCGCCGCCGCCCGGGCCGCCGTCACGCTCGACGCAGAAGCCATCGACGCACTGATCCGTGCTCGGCGCACAATCCCCCGGGTCGACACAGGTGCGCGCGCCGAAGGTGCAACCGCTCATCGCAACCAGACCAACCATCAACACAGACACGCGCTTCATCAGAAGGTCCCTCCAAGCTGAACCACGCCACCGCCGGCCGTCGGCACCACGGTCACCTGCGTCACGGGCGGAGGCGCCGCGGTTCCCCACAGCACCGCGCCGATGCCCGCCGTCAACGCGCCGACGCCGAGGCCGACGAAGCCCACGGTCGTCAGCGTGCGCGCGGTGCGAATGGTCTCGAGCGACGCCGGAGGCACGTTGGCGTCCGACAGCCCGAGCCCGTAACCCATGCTCGCGCCCGCGACGGCGAGGCCGGCGCCGACGATCGCCACGCCCGCCCCGACGTAGGTCATCGCCTTCCCCGCGTTGCGCTGGCCCGCGCCGGTGTCCTCGATCACCAGCGGCGGCGGAGGCGGCGGCGGGTTCTCCACCTTCGGGTTCTCGACCTTCGGCGTGTCGGTCTTCGGGGTGTCGGTCTTCGGCGTCTCCACCTGGCGCTCGGCCGGCAGCGCACCCACCTTGAGCTGCGCGAACAGCTGCACCAGCGCGTTCTTCGCGATGTCCTTGAAGGGGTCCTTCCCCTTGGCGAGCTTCACCGTCTCGGTCGGGCCGACGACCTTCCCGTCGTCGCGCACCACGCGGCCGCTCACCACCACCGCGCCCTCCACGGTGTAGTCGACGCTCGCGTAGAGCCCGTAGAGCGACTCGGCCTTCTTCGCGAGCTGCACCAGGCACTCGTCCTCGCGCTCGCAGTCCTGCCGCTTGAGCTCCTTGAGCGCCAGCTCGTAGCGCGCGTGCTCCGGCACCAGCGCCCCCGCCAGCTTCAGCAGCCGCTGGTACTCGCGCTGCATCGCCTCCTTGTCGTCCTTGCCGAAGCCCGAAGGCGACCGCTTGAACTCCAACGGGAAGGGCATCACCGACGGTCTCGGCGCCTGCGCGAATGCCACCCCCGCGGTCCACAACACCGCGCACCACAGCCAGCTCTTGAACGCGACCATGCGAGCCGCCGGTTCTACACCGGCCAGCACGCCTGTCGAGGCGGAGTCACCCGCGTGTCTGCTGTCACCGGAATCAGAGCTTCAAGTCGGAGCGGAGCCGCTCGTACGCCTTCTCGGCCTCCACGCACTCGCCGAGCGTCTTCGCGCCCGAGACGAGGTCCGACACCTTGCCCTGCCGCGAGTCCCACACCTCGTAGAGCTTCGCGTCCTTCAGCACGCGCTCGAGCGCGCCCATCTCCGCGATGTCTTTCGTCAGCCGCGTGCGCCACTCGGGCGTCGGCGAGCACGCCGCGCTCTCGACGCTCACCCGCACCTTCGGAGCCTTCTCCGGCGTCTTCGCCGCGACCTTCACCGGCTCCTCGGGCTTCACGTTGGTCGGCAGCGGCATCAGCTCCTCGCCGGACGGCTCTGTCTGCGCCGGCTTGACCACCTCGGGCTGCTTCACCGGCTCCGGCGGCGTCACCACCTTCGGTGCCTCGACCACCTTCGGCGGCTCGCTCGGAGGCGGCGCCGGCTCGCGCTGCGTCAGCGCCACCCCGCCGAGGAGCAACAGCACCAGCAGCACCAGCGCCGGCACGAGCCACTTTGGCCGCTGCCGCTCGGGGAACGCCGCGGCGAGCGCCTTGTCGGTGCCCGGCTGCGGGCGATCGATCCGCATCGTCGGCAGGCGCTTCGGATCCTCCAGCGGGAGATCCGGCCGCATGCGCACCGCGGTCGAGTCCTGCGAGAGGCGCTTGAGCAGTCGCTGCACCGTCACGCGCGCCGCGTCGGCCGACGAGGGCCGGCGCTCGGGCTCCTTCTCGAGCAGCGACTCGACGAACTCCTCGAGGCCCTCGGGCAGGTTGTTCATCACCGCCGACAGCCGCGGCGGCCGCTCCGAGAGGTGCTTCTGGAGCAGCGTCGTCACGCTCTCCGCCTCGAACGGGAGCTGCCCCGACAACATCTCGAACAGCATCACGCCCAGCGAGTACAGGTCCGCCTGGCCGCCGACCTTCTTCCCCTGCGCCTGCTCGGGGGCGATGTACTCCGGCGTTCCCGCGAGCAGCGACGCCCCGTCTGCCCGGCGCGCAAGCTGAATGGCGCCGTCGAGCAGCGCCACCGGCTCCTGGCGCGCGAGGCCGAAGTCGAGCACCTTCACCAGCAGCTCGCCGTTGTGCTCGCGCAGCAGGTACACGTTGCTCGGCTTGAGGTCGCGGTGCACCACGCCCTTCTTGTGCGCCTCGGCCAGCCCGTTGAGGATCTGATCGGCGATGCCCAGCGCCGCCGCGGGCGCGAGCTGACCGAGCCGGCGGATGTAGGCGTCGAGCGGCTCGCCGTCGAGGAACTCCATCATCAGGAACTCGCGCCCGTCGGGCGTCTTCCCGAAGTTGAGCACCTCGATCAGGTTTCGGTGCTTGAGCGAGCCCAGCGCGCGCGCCTCCGAGAGGAAGCGGCGGGTCCATTCGGCGTCGGCCGCGACCTCCGGCTTGAGCACCTTCACCGCCGCGCGCCGGCCGATCGCCTCGTGGAGCGCCTCGTACACCAGCCCCATGCCGCCGGCCGCGATGAGCCGCGTCACCTTGAAGCCGCCGAGGTCGATGCCGATCAGCGGATCAGCGCTCTCCACGTGCACGCTCTGCTGCGGCTGCGGCGGCGGCGGCGATGCACTCCCGAACTCGCGATCCGTGTCGGACATGGGTGTCGTTCTACCTCACGACTCCTCGCGCACGAAGGAGTCGACCAGCAACAGCCCCACGCCGATGACGATCGCCGTGTCAGCCACATTGAAAGCGGGCCAGTACGCGCGCTCCAGCCAGTGCGCCTCGAGGAAGTCGATGACGAACGAACGCGCGAGCCGGTCGAGGTAGTTCCCCACCGCGCCGCCGAGCACCAGCGGCAGGCCCCAGCGCGCCCACACCTCGTTCTTCTCACCCTTGAGCTTCCGCACGTAGTGCGCCACCAGCAGCAGCGCGCCGAGGGACACGAGGTGGAAGAGCGGCCCGCGGTACTCCGCCGGCACGTTGCCGAACAGGCCGAACGCCGCGCCCGGGTTCTCCGCGTACCGCAGCCGGAAGAAGTCATCGGACAGCACCAGCTGCCCCTTCGGGCGGAAGTGGTAGCCGTCGAAGGCCGCCTCGGGTGCGCGCCCGTACATCACCGAGAGCTTCGCGCCTGAGCCGTCGAAGGCGGTGGTGAGGTGCTCGAGCACCAGGAACTTGGTGCCCTGGTCGAGGACGATGACGACCAGCGCGATGAGGGCCAGCCAGGTGTACTTCCGCGACGTGGGGCTCATGTTCGGACGATGCGTTCACCACCGCAGGTTTCTCAGCGCAAGCGTTGGATCCCCGGCGCGAAGTGCGCGATGAGGGCGCCATGAAGTCGTCTCCCTTCTTCTTCGGCGCGATCCTCGGTCTCTTCCTCTCGCTCGCTCCTGGCTGCGGCAAGGCGAAGGAGGTCTGCAACTCGACGACGTGCAGCGGGTGCTGCGACGTCGCCGGCGTCTGCCAGCTCGGCATCGACAACCTGTTCTGCGGCACCGCGGGCAACGTCTGCCAGTCATGCTCCGCGGGGACCAGTTGCCGTCAGGGGCTGTGCTTGCCGACCTCCACGGCGGGCGGTGGCGGCGGCTCGACGACCGGCGGCGGCGGCGGCTCCACCGGCGGCGGCGGCGGCTCCACGACGGGCGGCGGCGGCGGCTCCACGACGGGCGGTGGCGGCGGCTCCACGACCGGCGGCGGCGGCGGCTCCACGACCGGCGGCGGCGGCGGCTCCACGACCGGCGGTGGCGGCGGCTCCACGACGGGCGGTGGCGGCGGCTCCACGGGCGGTGGCGGCGGCTCCACGACCGGCGGTGGCGGCGGCGCGATGACCGGTGGCGGCGGCGGCGGGCTGCCGAGCTTCACCAGCCAGCTCTGGTTCTACGGGCGCGTGAGCAGCGCGACGCGCAATGAGATCGGCCGCGTGTTCTTCCCCTCGCGCACGGTGCAGACGTTCAACCTCCCGGGCAACGACATCAAGACCTGGGACGTCGCGCCCACCGGCCGCCTCGTCGCGTTCGCCGCGGACAACGTGGTGGCCGGGCGGTTCGATCTCCTCGCGATCAACCACGATGGCACCGGGCTGCGCACCGTCGCCACGCCGACGACGGGCTCGGTGAGCTTCGTGCGCTTCTCGCCCAACGGGCAGCGCCTCATGTACGAGACGAAGGACGCGTCGGGTCTCAACCGGCTCTTCATCGTCCCCACCGCGGGCGGACCGTCGGTCGACATCACGCCGGCGGGGGCGAACCTGTCGAACCCGGCGCTCACCATCATCAACACCACCTTCAGCCGTGACAGCCGCTACCTGGCGATCGTCGTCGAGGCGACGATGGATCGCCTCAACGAGCTGTACCTCGTCGACCTCAACCTCCCGAGCCCGGCGCCGACGCCGCTGGTCACCTCCGCGACGATCGGCGGCCCCGGGACGACGGGCTTCTGGGGCGTGACCAGCCCGGTGCAGTGGTCGGCCGCTTCGCGCAACGAGCTGCTCTTCAAGATGCGCACGACGACCGACACCGCGTTCCGCCTGATGCGCATGACGCCGGGGAGCACCACCTGGGCTCCGGTCCCGGGCACGCCCGACGGCGTCACCATGACGGGCTACGTGGGGAGCTTCGGCGTCGCGAACAACGGCGTCGACGTCGCCTTCAGCACCGACTACCTCCTGCAGCAGGCCTACTCGGTCTACACGGTGTCGCTCTCCGTCGGCTCGTCGTCGCGGGTGGGCTCGCTCACCGGCGCCGGGCAGCGCCCCGACTTCAACCGGCCCATCGACTTCTCACCGAACGATCTGTCGCTGCTCTTCCCGGCGAACTACCAGTCGCTCAGCTACGGCCTCGCCACGTGGGAGCCCTACACGCTCCCGCTCCCCTCCGGCCCCGAGCAGCGCCTGACCGCCATCGTCCCCGGCGGCATGGTGGACGAGTTCGTCTGGTCGCCGAGCGGCGAGCTGGCCATGGTGTCCGACTGGCGCACCGACGAGACCTTCGAGCTCGCGCTGTTCCAGTCGGTGACGTCGCCTTCGACGCCCGTGCCGCTCGTGACGCCGGTGGTCGGCGGCGACGTGCTCGACGCCAAGTGGACGCCCTGAAGGCGAGTCGTTAGAAGGTGGGAGCGGCCTTCGCGGGTCGCCTCCATGCGCGCCTGATTTCGAAGCCAGCGTCGGTCGTTCTCTCCGGCCTCCTGCCTTTGGAATCCGCATGCCTTCCCTTCGCGCCCAGCACCTGGGCTTCTCGTTCGATTCGCACGTCGTCTTCGAAGATCTCTCCTTCCAGCTCGGCGCCGGGTGGACCGGCCTCGTCGGCGCCAACGGCGTCGGCAAGACCACGCTGCTGCGGCTGATCACCGGCGAGCTGCAGCCCGGCTCCGGCGCGCTGGTGCGCGAGCCGCGTCAGGCGCGCGTCGTCTGGTGTCCGCAGCGCGTGGAGCGACGCGACGAGTCCGTCGATGGCCTCGCGTGGGCCTCCGACGGGCTGGCGCGGCGGCTCCACGGGCGGCTGCGGCTCGACCCCGACGCGCTCGAGCGCTGGAGCACGCTGTCACCCGGTGAGCGCAAGCGCTGGCAGCTCGGCGCCGCGCTGTGGAGCGAGCCCGACGTGCTGCTCCTCGACGAGCCCGGCAACCACCTCGACGTCGAGGCGCTCGGCTGGCTGCGCGACGTGCTCCGTGAGTTCCGCGGCGTCGGCGTGCTCGTCTCCCACGACCGCGCGCTGCTCGACGACGCGACGAACGCCACGCTCAGGCTCGTCGACGGCGGCGCACAGCTCTTCGCGCACCCCTTCTCCGCCGCGCGCGAGCTCTGGCTCGAAGAGGAACGCCAGACGCGCGAGCAGCAGCGCGAGACGCGACGCCGGCTCGAGAAGGAAGAGCGGAAGGTCGACGCGCGGCGACGGGCGCTGTCCGCGGCGTCGAAGCAGCGCTCCGCGGGCGCGCGCATGAAGGACAAGTACGACTCCGACGCGCGGACGCTCGCGGCCGACTTCCGCGCGGAGATGGCCGAGCGCTCGCACGCCGCCACGCTCCGGCGCGTCGAGCGTCAGGCCGAGGGCATCCGCTCGGAGCTCGACCGCATCAGCGTGCGCGACGAGGCCGGGCAGGCGCTGTTCCTCCGCTATGAGCCGTGCCCGAAGAGCACCGTGGTGCAGTTCAGCGGCGACGTGCGCGCGGGCGAGGTGACGCTGCTGCGCGAGGTCTCTTTCCAGCTCCGTCGCGACGAGAAGGTGTGGCTGCGCGGTCCGAACGGCGCGGGGAAGACGACGCTGCTCTCCGCGCTCCTCGCGGCGTGCGCCGTGCCCCCGGAGCGGCAGCTGGTGCTCCCCCAGGAGCTCACGCTCGACGACGCGCTCGCGGATCTGGCGCACGTGAAGGCGCTGCCGCCCGACGCGCGCGGGCGCGTGCTGCAGCTCGTGCACGCGCTCGGCGTCGAGCCCGAGGCGCTGCTGCGCTCCGCGGCGCCTTCTCCGGGCGAGGCGCGAAAGCTCAGGCTCGCGCTCGGCCTCGGAGGACACGCCTGGCTCGCCGCCCTCGACGAGCCGACCAACCACCTCGATCTGCCCGCCATCGAGCGCCTGGAGGCCGCGCTCGTCGCCTTCCCCGGCGCGGTGCTGCTCGTCACCCACGATGAGCAGCTCGGCAGGCGCGTGGCCACGCGGGAGTGGGTGCTCGGCGCGAGGTGAGCGACCTGGTGCCTCGAGTCCCTTTTCGCGACCTGTCTCCGCCACCGCACCGAGTGCATAGGAAACTACGCGTTCGTTGCAGTTCCGGTGACAAACGCCTTTGCCCGGCGTGCGCGCCGCGCGCTGGTTAACTTCGCCCGCCTTGATCCGCCGCGTCCTCAAGTCGCTCGCCGCGCTGCTCGTCGTCGCGCTCGCCCTCGTCCTCGCCGACGCGTGGAGAGGCCTCGGCCATCGCGCCACCGGCCCGCGCCGCGCCCGCATGGAGCAGAGCCCGCAGTGGAAGAACGGCGCCTTCGAGAACCCGGAGCCGATCGTCAACCACCTCGGCCCGATGTTCGCCGGCATGGCGAACGTGAGCGAGCACGCGACGCCGCACGAGCCGGTCTCCGTCGCGCAGGTCGACCCCGCGCGCTTCGACACGCCTCCGCCGAGCGGGCTCCGCGTGACCTGGCTCGGCCACAGCACGGTGCTCATCGAGCTCGACGGCCATCGCGTGCTCACCGACCCCGTGTGGAGCGATCGCGTCTCGCCCCTCGCGTGGATCGGTCCACACCGCTGGTACCCGCCGCTCTTCCCGCTCGAGCGGCTGCCGAAGCTCGACGCGGTGCTCATCTCGCACGACCACTACGATCACCTCGACGAGCGCACGGTCGTCGCCCTCGCGCCGCTCACCGCGAAGTTCATCGTGCCCCTCGGCGTCGGCGCGCACCTCGAGTACTGGGGCATCCCTCCGGAGCAGATCGTCGAGGTCGACTGGTGGGACCGCACGAAGCTCGGCGACCTGGAGATCGTCTCCACGCCCGTGCGCCACGCCTCGGGCCGCGCCCTTCACGACAAAGACGCGACGCTCTGGTCGAGCTACGCGCTCCTCGGGCCAGCCCACCGCGCGTGGTTCTCGGGCGACACCGGCCTCTTCACCGCGCTGGAGGACATCGGCGAGCGCCTCGGCCCCTTCGACGTCACGCTGATCGAGGTCGGCCAGTACCACCGCGCGTGGCCCGACTGGCACCTCGGCCCCGAGCAGGCCGTCACCGCGCACCGCGCCGTCAGCGGCAAGGTGTTCTTCCCCATCCACTGGGGCCTCTTCACGCTCGCGTACCACGGGTGGACCGAGCCCATCGAACGCAGCGCCCTCGCCGCCCGCACCGCCGAGGTCGAGCTCGTCACGCCGCGCCCCGGCCAGAGCGTCGAGCCGAGCGTGCCCGCGGAGTACGCGCGCTGGTGGCCCACGCTCCCCTTCGAGACCGCCGAGCAGCACGCGGTCGTCTCCGGCAACGTGCACTTCCGCGGGAGCGCCGGGCTCTCGGGCGCAGCGCCGGCGAAGTAGCTACGGCCGCCGGAAGCGCAGGCAGAAGCGATCGCGCTCGTCGGGCTTCTCCGCGCGGCCGATCGGCGAGCCATTCCAGTCGCGGTTCGGGCTCGGGTTGCGGAGGTAGCCCGCGTCGCCGTCGAGCTCGAAGCCCGCGCTCAGCACCTCACGCTTCACGGTCGCGTCCTCGATGCGATGGAGCGTCAGCGCGTCGGCGTCACCCCGCCCTTCCCCCGCCGTGGAGTCGCACACCACGTACAGCCCGCCGCTCTTCAACGCGCGGAACACGCCGCGGTTCATGCGCGCGCGATCCGTCCCGAGCCAGGCGGTGTCGTGGTACGTCGCGTTGCTGATCACCAGATCGAGCGCGCCGGTGAGATCCGCCGGGAACGGGTCGCCCAGCTCGCGATCGACGCGCAGCACGTTCGGCAGCCGCTTCACCCGCTCGTCCCACGCGTGCCCCACGCGGCGCCCCTCGAGCACCTCGCGCGGGTTCTGGCCGTACACCAGCCCCAGCGGCCCGACCGCCAGCGCGAGCAGCTCGGTGGTGTAGCCGGCCCCCGCGACCAGCTCGCCGACCTGCATGTCGCGGCCGACCTGCGCGAAGGTGAGCAGCTGCACCGGGCGCCGCTCCTCGTCGAGCGCGCGATCCGTCTCCGGCCGGGAGTTCGACTGCACCATCGCCTCGAGCTCGAGCCACGACCGCGCGCGATGCGCACAGCCCACGAGCGACAGCACGAGCAGGAGGACACACAGCCGGCCCATGTCACAAGCGATAACCAGCGCGCGTGTCAGCCATCTGACACAGCTCATCGCCGCGCAGTGGCCAGCAGGGGTCGGGGTGGTACCGTGGCGACCCACCGCATGGCCGCCGAACGAGACACCGCCGTCGACCGTCCCGCTGGCTCCGCTCCGGGGGTCGTCGACACGCCGTCCGCAGCCAGCGCGCTGCACTGCCCGCAGTGCGCGAAGGCGCTCGACGGCGAGCCGAACTACTGCCCGGCGTGCGGCGCGGATCTCCGCGGCCTCTCCGGCACCTCCGACACGCTCGACGGCCCGCTCCGCGAGCAGCTCATCGACAAGCGCTACCGCGTGCTCGAGAAGCTCGGCGAAGGCGGCATGGGCGCGGTCTACAAGGTCGAGCACGTGCGCATGGGGAAGATGGCGGCGCTCAAGCTGATGCGCCCCGACCACGCGCTCGATCGCGCGCTCAAGGCGCGGTTCCTCCAGGAGGCGCGCGTCGTCGCCCGCCTCTCGCACCCCAACACGGTGCAGGTGTTCGACTCCGGCGAGCTCGACGACGGCGGCCTCTTCATCGCCATGGAGTACGTGCCCGGCAAGGACCTCGCCTGGCACCTCAAGGCGCACGGCGCGATGGGCGAGGCGCAGGCCGCGAGCATCGGCATCCAGCTCCTCGCGTCCCTGCAGGAGGCGCACGAGGCGGGCATCATCCACCGCGACCTCAAGCCGGCGAACGTGATGCTCGTGCGGCGGCGCAAGTCGGGCGACGACCAGGTGAAGCTGCTCGACTTCGGCATCGCCAAGCTCCAGGAGGCCGAGGGCCGCAAGAGCACCACCGGCGACTTCATCGGCACCCCGGCGTACATGTCGCCCGAGCAGATCCGCGGTGAGCCGCTCGACGCGCGCGCCGACCTCTACTCGCTCGGCTGCCTGCTCTTCGAGCTCGTCACCGGGCGGCAGCCCTTCGACGGCCCCACGCCGATCAGCATCCTCACGCAGCACTACGAAGCGCCCATTCCCCGCATCGTCGAGTTCAAGCCCGACGCGCAGGTCTCGCCCGCGTTCCAGGCGGTGCTCGATCGCGCCATGGCGAAGAAGCCCGCCGATCGCTGGCCCGACGCCGAGGCGATGCGCGTAGCGCTCGAGCAGCTCCAGAAGCAGCTCGGCAGCAAGCCGGCGGAGTACACGCCGATGCCCGTCGAGCTCTCGGAGAAGATGCTCTCGCGCGAAGACTTCGACAGCTTCGAGCGGCAGCTCCGCGTGCAGCGCACGCTCGCGCCGGTGGTCGCGCTGCTGGTGCTCGCCGGCGTGGGCTTCGGGCTGTGGCGCTGGCTCAAGGCCACCACCGTCGACACCGTGGCCACCGTCGAGCGCGAGCCGAACGATCAGGTCGCCCAGGCCACGCGCATCGCGCTCGGCACGCCGGTGCAGGGGGCGATCGGCGCGAGCACCGACTCCGACCGCGATCTCTACGTGGCCAACGTCAGCGCCGGCCCGCACCGCGTCACGCTCAGCGGCGTGGCCGACCTCAACCTCACGCTCGAGGTGCTCCAGCTCGAGCGCGTCACGAAGGACGACGGCAGCACCGCCGAGAAGCTCTCGCGCAAGCTGTTCCTCGACGACGCCGCGCTCGGCGAAGGCGAACGCGTCGACGGAATCAACCTCGCCGCAGGGGAGTTGTTCCTCCGCGTGGAAGAGAAGGCCTTCTGCACCGAGCCCAACCGCCCGAGCCGCGAGAAGTCGCTCGTGCCCTACACGCTCGCCGTCGAGCCGATGACCGTCGAGGGCGTGCCCGAGCTCGAGCCCAACGACACGCCGTCCACCGCGCAGGCGCTGCCGCTCACCCGTGCCATCACCGCCTGGGCCGGCACGCGCGTCGAGCTCGATCAGCTCGCCCCCAGCCGCCCCGACGCGCCCTTCTCGACCGCCGACTGGTACCGCGTCGAGGCGCCCGACGACGCGACGCTGATGCTGGTGGTCGTGCCGCCCGAGCGCGGCGCGCTGCAGGTCGTCGAGGGCTCGGCGCTCGAGGCGGCGCAGCGCCGCGGCGCCCGCACGCCCACCACGCTCGTGCGCGGCGCGCCGCTGTGGCTCGAGCTCAAGCCGATGAGCGACGGCCAGCGCCGGGTGCGCATCCTCCCCGCGGAAGACACGCTGCCCGGCGCCGAGTACCAGCTCGCCGCGGCCCTCGGCGGCGACAACGGGCTGGCGGCCGTCATCGACCTCGGTCGCCAGCTCGACGCGCGCTCCCGCCTCGAGACGAAGCGCCACGTGCTCGAGGGAGCCCGGCGTCACTTCGCGTCGTCGACCGACCTCTCGCGGCTCGGAGAGAACTGAGCCGTGCCCCGCCCGGACTTCGGTCCTCCCCGCAACGCCCTCGGAGCGTTCGGCTGGGCGGCGCTGCAGCTGCCGCGCGCGGTGGTGTGGCAGTGGCGCGAGCGCGAGCTCCGCCAGCTGATGGTCGCGCCGGCGCTCACCACGCTCCTCGTGGGGCTCGCGCTGCTCACCGCCGCGGTGCTCGGCGCCGGGCCGCTCGAGGCGGCGCTCCTCTCGCGCGGAGACGGGCTGCTCGCCGGCCTCGCCTGGCTCGCGCTGCGCGTGGTGCTCACGGTCGTCCTCGTCGTCGCCGCGCTGCTGACGACGTGGCAGCTCCAGGGGGCGATCGCCGCCGCGTCGCTCGAGCGCATGGCGCTCTACGTGCAGCGCGCCGTGGAGGGCGCCGCCCCGCCGCCGCAGCTGGGCGCGCTCGCGGTGGTGAAGACCGCCGTGCGCTCGCTCTTCCCCACCGTGCGCCGCCTCGTGGCGTGGGCGCTGAGCGCGCTGGCCGCCGCGACGCTGGTGCTGGTGCCGCTCGCCGGGCCGGTGCTGGTGGTGGTCGCCCAGACGCTGATCGCCGTGCTCTTCCTCTCGCACGGCGCCATCACCGACAACCGCCAGCGGCTCGGGCTCCCGCGGCGGCTGCTGCTCCGGGAGCCTGCGCTGGTGCTCGGCTTCGCGCTCGCGCTGGTACCGCTGGTGCTCGTGCCTCCGCTGATGCTCGTGTTCGGCGGGCCGGTGGCGATCGCCGGCGCGCTGGTCGCTCTCGGCGTGGGTCGTCGCTGACGGGCGACGGTCCGGCCATGAGCCCGGCTTTTCCCGGGACCCATGGTAAGGACGGGCGACCGGCATGAACCAGCCACTGCAGGCGCTCCTGGTGGGAGGCAGCGAGACCGACGCGACGCGGATCGCCGAGGTCCTGCGCGCGGGCGGGCACACCTGTGACGTCACCCGCTGCGCCCCGACGGAGGCGGCCGTCAAGCTGGCCACGCTGCGCCCCCTGCTGTGCGTGCTCATCTCGCTCGACGAGGGCATCGGCTCGGGGGCGACCTGGCGCCGGCTCCTCGAGGAGCTGCAGGTCGACGCGCCGCTCTTCGTGCTGGGCGACCTCACCCAGGAACCGACCATCACCCGGTGGCTCACCGAGGGCGCGAACGACTGGGTGTTCCGACCGCACCTCGCGGGCCTCAACGCGGTGCTGGCGCGGCTCGAGCGCGAGCGCGCCGAGGAGCTCGCGCGCGAGACGATGGAGCGCCGCTGGCGTGAGAGCACCAGCGAGCTCGTGCGCCTCGCGCGGCACGCGTCGTTTCAGGCCGCCGACGTGACGCCCGCGGTGGCGGAGGTGAACGAGGCCGCGGTGAAGGGCCTGCAGATCACCCGCTGCGGCGTGTGGACCTTCGACGACAGCCGCACCGTGATGCGGGAGCTCGGCACGTTCGACTCGCGCACCGGCGCCCACCGCACCGGCGCCGAGATGCCCATCACGCCCGAGCTCGGGCGCTACCTCGAGGCGCTCCAGGCGCAGCGGCTGCTGTCGATCGCCGACGTGCGGCGCGACCCGCTCTCGCTCCCGCTCGTCGACTCGTACTTCGGCCCCGAGGGCGTCACCGCCACCATCGACGTCGCGCTCCGGCTGCGCGGCGATCTGGTCGGCGCGCTCTGCCTCAGCCACATGGGCAGCGCCCGGCGCTGGCACCCCGGCGAGGAGTCGTTCGCCGGCGCGCTGGCAGACCTCGTCTCGCTCGCGCTCGAGAGCGCCGAGCGGCACCGCGCCGAGGCCGCGCTCAACGACACCGAGCGCCGTGCCCGCGAGCTCTTCTTCCACGCGAACGATCTGATCGTCCTCTACAAGGTGCTGCCCAACGGCCGCGTCGAGGTGGAAGACATCAACCCCGCCGCGGAGCACACCAGCGGCCTGCGGCGCGAGACGAGCATCGGGCACACCGCGAACGAGCTCCTCACCCCGCGGGCGGCCGAGCAGTACAACGCGCGCTACCAGCAGTGCCTCGCCGCGCGCGCGCCCATCGTCTACGAGCAGGAGGTGCAGCTCCCGGCGGGCCGGCGGTGGATCAACACCTCGATGGTGCCGCTGATGGACGAGACGGGGCGCATCACGCGCATCGCGGCCATCTCGCGCGACATGACCAAGATGCGCGAGGCCGAGCTGCTCCAGCGCAGCCTCGAGGCGCAGATGGCCGAGGCGCAGAAGAACGAGGCCCTGGCGCGCCTCGCCTCGCACATCGCGCACGACGTCAACAACCTGCTCACGGTGATCGTCGCGCACGCGCAGCGCATGCAGGATCTCACCGGGCGCGCGGGCGACGCGGCGCAGGCCATCCTCCAGGCGACGAGCCGCGGCCGCGAGCTGACGCAGCAGGTGCTCACCTTCGGCCGCCGCCGCCCGCCGGAGCGCAAGCCGCTCGAGCTCGGCCCGCTGGTGCGCGAGACGCTCAAGCTCCTCGAGCCGACCGCCGGCCCGGTGCAGCTGCGCGAGGTGATGGCGGCGCGGCTCCCGCGCGTGCTGGGCGATGCGGGCCAGCTCCATCAGGTGCTCACCAACCTCTGCACCAACGCGCTCCAGGCGATGCCCCAGGGCGGCACGCTCACCGTCGCGCTCGAGACCGTCGACGTCGACTTCGCGTGGGCCGCGCAGCACCCGCCGCTGCAGGAAGGCCGGTGGGTGCGCCTCACCGTCTCCGACACCGGCGTGGGGATGGACGAGACCACCGCCCGCCGCATCTTCGAGCCCTTCTTCTCGACGCGCCTCGATGGCCGCGGCACCGGCCTCGGGCTGGCGGTGGTGCAGAGCATCGTGCAGGGCCACGACGGCGCGGTGGTGGTCGAGAGCGCCCCGGGCGCGGGCGCCACGTTCCGCGTCTACCTGCCGCCGCTCGAGGAAGAGCTCACGCGCCCCGGCGCCGGCCAGCACCTCATGCTCGTCGACGATCACCCCGGGATGGCGCGCGTCTCGGCGCGGCTCCTCGAGACGCTCGGCTACCGCACCACGGTGTTCGACGACCCCCGCGACGCGCTGCGCGCCTTCCGCGCGACGCCGCAGGGGTTCGACGCCATCCTCACCGATCTCTCGATGCCGCAGATGAGCGGCGAGGACTTCACGCGCGCGCTCCGGGAGATCCGCCCGAACGTGCCGGTGATCGTCTCGTCGGGCATGGCCACCGAGCTCGACGACGAGACCAAACAACGCCTCCGCATCGACGCCGTGCTGGTCAAGCCATGGCGTCTCGAGGAGGCGGTGGCGGCGTTGCAGCGCGCGCTGGGCTGATCAGCCGCGGTACTGGTGGATCGCCATGATCGGGTAGCGCATCTGCGAGTAGCTGACGCGCTGGCTCCCGTCGGGGTTCACGTTGTTCGAGCCGATGAAGAGCGGGCGGCCGTTCTGCCAGCCGGCGAAGAGCACCACGTGCTGGCCGCCGGGCGTGCGCATCGACACCACGTCGCCGGGCTTCGCCTGGCTGAGTGAGACGCGGCGGAAGTTCGGGTCGCGATCGAGGTTCCCCATCAGGCCGTACACCGACGCGCTGCCCTGGCTCTGGCGAATCTGCCCCGACGCGATGAGCGTGCCCGACACGAAGTTCGCGCAGTTCACGTTGTTCGGCACCCAGTCCTGCATCGCGCGCCCGACGGGGTTGTTCGACACCTTGAGGTCACGCGCGTTCCAGCCGAGGTACTGGCGGGCGAGCTCGTACGGGCGGCTCGAGCCCGAGGGCGCCGGGCCCGACGGCTGCTGCGGGCGGGTCGGCTGCGAAGGCCGCGTCGTCGGCCGCGAGCCGGTGAACTCGTCACGCCCACCCGGGATGTTCAGCGTGCGCCCGGCGTAGATGAGGTTCGCGTTCTTGATCTGCGGGTTGGCCCGCATCAGCGACGAGACCGAGGTGCCGTAGCGACGGGCGATGCCAGAAAGGGTGTCTCCAGTGCGGATGCGGTAGGCGCTCATGGTCGGGTCCTCGGAAAGGGTGCGAACTCGCTGAGGTTATCGGCATCCCCAATCGTTTGGATTCGTTTGCCGAGTGCAAAATCGCTGAACACTCGACCGAGCAACTCAACCCACTGGAAACACTCGAGAATGCTCAGCGGGCGAAGTCGACGCCCACGCCCGCCGAGGCGGTGACGCCGCGGATCAGCGAGCCGTCAGGCTGGGGGAAGAAGACGGTGCCGCCGTCGGCGAGCACGTAGAAGCTGGGGAAGAGGCGCCAGCGGAACCCGCCGGCCACGTGGTAGCGCGGCGACTGCGCGAGCCCGAGCACGGTGGTGCGGAGCGTGAGGAAGAACCACTCGTCGAAGAGCGCGAGCTGCATGCCGCCGTCGAGGTCGAGGCGGTTCCAGAAGAAGTACTCGGCGGCGGCGTCGAAGCTCACGCGCGTGCCGATGCCGACGCGGAGCTCGGCGAAGGCCGACAGCGAGTCGGGCAGCAGCGCGTCCTGGATGCCGGGGCCGCGGAAGCCGAGATCGCTGAAGCGCTGGAGCTCGTACTGCGGCCCGAAGAAGCCATGGCGGAAGCCGCCGTGCTGCTTGCGGAGCTCGAGGCGCGTCGAGAAGCCGACCTCCTTCACCGTGGCGTCGAGCGTGGTGCCGACGAGGAGCCCGAGGTCGCCCGTCGAGTTGGCGCGCGTGCCGAGGCCCGCCATCACCAGCCAGCGCAGGAAGCGCTCGCGCACCAGCACCGCCGACGCGTCGAGGTGGAGGATGGTGGCCGGCGCCGGGGTGAAGGTCGGCGTCTCGGGCGTGGGGCGGAAGGGGCGCGCGGCGAGGTTGAAGTCGTGCGCCATCGAGAGCGCGAGCACGTAGCGATCTCTCACCGCGGCGTCGCGCGAGAAGGTGCCGCCGAGATCCCACGCGAGCTCACCGGCGAAGAGCCGCGCCCCGAGGATGTCGGAGGCGAAGACCTCCGCGCGCACCGGGCCCACGTGCACGTCGAGCTCCGCGCTCGCCGGGTGTGCGTCGGGGTTGAGCTGGTTCGAGTAGCGCCACAGCACGTGCCCCAGGCCGAGCGTCTTCTTCCGCGCGGGGCCGACGCGCAGCGACACCGGGCCCGCCGGGTCGCCGATCTGCAGCCGCTGGAGCACCTGCCCGAAGTCGCTCAGCTCGTCCCAGTCGGCGCCGCGCAGCACGCCGCCGAAGTCCGAGGCGCGGTTGTCGGCGTCCGCGTCGATGAGCCGGAAGCGGAAGGTGGGCCCGAGCTCGAGCGCGAAGACCTCCCCGACCGAGAAGCCGATGACGGCGTGCACGGTGCCGAAGAGGTCGGGCCCGTTGAGCCCGAAGCCGCCGGGGAAGAGGCCGAG
>JBMORD010000109.1:0-2607 GCA_049322495.1 Myxococcota bacterium | reverse complement strand
GCTCGCGCACCCGGTGAGCAGCGTGAGCAGGAGGCTGGTCGCGTAGATCCTCACGATGGGGCATCGATCGCAAGATCCATTCCCCGTCCGGGCGCACGCCAAGGTGTTGATCGGCCGAGATCGATCCTGTGGCGGGGCGCCTCGCTGGGGGCAAGAGTCCTAGCCGGGCGGGGTCGCGTGTGCATGCTCGACGAGCCACTCCGAGCTGCCCGTCGCGAGCTCCCGGACCCCTGCGATCGCGGCGACCAGCTCCCGCGTCACGGTCTCGCTGAGCGCCGCGACCCGCGCCTCGTCCTCCGGCGCGACCGGCACCGGAAACGCGCCGCGGCTGATGTTCGCGGTGAGCGCGTCCTTGTCCGCGCGCGCCACGTAGGGCGAGGGCGAGACGCGCCAGTAGCTCGGCAGGTGCAGAAAACGAAGCCGCTCCCCGTCGGAGGTCAGCAGGACCACGTGGCGGATGCAACCGACGCGCGGCGTTCCGTCGGGTCCTTGCAGCGGCCGCGAGCGCACGAAGGCCTGGAGCAGGATCGCCTCGCCGAGCGCGGGCGGCCCGCTCGCGGCGAGGAGCTCGCGTCGATCGAGGACGAGGATCCCGACGCCGCAGCTCCCGCGCGGTGGCTTGGCGAGGACGAAGTCGGTCTCGAGCGAGGCGAGCCAGGCGCGGAGCGCCACCTCGTCTCCTCGGAAGACGAAGGAGGGCGGCTGGTGACGCGCGAGCAGCGCGAGCGTGCGCGTCTTGTCGCTGCAGATCCGGCGCACCCCCTCGGTGATCCGCGGCGAGGAGCCGAGCTCGCGGCGCAGACGCCAGTAGGTCTTCCGGTAGAGCCGGTTCTCGGCGGGGAAGAGCTCGATCAGCCCGCGACGGCCGAAGCCGTGCTGGAGCTCGACCAGCCAGCTCCGCCCTCCCTCGTCGATGATCACGTCGACGCCGAGCGGGCGCGCGAACCGCGGCAGCATTCCCGCGGGCTCGGGCGCCGGGCGCGCTCCGCGGGCAATACGTTGCCAGCGGCCGGAGCGGGCTGCGAGGATCATGCGCGGGTTGTACAGCCTCGGGCGCCGCGAGCGCAACCCGCCGGCGCCCCCCCTCCGCGCCTGAAGGCTGGCCACACCGTTCGTCGCGGTGGCTGCCGTGCAAATTACGACGCGCCTTCCGCTCGAGCTGCGACAGTTCGGTCGCAGGTCCGGGCGAGATGCGCTATCTGCGCTCGAGCTGCGACGGTTCGGTCGCAGGTCCGGGCGAGATGCGCTATCTGCGCTCGAGCTGCGACGGTTCGGTCGCAGGTCCGGGCGAGATGCGCTATCTGCGCTCGAGCTGCGACGGCGGGTAGGGTCGACGAGCGAGCTCGGGCGAGGTCACCCCGATCCCGTTCCCGATCAGCACCGCTGACCCGCGCCCCGGGGACTGGACCGCGAACGCGACGCCGGCGTCGGTTGTCACGCGGAGTCGATGCCCCTGACGATCGCGCCGCGTCAAGGCCGCCATCGGCCTCGACCTCGACGACCTCGGCCATATCGCGAGGTCTGCCTCTTCGGGTAGGATCGCTGGATGATGCGGACCTATTCCGTCACGCTGCTGGCGCTCGCGCTCGCCGGCTGCGGCTCGAACGGCGGCGCGAGCCCCGACGCGACCGTCGTGCGCGAGGCCGCGGCCGATCGCCTCGTGCCCGACGCCAAGCCGCTCCCTTTGACCTTCGGCGGCGCGCGCCCGGTCCAGCTCGACGTCCCGGCGAGCTACGACCCCACGCGCCCAACGCCGCTCTTGCTGATCCTCCACGGCTACGGCGCGAGCGGCTACATCCAGCAGACCTACTTCGGCTTTCGAGACCTCGCCACGCGCGAGCGCGTGCTGGTCCTGGCGCCGAACGGGACGCTCGACTCGACGCAGCGCCTCTTCTGGAACGCGACCGACGCCTGCTGCGACTTCGAGGGCAAGCAGATCGACGACGTCGGCTACCTGACGGGGCTGATCAGCGAGGTCGCCGGCAGCTACAACGTGGACCCGAAGCGGATCTACGCGATGGGGCACTCGAACGGTGGCTTCATGGCGCACCGCCTCGCCTGCGACCGCTCGCAGACCTTCGCCGCGATCCTCTCCGTCGCGGGCGCGCTCCCCGAGGCCGCCGCCGCCTGCCAGCCGAAGGAGAAGGTGAGCGCGCTCCAGGTCCACGGCGACAAGGACGGCTCTGTGCTCTTCGAGGGCGGCAGCGTGATCGGTCCGGGGACCAAGGCCTACCCTGGCGCGAAGGAGACGGTGGCGCGCTGGGCGTCGCTGAGCGGCTGCGGCGCGGAGCTCACACCGAGCGGCGAGAGCTTCGACGCCGACGCGCTGGTCGCGGGCGACGAGACGACGGTGGCGCGCCACGCGTGCCCGACGGGGCTCGACGCCGAGCTCTGGCAGATCGTCGGCGGCGCGCACGTCCCGCTCTTCACCGCGACCTTCTCGCAGCGCGCCTGGCAGTGGCTCTCGAAGCACTCGAAGCCGTAGCATGATCGTCATGGAGCCCGCGATCGTCGCCCTCCTCGTCACGCTCGCCTCGGCCGGCGCCGTGATGGGCGCGAAGGCCGTCCACAACCTCGTCGCGCGCCGTCGCTGGCGCGCGGCGGTGC
>JBMORD010000108.1:0-2626 GCA_049322495.1 Myxococcota bacterium | reverse complement strand
ACGGCGGCGGGCGCCGGCACCTCGACGGGCGCGGGCGGCGCGGCGACGACCGCCGGAGGCGGCTCGACCACCGCGGGCGTCGGCGGAACGACGGCAGGCGGGATCGGCGCGGGCTGAACGGGGACCTGCTCGGTGGCTGCGGGCATGTTGGGCAAAGGCACCGCGGTGGCGACCGGCGTGTGCGAATCGGGCGGCAGCTCGACCTTCGGCTCGGGCTCCACCTTCGCCTCGACGGGCGCAGGGGGCGCGGCCGGCGGCGGCGCGACGGGAGCCGTGGACGGCTCGTGGTGCTCGGGCTTGTGGCTGGCCGGCATCGCCGTGCTCACCACGTTGTCGCCGACCTTGCGGCGCACGACGAAGCCCTTGGGCGCGACCGGCGGCGGCGCGGCCTTCGGCTTGCGCTTGTCGACGATCTTCTGGATGGCCGCGATGGCCTGGTCGTCTTCGAGCGACGACGAGTGGCTCTTCACGTCATAGCCGAGGCTGACGAGCTCGGTGACGACCTGCTTATTGTCGAACTCGATGCCGTGCTTCTCTTTGAGTTCTTTGGCGATTTCGTGAACGCGCTTCTTGGACATAGGACCTGGGTGCCCCCCGTACTGCAGATGGCGGAAGAAGGGTGAAGTGAATGTGAAAGGACAGCGGCGACTGCGGACCAACTGCTGACGAGAACCGGAACGCCACACGCCACCTCTCGGCGGAATGCTCAGCGGGCTTTGGGTTGTTCCGGCTCGGGAAGTACCGGGCGACTGCGGCTCGGTAACGGTGCTGCTCAGTCAGTGGTCACTGCAGGAAGGCCGCCTCCAGGGTTGTCACATCCAGCGCCACGTTCTTCTTGAAGGCCCGCTGGAGGGCCTTCCGCTTCACGGCTGCCGCGAGGCAGCCTGGTCCACAGAGGTACGCCCCCCTGCCAGGGGCGCCTTGTGTCCTGTCCAACAACGGCTGGTTCTTCTCGTCGAGAACCAGTCGATGGAGCAGTGCTTTCGCCTGCTTCTTTCCGCAGCCCACGCAGGTCCTGATCGGCGGCGTGGGTTCCTTCGTCATGGGCGTTGTCTACCGTTTCACGTCGGAGGGCACCCGCCGGAACTGACGGGTGCCCGGTTGATGGTTCAGGTCTGCCTCACCCCTGCGCCTTCTTGAGGGCGTCGAGCTCGGCGCGGCGCTTGTTCTCTTCGGCGAGGTAGTGCTCGGCGGCGGCCTTGATCTGCCGCGCCTTCTTGATGCCGATGCCGGCCACGTTGCCGATGCGGGTGAGATCGTTCTCCTTGACGATGTCTTCCACGGTGGCGAAGCCGGCGATCTTGAACGAGTCGACGTTGGTAGTGCCGATGCCGCGCACGCGGGCCAGGCGCTCCTCCTGCGAGAGCTCGTCGGGGTGGCGGCGCTCTTCCTCGAGGCGCTTCTGCTCGCGGTCGCGCTGCATGCGCTCGAGCTCGGCGGCGTCGTCGACCATCTGGCTGCGCGCCTTCTCCTGCATCGCCGGCACCTTCGCCGCGTCCATGCCCGGGATCTGCGAGAGCACCTCGGGGTTGGCCTCGGCGATGTCCTTGGCCATGCGGAAGCCGTGCGCGTAGAGCGTCTCGACGAGCATCTCGTTGATGCCCGGCAGCTTGCCCAGCGAGCGGTCGGCGAACTCGCGCATCTCCTTCACGCGCGACTCGGAGTTGATGTCGAGCTTCCAGCCGGTGAGCTGGGCGGCGAGGCGCACGTTCTGGCCGGAGCGGCCGATGGCCAGCGAGAGCTGGTCGTCGGGCACGATGATCTCCATCGCGTGGTTGGCCTCGTCGATGATCACCCGGCTGACCT
Source organism: Myxococcota bacterium (assembly GCA_049322495.1). Lineage (GTDB taxonomy): Bacteria > Myxococcota > Myxococcia > Myxococcales > Myxococcaceae > Archangium_A. Next base: position 820 of record JBMORD010000108.1, on the reverse strand, counting down.
CGGCGGGCGCCAGCGCGGCGCACACGAAGCGCGCCGGATCTTCGTCGAACTCGACGATGTCGATCTTCTCGCCGCGGAGCTCCTGCACCACGGCCTGCACGCGGCTGCCCTTGATGCCGACGCACGCGCCGACCGGGTCGACGTCGGCGTCGCGGCTCGAGACGGCGATCTTCGAGCGGCGGCCCGGCTCGCGGGCGGCGGCCTCGATCACCACGATGCCCTCGGCGATCTCGGGCACCTCCATCTCGAAGAGCTTGGTGAGGAGGTTCACCGACGAGCGCGAGAGGATGATCTGCGGCCCCTTGGCCTCGCGGAGCACGTCGAGCACGAAGGCCTGCACGCGATCGCCCGGGCGGTACACCTCGCGGGGCACCTGCTCGCGCACCGGGAGCACCGCCTCGGCGCGGCCGAGGTCGACGATCAGGTTGCCGCGCTCGAGGCGGCGGGCGATGCCGGTGACGATCTCGCCCTTGCGGTCCTTGTACTCGTTGAAGACGTTCTCACGCTCGACGTCGCGCGTGCGCTGCAGGAGCACCTGCTTGGCCGTCTGCGCGGCGATGCGGCCGAACCCGCGGCGGAAGGTCTTGAGCCCGAGGATGTCGCCGTACTGCTCGTCCTGCGCCTTGGCCTCCTCGGCGTTCTCGTCGAGGTAGAAGATCTGGAACACGAGCTCGTCGCCGGGCTGCACGTCCATACCCTGGCCCTGCGCCTGCGCGACGGTGATCTGGTTCACCGCGTTCACCGGGTCGGTGATCTGATCGACGACGGTGATCGCCTGGAACAGCTCGACCTGCCCCTTCGTCGGCTCGAACTTGGCCTC
>JBMORD010000107.1:0-2641 GCA_049322495.1 Myxococcota bacterium | reverse complement strand
CGGTCGCCGCGGCGACCTTCGCGTCGAGGGCCTTGTCGAGCGCGGCGAGGTCGAGGTGCTCGAAGTCGAGGCTCATGCCCGCGAGCGACTCGAGCACCGAGGGCGCCGAGTCGGGCTGCGCCTCGGCGACGACCTGCGCGCCCTCCACCTCGAGCGCGAGCGGCGCGGCGGCCTGCTCGGTGCTCGCCTTCTCCTTCGGGAAGAGGAGCTCGCGCGCGACCTCGAAGGCCACGCCCTGGTCCTCGAGCGGCGTGAGGAAGACGGCGGCCTCGACGTAGTCCTTCGCGGTGAGCGCGCCGACGCGGAAGTAGCGCGCGGTGAGGAAGCGGGGCAGGGCGATGGCGGTGCGCACGCTCGGCACGTGCGAGAGCTCGCGCTTGCGCATCTCGTGCACGAACGCGAGGGCGAACGACACGGGCGAGTAGCGCGTGACGTGGTCCTTCGCGAAGCGCGTGTCGGCCGGCTCGCTCATCGCTTCAGCCCGTGGTGCCGAGGATCTCGTTGAAGAGCGCGTCGAGCCAGGGGCCGACCTCCTTGCCCGGCTTCATCTGCAGCGCCTCCTTGAGCACCAGCTTTCCGGCCTGCGCGAGGACCGCGTTGTCGACGGGCTTGCCGCTCCGCTTCGCGCGCTCGGCCGCGAGCCGCGCCATGCCGATGCTGCTGCGGATCGACGCGGGCTGCGCGACCGCGGCGTCGTCGCGCGTGCGGTGCACGAGCTCGAGCACCAGCTCGATGTGCTTCGGCGAGAGCGAGTACTCGGCGCAGTGCTGCTCGACGATCTTCTGCTCCACCGACTTCTTCGGGTAGCCGAGCTGGATCCACACCTTGATGCGGTCCTTCACCGCCGAGGGCAGCCGGCGCGTGCCGCGCGCTTCCGACGGGTTCATCGCGGCGATGAAGTAGAACTGCTCGTCGACCTGGAACCACTTCTTGAGGCTGGGGATGTACAGCTTCCGCTCCTCGAGCGCGTCGAGCAGGCTGTTGAGCACGTACTCGTCGCCGCGGTTCAGCTCGTTGGCGAGGAACACGCCGCCCGAGAGCGCCGCGACGGTGAAGGGCCCGGGCACGAACGCCTCGGTCGCGAAGCCGTACTTGAAGACCAGCGTCGGGTCGAAGCTGCCGATGAGGTTCGCCGGCCGCACGAGGTCCGAGAAGGTGACCCACTCGAACGGACGCCCGAGGTCCTCCGCGAAGCGGCGGCACAGCGCCGTCTTCCCCGAGCCGACCGGGCCGATGAGCCCGACGTAGAGCCCCGCGTGGTACGCGTCGAGCATCGCGTCGTAGGCCTCGCGGTACTGCCCCTCGAGCACGATGGGCGCGTCGGCCTTGAGCTCCTTCACCTCGCGCTCGGCGAGCAGCCTGGTGGGGTCGATGGTCTTCATGCGTCTTCCTCCTTCGCCTTCTTCTTCTTCGCCGACTTCTTCGCTTCGACGGCCGCGGCGACGACCTCGTCGAAGAAGAGCTCGGTGGTGGTGGGCTCGACGCTCTCGGGCAGCGTGAGCTTCACCTTCGCGCACGCCGCCTGGAGCCGCTCGAGCTCTTCCTTGTCGAGCACCTTCTGGCGCGCGAGCCCCGCCTCGTTGAGCAGCGCCTTGCCGAAGAAGGTGTTGGCGAGGTCACCCACGTCGTAGCGGAGCTGCTTGCGGCCGCCCTTCTTGACGATCTTCGCGCGGGCGAGCTCCTTCACGCGCGCGCCGGTCAGCAGCTGGTTCCACAGCGGGACCTTCGTCTGGGCCTTGAAGCGCTGGTTGAGCGACGGGTCGGCGTCGAGCTTCTGCTTGAGCAGCACCACCAGCGCCTTCTGCACCAGGCCGTCGAGGATCTCCGGCGACGGCGCGTCCTCGGGCGCGGCCTTGTCGAGCTCGAACCAGGTGATGAGCTCCGGGCGCCGCTCCTCGAGCGAGGCCTGGAAGAGGTCGAAGTGCTTGCGGAGGACGTCGTCTCTCATGCCGCCTTCTCCTCGACGTGAATGCGCTTGCCGTCGACGTCGCCCATCGCCTGGTGGGTGATGAGCAGCAGCTGCTCACACAGCCCGAGCTTCGCGATGCGCTCGAGCAGCGCGGTGCGGTGGCGCTCGTCGAGGCCGTAGGTCGGCTCGTCGAGCAGCACGAAGGGGAACGGGCCGAGCCGCTTCACCAGCGCGAGGCGGAACGCGAGGCCGAGCAGCAGCCGGTGCCCGCCGCCCTGCGAGAGCGAGGCCGGCAGCTCCTGGCCGGTGCGCTTCGGCGTCACCAGCACCTGGTAGCGCGTGGGGTCGATGGTGATGGCCTCGAGCTCGTCGTCGACGCTGAGCGCGCGGTGGATGGCGTGCATGCTCTCGGCGAGCTCCGTCGCGGCGCGCGTGCGGAGATCCTCCTGCAGCGTCTTGAAGGCCGAGGCGAGGGTGCGGAGGTCTTCCGCGCGCCGGCGGCACTGGCGGAGCGTGGAGAGCTCCTCGGTCAGCCGGGCGTGCTCGCGCTCGAGCTCGCTGCCGCGCTGGCTCTCCTGCTCCAGCCGCGCCTCGAGCTCCTCGAGCGACGCGGCGACGGCCTCGCGCTTCGTCTCGGTGCGCGCGCGCTCGGTGGCGCGGGCCAGCCGTCGCTTCTCCTCCGCTTCCTGGAGCGCCTCCTCGAGCTCCTCGAGCGGCCGCGCGTCTCCCTTC
>JBMORD010000106.1:0-2652 GCA_049322495.1 Myxococcota bacterium | reverse complement strand
AGCGCCCCGAAGCGCCGCGCGCGGGCGGGCTCCGGGGCGCCACTCAGCGTGAGCTCACTTCACGCGGCGCAGCACGGTGACCGCGTTGCTGACGCCCGAGCCGCCGACGTTGAACGTCACGCCGACCTTCGGGGTCTTCTTCGTCGGCGCGAGGCCGATCGGCTCTTCCATGAGCTGCTTGTAGACGAGCGCGTGCATCGAGGCGCCGGTGGCGCCGACCGGGTGGCCCTTCGCCTTGAGGCCGCCGGACAGGTTGATGCACACCTCCGCGTCATCGGGGCCGTAGCGGCCGTTGGCGTAGTCGAAGCCGGCCTTGCCATCGGCCGAGAAGCCGAGCGCCTCGGTGGTGAGGATCTGGTTGATGCTGAAGCAGTCGTGCACCTCGGCGACGTCGATGTCCTTCGAGGTGACGCCCGCCTCCTTGAAGGCCTTGGCGACGGCGTCCTTGCCGGCGCTGAGCTCCCACTTCTTCTCGCGCTGCGACAGCGGGAGGTACTCGACGGAGTGGCCGATGCCGGCGATCTCCACCACCTTCTTCTTCGTGGCCTTCGCGTTCTCGGTGGTGGTGAGCACCACGGCCGCGGCGCCGTCGGTCACCAGCGAGCAGTCGTGCAGGCGGAGCGGCGCGGCGATCATCATGTTCGAGCCCTTGCCGGAGTCGGGCAGCCCGAGGATGGCCTCCGCGGTCTGCGGGCCGTTCTGCACGTGCGCGAGCGGGTTCTTCGCGGCGTTGCGGTACATGAGCGCCGAGATGTGCGCGGCCTGGAGGCGCCACTCGCTCTCCGACAGCTTGTACTTCTCGATGTACGCCTTCGCGAGCTCGGCGAAGAGGCCGGGGAAGGTCATGCCCTTGCCGCCCTCCTCGGGCCAGTACGAGCAGGTGGCGAGGGTCTGGGTCATCGAAGGCGTGTCGACGAGGTTCATCTTCTCGACGCCGATGACGAGCACGTTCTTGTAGCGGCCGGCCTCGACGGCGTAGCTCGCGTCGTAGATGGCGACCGACGAGCTGGCGCACGCGGCCTCGGTGCGCGTCATGGGCTTGAAGCGGAGCGCCGGGTCGATGGCCGCGGCGAGCGGCGCGACGTGCTCCTGGTTGACGAAGCGCGACGGCGAGCACGCGCCGATCCACACCGCGTCGATGTCCTTCGGGGACAGGCCGGCGTCGGCGATCGCGCCGCGGCCCGCTTCGGTGATGAGGTCGTAGAACGACTTCTGATCGATCTTCTTCTTGAAGGAGATCATGTCCTTCACGTCGACCAGCGAGCCGAACTTCGTGTTGTACGCGCCGATGATGCTGACCTTGCTCATGGTGTTCCTCGGAAAAGGGTGCGGGGTTACTTCGCCAGGCCGTTGCTGATCAGACCGCCGGTGATCTCGAGGCAGGTCGCGTCGACCGCCTCGTTCTGCGCCGCGAACATGATGATGTCGGCGATCTCCGAGGGCTCGATGAGGCGGTTGATGTGCACGCCCTTGAGGATGCCGGCGAGCGCCTCCTGGTTCATGCCCTTGACCATCGGCGTGCCGACGTAGCCGGGGGCGATCGCCACGCAGCGGATGTTCTGAATGCCCTTCATCTGGAACTCGCCGACGAGGATCTTCGGCCACAGCGCGATGGCGGCCTTGGTCGACGAGTAGTTGAGCTGGCCCGTCTGGCCGGCCTTGTTCACCGACGAGATGGGCACGAGGAGCCCGGGCCAGCCGTTGTTCGCCATGCGGATCGCCGCCTCGCGCAGGGTGATGAACGAGCCCACGAGGTTGACGTCGATGACCGCCTTGAACTGCTCGGTGGTCATGGCCCGCTTGACCTTCCCGGTCTCCTTGTCGAGGTTGATCATCAGGCCGTCCTTGATGATGCCGGCGGCCGAGACGCAGAGGTTGATCGCGCCGAACTTCTCGATCGCGAGGTCCATCAGCGCGGCGACGTCTTCTTCGTTGGTGACGTTGGTCTTGAGCGCCGCGACCTGCCCGCCGGCGGCGGTGATCTCCCCGGCGACCCGCTCGAGGTTCTTGCTGTCCATGTCGCCGATGACGACCTTCACGCCCTTGCCGGCCATCGACTTCGCGACCGACTCGCCGATGCCGCTGGCGCCGCCGGTGATGACTGCCACTGCTCCCTTGAGTTCCATGTGTGCCTCGCCTGTGGGTTCGCAGCGCATGGTGCGCTGCAACATGCGCGGCATGAGTGACAGCCTCCCGCGCTCGGGTCAAGCAATTGTGCGACGCAGCATTTCGAGCGCCAGCGGGCCTACTTTCGGCCGTCACGCAGGATGATGCGCCGCAACATGGGTGCCCGGTCGTCCGGGTGCGGAATGACGGGCATCAGAAGGGCTCTCCAGGCCCGGAAATCCGAGAGTGCGTGGGTGTGGGCGCCGCTCTCTATTGAGGCTGTGAAGCCCGCCGTCGATCCGCTCCTCGGGCAGCAGGTGGGGAGCTACCGGATTCAGAGGCTGCTCGGCGAGGGCGGCATGGGGGCGGTGTACCTCGGCGAGCACACGGAGATCGGCAGCCGGGTGGCCATCAAGTTCCTCCACCCGCACCTGGGCGCGAACGACGCGCTGGTCGAGCGCTTCTTCGCGGAGGCGCGCGCGGCGAACCTCATCGCGCACGACAACATCGTCAGCATCTACGACATGCAGACGCTCCCCACGGGGC
>JBMORD010000105.1:0-20271 GCA_049322495.1 Myxococcota bacterium | reverse complement strand
CGCGGTGTTGCAGCCGCCGCCCGCGCCACCGCCACAGTTGCCCGCAGTGTTGCAGCCGCCGCCTGGGCCACCGCCGACGCCACAGCCCGTCGCCGGGTCGCAGGTCGAGCCACCGCCCGCGCCACCGCCGACGCCACAGCCCGTCGCCGGATCGCAGGTCGAGCCGCCGCCCGCGCCACCACCGACGCCACAGCCCGTCGCAGGGTCGCAGGTCGAGCCGCCGCCCGCGCCACCGCCGCCGCCGCAGTTGCCCGCAGCGTTGCAGCCGCCGCCCGCGCCACCGCCGACGCCACAGCCCGTCGCCGGATCGCAGGTCGAGCCGCCGCCCGCACCACCACCGACGCCACAGCCCGTCGCAGGATCGCAGGTCGAGCCGCCGCCCGCGCCACCACCGATTCCACAGCCCGTCGCAGGGTCGCAGTTCGCACCACCGCCAGCGCCACCGCCACAATTGCCCGCCGCGTCGCAGCCACCGCCCGCGCCTCCGGTTCCGCAGCCGGTCGCCGGGTCGCAGTTCAAGCCACCGCCTGCGCCACCGGTTCCGCACCCCGTCGTCGGGTCACAGCCACCGCCAGCTCCAGCACCGCCGCCGCAATTCCCCGCCGCGTCGCAGCCCGAGCCACCACCGCAGTTGCCCGCCGCGTCACAGCTCGAGCCACCGCCACCGCCCGTCCCCGGCGAACAGTCCGGCGCGTAGAGCACGCAGGACCCGAGCACCGTCGGCTGACACGACCGCCCGCTCGACGCGCTCGCCACGTGACGAACGACGATGAGCTTCCCGCTCGTGCACGACACGACGCGAGTGGCCTCCGCGGCGGACTCCTCGCAGGACCCGGCAAACTGGCACGCGTCGCCCGTGCGCCCGTGCTGGAGCGCGCGCTCGCACGTCACCCAGCCGCGCCCACCGACCACGCCGTCCGCGCTGCGCGAGAGGCCCTCCTGGACGTCCGAGAGGTCTCCACAGGCCGCCAGCACGACGAGCACGGCCCCGATGCTCCTGTTCCGCATGTCTGCACTCCCACGATGGAATCGAGGCCGGATCGCCGCGACAGGGTACAAGGACAGCGACGAAGAAAAGCGGCTCGCGCGTCGTTTTCGTGAGCCGGTCCCATCCGTTCGGTGTCCCAGACGTCAGATGCCTCCTGCGAACGCCCTCCGGGCGGCTCCCAGCCCCGATGCCGTGAGCGACGCCGAACTCGTCGCGCGCGCGCTCCGCGGAGATCAGTGGGCGCAGGCGGCCATCTACCAGCGTCACGCCCCGAGGCTGCTCAACACCACCGCGCGGCTCCTCGGCAGTCGCGCCGACGCGCTCGATGTCGTGCACGAGGTCTTCGTCGACGCACTCGAAGGGCTCGACGGTCTCCGCGACCCCGCGGCGCTCGGCGCGTGGCTCCTCAAGCGCACGGTGAACAAGGCGTCGCGACGGCACCTCCGTCAGCGGGTCGCGCGCGCGTTCGGCCTCCACCACGGCCCGGAGCTCTCGCTCGCGACGCTCGCCACGCCCGGAGTCTCCCCCGAGGTGCGCGCCGAGCTCGAGCGCATCTCGGAGGTGCTCGAGGGTCTCCCATCGCGGCAGCGCTTCGCGTGGGTGCTGCATCACGTCGAAGGAGAGACGCTCCCGGCCGTCGCCGAAGTCGCGGGCGTCTCGCTGGCGACCATCAAGCGCGACATCGCCGCCGCGCAGGCGCGCATCGAAGCGCAGACCAGGAGCGCGACATGAGGTCCGAGCGCCTCGCCAGCCAGATCGAGAACGTCGCTCGCCGTAGCGCTGATCAGCAGTGCGACATGAAGCCCGAGCGCCTCGCCAGTCAGCTCTCCTGCGCCGCGGCGAGCCCGGACTGTCTCGCCACCCAGCTCGAGAACGTCGCTCGCCGCAGCGCTGATCTGCAGTGCGACATGAAGCCCGAGCGCTTCGCCAGCCAGCTCGACGACGTCGCTGACGAGACGCTCATGTCGCGCTCCTGCGCTGCGGCGAACCCGGACTGTCTCGCCACCGAGTTCGAGAACGTCGCTCGCCGCAGCGCTGATCAGCAGCAGCGCGACATGAAGCCCGAGCGCCTCACCAGTCAGCTCGACGACGTCGCTGACGCGGAGGCGCTCATGTCGCGCTCCTGTGCCGCGGCGAGCCCGGGCTGTCTCGCCACTCAGGCCGAGAATGTCGCCACTCAGCTCGAGAACTTCGCTCGCTGTAGCGCTGATCAGGAGTGCGACATGAGCTCCGAGCGCTCGCCAGTCAGCTCGTGTCGCGCTCCTGCTCCGCGGCGAGCCCGGACTGTCTCGCCAGCCAGGTCGAGAACGTCGCCGACGAGATCCTCTCAGCGCAGATCAGGAGTGCGACATGAGTCCGGACTGTCTCGCCAGCCAGATCGAGAACGTCGCCGACGAGATCCTCTCAGCGCAGATTGGGAGTGCGACATGAGTCCGGACTGTCTCGCCACCCAGCTCGAGAATGTCGCTCGCCGCAGCGCTGATCAGCAGTGCGACATGAAGCCCGAGCGCCTCGCTGCCCAGTTCGAGAACGTCGCCGACGAGGAGCCCCTCGCAGCGCAGAACAGGAGTGCGACATGAAGCCCGAGCGCCTCGCCACCCAGCTCGAGGACGTCGCCGACGAGGAGACGCTCGCCGCCGTGTGGCGCTCCGTTCAGCACGGCCGCGAGGTCCGTCGTCGTCGGCGCGTCGCGCTGCGCGTCTCGAGCATCGCGGCCCTCATGGTCGCGCTCGTCGTCGGCGCCATCGTGGCGCGACGCCCGCCGACGCTCGAGCCGCTCACGCGTGAAGACGCCTCACCGCTCGACGGCCGGCTCTCCGGGCTCGTCGTGCTGAGCGACGCGTCGCGCGTGAGCGTGGAGCCGGACGCGCGCCTCGAGCTCGTCGGGAACTCCGGACCGCGGCTGCAGTTCCACCTGCGCGAAGGGCGCGCCCGCTTCGAGGTGACGCCCGGCACCGGCCGTCACTGGGAGGTCTCCGCTGGCGAGCTGTCGGTCGAGGTGGTGGGCACCGTGTTCTCCGTCGAGCGTCGCAGCGGAGGCACCGCGGTGATCGTCGAGCGCGGAGCCGTGCTGGTGCGCGGCGCCCGCGTGCCTGATCAGCTCGTGCGGCTCGTTGCGGGCCAGCGCTTCGAGCTGCCCGCGGTCGAGGCCAGCGCTCCGGCGCCGGCCGCAGGGCCACGTGGGGACGAGGTGGTGGCAGAGCCCGTCGCGACACCAGCGCCCGGTGCGACGAACGCGGGGAAGGGCGTCGTCGCGCGCCAGCGTGAGCCCGTCGCTCCAGCGGAGGAGACCGTCGCACCAGCGCAGGGCGTCGAGCCGAGCGTCCAGACGCCCGCGACCCTCGAGACGCCGGGCGAGCTGCTCTCGCGCGCCGACCAGCAGCGACGCGAGGGGCGTGCCGACGACGCGGTGCACACGCTCACCTCCGTCGTGCAGCAGTTCCCGACGTCGCCCGAAGCCGCGCTCGCGGCCTTCACCCTCGGGCGGCTCGCGACCGAGCGAGGTGACGTCCGGTCCGCGCAGACGTGGTACGCCCGCGCGCTGGAGCTCGGCCTGCCGGCGCCTCTCGCCGACACCGCCTCGCGCAACCTCGCCGCGTCGGAGCTCGACGGAGGCCAGTGATGACGTTCGTCGTGCCGCTGCTCCTCGCAGCCGCCTGGCAGGTGATGCCGGAGCGCTGCGATGGCACGCCGCTCGACGACGCCGCGCTCGTCGAGGCCCTGGAGCTCGAGCTGCCTCCCGCGCCGTCTCCTGTCCGGCTCGAGGTGCGCGGGTGCGACGGTGACGTGTGGATCGTCTCGACCGCCGGCCGCGAGCGCCGCTTCGAGCTCGGCGCGGTCGTGCCGCGACTCCAGCGGAGGACCCTCGCGCTCCTCGTCCGCGAGTTCGTGCTCCAGCCACCGGCCGCTCCCTCGGCGACCCCGACGTCTGAGCTGCTCGCCAGGGCCGACGCCGCGCGGCGCGAGGGCCGCGTCGATGAAGCGGTGCGCCTCCTCGAGCAGGTCGCCGCGCGCACCGGTGAGCCCGACGCGATGGTCGCAGCGCTCACGCTCGCACGGCTCCGCCCGCCCCCTGGCCCGCGCCCGCTGCCGCGCTGGGAGCTCGCGCTGACGGGACGGCTCTTCTTCAGCGCCCCCGTGAGCGGCGCCGCGGGCCTCGCGCTCACCGCGCGCCCCTGGTGGCGCCTCGTGCTCTCGCTGCACGGCCTCTTCACCGCGACCTCGACGGCCTTCGCGCACGTCGTCGCCGGCGTCGAGGTGGTCGGGCTCGGAGTGCGCCTCGTCGACCTCACGAGCGAGCGGTGGCGCTTCGGCGTCGAGCTCGGGCTCGAGGGCGGCGTCGCGCACACGCACGTCACCTCGCTCCTCGAGGGCTTCGTCGGCGGGGCGAGCCTGCACGCCGTCTTCGGCGGGGCCGCGGCCGTGCAGGGCCAGCTCGCGCTGAGCGACTCGCTCGCGCTCACCGCGACGGTCCGTGGCGGCGCCGACCGCGGCGTCGTGGTGCAGGTGCTCGGGGAATCCGCGCTCGCGCTCGCCGGTGCCTTCGTGACGCTCGACGTCGGCGTCGCGTTCTGAGGCTGATCAGGGAGGAGGGAAGCGACTTCCCCTCGATCTCGAGCGCCCCGCGACGCGGTGACGCGAGCTTCGGCATTCTGGGGGGCCTCGAGGCGTCGCGCCCGAGCGCGTTCGCACCCCCAGAATCGACCGGTGGAGCTCAGCTTCGCCGACTGAGCCCCGTCACGCCCCACCGCCCCATCACCCACTGCGGCTCCTCGAGGAGGTGCCGGTGCGCGAGCGTGACGACGTCGCAGTTGCCCGGGTTCGCCAGCTCGTCGAACTGCTCGACGGTGAAGGCCCAGGCCGAGGCGGCAGCCGCAGCGCGTGTGGCTGCGGCGGTGGCGCCTCCGCCGCCGGCACCGCGCGCGACGCCGATCGGGAAGATCGTGCCAAGGCCGGCGCCGGAGGTGCTCAAGGCGCGCGCGGCGAACCCGGCGGCGCAGCGGCAGAGCCCGCGCGTCAGGATGCAGGCCGCGGTCGAGCGCCGGGCGGTGCGCGCCGAGAGGAAGTTCGACCACGCGGTGATGACGAGCACCGAGCCCCACAACACCCACAGGAGGATCTTCGTGACCCCGGGCCACGCCAGGCCGACGAGCGGGTGCACCGCGAGCGCGGTGAGGAGCAGGAGCGCGAGCGCCGGGAGCCAGGCCGTGGTCAGGCTCGAGACTTCACCCCCGCGCGCGCCAGTCGTCCCGCAGGACTCGTCGCGTCGCGAGGCCGGAGCCGAAGGAGCCGCGCAGTCCCGCCCAGCACAGTCCGTTCGCTGCCGGAGCGTCGAGTTTCTGCTCGCTCGGCGCGACGAGGTCGAGGTCGCGAACTGCAGCTCGTCGCATGCGTCGAGCTTCGCGCACGCTCGAGGTGATGGGCTGCGCCGACGCTTCAGCCGCCCGCTTCCCCGCGGCCCTCTCTCGCAGCCCGGAGTACAACGTGCGCATGCGTCTGCATCTGAGGGATCGACAGGGCTCGCTCGTCGCCGCCTGGCGGACCGCCTTCTCCGGGCTCGCGGGGGTCGAGGTGAGCGCCGGTGACATCTTCGACGTTCGCGCCGATGCCATCGTCAGCCCGGCGAACAGCTTCGGCTACATGGACGGAGGCATCGACCTCGCCTACTCCGAGCGCTTCGGCCCGGGACTGCAGGCGCGGCTCCAGCGCCTGCTGCGAGAGGAGCACTTCGGCGAGCTCCCGGTGGGGCAGGCGGTCATCGTCGAGACGCTCGATGATCAGCTCCCCTTCCTCGTGAGCGCGCCGACGATGCGGGTCCCCGGGCCGGTGCCGACGAGCGTGAACGCCTACCTCGCGTTCCGGGCCGCGCTCATCGCGGTGAAGCAGCACAATGCCGCCGGCCGCCGCGCCATCGGCTCGGTGCTCTGTCCGGGCCTGGCCAGCGCCATCGGCGGAATGCCGCCGTCGCGCGTCGCCGCGCAGATGCGCCTCGCGTGGGACATCGTCATGGGAAGCAAGCCCTGGCCGCCGCCCACTGGCAGCGGGGTGCTGGCCTCGCACGCCCGCCTCACCGGCGAGTAGCTCACTGGGTGCGCGTGCTCGACTGGCCAGCCAGCAGCACCGTCTCTCGCGCGAGCCCGTCGGCCCCGAGCGAGAGCGCCCACGAGAAGAGCAGCGCGCGCGTCACCGTGAGGCAGCTCGTGCGCCCCGACGTAGAGCACGTTGCTGCCGGCCCGGCGATCGCTGGGCTGAGTCTCCCGGGTCGTCGCCGCGCTCCTCGCGCAGGGCACCCCTGCGCCTTCACGTCGACGAGCACGCGCTCGCCAGCGAAGCGTCTCGAAGACCTTGCGACCCGTGGGGCGCGAAACGATCAGCTCCATGCGGATCGCGGTGGCGAAGGCGTGCGTCGCGTAGATGGGAGCGACGCACGCGGGCACTCCTCGGTCTCGGTGACGACCCGGCGGCGCAAGGCGACGACGTCGAGCCCGGCGCGCTTCGCCGCCGCCGCAAGAGCGCGCCAGCGTCGCGAGGTGGCTCACCCGACCTTGCTGTGCCTTACCGATGAGGCGAGCGCTTCACTTCATCGTGCCGTAGCCGTTGATGACCGACGAGGTCGCCAGGTACGTCTTGCGGCGCACGCGGTCGCCGGAGTTGCCCTCGATGGTCTGGATGTACGTCTTGCCGCCGCGGGTGAAGACGCGCTCCACGAGGCCGACGTGATCCGCCCAGCCGTGGCTGCCGTCCCAGCGGAAGGTGACCGCGTCGCCGGGCTGCGGGTTGTGCCGGCCCTTCCAGCCGCCCTGCTGCTTGATGATGTTCGCCACCTGCTGCGCCGAGGCGGTGTTCACGTGGAGCCCGGCCTTCTTCGCGCAGAAGCTCACGAAGTCGGCGCACCACGCCTCGGGCGGACGGCCGAGCGCCTTGCTGAACGGGTTCTTGTTGCCCGCGCCTTCGTGGAAGCCGAGGTGCTTGCGCGCCTCCGCGAGGAGCTTCTGCACCTTCGTCGACGGCCGCCCCGTCGTGGGGTTCGTCGGCTTCACCGGGCCCGGCTTCGACGGCTTCGCCGGCGCCGGCTTGAACGAGTCGTGCGTCAGCGCCTTCCACGTCTTCGGGCCGACGATGCCGTCGACCTCGAGGTGGTGCTTCTTCTGGTACGCCTTGACCGCCGCCTGCGTCTTCGGGCCGAACTCTCCGTCGAGCGGGCCGGGGTTGATGCCCGCAGCCTTGAGCTCCTTCTGAATCGACAGGACCGTGCTGCCCTTCGCGCCGCTGCGGATCATCATGGCGAACACCTCGGTTCGAGAATGTTCCGTTCTCGCAGCGGGCTCGTTCGCGGATTTCGCGCGTTCCGTCAGGGCGCTTTACAGCGAGCCTGCGGACACGCGGAGTTCTGAGGGGTTCTCCTCAGCGCGTCGACATCGAGAGCAGGGCGCGGAGGCCGGGCGACACGCGGGTGAACTCGATGCCGAGGCGGTGCCAGGTGGAGGTCATCGGGTTGCCGGCGGAGACCCACGCGACGCGGCCGGACCAGGTGAGCTCCTTGTCGCCGAAGAGGACGAAGCCCGACACGCGCTCGCCGGCGGCGCGGAGCTGCGGCGACTCGAGACAGAAGCCGGTGCTCGAGAGGTCGGCGCTCAGCGCGGCGCGCCTGCCGATGGACACCGGGAGCCGAACCGCGACACGGGCATGCTTGCGAGCAGTCATGCGGTGGACGCTCGCACGCGAGGCGCGCTGATCAAGTTCGTGGCTGCCTGCGCCCGTCATGGCGTGCGAGGCTCCATGAGATGAGCGGTCACGACGAGGCGCTGTTTCAGCAGCTGCGCGCGCAGTACCCGGGCTGCGACATCGCGGAGGTGGAGGTCGAAGGCGACGTGGTGCGGGTGCACACCGCGCGACCGGGGCTGCTCATCGGCAAGCGCGGCGCGACGGCTGAGCGGCTCACCGCGGAGCTCAAGGGCGCGCGCGGTGAGGCGACGAGCCTGCAGATCCTCGAGGTGCGACGCCCGGAGCTCGAGGCGCTCCTCGTCGCCGACCACGTCGCGAACAACGTGGCGGCGCGCGTGCCGCTCGAGCGGCTCCAGCGGTTCGCGCAGAACCCGTTGCGGGCCGGAGCGCTCGGGTGCCGCGTGGTGGTGACCGGCGCGCTCGAGGCTGACTTCTCGGCGGGCGTGCTCGAAGGCGCCGTCGTGAAGACCGCCACCGTGAGCGGGAGCCTGCGCCCCCAGGCTGAAGAGGTCGATGCGCCGCTGCCTTCGTTCTCGGTGACGGTGACGCTCGCGCTGCCGGAGCCGCGATGAGGCTCGTCGCGCTGCTCTTCGTGGTGCTGGCCGACCTCCCGCCGCCGCCCCCCAGTGCAAGGTCGATGGCGACTGCGAGCTGACGACCTTCGCCGGGTGCTGCGGCGACTGCTGCCCCGGCACGTTGATGCGCGCGAAGCAGCGCGGCGCGAAGGAAGGCGCTCTCTGCGCGAGCTGGGCGTGCTCGGCGGACTGCTCGAAGCAGGAGTGCGGCGCGAAGAAGGACCCGGCCGACTTCGTCGCGGTGTGCCTCGAGCGACGCTGCGAGGCGCTGCCGAAGGACCATGAGTGCCGCGTCGACGCCGACTGCCGGCTGGTGGAGGTCCCCGCGACCGACGGCGGCTGTCCCGAGAAGGTGGCCCAGCCGCGTGACGCCGGCGTGGTGAGCGTGAAGCAGCTCGCGCGGTGCCCGGGAGAGCAGGGCGTCGTGCCCTCCTGCAGCGGTGGGCGCTGTCGCACCCGGGTTCCCATCAGACCCGCGAAGGGGAAGCTGTGAGTCGTGCGCTCGTTCGCTGGCTCGGCGGTCCGGGTGTTCTTCGCTTGCGACCCAGTCTGGTGCCGACGAAGAGAAGGCTCTCCCAGTGGAGCGTTCACCGCTGTGGTTTGAGGAGCGGCACGCGGCGGTAATCGGTTGTGCCCAGCTTCCACAGCAGCACGCCCCCGTCGAAAGTGGCGAGGACCGCGAGGTCCCCCTCGAGGAGCATTCCCCGGCCGTAGACGTGGACGTCCTGAGGCCAACCTGGCGTCACCACCACCATCGTCTCTCCGTCGAGCCGCGCGACGCCTTGCGAGCCGGTCCACACGTGCACGCGCCCTTGCGCGTCGATATCAGCGCCCTCGAGCGAGTCGAGCTTCAGGGTCCAGTTCTGGCGCACCTGATCCGCTTCCTTTTCCCCGTCGAAGCCGTCCACCTTCGCCAGCCGCGTCCATCCGCCATCGGCCGCGAGCACGCCGACCTCCGCTGAGAGCGTCGAGAGGTGCGCGAGGCCGGTGCCCACCAGGGCGTGACCGCCCGGCAGCGGGACGAGCGCCTGCACTGGGTCGTTCAGCTCCGGCAGCACGCGCACCGGAGTGCCCTTCGCGTCGAGGGTCCACAGGCTGCCGCCCCACTCGCCGCACGAGTAGCCGAACAGCCAGCGGCCCCCGATGAAGCGCACGACCTGTGGGAGGCCCTGGCTCCCGTGCTCGAGCTTCGCATGGGTCCATCGCGCGCCGTCCCACAGCGCGAGGCCGGCCTGCGCCCGCGGTGGCCTCGGCGCGCGGTCGACGATGGACCACACGAAGGCCAGCCGCTCGCCCGAGGCTCCGGCGGTGATGGCGTCCCATGCGTCGCCGAGCGCGGGCGTCTCGAGCTCGCTCCAGGTGCCCGCGCGCTCCCGCAGCACGCGCGGCTTGCCGCCCGTCGTGCCGAGGGCGAAGCGCGTGGTGTCGCCCGCCACCGTCTGCACCACGTCGAGACCGGGCACCTTCACCGGCGCGCACGTCGCGGCGGCGAGGTCGAGCACGCAGGGCCTCGAGGCCAGCACCACCACCTGCGCGCCCCAGCGCACGAGGCCCGAGACGCGATCCTGGTTTCTCGAAAAGCCGAGGGGAGCGCTGGTCGTCATGAGCAGGGTCAGGGCAGTGAGCAGCATGGGCCGCTACTTCATCGCGAAATGAGCAGGGCGGGGGCGAGTGGGGCGTCTATCCCGACGCAAAGGAAGCAGGCGCACGTTGACTGCTACCCGTGCTCGTCATGCCGCACTTCCCCGGCGAGGCGCAGCGCGTCCTCGAGCGTCGGCGCCATCAACCGCTCGACGCCCTCGGCGTCGACCACCTTGCCCATGCGGTTCGTGGCCAGCTTCGTGACCGCGCTCTGCGGACTGACGACGACGAAGCGCTTGCAGCCGAGCGCAATGAGGCGCTTGACCACCTCGCCCGCGAAGACGAGGTCGTCTTGCGTCTGCACGTCGTGCGCTTCGTGCGGATCCGACACGTAGACCGACAGCCCACCACGCGCCTTCGCGTCATCGAGCAGCGCCGCGCACGCCGCGCGGTAGTGCGGGCCACAGAGTGACGACCACCGCGCAAGGTAGATGCCGCGCGCCGCGTCTCGCTCGAGTCGCACCCGGTCGGGGATCTCGAAGACCAGCTCCATGAACACATCGTCACTCACCGCGCGGCATCACGCGAGACGCAACGCGTCTTCTGGCGCGAACCATCCCCTGGAGCCGGGGTTGCCGTCTTCTCAGCGGAAGTGCAGCGCGCGGAACAGCACGACCTTCAGCGGGTCGAGCACCGCGAAGAACGCGAAGGACGCGCCGACGAGGCCGAGCGCGAGCCCGCTCGAGAGGCTCGCTCCGAGCACCCCGGAGGCCGCGAGCACGACGGCCGCAGTGAGCGCGAAGGCCGAGCTGATCAGCAGCGCCCGCCCCGGCCGCGAGGCCCAGAAGGCCCCACGCTCGCGCAGCGAGTAGAGCCCGGCCTGCGAGCTGGCGACCACGAGAAGGAAGGTCATCAGCCGGGTCTGCGCAGCGTCGAGGTGAAACCAGCGCGGCACGAAGACGAGCGCCGACAGCGAGAGGAGCAGCCGCGCGAGGCCGAAGCCGATCGCCGCGGCGGTGATGGCCGAGCTCGTCCACGGCGTGGGTCGCGGCGCGACGGACATTCCGTCGGAGGTCAGCGACATGGTGACGAAGTCGTTGAGGAACATCACCAGCACCATGAGCAGGGGCGTGAGCGGGCGCGTGCCGAAGAGCAGGAAGCTCGTCGCCAGCAGCAGCATCAGCTCGACCTTCTTCGAGAGCGAGTTGAGGGTGTACGTCACGATGCGCTGAAAGACGCGACGGGAGATCTCGACGGCCTCCGGGAGCGCCCCCAGCCCGGGCCGGGTCAGCACGATCGCCGCCGCCGCGCGTGCCACGTCGGTGGCGTTCGACACCGCGAAGCCCGCCTCGGCCTGACGGAGCGCGGGCGCGTCGTTGACGCCATCTCCGCTCATGCCGACCACCAGCCCGCCGCCCTGGAGCGCGCGCACGAGGCGGATCTTGTCTTCCGGCCGCACGACCGCGAAGCCCGCCACGCGCTCCAGCACCGCGCCGCCTTCGCGCAGCCGCTCGGCCGGCGCCACGTCCCCCTCGAGGCCCACCTCGCGCGCCACCTTCGCGGCGGTGACGAGCGTGTCGCCGGTGACCATCACCACCCGCACGCCCCGGGCGCGGAGCGCGGCGACGACGCTGCTCGAGTCGGGGCGCACCTCGTCGGCCAGCCCGAGCGCGCCGAGGTAGCGCAGGCCGCCCGGCGCACCCGCCGCCACCGCGATGACCCGCAGCCCGTCAGCCGCGAGCGCCTCGACGTGCGAGCGCACGCGTGGCGCGTCGTCGGCGCACAGGCGCGCCACCTCGTCGGGCGCGCCCTTGAGGAAGACGCGCAGCGCCCCGCGTGCGTCGCGCCACGTCGCCTCGGACCAGTGCGACTCCGCCTGGAACGGCTTGAAGGCGGTGCGCTCCCAGCCGGGGTGGGGCGCGCGCTGGTCGGCGAGCGCGCGCTCGATGGCGTCGCGGCTCTCGGCGTCGCTGGCGAGCGCGGCCGCGTCGAGCAGCTCGGAAGGTGATGCGCCGGCCTCGAGGCTCCGCTGCACCGTCGCCTCGTTGCGGGTGAGCGTGCCCGTCTTGTCAGTGCACAGCACGCCCATCGCCGCGAGGTCGTGGATGGCGCTCAGCCGCGTGACGACCGCGCCGCGGCGCGAGAGTTCCACGGCGCCCAGCGCCGCCGCGAGCGTGAACGTCGCCGGGAGCGCCACCGGGATGGCCGCCAGCAACAGCGTCAGCACCAGCGGCAGCACCTCGGGGAGCGCCAGGCCGCGCTGGTGCGCCACGCCCACCAGCAGCGTGACGAGCGCGAGGTTGATGACGAAGAGGTCGCGCACCACGCGGGAGATCTCCGCCTCCTGGTGGTTGACGGGCCTCGCGGTGCGCACCAACTCGGCGGTGCGGCCCCAGGCGGTGTGGCTGCCGATGGCGACGACCTTCGCGTGCGCCGCGCCGGTGCGCACGATGCCGCCCGCGCCGAGGCGCCCTCCAGGCCCGAAGCCGACCGCCTGCGACTCGCCGGTGAGCGCAGACAGATCCACGTCGAGCCGGCCATCGAGGAGCTCCACGTCGGCGGGGACCAACGCCCCCTGCTCCAGCTCGACGAGGTCATCCGGCACGAGGTCGGCTGCGGGCCGCGAGACCCACGCACCGTCGCGGTGCACGCGCACCGTCACCGCGAGCTGCGCCTCGAGCGCGCGCAGCGAGGTCTTCGCGCGGCGCTCCTGCACCAGCCCGATGACGGCGTTGGCCACGAGGAGCACGCCGATGACCGCCGCCTCGACGTACTCCGCGAGGAAGAGCTGCAGCGCGATGGTCGCCTCGAGCAGCCAGGGGATGGGGGCCCAGAAGCGTCGGGCGAAGTCGCGCCACGGTCGCTCGACCTCCGCGGGGAGCGCGTTCGGCCCCCACCGAGCCCTGCGCTCCGCCACCTGCTGCTCGGTGAGCCCCGCGGTCGTCATGTGCCCTCCAGAAAGAGCCAACGCCCGCGCGCCGTCGGCGCATTCCCGCGCTCAGAAGAACTGCACGCCCGCCTCGCGCAGCAGCCGCGTCACGCGCTGCATCGGGAGCCCCTGGATGGCCGAGCGGTCTCCGTCGATGCGCTCGAAGATGGCCTGCCCGCGCCCCTCGACGCGGTAGCCGCCCGCGCAGCCCTGCCACTCGTTCGTCGCCACGTAGCCCTCGAGCTCCTCGTCGGACAGCGACAGCACGGTGAGCCGCGCCACGTCGACCTCGGTCTCGAGGAAGCCTGCCCCGACGACGCACACCCCGGTGCAGATGTCGTGCGTGCGGCCGCGGAGCATGCCGAGCTGCCGGCGCGCCGAGGTGGCGTCGGGCGGCTTGCCCAGCGCGTGCCCCTGGAACGAGACGAGCTGATCAGACCCGATGATCAACGCCCGCGGGTGCCGCGCGTACACCGCCCGCGCCTTGCGCTCGGCGAGCAGCGCGACCGCCTGGTGCGGCGGCGTGCCGGGCGCGACGTCTTCGTCCACCTCCGGGGCGACGGCGCGGAACGGCAGCCCGAGACCTTCCATCAGCGAGCGGCGCGCGCTCGAGGTCGACGCGAGGATGAGCTCTTCGAAAGGACCGAAGTTCACGACGCCGCGCTTGAAGCACGCCGCCCGATGGTTTGCACGCCGTGCGCGTCACGCTGACCTTCGCTTGACCGGCGCTCGAGGGCGCGGGACGACTCGCGCCCCGGGGGTCGTCATGTCTGTCTCGAAGCAGGTGATGCTCGTCTTCGCGCTGTGCGCCGCCTCGCTGCCGCGCGCCGCGAACGCGAAGGACCTCTGCGAGAAGCTCGCGGGCGCCGAGGGGTGGACCGGCTCGTTCACGCTGCGGGTGACCCGGGAAGATGGCAGCTCGCGCGAGTCGCGCAGCTACAACTGGACCATCTCCGGCAACGTCACCCTGCAGCCGCACGAGGAAGACGGGACGCGTCGACCCGCCGAATGGCACGCCGCGCGCCAGCAGTACCAGGCCTCCGTCGACGACGTGGAGCGCGACTCGCAGCAGAACGCGGTGCGGATCCAGCTCGACGACCTCGAGTCCAACAGCAACCAGGCGCACCTGACGCTGAACTGCAGCAAGGGCACCTACCGCTTCTCGGTCGTGGCGGGCATCTGGCGCGAGAAGCGCACGCTGACGTTCTCCGACAAGGTCGAGAGCCAGTGCGCGCGCGCCAACCCGATGCTCGACATGCTCTGCGCCCAGCTGCGACAGCGGGGCAAGGACCTCGAGCGCGAGAAGCACACCTTCAAGGTGAGCGCGGCGACGTCCGACCACGCCTTCAGCCCGAAGTCGGGGGCGCTCTCGGGCAGCGAAGAGGTCGAGCTCGGCCAGCACCTGCTGAACGGCGAGCGGTTGAAGGCGAACCTCTCGTGGAGCCTCTCACCCGGCAGCCAGAAGCCGGTCGAGGTCACGGTCGAGCCGCCCGACGACTACCAGCGGTGGCTTCCGCGCGGGAACCTCGACGCGCCGGGGGAGGCCGGGAGCCAGCTCCGCTTTCGCCTCACCGTGCACGAGAAGGGCAACCCCACCGCGCGGCGCAGGGCGAAGCTGAAGGTGATGCTCATCGACGTCTCGAACGAGAAGGGCGTGTGCATGAACTGGCCGCCCCACGGCGAGCCCGGCAAGGGCCTGCGCCTGCCGCGCGGCGAGAACAGGGACCTCACGTTCGCGCCCGCCGCCGACTTCGGCGAGACCCCTGAGGCGGTGGAGAAGGCCGAGGTGGTCGTCGCCAGCCACGACTTCGGAGCGTGGGGCAAGCTGCACATCGAGGGCGTCGGCCAGACGGTCGAGGTGCGGTTCAAAGACAAGGTCGGCGACGTGCGCATTCCCCGCGACGACGACGACAACCACATCGCCGACGAGTGGGACGAGCGCCACGGCGCGGGCCCCGAGGCGGGCGATGACGACGCCACGCCGCGGGGAGACGGGCACACCGGCGACGTCCTCACGCGCTACGAGGAGTACCGCGGCTTCCGCATCTCCGGCGCCCTCGACCTCGGCCCCGGCGAGCTCGTCACCGGCGCGCACGTGCGCACCAGCCCGCTGAGCAAGGACGTCTTCATCATCGACTCCCTGGGCAGGGGCGTCGGTCAGTTCGGGCTGTCCGGCCTGCGGGTCCACCTCCTCGCGCGCGAGGAGGCCGGCGCGAGCTCGAGCCGCGTGAAGAACCCGCTGAGCGTCAACCCCAACCGCGGCTTCGCGACCCTCGGAGACCAGTACCCCATCGTCATCGAGGGCGGCACCAGCGCTGACGACCTCGGCGGCGCCGCGACCGTCGGCCTGCCGCGCGATTGCCCGTTCATTCAGGTCGACGCCACGAAGCCCGACCTGCTCGAGACCATCACGCACGAGCTGGGTCACTGCACCAACGTGCCGCACCACGGCAACGAGGCGATCCTCGTGCGCCGCGTCAGGGTCCTCCAGACGTATACCGACGGCCCCATCGTCCATCCGCAGGGCGAAGTGACGCCGTTCCCGCCGGGCTCCTTTCAGCTCTACTTCGACGGCAGCGGCGTCAGCCCGGCGAGCGGAGACTCCCACTGCTTCATGCACTACGTGCCCGCGTTCGTCCTCAGCACGAGCGGCGACCCGAACAACCTCGAGCTGACCGACCAGAACGACGCCACGCACCCCGGCAAGGCGAGCAACCGCGGGCACGCGCGCTACACGAAGACCCGCTTCTGCGGCGAGCCGAGCACCTGGGAGACGACCTCGAAGCAGGTCCCGGCCGAGGGTGGCAACTGCATGAGCCGGTTCTGCGTCAACCACCGCAAGCACTGACGGCCTGCTTCGCGCCCGCGTGCACCCGCCAAAGCCAGACGCCGAGTACGACGTTTCCAATTCCTGCCAATGGAAAACCAATCATTGAAAACACGGTCGTCGAAGACGCAAATGCCAGGCAGGTGATGTCAGTGAGTGCGTCACCCCATCGCATGCCCGCAACGACGAGGAGCCACCCGGGCGAGCGCTCCCATCGGGCGAGCGCGACCGCTTCGAGCACCGCGAAGGCGAGCCAGTTTGCGGCACATCGGCGCAGGAGCGCCTGCGGGTCGACGTAGTCGGCGCCGTGAAAGAGGTGGAACCAGGCCTCGGGGAAGAAGAAGCCCCAGCCGGCGAGCACCACGTCGAGAACGACCAGCGCCGCGAGGGCGATGCGAACGAGAGCCATCTCCGCATCTTGCCCGTTGTCCGTCATCGCACCGACTCGGAGCGCCGAGCATCGCGAGCGGGCTCGCGCGCATGCGAACAGCGCCTCGAGGGCCGATCAGACGCGGAGCTGCACGAACTGCCGCCACAGCGACCAGCGCCACCGCACGATGGCGCCGAACGCGAGCAGGAAGAACAGCGCGCCGGTCTGCACCTGCGTCACGTACTGCTCGACCCACGAGCGCAGCGCGAACCGCACCGCGAGCAGCCCGAGGAGGAGCCACAGGAACGCCGGCGAGCGCTTCATGAACAGCGCGTCACCCTCGCGGGTGAGGGTCGAGCTGCGCGCGAGCGGCACCGAGAACACCAGCGCCCCGAGCACCAGCGCGGCGAGGGCCCACGTCAGCGGCACACGCGTCTGCGGCGCGACGAACATGAAGAGCCCGGTGCTCATGCCCAGTGGAGGCGCCAGCAGCGAACGCACCGTCACCGGCGCGCTCGTCTCGCGGTAGCGCCACGTCAGCACCACCGCCGCCCCGGCGAGCGACACCAGCAGGTACAGCGCAGGGTCGAGGTGCAGCGGCTCCACGCGCGTGGAATAGCACCCGCGCTTCGCGCCGCCATGCTCGGTGACCGAGCGGTGACCGACGAGGAGAATTGCCTCGCGTCAGCTGAGCTCCGTGCTCGCGCGGCGGGAGACGGACTGGGCGAACGCGCCGACGTGCTGGCGCGACTGCTCACGCCGCCGCTCGAGCTGCGCGTCGAGGGCCTGCACCCGCGCCGCGATGGACGCCGGCACCGCCGCGCGCACCAGCGCTCCGTCGCGCAGCGTCCACGGCGTCGCGAAGAGCAGCTGGCGGAACTCGTAGGGCGAGCGCGTCACGTCCGACGCGAGGTGCGCCTCGAGCTCGTCGAGCACCGTGCGCAGGCCCGCTTCGTCTGCGCTGCCCGTGAGCCACACGCGCCCCACGAGCGGCGCGAACACCAGCGGCGCGCCCTTCACGCGGCACGCGGAGATCAACCGCGGCAGCAGCAGCACGCGCGAGAAGTCGAAGTCGTCGTGCCACGGCCCGACGAAGACGCCCGGCGACGACTCGCTGAGCGGCAGCTGGCTCGCCCCGTCGAGGTTGAGCAGGCCCGAGCGCCAGGCGGCCTCCACCAGCTCCGGCCCGAGGGTGGAGCCGTTGATCACCTGCACGCGGTCGCCGTGATCCGACACCAGCTCCAGCGCGAGGCCCTCGGGCGCGGGCCGTCGCACGTGGGTGAAGCCCTCGACGCTGCTCATCCCCAGGCCGAGCGCCATGCCCTGCACGTTGGCGAGGTCGCCCTCGTCGTAGCGCGGCGGTCGCACCAGGGGCATCAGCCGGGCGGGCTCCCACGTCGAGAGCGTGTGCGTCATCAGCGTGCGCACCGCGTCCGACTCGCCCTCTTCGAAGCGCAGCAACCGCCGCACGTCGTTCGACGAGAGCAGCACCGGCCGCGCGCGGCTCGCCCGCTCCTCGAGCCCCTCGGGGAGCTCGTACGGCGGCGGCGCGTCATCGGCGATCAGCGCGCGCAGCATCGCGGCGATGGAGAACGACTGGTGGAAGCGGAGCTGCTCGTCGAGCGGCCGGCGCTCGATGCGCGCGCCGAACTCGGTGACGCTCACGCGGGCGGTGCGGCGATCCGCGCTGCGGAGGAGCACCTGATCCGCCACCTCGACGATCGCCTCGGCGAGCACCGGCTCCCCGGCGTCGAAGAGCGCGAGCAGCTCGGCGCCGGGCACCTCGCGCGTCGTCGCGCCCGGGCTCTGGAGCTCGAAGGCCGCGCGCTGCACGAGGAAGCGCCGCTCGGTGACGGAGGGGAAGAGCGTGCCGCGCGTGCGGAGCAGCCGCGCACCCGACAGCGGCGCGTCGTCGTCGCTGGTGTCGGGCCAGACGGGCGCGAAGAGCGGGGCGAACTCCTCGAGGAGCGTGGCGAGCGGCACCTCCACGCGTGACAGCGGCGCGTCGTCGGTGTCGAGGAGCAGCACGCGGTCGACCTCCCGCGGCAGCACGACGTCGGCGTCGCGCATCCACGACGCGAGGAGCCCGCCGCCGTTGCGCTCGAGCGGCGCGAGGTGGGCGAGCGGCGAGTCACCGCCGAAGACGCCGTGGAGCTGCTGCGCCTCGTGCCGCAGCGTCTTCGCCGCCAGCCGACGCACGCGCGCGCGGAGCGGGTGTGAGGCCGGCGGCGACCACTCGACGGGCAGCTGGTCTCGTTCCGGCCAGGTGAGCGGGCGCAGCGAGAGGAAGCGCTCGGAGCGGTCGTAGAGGCGCTCCGCGAGGCTCAGCATGCGCTCGAGCGCGGCGTGGTCGTCGGCGCCGGTCATCAGCGCGACCCCCTCGCACGGCACGAGGAGCACCGGCGCGCCCTTCAGCGGCAGGTGCGGAAGGAAGAGGGGCGCCGAGAGCACCAGCGCCTCCGCGCCGGGCACTTCCCACAGCACGAGGCCGTCGCTCACCTCCACCTCGCGGAGCTGGACGCCCACGTTCGCCGAGCCGCGCGAGAGCGCCGCGGCGAAGTCGAGCTGGAGCGCGGCGAGGTGCTGCTCGTTGACGAAGACGAGGTCGTCCGTCGTGCGCAGGGCGGGCGTGACGCCGAACAGGCCGCCGAGCGGCAGGAAGCGGAAGTCGCGCCCGGCTTCGCGCGCGGTGTGCTGCAGGCACTCGAAGGCGCTGAGCCGCTGCACCGCGATGGTCAGTGCTTCCGGGGGGATGGACGGCTTGCGCTTGAGGAAGTCGAAGAGGGCCATGCCGCATCGATACGCGGAGGCCCCGCGAGGTCTCAGAACCACCCGAAGTGCAGCGTGAGCCCTCCCGAGACGCCGCTCACCTGCGTGAAGCGGAGCCCCGCTGGCACCGGCGCGACCAGCCGATAGCCGACGTCGAGGCCCACGCGGAGGAAGCGCGCGACGTTCACCTCGAGGCCGAGCTGGGGCTCGGCGGCGAAGGCGAGGCCGTCGCGCGTGCCGCCGCCCGGGCGCTCGAGCTGCAGCCACGCCGCGCCGACGAGCACCCCGACGCGCGGGCGCACCACGCCGTCGAGGAACAGCCGCTGCACCAGCACCTCGCCCTGCCAGAACGAGAGCTGCTCGTCGCCCGCGGGGACCGCGCCTGCACCGAGGAAGCGGGGCGTGCCGGCGAGGGCGAGGCCGAGCACCCAGCGGTCGGCGAGCACCAGGCCCGCGCGACCACCGGTGAGCATCACCACGCCGTCGCCCGCCTGCGCGACGCCGAGGAGCGGACCGCCGAAGCCGCGCACGTCGGTGGTGAGCACCGGCGCGGGCGTGCGCTCGGCGAGCGCGGGAGCAGACGACGACACGAGGAGCGGCAGGAGGAGAGTGAGCATGCACCGACGAGTACGACCGCCCGCCTCGCGCGACGAGATGGCGAAGGTCATCGCCGGGGTCATGGGCCGACCATGACCTCGCGAGCGTTGACGGCCGCGGGTCTGCCGGTCGAAGGTGCCCGGAATGCTCCGGGTGCTGCTCGTGGATGATCAAGCGCTCTTCCGCGAAGGGCTGCGCACGCTGCTCTCGGTCG
Organism: Myxococcota bacterium; assembly: GCA_049322495.1. Classification (GTDB taxonomy): domain Bacteria; phylum Myxococcota; class Myxococcia; order Myxococcales; family Myxococcaceae; genus Archangium_A. The sequence continues at coordinate 695 of JBMORD010000105.1, read as the reverse complement.
AGCCGGAGGTGCTGGTGGTGGGCGAGGCGCGCGACGGCCTCGAGGCGCTCACGCTCGTCGAGCAGACGCACCCCTCGGTGGTGCTGATGGATCTCCGCATGCCCGGCCTCGACGGCGTGGGCGCGACCCGGCGGATCCGCGCGCGCTTCCCTCGCACCCAGGTGCTGGTGCTGACCACCTTCGACGACGACGCGTCCATCTTCGAGGCGGTGCGGGCGGGCGCGGTGGGGTACCTCCTCAAGGACGCCTCGGCCGAGACGCTGGTGGCGGCCATCCGCGCCGCCGACCGCGGTGACTCGGTGCTCCAGCCCTCGGTCGCGCGCCGGCTCATGGAGGAGTTCACGCGGCTGTCCACCTTCGCGCCTTCGCCGGCCCAGCGCTTCGACCTCTCGGAGCGGGAGCTGGAGGTGCTCCGGCTGCTCGCCCGCGGCGCGAGCAACAAGGAGATCGCCTCGGCGCTGCAGGTCGTCGAGGGCACGGTGAAGAACCACGTCACGCGCATTCTCGAGAAGCTCGAGGTCGCCGACCGCACCCAGGCGGCGCTCAAGGCGCGGGAAGCGGGCCTCGCGTGAGCCGGTGGTGGGCGCTGCACGCCGCGCCGCTGACGCCCGCGCGGCCGCTGTTGCTGGGCCGTGGCGCGCTGTGGGCGTTCGCGCTCACCACGCTCGCCGGCGTCGGGGGTGCGCTGGCGCCGG
>JBMORD010000104.1:0-2707 GCA_049322495.1 Myxococcota bacterium | reverse complement strand
CAGGAGGCGAGCGACGCGAAGACGCGTGACGCCGAAGCGCAGCGCGTCGCCGCGGCGGACGAAGAAGCGACCCGGCTCCAGATGCTCGAGAACGCCCGACGCAAGGCGGGGGAGGACCCCGAGGCTGTCGATGCGGGCCCCGCGCCCGTCGCCGCGGCGATCGATGCGGGCGTGCCGTCGGTCGTCGCGGCGGTGGTCGACGCAGGGCCTCCGCAGCAGCTCGCGCCCGCGGAAGAGCGCGAGAGTGGACCGCCCTGGGCCCTCATCGCCGGCGCAGGCGGAGTCGCTGCCCTCGTCTTCCTCGTGGTCGTCGCGCGCAAGCGATCGCGGCCGCCGACGCTCGACGACTGAGCGTCGACGATGTCGTGACCGCTGGGTCCGCTTCCGAGTGAGGCGCTCAGGACCCGGGTGGCGAGACGGTCAGGGTGGCTGTACCTTGCGCCAATGAAGCACGCAGTCGCGTTGTCGATGCTCGTGGCGCTCGGTTGGTCCTGTGGTCCACCGCCGGTCGTCGATCAGGACTCGGGGACCGACGCCAGCATCGGCGAGCTCGATGGCGGCAGCTTCCCTGCTGACTCCGGAGCTCCGGACGCCTCGACGCCCGGTGACGCAGGCTTCGATGCGGGCACCGCTGACGCAGGTCGCGACGCTGGAGGCGATGCCGGCTTCGACGGTGGCGTGGACGCGGGCTTCGACGGTGGCGTGGACGCGGGCTTCGACGCTGGCACCGCCGACGCGGGCCGCATCTTCACTGACGCGGGGTGGTGCCCCGCTCCGGCTGGCGGGACGCCGTTCCACCTGCGCGCGCTGGCCGCGAACCTCACGAGCGGGAACAACCAGTCGTACGACCCGGGGCACGGGGCGCGGATCATGCGCGGCGTGTCTCCGGACATCGTGATGATCCAGGAGTTCAACTACGGCAACCGGACGACGGCCGACTTCGACACCTTCGTCAGCAACACCTTCGACGGTGGGTACGCGTGGTTCCGCGGTGTCGGGAACATCCCCAACGGGATCATCAGCCGCTGGCCGATCCTCACCACCGGCGAGTGGCAGGGGCAGTCGCCCGATCGCCGGCTGACCTACGCGCGCATCGATCTCCCCGGTCCGAACGAGCTGTGGGTGATCTCCGTGCACATGCCGACGAGCAGCGCCGGCTCTCGCAACACCGACGCGCAGACGATCATCGCGCGCATCGACGCTGGCATCCCGGCGGGCGACTACATCCTGCTCGGCGGCGACTTCAACACCGACAACCGCAGCGAGTCGTGCTTCACCACCTTCTCGCGCCGCTTCCGCGTGGCGGGCCCGCACCCCGTCGACCAGAACGGCGATGAGGGCACCAACGCGAACCGCGACAAGCCCTACGACAACGTCATCAGCTCGCCGTGCCTCGCGCGCCAGCAGGTGCCGACGGTGATCGGCAATTCGACGTTCCCCTCGGGCCTGGTGGTCGACACGCGCGTCTACACGCCGCTCACGGAGATCGCCCCCGCACAGTTTGGCGACTCGAACTCGAGCAACATGCAGCACATGGGCGTGGTGAAGGACTTCCTCATTCAGCCGTAGTCCTGAGCGCGACGAAGCTTCGCGGCGAAGTCCTCGTCGTGGTGCCTCAGTTGACGGAAACCCGCGTCTCGACACGGGAACGCGTCAAGTGAACCGAAGTTCTCAACTCAGGCACGCGAACCGAAGTGCGTCTGCGCGAGGGAGTTCGCTGTCCTGCGCGTGCTCCTCCCACTCGAGACTCCGCGAGGTGAGCTGCGGCTCGCGGCACACCCGTATTGCGCGAACCCTTCACTCGGGGCGTCGACGCCAGGCGCGCGCTTGCCGCTCTGGCCGCGGCGCGAACTTCTCGACCCGAACGTCGTGGCCGTCGCTGACGAAGGTGATCGCCCCGTCGACGTCGGTCCGGTGACACTGCGCTCCGACCTCGCGCCAGCGCCGGACGACGTCGGCGCGCGGGAAGTCGAAGCGATTCCGTCGACCGACGCAGAACACGACGTGCTTCGGTCTCGTGCGTGCGACGAACTCGGGCGTCGACGAGGTGTCGCTCCCGTGGTGCGGTGCCTTCATCACCGTCACCGCGCCCGGGGCGAGGGAGGCCTCCGCCGCGGCCTCGACGTCGCCGGTGAGCAGCACGGTGACCTCGCGGTGCCGCACCAGCAGCACCAGAGAGCGATCATTCTCGCCCTCGAGCATCGACTGGTCGGCCGGCGGCCCCAGCACCTCGAGGCGGGCTTCACCGAGCGTGAGCCCTTCGTCGCCGGCCTCCTTCTCCTCGACCTCCGCGCCGGCGGTAGCGGCGAGGAGATCGTTCACCAGCGGGCCCTCTCCGGGCTCGGCGTGCAGCCACAGCCGCTTCGTCGGCACCTCCTCGAGCACGGAGATGAGGCCCAGCGCGTGATCGGGGTGGGCGTGCGTGAGCGCGGCGAGCTCGAGGCGCTCGATCCGCTCGTGTCTCAGCCACGGCAGCACGAAGCGCTGGCCGGTGTCGTGCCCCTCGGGGACCCCGCCGCCGTCGATCAGCGCGTGCTGCCCCTGCGAGCTCAGCACCACCGCGTCGCCATGACCGACCGCGAGGAACGTCACCCGGAGCCCGCCTTCTTCGCGTGGCCCGACGAGGTGGAGCGCGAGCGCCGCGGGCGCCACCAGCGCGAGAGCCCGCCACCGCCCTCGCGCGAGCACCAGGAGCGCGAGGCCGAGG
>JBMORD010000103.1:0-2722 GCA_049322495.1 Myxococcota bacterium | reverse complement strand
TCCCCGAGCGGGCCGAGGTGAGGCTCGAGGTCACGGGGAGCTGGGAGCTACGTCGGATGCTCGCGACGGCGTCATCCGAGATTGATGCGCTTGGAGGTGCGTCATGATGGAACCGGATCCCGTGGGGAACCTCGGCGCAGGTGGGGACGAGGATCGATGGTCATGAACCAGCCTCCGGCAGCCCGACCAGCTCGAAGACCAGCAACTCGTCGGCCCGGATGATCCTGCGGCGGCTCACCTCGGCGAGGGCGACCGCCAACTGGGCCATCAGCTCGGGCTGTCGCCGATTCGCATGAATCTGGTAGACTCGGCTGTGTTCGCGGGTGCGGACGGTCACGGGCAGCGCGACGAACTGCTCGATGAACGTCCGCCACTGCATTTGGGTGCCCGCGAAGTACTCCTGCAGGACGTACTCCACGAGCGCGAGCGCGCCGAGCTTCAGGCAGGTCATGATGCTGTCGCGGCCGGTGTCACGGACGTAGATCTCGTCGGGCTGTGTCTGGAGCCTGGCCTTGGCATCTTCGTTGCGCGTGCTCCGCTTCTCCGTGTCGCGGACGGCCTTGTCCGCCAGCGCGAGCACCTGGCGCCGGATGGGGCCGGGAACCCCCGCGAGGCCGTCGCCGAGCCGCTCGCGGACCTCGAGCGCTCGTGCCTTCTGCCGCTCGGCGTGGGCGATGGCGCGCCCGGCGCGCTCGAGCTTCGTGTCCAGGGCGACGTGCGTCACGTAGGAACCGCCGTAGCCGTGGGAGTGGTTCAGGCCTCCGCCGTCACGCGCCAGCCGGAAGGCCTGCTCCTGCATCGGCCAGCGGTGGAGATAGCGCGTCGCCACCTGCTCGGTCGACAGCATGTCGAGCGGCAGGTTGGTCACGAACAGCGTGGTGTGCGGGTTCCGGCCCCCCACCCGCTTCATCTCGACGCCCCTCACCGTGAACCCGCTCTCGGGAGCGCCCTTTCCCCCCATGTCCACCTCGACCTCCCGGAGCTGATCGCGCTCCCGGTAGGTCATCCACGCCCCCTCGTCGTGGACCTTCGCACCGGCCAGCACCTGACCCTTGATCACGGTGATGAAGGCCACCTGCGTCTGCTCGTGCAACGACCACAGCATGCCGGCCGTGCCGATCTCCGAGTCCACGATGGTCATCCGCGCCACGTCGGCGTTCTCGCCGATCGCCTCGTCCAGCCTCGCGAGCATGGGCTGCAGCCGGTCGCGCAACGACACCGCCCCCACGTGAGTCTCGATGAGCAGCGGCACCCCGGCGCTCGAGTGCATGGCGACGCGGGACAGGCACGGCATCACCCGCCCGACGCGCGAGACCTTGCCGCTCTTGGCGAACGCCTGGGTCCAGTAGGGATCGGCCGTGCCGTCGATGTAGAGCAGGCTCTGCAGCCAGGCGGGTCCTGGCTCGCTCCACCTGCTGCTCACCTCGCTCCAGATGCGGGCGTGCCGCTCCCACATCGCGTCGCCCACCGCGAGCAGCCCGAGCTCGGCGAGCGCCTTGTCCATCGTCGCCGGCATGTAGGCGACCCCGCCGAGCACGCCGAGCCACTCGCCCGCAGGGCCGTCGAGGCCGTCGAAGCCTCGACGCTGGGTCAACATGGGGCTGACCGCCATCGCCAGCAGCTTCGTCGCCAGCGTCTCCACCTTGACCGACAGCACCGAGGCGGTCGACAGCGACCGTGCCGCTGCCTTCACCGCGTCGGACGTCCAGCGATCGTCGGCGTCTCCGGGAGCCACCGACTCCCTATGGCGCTCGTTGTACGCCGCGGTGAAGCGCCCATTTTCGTCCCGGCCGGCCGTGTCGTCGCCCCCGCCCTGCTCCCTCGCCGACGCCTGCTGGGCCTCGGCGCGCGCCCCTCCCACCTCGAGCACCTGGGTCGCCAGGCTCCGCATGAGCCCGATCTCGGCGTCGGCCGCGGCGATGAGCGCCAGCCCTGCTCCGCCGTGGAAGAGCTCCACATCCTCCGCCTCGGGTTCCTCGTCGGGGTCGGCGGCGCCACCTGCTTGGGTGGCGGGGGTGCCGGGCTTGCCACCACGTGCGCGGACCAACCCCGCCTCGGCCCACACTCGCTTGAGCCAGGTGTCGCTCACGTCGCCTTCCTCGCCGAACCGCTCCATCAGGCGCCGGCGCGCGATCTCCTTGGGTATGCGCGGCTCCACGGTGCGCAGCGCCCGAGCCAGAACGCGGACCTTCTCGGCGATGCTGCGGTCCGGTGGGACGCGCTCGTCGAGCAGGCGCTCCCAGATCTCTCCCTTCCGCTCACGCACCCGCCGCTGATAGTTGACGAACGACGGCCACGGCAGGCCGGGGGCCACCGCCGCCACCGACGCTCGCCAGGAGTCCCCGGTCGCCTGCTCGTGCTGCGCGACGCTGTCGTAGATGGCCGCGCGGCGCTCCGCCTCCTCCACGAGGCGCTGCCAACGCCCGTCGCTCACCCGCGCACGCAGCTTCCGCCCCTCGCTCGTCGTCGGCTCCCGCCCCATCGCGGCCCCTCCCGGTGTCGAGCGAGAGCAGATCAGGCGCGCGCCTGCGTGTCCACACAAGCGACTGTCCCCCCGCAGAGGGATCGTCGAAAGCTGGATCTACACCTTCAACCCATGCCGCGAACCCGCTCGGCAGCGCGCCGCGGCGGGGCGCAGCGCGCGGCGGGTCGGCAAGGCGCCGAGGTTCCTGTCTCAGGAGAAGAGTACCAAGGCTATTGATGTGCCTCAAACGCGGCGGGT
>JBMORD010000102.1:0-20564 GCA_049322495.1 Myxococcota bacterium | reverse complement strand
AGAAGAAGCCCGAGAAGAAGGAAGGCGGCGGCGAGGAGAAGAAGGCCGAGGGCGAAGGGCACGAGGGGGGCGCGGCGGGTGCGCACGCCAACGGCAAGGGCCCCGGCCCGATGGTGAAGCTCGCCGACTTCATCGTGCACCTCCGCAACCCGGAGCTCGATCGCTACGCGCGCATGTCCTTCGACGTCGAGGTGATGGCCGAGAGCGACAAGGAGGCCCTCAACGCGAACCTCCCGCGCGTGCGTGACGCCTTCATCTCGTACCTGTCGGATCGCACGCTCGAGGAGCTGCGCGGCAGCGAGGGGCTCACCCGCACCAAGGACGCGCTGCAGAACCGGCTGCGCGAGGTGGTGCCCGAGGCGCGCGTCAAAGGGCTCTACATCTCCGATTTCGTCGTCCAGTGAACTGAGGCCGCACCATGGCTGGCGTGTTGCTGAACCCGGAGGAAATCAATGCCCTGATGTCGGCCATCCAGGATGGTCGCATCTCGCCTGAGCCCTCCACGCGGGGGCGCGGCGCCGCGGTTCCGTACGATCTCACCAGCCAGGATCGCGTCATCCGCGGGCAGATGCCCACGCTGGACGCGATCAACGAGCAGATCGCCTCCGCCTTCGCCATCGGGCTCGCCGGCCGCACGCGCCTCTCGGTGCGCGTCAGCTGCGGGCCGGCCTCGCTGCTCAAGTTCGGCGACTTCAACTCGCTGCTCGCCCCGCCGACCACCGTGGTGGTGATGTCGCTGGGCAACGCGGGCGCGCAGGCGCTGCTGGTGCTCGAGCCCGGGCTCGCCGACGCGATGATCGCCGCGGCGCTCGGCGACAAGCGCGGCGGCAAGGACGAGTCGTCGCCGCCTGCCGAGGCGCGCCGCGAGCTCACCAACGTCGAGCGCAAGGTGCTCACCCGCCTGCTCGCCATCTTCACCGACGGCATGACCACCGCCTGGGCGCCGGTGCTCCCCTTCCGCCCCGAGATCGCGCGCTTCGAGTCCGACCCGCGGCTGGCGGCCATCGCCCCGGTCAACGACGCGGCGGTGCTGTGCAGCTTCGAGATCGACGGCGCGATCAAGGGCCTCGTGCAGCTCGCGATGCCGTACACCGCCATCGAGGGCGCGAAGAAGGCGCTCATGTCGCCGCCGAAGATGCACCACTCGGCCGACACCCGCTTCGCGCACCGCCTCGAAGAAGAGCTCTCGCAGACGCAGGTCGAGCTCCGCGCGCTGCTGGGCAAGACGCGCATGACGCTGCGCAAGCTGCTCGATCTCGACGAGGGCGACGTGCTGACGCTGGGCACCAGCGAGGGCGTGTCGCTGCCGATCTTCGTGCAGGGCCGCGCCAAGTTCACCGGTCAGCCGAAGGTCGAGGGCGGGGCGCTGTGCATCGAGATCGACCGCGGCCCGGTCGCCGAGATCCGCCGCCCCTTCGAGAACGAAGACAACGCGGACAAGAAGCACGCCGCCTGAGAGGACGCCATGAGTGACACCGCCGCCCCCGCCGCCGCCGAACAAGAGGTCTCGACGCGCCGCCTCGATCTGCTGCTCGACGTGCCGCTCGACGTGACGGTGGAGCTCGGCCGCTCGCGCATGACGATCCAGGATCTCCTCGCCCTCTCACCCGGCTCGGTGATCGAGCTCGACAAGATCGCCGGCGAGCCCCTCGACATCGTGGTCAACGATCGGCTGATCGCCCGCGGCGAGGCGGTGGTGGTCAACGACAAGTTCGGCATTCGCATCACCGACATCATCTCGAAGGCCGAGCGCATCGCGCGGCTGCGCTGAGGAGTCCGCCCATGCTCACCCTCACTGCCCTGCTCCTCCTCGCGACCACGCCGGCAACCGCGGAGGGCTCCGCGAAGGCTCCGCCTGCCCCTCCCACGGCTGCCGACTCCGTCGTCGCCGCCGCCTTCGGGAAGGATGTCGGCACGAAGGGGGTGGAGCTGAAGGCCGAAACGAACGCCTCGCCGGGCTGGTCGAACCTCGCGGCGCCGGCCCTGGCGCTCGCCGGCCTCGCGGCGCTGGCCCTCACGCTCCGGCGGCGCAAGCAGCTGCAGAGCGGGTCGATTCACATCATCGAGGCGACGTCGCTGGGCGAGAAGCGCTCGCTGGTGATCGCCGACGTGCTGGGCGAGCGCCTGGTGCTGGGCGTCAGCGAGGCGGGCATCACGGTGCTGATGAACAAGCCGGCGCCCGAGGGCGAGCCGGCGCCGATCACCCTGCCCCCCTCGCTCTCGCCGCCGGTGACGAAGCCGATGGGCTTCTGGGCGCGCCTCAAGGGCCGCAACGCGACGCCCGCCTTCGACGCCGCGCTGCAGGAGTCGATCGAGGATCAGGAGCTCCGCGCCAAGCTCGCGGCCGGCAAGCGCGGAGTGGTGACGTGATCCCCCTGGTGCTCGCGGCCGACGCGCCGATGCAGATCTCGGTGGGCGGCGGCTCGTCGGCGGTGAAGCTGTTCCTGCTGATGACGGTGCTGTCGTTCGCCGCGGGCGCGCTGATCGCCATCACCAGCTTCACGCGCATCGTGATCGTCATGTCGTTCCTCCGGCAGGCGCTCGGCACGCCGACGCTGCCGCCGAACCAGGTGGTGGTGGCGCTGGCGCTCGCGCTCACCGCGTTCGTGATGGCGCCCACCTTCAAGCAGGTGAACGCCGAAGCGCTCTCGCCGTACCTCGACGATCAGATCAGCGGCCAGCAGGCATACGAGCGCGGCTCGGCGCCGATCCTCCGCTTCCTCCTCAAGCAGACGCGGCCCGACGATCTGCGGCTCTTCTACGAGCTGTCGGGGGCCGAGCGGCCGACGCGCGCCGACGAGGTGCCGCTCACCATCGCGGTGCCCGCCTTCATGGTCTCGGAGCTGACCACCGCCTTCCGCATGGGGCTGTTCCTCTTCATTCCCCTGCTGCTGATCGATCTGCTGGTGAGCGCGGTGCTGATGGCGCTGGGCATGATGATGGTGCCGCCCACGCTGGTCTCGCTGCCGCTCAAGGTGGGCATCTTCCTGTTGGCCGACGGCTGGCACCTGCTGGTGCAGTCGCTGGTGAGGAGCTTCGGATCATGAACGAGTCGCTCAGCCAGCTCTTCCGCGAGGGGATGGTGCTCCTGTCAGTGGTGGGAGGGCCACTGATGGGGGGCCTGTTGATCGTCGGCCTGGTGGTGGGCGTGCTCCAGTCGGCGACGCAGATTCAGGAGCCGTCGGTGGGCGCGGTGCCGCGCATCGCGACGGTGATCCTCCTGGCGATCTTCCTCGGCCCGTGGATGGTGGAGCGCCTCGCGAAGTTCCTCCAGCTGTCGATGGAGCGGATGGCGAACTGAGCGCGAGGGCCCGATGATCTCCCAGCTCCCGCTCCCGCTGATCCTCGGCTTCTTCCTGGTGCTGACGCGCATCTCGGGGCTGCTGGCGACGGCGCCGGTGCTGGGCTCGCGCTCGGTGCCGACGCGCATCAAGGCCGGCCTCTCGCTGGCGCTGGCGGTGATCGCCTTCCTCTCGGCGCGGGCGCCGCAGATCGCGATCCCTCCCGACGTGTTCTCGCTGGCGGCCCTGGTGCTCTCGGAGCTCGCGGTGGGCGTCGCGGCGGGCCTCTCGTCGCGACTGGTGCTCGACGCGGCGCAGTTCGGCGGGCAGGCGGCGGGCGCGGCGATGGGCATCGGCTTCGGGCAGATGATCAACCCCAACTCGGGCGCCGACTCGTCGACGATCGGCGAGCTCTACGGGGCGCTCGCGCTCGCGGCCGCGCTGGCGCTGGGCGTCCACACCGAGGCGATCGCGTGGATCGTCCGGTCGCTGCAGGAGGTCCCGCCGGGCGGCACGATCGATCTCCCCTCGCTCGCCTCGGCGATGATCCGCCAGATCATCTTCGCGGTGACGCTGGCGATCCGCGTGGCCTACCCGCTCTTCGCCGCGTCGCTGTTCGGCTACACGGCGCTCGGCCTGCTGGGCAAGGCGGCGCCGCAGCTCTCGCTGTCGAACCTCGGCTTCGGCGTGTCGATCCTCTGCGGCGGCGGCGCGATCTACCTCGTGGCCCCCGAAGGCGCGCGCGTGTGCGCCCAGGCGGCGCTCACCGTCTTCACCCGGAGCTGACGCATGTCCGACGAGAGTGAAGACCAGGAACAACGGACGGAAGCCCCGAGCGAGCGACGGCTCCAGCAGGCCTTCGAGCAGGGCGACATCGCGCTCTCGCACGAGCTGGTGACGACCGGGGCCTTCGTGCTGGGCATGGTGGCGCTCTTCGCCTCGGCGGCGCTGTTCGAGGCGCGCCTGACGCGGGTGATGACCGAGGCGGCGACGCTGGTGGCCACCGCGCCGTTCGGCTCGCTGCCGGCGATGATCCTCCCCATCGCCGCGCCGGTGGGCATCGTGCTGGTCGCCATCGCGCTCGGCGCCACCGCGCTCACCTTCGTGCAGACCCGCGGCCACCTCTGGGAAGACCGCGTCACGCCCGACTTCACGCGCGTCTTCTCGCTGGGCCGCCTCAAGCAGCTCTTCTCGAAGGACTTCCTGCTCGATCTCCTGATCTCCCTGGTCAAGGTGGCGGCGGTGGGCTGGGCGACGTGGGGGGTGCTGCGCGGCGAGCTGCTCGGCGTGCACCGGCTCTCGCTCACGGCGCCCGGCGACGCCCTCGAGGGCCTCTTCTCGTCGCTGTGGAAGCTCTCGCTGCGGGGCGTGGGGCTGCTCACCGCCTTCGCCGTGGCGAACCTCGCGCTCACCCGCTGGCGCTACACCAGGAAGCACCGCATGACGAAGGAGGAGCTCAAGCGCGAGATGCGCGAAGACGAAGGCGACCCGATGATGCGCGGCGCGCGCAAGCGCAAGCACCGCGAGATGGTCAAGCGCAACGCGGTCGCCGAGACGAAGCAAGCCGACGTGCTGGTGGTCAACCCGACGCACATCGCGATCGCCATCCGCTACCGGAAGGACGAAGGCGGCGCGCCGCGGGTGCTGGCCAAGGGCAAGGGCGTGCTCGCCGAGGCCATGCGCGAGGCGGCGCGGAGCAACGCCATCCCCATCGTGCAGGACATCCCGCTCGCGCGGCTCCTCTACAAGAAGGTGAAGATCGGCGGCGCCGTGCCCGCCGAGACGTACAAGGCGGTCGCCGCGATCCTCGCCTTCGTGTACCGCGTCACCGGCCGCGCCGCCGCGATGTCAGGCCAGCAGCAGGGCGCGCGGCCCTGAGCCCGCTCACCACCCGAGCCAGTCCGCCACCAGCGGCAGGTTGTAGCGGTTGACGAACACCAGCTGACCGTTGGCGTCGAGCTTGTAGATGCTCATCGCCGACTGCGGGCGGTGATCGGCAGGCGAGAAGCTGATCGGCGCGGCGGTGGCGCCGTCGAGCGCCTCGCTCGAGAAGGTCTCGAAGGCGGCCTTCAGATCGGCGCCGGTGGGTGCGCGCTGGCCGGCCTTGATCGCCGCCTCGATGCCGCGCTGCCACATGAGCGCCGCGGCGTAGCCCTGCACGTACCGCACGTCGCGGAAGTCGCTCGAGCGGCGCGCGGGGATCGGCGGGTTCGGCATGGTGTCCTTCGCGGCGAACTCGTCGTGCGTCGCGATGATCGTCGCCATCGCCGCCGAGTTCTGAATGTCGCCGTACTTCGGCACCGGGAAGAGGCCGTAGAAGTTGTCGTGGTTGCACGCGTCGCCGCAGATCGACGGCGTGGTCTCACCGATGCCCCAGTTGTTGGCGATCACCCGGAGCTTCCACGCCGTGCGCACCGCCGAGGGGATCGTCAGGTCGGTGTCGATCATCGTCGTCTGCACCTTCCACAGCGCCTGCCCGAGCAGCGAAGACGCCATCACGCTGTTGCCCGACCACACCCACGTCACCGGCTTGTAGGTGGCGTTGGCCTTCACCTGGTCGATCTCCTTCTGGAAGTAGGCGCGCACCGCGGTCTCGATCGCCGGGCCGTCGGACGCGTTCGACGTCTGCGGGATGATCAGGTCGCGCCCGAGGCTCATGCCGCTGAGGTTGCCGATGTAGCTCTTGCCCGCCGCGAGCGGCTCGACGCAGTAGGCGCACTTGTCCGCCGTCTCGTGCGCCATCGCCATGCGGCCCGGCGCGATCTGCCACGCGCTCTGGATCGCGAGGCGGATGCCCGTCGCGTAGTCGGTCGCCGGGTAGAAGACGAACGGGAAGCCGGGCGACTCCTTCTGCTCGGCCTGATCTCCCTCGAGGAAGCTCTCGTTGACCACCGGGTAGGTGATGCTGCGATTGACCGCCACCGGCGACGCGAGCTTCCCCGCGTACGAGCCCGGGATGATCACCTTGCCCTCACCCGCCAGGCCCGCGGCGACGGTGCTCGTGGGCCCGGTGCCGAAGACGAAGACCGTGTTGACCTCGCTCCACTTCGGGTCGTTCTGGCGCCACTGGTCGACCACCGCCTGCGTGCCGGCGTTGGTGTACTGGTTGTCCGAGGTCTGAACGTCGATCTGGCAGCCGAGCACGCCGCCGCGCGCGTTGAGGGCGCGCAGGTGATCGTAGATGCCGAAGAAGTAGGGGATCGCGATGTCGGTGGCGGTGCCGCTGAAGTCCGACGCGATGCGCACCGAGAGCGTGCCCTTGCACGACGGCGGGAGCACCGTGGGGTTCTCGGTCGCGCCGATGATCTGCGCGCAGCCGACGAGGGCGAAGGAAGCGATGACGGGAAGAAGGCGGTTCATGTCTCGAGTCCTCAGAAGGAGCCGCTGAGCGCGAAGCCGCCCGAGTCGCGGCCGAAGGTGGGCGTGAGGTGGATCGCCGTGGCGGGGGCGTCGCTGCTCGCCGAGAGCGCGAAGAAGGTGATCCCCGCCGCGACGAGCACGCCGCCGGCGACGAAGCCGATGGTCGCGACGTTGCCGTCGGCGAAGGCGCCGCGCACCAGGGCTGCGCTCGCCGCGTCGGGGCACGCGCCCTGAGCGCAGCCCTCGGCCTTCGCGGCGTCCATCTTCCCGATCGCCGAGACGCCGAAGCCGGCGCCCACGCCGAGCCCGGCGAGGCCGAGCGCGCTGCTGGCGATGCCGCCGATGAGCAGGCCGGTCTTCGCGCTGCCCTTCGAGGCGGCCGGCGCGGGCGCGGTCGCCGTGACCGCCGGCGTGGGCGTGGTGACCTTCGGGCTGCTCGCCTCGCGCGAGAGCTCGTCGATGCGGGCGGTCGCCTTCGCCACCAGCTCGGGCCGCGCGTCGGTCGCGGCGTTGTGCCGCTGGTAGTACTCGAGGGCCTGCGCCTTGTTGCCGAGCTTGCGCTCGTAGATCACCGCGATGTTGAAGAGCACGTCGGGTGACGGCACCGCCTTGTACGACTCGAGGTAGAGCGCGATCGCCTTGCTCCACTCCTCACGCTGGTACGCCGCGTAGCCGAGGTCGACGTAGTACTGCGCCTGCTGGGCGCGATCGCCGTTCGGCGGGGGTGGGACGTCTGCGGCGAGGACCTGCTGGGACATCGTCAGCGCGAGGGCGACGATCGAAAACCACTTTCTCATCCGGCTCTCCGTCGGGGGGAATACGGGTGCTGCTGCGTCACTCGATGACCTGGACCTTCGGCTTCGGTTCGTCGAGGAGCTGAACCTTCGGCTTCGCGTCATCGACGATGCGCACCTTCGGCTTCTGCTCGTCACCGATGATGCGCACCGCGGGCTTCGCGTCCTCGTCGTCGAGCACGCGGACGTTCGGGCGCACGTCGGGCTTCGGCTCCGGCGGCGGCTTCGCCTTCTCGGGCTCGGCGGCAGCGCGCTCCTCGACGAGGGGGATCACCACCGACGAGTCGCGCCCGGCGACCACGTTGATCTCGGTCTCGACCGGCGTGTAGCCCCGCAGCTGGAGCTGCACGCGATGCGCCCCGGCGGTGAGCGGCAGCGAGATCGGCGTGCGCGCGATCGCGTCACCGTCGATGAAGAGCATCGCGGGAGGCGTCGACGAGATCGTCACCTTCGCCTCCTTCTGGGCGGCGGGGCGCGCGCCCTTCTTCGCGGGCGGAGGCGAGGCGCGCGGCGCCTGGTCCTTGCGCGCGAGCGTCATGATCTCCGCCGCGCCTTCACTGGCGGGATCCTTCTCGAGCGCGAGGCGCGCAGAGGCGATCGCCGCGGCCCGGTCACCTTCCGCGAGGGCCGCGCGCGCCTTGATCAGCGCGAGATCGCGCTCGATGTCGTTGCCGAGCGACGTGACGCGGAGGACCGTGGTGGGATCCTTCACCTGGAGCGCCCGCACCCGCGCGAGGAGCTCGAGCGCCGCGGGGTACTTCTGCGCCTGCGCGTACTTCTCGGCTTCTTCGAGGAAGGTGCGCGCGGCGACCTCATCGTCCACCGGCGGCGGTGGAGGCGGGGTGGTGGTCTGCGGCCGCGCCGGGGTCGTGGGGGTCGCCACCGGACCGCTGTCCGGATCGCGCCGCGTCGCCACGAGCACCATCAGGCCGAGCAGCGCCAGCGCCCCGAGCACGGCCAGCCCCGTCATCACCCGCATCCGCACGCGGGTGGTGGTGACGATCTCCTTCTCCTCGACCTGGATCTCGAAGTCCGACGCGGAGTTGGTCCGCGCGGGCGTCGCCTGCCGTGCGCTCGCGTAGGCGTGCGGGGTCGACGGCGCCGGCATCGGGAGCGGGTTGGCGGCGTCGTAGGCGGCCGCCTGCTGAACCCACACCGCGAGCTCCTTGCGGGTCGACGCGTTCGGCCCGCTCGCGCAGAAGGCCTCGAGGCGCGCCTGCAGAGCGTCCGCCGAGGGGCAGCGATCCTCCCGGCGCGGCGCCATCGCCCACAGCACGATGTCCTCGAGCTCCTGCGGGTACTCGGGGACGAGCTCGCGCGGCCGCGGAAACTTGCCGGCGATGATCAGCTTGAGCATCGCCGCCTCGCTCATGCCCTTCTCGTAGAAGGGCGAGCGACCGACCGTCACCTCGTACAGGCAGACGCCGAGGCTGAAGAGATCGGTGCGCGCGTCGAGCGTCGAGCCGTCGACCTGCTCGGGCGACATGTACCGCGGCTTGCCCTTGAGCAGCCCCGAGCGCGTGTGGAAGCCGGCGCTGTTCGCCTTCGCGACGCCGAAGTCGAGCAGCTTCGGCACGCCGTCGAGCGACACGATGATGTTCGTCGGGCTCACGTCGCGGTGGATGAGGTGGAGCGGCTCTCCGTTCCCGTCACGCGCGGTGTGCACGTAGTGCAGCCCCTCGGCGACGCCGGACGCCACGCGCGCGAAGTGGCCGTAGTGCCCCTGGTTCGAGCGGCTGGTCGTGCGCGCGAGCCGATGGAGCGTCAGCCCGTTCACGTACTCCATCGCGATGTAGGGGATGTGATCGATCTCGCCGATCTCGAAGATCTGCACCACGTTCGCGTGCGTGAGGTTCGCCGCGAGCCGCGCCTCGTCGAGGAACATCTGCACGAAGTCGGGATCGCTCACGAGGTGCGGGAGGATCCGCTTCACCACCACGAGCTTGTCGAAACCGCCGGGGCCCGACAGCCGGCACTTCAGCGCTTCAGCCATCCCCCCTCGTCCGAGCACGCCCTCGATCGTGTACTTGCCAAACCGTTCGCTCACTTCGGTGCCCCCGAAGGCTCCAACAAAGCAGAACTGGCTCTCTTGCGACGTTACATTGCCCGTCGAATGTGTATGGGCCGCGCGTGCTGATCTGCCCGCCTCACCCGCTCGGGGTAGGCGGTTGCTCGACCCCCTGAGCAAACACGCAGGGGCGGCCAATACCCCTGTCTTCGGGGGTGGAGCTCAGAGCAGCCCGCGGCAGAGCCAGCGGCTGATCATGATGATCGGCGCCATGATGTGACTCGACGCGCTCGACGGGAAGCCGGCCGAGTCGAACACGAAGACCCGCTGGGTGCCGTAGACGAGCCCCTCCGGGTTCGCCGCGCCATCCCGTTCGCTGGGCGCCATGCGCACGCCGCCCTGCTGGTGCGCCGAGAGGAACGGCGCAGTCGCGGGCAGGAAGGGGACCTGATCGACCAGCGCCAGCTCGGCTTCGCTCGTCAGGCGCAGCGCCGGCACGAGGGGCACCTGCACCTCCCGCGCGCCCGCCGCGAAGTACACGCGCGCCGCCGCCTTGATCGCCTCGCGCAGCCGGGCCTTGAGCGCCTCGTCGAACGGGAAGTCGATCGACAGCCGGCCGTTCGACGCGACGCGCACGGCGCCGGGAGACGAGTCCGGCAGCAGCAACAACGACGCGGTCATGTGCTGGAACTGCTTCATCGCCTCGAGCCCGGGTCGGCCGAGCTCGGGGAGGATCGAGCCGACGATGCCCGGCGTTCCCGCGATCGCCTCGATGCGGAAGCCCCACAGGCCGTGGTCGGGGTGATCGAACTGCTCGAACTGCGTGACGGCATACGACTGGGGGATGCCGCGCGCGAAGCGCACCTCCTCGTCGAAGCGCGCGGTGAGCGGCAGCTGCGGCTGGAGCGACACGTGCCGGCCGACCCGGGCGTTGCCGACGCCGCTCCTGAGCAGCAGCGCGGTGGAGCCGATGGCGTTCGCCGCGAGGATCACCGTCTTCGCCCGCACGGTGAACTCGTCGAGCTCGTGGTAGCCCTTCGCGTCGAGGCGCTTCACGCGCAGCGTCTTGAGCTCGCGGGCCGCGTCTTCGAGCCGCGTCACGCGCGCGCGGGTGAAGAACGTCGCGCCGGCCTCGAGCGCCGCGGGGATCGCCACGAACCGCGCGTTGCGCTTGCGATCGAGCGGGCAGCCGATGAGGCACGTCCCCACGCCCGCGCAGTCGACGCGGTTGTGCCGCATCACCTCCCCGCGCCACCCGAGCCGCTCCGTGCCCGCACGCAGCAGGCGGTTGTTGGCGTTGAGCTGATCCTCGCGCGGCTCGTTGGCGTGGAGATCCTCGAGCGCGCGGTCGCGGAACGGCGCCAGGGCCTCGGGGCTGAAGCCGGTCAGCCCGTACTTGCGCTGCCAGTGGCGGAGCACCTCGTCGTGCATCGGCACCACGTCGCTCGCGTTGATCACCCCGCCGCCGCCGAGCACCCGCCCCTGCAGCACGGAGATCGAGCGATCGCTCGTCGTGCGCCCGCCGCGGTCCATGTAGAGCTGGTCGTACATCGCGCCGTCGCGCTGCGTGAGCTTCGGGCCGGTGAAGTCGCCGCCCTCCTCGAGCACCAGCACCTCGTGGCCGGCGCGCGCGAGCTCCCAGGCGGCGGTCGCGCCCGCGTAGCCCGAGCCGATGATGGCGATCTCCACCGTGCGATCGCCCGGCTTCGTCTGCGAGCAGTCGAGCACCGCGCTCATCGCGCCTCCCGCACCAGCGGGCCCTCGTAGCCGAACATCGGCCACACCTCGGGCTGATCGTAGAAGACGAGACAGAGGAACTTCTTGAAGCCGACGAAGACCTGACGCCGCAGCTCGCTGTCGCTCGCGCCCCATCGCTGGAAGTGCGCGACGCGCTCGTCGGGGTCGAGGTGGCTGAAGGTGACCAGCCGCCGCTCGAAGAGCACCGGCCCCAGCTCGAGCAGCAGCAGCGCCGACTTCGTCTCCGACTGCGCCCAGTCCGGCTCGTCGGCGAGGAAGCCATCGAAGGCGCGCGCGAGGTCGAGGGGCGTCTTCGGGGCCACTCCCTCGGGGAAGGCCGCCTGCGCGAGCGCCGCGAACGTGCGGTACTCGTGCGCGCCGAGCACCCGGAGCCCCTCCACCGCCGGGGCGGTGCCCCGCAGCGCGAAGAGCCCGCCGACGCCCGCCGCGAGCGCCCCACCTGCGCCCAGCCCGAGCTTCAGCAGCCGACGCCGCGACAGGAGCGGAAACGGGCCGTCAGTCATTCCGCGGAAGATAGCCCAGCCGCTCCGCCCTGGCCCTGGACGACGGGCAGCGTGAGAGTGAAGCGGGCGCCACCGCCCTCGTGGTTGCTCGCCGTCAGCTGCCCGCTCGCGAGGGTGACGTACTCGCGACAGAGCGCGAGCCCGAGGCCCGTGCCGCGGCGCCCCTTGGTGGTGAACCACGGCTCGAAGATCCGCTCCAGCACCTCGGGGGCGAGGCCCGCGCCGGAGTCATCGACGGTGAGCGTCACCACGTCACCTTCCGCTCGCCCCGTCACCGTCACCACGCGCCTCGGACAGCCGGCGACCGCGTCGGCCGCGTTGCTGATCAGGTTGACGAGCACCTGCACGAGGCGGCCCTCGCCCATCGCCACCTTCGGAAGCACGTCGAAGGCACGGACGACCTCCACGCCGTTCAGCCTGGCCGAGGCGACCTTCAGGGCCTCCTCGAGCGCGTGCTCGGGCTGGCAGGGGCTGCCGCGGTCCTCCGGCCTCGCGAAGAGCCGCAGATCGTCGACGATGAGCTGGATGCGCGCGAGGCCCTGCTCGACGTCCTTCCACGCCTCCGCCCGCTCGGCCTCGTCGGAGTGCTCGCTCTTGAGGAAGCGCGTCGACGAGGCGACGTAGGCGAGCGGGTTGTTGATCTCGTGCGCGACGCCGGCGACGAGCTTGCCGATGATCGCCAGCCGCTCGCTCGCCGCGAGCCGCTCCAGCGCCAGGAGCCGATCGGTGGTGGCGCGCCCCTCGGCGGCCTTCACGCGCGCGTGCTGCATGGTCGCCAGCAGCGCGATCGCCGAGCACGCCGCGGAGATCAGCAGCATCACCCACCGCTCGGAGCTCGGCAGCGCCCACGCGCCCCAGGCGAGCCAGCCGATCGCCGCCACCGCGAACACGAGCACCGAGCCGCGATCGTCGGGCACCAGCGCCGCGATGATCAGCGGCATGCACACCAGGAGCGTCGCCACCGCGCTGAGGTGCACGCCCGCGCGATCGAAGATCAGCGGCAGGAAGACGGCGCCGCCGATCGACGAGAGCAGACCGCCGCCGCGGAAGCTCAGCGTCTTGCGCCCGACGAGCACGCCCACCGTCGCCACGTGCGCCGCCCAGGCGAGGTGCAACCACACCAGCGCCGATCCGAACACCAGTCCCACCAACGCGACGGCCAGCGCCCCCGCGAGGTACACCTGTCTCCGCTTTCCGACCTCGTCGGGCACGCGTTCCCCCCGCTGCTCGGCGGAGTGTGTGGCTCGACCGACGCGCGCGCAAGGAACCCGCCCCTCGCGACTGACGACGGGCGTCGATCGTGCCGAAGAGAGGAGCGAGCACACCGCTGGCGTCAGGCGCGTGGCAGGGTCAGAAGGCCCGTCGCGTTCCTGACGCGAGGTCTCTGCAGACCCCCGGCAGGGAGTGCGTCGACGCCGTCCAACCGACCGAAGCTGCTCGGGAAACGGCCGTGGTGCGCACCTTGCTCAACGACCCTGCGTGAGCACCGTCACCACCAGTCAACCGCGTGTCCCCGCTGAGGCGATGCTCGCGCTCGCGGTGCTCGGGGTGCTGGCGATCCTCATCGTACCGCTGCCCGCGCCGCTGCTCGACGGGCTGCTCGCGCTCAACGTCGCGGTGTCGGTGTTGATGCTCCTCGTCTCGCTCGGGCTCAACCGGCCGATGGAGTTCTCGGTCTTCCCGTCGCTCCTGCTCATCACCACCCTCTTCCGGCTGTCGCTCAACGTGGCGACGACGCGCCTCATCCTCCTCGAGGGTGGCAAGGGCACGGGCGCGGCGGGGCACGTGATCGAGGCCTTCGGGCGCTTCGCCGTCGGCGGCAGCCTGATCGTCGGCGCGGTGATCTTCCTGATCCTCCTGGTGGTGAACTTCACGGTCATCACCAAGGGCTCCGGCCGCGTGTCGGAGGTCGCCGCGCGCTTCACCCTCGACGCCCTGCCCGGCAAGCAGATGTCGATCGACGCCGATCTCGCCGCCGGGGTGATCGACGACAAGCAGGCGCGCGAACGCCGCACCAACCTCGCGCGCGAGACCGAGTTCTACGGCGCGATGGACGGCGCCTCGAAGTTCGTCCGCGGCGACGCGATCGCCGGGCTGGCGATCACCGGCATCAACATCGTCGGCGGGCTGCTGGCGGGCATGCTGCGCGATCACCTCCCGCTCTCGCGCGCGGTCGAGGCGTACACCGTGCTCACCGTCGGCGACGGCCTCGTGTCGCAGATGCCGGCGCTGCTCGTCTCGACCGCGGCCGGCGTGCTCGTCACCCGCGTCGAGGGCGCCGATCTCGGCAGCCAGGTCGGCGGGCAGATCTTCGGCAGCCACCGCGCGCTCAAGTACTCCGCCTACGTGATGGGCCTGCTGGCGCTCATCCCCGGGCTCCCGGCGCTGGCCTTCGCGCCGCTCGCCATCGGCGCGTACGCGCTGTCGCGCCGCGTCGAGAAGAAGGCCGCCGACGCCGCGCGGGCGCCGCGCAAGCCCGAAGAGAAGGCGAAGGGCGGCGAGCAGAAGATCACCGATCTCCTCGCCCTCGACGCGCTGGAGCTCGAGGTGGGCTACGCGCTGCTCCCGGCGATCGACCTCGAGAAGGGCGGCGAGATCCCCGGTCGCGTCACCGCGCTGCGCAAGCAGCTGGCGAGCGATCTGGGCATCGTGCTCCCGTCGGTGCACCTGCGCGACAACCTGCGCCTCGAGCCGAACGCGTACCGCGTGAAGCTGCGCGGCCTCGAGATCGGCCGCGGCACCGCGCACCTCGGGCGCCTGATGTGCCTCGAGCCCTCGGGCGGCGCGCCGAAGATCGACGGCATCCCCGGGAAGGACCCCGCGTTCGGGCTGCCCTCGGTGTGGATCACCCCCGAGCAGCGCGCGGCCGCGGAGGCGAAGGGCTACACGCTCGTCGACGCGTCGTCGGTGCTCACCACCCACCTCTCGGAGCTCATCCGCCGCAACGCCCACGAGCTCGTCGGCCGCCAGGAGGTGCAGGAGCTCCTCGGCGCGTGCGCGAAGGAGGCGCCGAAGCTCGTGGAGGACACGGTGCCCGGCGCGGTCACGCTCGGCGAGCTGGTGCGGGTCATCCGCGGGCTGCTGCGCGAGGGCATCTCGGTGCGCGATCTGCGCACCATCCTCGAGGCGGTCGCCGACGCCGCGCCCCGCAGCAAAGACGCCCACTTCCTCATCGAGCAGGTGCGCCGCCGCCTGGCCCGACAGATCACCTCGCGCATCACCGAGGGCGGCGTGCTCTTCGCGCTCACCATGGATCGCCCGACCGAGGAGGCGCTCCGGCAGTCGCTCGGCCACAACGAGGGCGAGCCGACGCTCGCGCCCGATCTCAACACCGCGCGCGCCCTCATCGCGTCGCTCGAGAACCGCTCCGCCACCCTCGCCGCCCAGGGCCGGAGCGCGGTGGTGCTCGCCCCCGCCGATCTCCGGCGCGCCTTCTTCGAGTTCGCGCACCGCTTCGTCCCCGATCTCTTCGTCGTGTCGGCCCGTGAGCTCGCGCCCGGCACCACCATCGAACCCGCAGGCACCATCACCGTGAGCTGAGGCCACCCATGAGTACGTTCCGCACCTTCCGAGCCCCCGATTCGCGCAGCGCGCTGCAGATGGTGAAGGTGGCGCTCGGCCCCGACGCGATCATCATCGCCACCCGCGAGGTCGAGAACGGGCTCTTCCGCCCGAAGGAGATCGAGGTCACCGCCGCACTCCCCGAGGCGAGCGCCCCCGGCAGGTCGCCCGGCGCCACCGCGTGGGCGAAGGCCGCGCCCGCCCCCACCCCGCCCCGCGTGCCCGCCGCGATGCCCGGCGCCTCGCTCCACAGCGCGATCTCCGCGATCGCCGAGCGGCCGGCGCAGCTCGCCCCCCGCCTGAGCGCGCCGACGCCGCCGCCCGCCATCGCCCCGAGCGAGCCGCCCCGCTTCGAGCCGAAGGACGAGCTGTCGAGCCTGCGCGCCACCATCGAGGAGCTCCGCCGCGAGATGCGCCGCATGAGCAGCCAGGTGCGCCTCGAGCGCGAGCTGCAGCTCCCGCCGCAGGCCGCCGAGCTGCTGGCGATGCTGGTGCAGCGCGGCGTCGAAGACTCGCTCGCCGAGGAGTGCGTGCGGCAGGCCGTCGAGCAGTCGCCCAACCTCAATCCCACCACGCTCCACGCGGCGCTGCGCCAGGCGCTCTCGGAGCGGGTGATCGCCGGCCGCGCGCCGTGGCTCGCCGACCCGCGTCAGCGCGTCATCGCGCTCGTCGGCCCCACCGGCGTGGGCAAGACGACCACCGTCGCGAAGATCGCCGCCCGGGCGCTGATGGAGTCGCGCCAGAAGGTCGCGCTGATCACCGTCGACACCTACCGCATCGGCGCCAGTGAGCAGATCACCCGCTACGGCGAGATCATGAACGTGCCCACCTTCGTCGCCCGCGATCGCGCGGAGCTCCACCTCGCGATCGAGAAGTGCCACAAGGCCGACCTGGTGCTGATCGACACCGCCGGGCGCTCGGTGAGCGAGGCGGTGGCGCGACAGGCAGAGCTGCTGCGCAGCGTCGAGGGCGTGGCGCTCTACCTCACGCTCAGCGCCGGCAGCGGCGCGCGCGAGCTGGCGGCCGCCGCCGAGCGGTACCGCGCGCTGCAGCCCGAGCGGCTGATCATCACCAAGGTGGACGAGTCGGTCGGGCCGGGCAGCCTGCTCTCGGCGTCGGTGCGCATCGGCCGGCCCATCGTCGCGGTGTCCGACGGGCAGCGCGTGCCGGAAGACCTCCACGCGCTCTCGGGCGCGGAGCTGGTGGAGCTCGTGCTCGGCCCGACGCAGCGCGCCTCGGCCTCGGGGGCCCGCTGACATGGACAACCAGGCAGACGGACTGCGGGCAGCGATGAAGGAGCAGCGGCGCTCGAAGCGCCCGCTGCGCATCATCGGCGTCACCAGCGGCAAGGGCGGCGTGGGCAAGACCAACGTCGCGGCGAACCTCGCGGTGATCGCCGCGAAGCAGGGCCAGCGGGTGCTGGTGATCGACGGCGACCTCGGGCTGGCCAACGTGGAGATCGTCTACGGCCTGCGCCCGAAGCTGCACCTCGGGCACGTGCTGAGCGGCGACGCGGGGCTCAACGAGGTGCTCGCCAGCGGCCCGGCAGGGGTGAAGGTGCTGCCCGCGGGCAACGGCATCCAGCAGCTCTCTCGCCTCGACGACGGCCAGCGGCTGCGCCTCGTCAGCGCCCTCGAGGAGCTGGAGGACGAGTTCGACGTGGTGCTCCTCGACTCGGGCGCGGGCATCGGTGACAACGTGCTCTTCTTCGTGGGCGCCGCGCAGGAGGCGCTGCTGGTGGTCAGCCCCGAGCCCACCTCGCTCACCGACGCCTACGCGACGATCAAGGTGCTCTGCCAGGACGCGGGCGTGCGCTTCTTCGACATCGTCGTCAACCAGGCCGGCAACGAGGCGATGGCGCGCGACATCTTCGAGAAGCTCTCGGCCGTCGCCAGCCGCTTCCTCGACGCGCGCATGCGGTGGCTCGGCTGGGTGCCGCGCGACGAGAACGTGCACCGCTCGGTGATGGCCCAGAAGCCGCTCGTCGAGCTCTTCCCCACCTCACCCGCGACGCGCGCCCTCAACGGCGTGGCCGACGCGCTGCTCAACGAGCCTCCACCGCCGCAGCTCGGCGGGGGCCTCAAGTTCCTCTGGAATCGACTCCTGAGGGAGTCGCGCGCTGCCTGACGGAGGTGCCTATGCATCGCGCCGCACTCAGCTATGCCACCACGGCCCCGCCGCAGCAGCTCGACGACGACGCCGTCGTCCGCACGTGGGCCCACCTGATCGACCGCGTCGCCCGCCGCATCGCCGCGCGCACCGCGAACACGGTTCAGCCCGGAGATCTGTGGAGCGTCGGCGCCCTCGGGCTCCTCGACGCGTACCATCGCTTCGATCCCGCCCGCGCGGTGAAGTTCGAGAGCTTCGCCGAGCACCGCATCCGCGGCGCGATGATCGACGAGCTCCGCGAGATGGATCACCTCCCCCGGCGGATGCGCGCCGAGGCCGATCGCGTGCGCAAGGCGCGCACCCACCTCGGCAACACGCTGGGCCGTGAGCCGTCGACCGACGAGCTGGCGGCGCACCTCGGCATCCCCGTGGAGGACGTCGAGACGCTCGAGGCCGTCGCCACGCCCGCCGCGCCCCTGCTGCCCGAGCTGCCCGTGCCGAGCCTCGACTCGCTGCAGGACGAGCGGCTCGATCACGCCGAGCGCGTCGGGCGCATGACGAAGGCCATCGAGACGCTGAACCCGCGCCTCCAGACGGTGCTCTCGCTCCACTACGTCGAGGGGCTCACCTACAAGGAGATCGCCAGCGCGCTCCAGGTGAGCGAGGCGCGCGTCTGCCAGCTCCACGGCGAGGCCGTGAAGAAGCTGCAGGCGGTGCTGCTCGAAGCCGAAGACGACGACGACGCCTGAACCACCACGGGGGGAACCCATGACGATCACCACGCGGCAGCACAAGGGGAAGCAGATCATCTATTCCGACAACACCGGCCTCTCGTCGGAGAAGTGCATCGAGCACCTCGAGCAGATGACGAAGCTGATCCTCGACGCGCCGGGCAAGGTGCGGCTGCTCACCAACTTCAAGGACGCCGCGGTCGGCCCGGAGTTCATGTCGCGCGCGAAGGAGCTCGGGGTCAAGACGCTCCCGAAGACCGAGCGTCAGGCGATCCTCGGGATCGACGGGCTCAAGATGATGCTCCTCAAGGCGTACGTGAAGTTCACCGGCGCCGACATCAAGATCTGCCAGACCGAGGCCGAGGCGCTCGACTACCTCGCGTCGTGACGCTACAGCGGCGCGCCCATGAGGCTCGCTGCCGCGCTCCTGTCGCTGACGCTGTTCGCCTGTGGCACCACCGCGCCGACCGTGCCCGAAGACGCGGGGACCGAGCTGGACGCCGCGGTCGAGCTGCCCGATGCGGGGGTGCCTGACGCGGGCCACAAGGCCGACGCGTGCGCCTCCGAGTTCGGCGCGCTCTTCACCAACGCCTTCGGGCGCGCCGACGGCACGGTGACCGCGGTGGTCCCGCCTGCCTGGCAGTGCCCGCTGCCCAACGGCGATCACGTGGTCATCCAGGTGCGCATCGACGGCGGCGTGCAGCGCCTGGTGGTGAACGTGCAGTCGAGCTACGGCGACCCGAACATCCGCTTCCGCGCGGTCGAGGCGCCGCTGCCCGCACCGGCGTGGGAAGAAGGCTGGCACCCCGGCCTCACCCTCGACTACCCGAGCGCCTTCGGGGTGCACTCCGATGCGGGCTGGGAGTCACTCACCCTCGAGCAGGCCTCCGCGCGCGTCTACGACGCGATCACCGTCGGCGCGCCGCTGTCGGTGTACGCGAGCAGCAGCGGCGGGAGCTACGCGGCGAGCGCGCACAAGATCCACCGCAACGGGCAGCAGAACGACGGCGCGATCGTGATCGATCCGGGCGGCGCGCACCCGACCTGGCTGCTGTTCCACTTCGCGAACCAGACGTTCTGAGCCGGCGTCACTTCGCCTTGTCGAGGCGCGGGTACATCGGGTTCAGCTTCGGGTGGGGGATGCGGTCGGCGTAGCACTCCTCGCCGAGGTCGAAGATCGTGCCGTCGAGCTCCTCCTCCGCGGCGCGCACCTCGTCCTCCTTCGCGGCGATCGCGGCGTCGAGCTCCTTCATGCGCGTCTCGTGCTCGTGCTCGCGCTCCTCGCGCTCGTCCTCCATCTCGAGGATGCGCTTGTGCGCGAGGATGCCCTGCGCGCCCTGCTGGCCGGCGCGCGGGGTGAGCACCTGGTTGAACTCCCACTCCAGCTCCTCGATGTTGCGCTGCTCGCGCATGAGGTGGAGCCGCCCCTTCTTGAGGTTCTCCTTCGAGAGCAGGATCTTCTTCACGTCGTGACCCTCGCGGAGCTCGAGCTCCTTGTGGGTCTGCTCGGCGCGCTTCATCGAGTCCTTCTGGTAGCGGAACGCGGCCTTGATCGACGAGAGCTTCTTCTTGAGATCGCGCGATCGGCCCTCGACGCCGATCACCGCGCTGCGCCACTTGGCGGTGATCGCCTTCTGCTCGGCGAGCTCGGCGGCCTGCGCGTCCTGAAAGTCCTGCCAGGAGGCGTCCTCCTGGTTCATCTCCTCCTCGAGCGCGGCGATCTCATCGCGGATCGCGAGCACCGCGTCTTCCGCGGCGAAGACGGCCTCCATCGCGCGAGGGGGGTTCTTCGCTTCGGCGAGGTGCTCGCGCGCCAGGTCACCGAGCTGGAAGATCAGATCGTTGTACGACTCTGCAGGCATGGGGCGGCGAATGTACTTCGTCCCGCCCAGACCGCCACACGACGTTGCGCGCCCCGACCGCGCTCGCGGCGCTTCGCTGGCGCCTGCAGGCGAAGGCGGTGCCGCACTCCCTCGACGAGGCCAACGACCGGGCGCTCGGCCATCGAGGCCGCCGTCACCCCGCGCTACTCCGACTTCGGCGCTCGTGACGCGCACGACTCCATCGACGGCACCACGCTCGCAGGCCTCGGTCTCGAAGATGCGCCCGACGCGGGGCGTGCCGTCGACCAGGGACCAGCAGCTGACCGAGGAGCGCGCGGGCGACGCGCTCCGGATCGCGGGCAGAGAACGAGAGCGGGAGAGAAGGGACTCCGATCGCCAACGTGAACGCAGTGCGTGCCGTGCACCGTGAGCACCAGCGGCGTGGGGTTCGGCTGCACGCAGCCAGCACGCCCTTCGCCTTCACCGCGCCGTTCGACGGGAAGTCAGATCAGCCGCGACAGGGCGACCGCGACTCCGACGGCGGCGCTCGCTACGCGCGCGACCCGCCAGGCCGCACCGCGCCGCTTCAGCATCACCCCGAACGCCACCGCCGCCACGCCCGGGAGCACCGCCGCC
>JBMORD010000101.1:0-20646 GCA_049322495.1 Myxococcota bacterium | reverse complement strand
TCGACGACACCTGCCCCTGCGGCTCTCACTGCGTGATGGGGGCGTGCAAGGCGAGCTGTCAGCGCGACGCCGACTGTGGCGCCGACCAGGGTGTGACGGCTTCGGCCGCTGCGTCGCCGCGCGGCCGGTCGACGCGAAGGGCGCGCCGGTCACCTTCTCGAAGAGCACCAGCGTCGCGCCGCCGGTGAGCGACGCGCCGCAGGGCCAGGTGGCGCTGAGCGGGGTGCCGCTCGAGCTGGTCGGCGTGGGCACGCTCGGCGGCGCGACGCTCTCGGTGACCGACGGCGGCGTCGCGGGCGCGCTGGTGCAGGCGCCGGCGGGCGTCGAGGTGCAGTGCGCCCCGTCGGACGCCTTCGCCGCGAGCTGCACGGTGCCGCCGCTCGAGGGCGGCGCGACGTGGCCGCTCGGCGTGCGCGTCACCGACGCCACCATGAGCAACACGTGGGACGTGGCCCTCACCACGCCCACCCAGGCGCTCTCGTTCCGCGTGCGCTACACGAAGGACACCACGCCCACCGCGGCGCCGCTCGAGGGCACCTACCAGGGCTTCGCGCGCCTCTCCGGGCTCGGCTCGGTGGCCCGCACCCAGCCCTCGGCGCTGCCCGCGCCGCTCGCCGAGCTGACCGTGCCGGTGACGCTCACCATCTACCGCGAGGTCGGCGGCGCGCGGGTGGTCGAGCTGTCCGACGCCTTCGGCGTGCTCTTCCCCGACGCGAAGACGGTGGGGCAGGTGCTGCGCGACGCGAACAACAACCTCCAGCTGCGGCTGGGCGCGACCGCCTTCGTGGCGAGCGACGGAGTCGACGTCGCGGTGTCGGCCTCGTCGACCTTCTTCGAGAAGGGCCTCAACGGTCTCTCGGTGTCGCTGCGCACCACCTTCGGAGGCGTCATCGACGACGCGTCGGCGCCCGCCGCGCAGTGGCAGCTGTCCCTCACGCGCACCGCGGAGCTGCCGGTGAACGCCACCCCGCCGCCGCTCCCCACGGCGTACGTGCCCGCCGACGTCACCACCCGCGCGACGACGCCCTTCGGCTTCGAGGCGGCGGTGCTCGACGCGACGAAGGCCACGGCGCTCACCGGCGCGCTCCAGGCGCAGGCGGTGCTGTGCACGCCGCCCGGCGCGATGACGCCCACCCGCTTCGCCACCAGCATCAGCACCCCCTCGTGGACCGGCGACCTCTCGTGCA
Source organism: Myxococcota bacterium (assembly GCA_049322495.1). Classification (GTDB taxonomy): domain Bacteria; phylum Myxococcota; class Myxococcia; order Myxococcales; family Myxococcaceae; genus Archangium_A. Next base: position 19,459 of record JBMORD010000101.1, on the reverse strand, counting down.
CCGGCGGTGGCGCCACGCCCGCCGAGCAGCTCGCCTACGGCATCGTGAAGGACACGGTGTGGCAGGTCGGCCCCATCGTCGCGCGGTGCATGAGCGACCTGCGCGCCGGCCCGGGCCCGGGTGATGGCAGCGGGTGCCTGGCGCTCGGCCGCGCCATCACCGCCCTCGACCTCGCGCTCGAGGTCGACCGCCAGACGGCGCTGGGCATCATCGTCCCCGCCGACGAGCTGCGCTCGAGCATCGGCCACCGCGTGCTGCAGCAGTACCTCCGCACGCACCTCTTCGTCGCGAAGCAGGCGCGGCAGATCGACGAGCTCAACGACGTGCTCACCACCGAAGACCAGGTGCCCCGGAACTTCCAGCAGACCGAGATGCTCGAGCTCACCGGCCACGCGTTCGACCTCGTGCTGCACCCGCGCATCGCGATGGGCCTCTCGCGCCTCAACCGCGCGGTGCTCCTCGAGCCCGACTACCGCGTGCGCTTCGCCCCCGGCGTCATCACCGTGCCCAACCCGCGCCACGAGCAGGCCGACGGGCTGCCGGTCACCCTGATGGACACGCTGCGCGACTACCTCGGGGTGTACGCCTCGCTCTACGAGCGCGCCCGCTTCAACCCGCAGGACCGCGTGGCGCTCGAGGCGTCGGCGCAGCGCTTCCTCCGCAAGAGCCTGGTGGTGGCCGCGCTCGCGGTGGCGATGAGCGACAGCGCCCACGCCCACAGCACCACCACGCCTGCGTGGGAAGTGAAGTGGGGGCGCGCGCTCGGCCAGTTCGGCACCGCCTTCGCCGCGCTCGAGCGGAGCATCGACAACCTGCGCAGCGGGCGGAACCCGCTCGACATCGACGACAAGCTCGACCTCCCGCTGTACCGCGTGGGCGACCAGTCCGGCGCGCTCAGCCGCTTCTCGGCGGTGAGCGACTTCCTCCTCGGCACGGCCAGCTCGCTCGACACCTCGGCCATCGTGCCGTCGAAGATTGCCGACGCGCAGCTCGCGCTCGACGCCGCGCGCGCCGCGCTGGTCGGCAACCAGACGCAGGACTTCGCCGCCGCGCAGGCCGCCAGCGACCTCTCGGGCCGGCTCGAGGCCATCCGCCGGAAGTACGGCGAGCAGATCCAGAGCCTGTGCGGAGACCCGGCGCTCAACGCCGACACGGTGCTCCTCCAGGACCTCGACCCCGAGACCTGCTTCGTCAAGCCCGACTGCCGCGCCTCGCCCGCCGACCGCATCGTGCGCAGCGCCCCCGGCGACGTGGCGCGCGCGGTGTGCCAGGCGGTGCAGCTCACCCAGGCGCTCGGGAGCGGCACCATCCCCGGGATGGACCTCCGCACCATCGGCGCCTACCGCAACGTCGCGACGGGCATCGCCACCGTCACCGGGCAGTCGGTGACGACCGACCCGTCGGGCGCGGTGCAGGGCGTCACCGTGCACACCGCGCTCGGCGACGTCGACGTGCCCGCGGCGGTGTTCGACGCGCGGGTGTCGGCGAAGGCCGCGCTGCTCACCGCGGCGCAGCACGCCAGCATGCGCGCGCTGTGCGAGCCCGTCGCCCAGAAGAGCGAGGCGCTCCGCGCGGCCACCGTGCCCCAGGCGTGCAGCGCCAACGCCGAGTGCCCCTCGGGCCTGTACTGCGACCAGAGCATCGGCCACTGCGCCAACGCCGCCGACAGCGGTGACCGCACCGCCTGCTACAGCGGCGCCATCGGCGGCCTGGTGGTCGCCATCCGCTCGGCGAAGCTCGACGTCGAGGCGGCGCGCGCCGACGCCGAGGCGCTGACCCGCACCTGGCAGCTCACCGCGCAGAAGTGCTTCAACGACCAGCTCGCGGGAGATCAACAGGTGGCCGCGCAGAAGGCCTTCACCCGGGCGGCGCACGACATGGCGTCGGCGAAGCTGGCCTTCGACCTCGTCACCATCGCCGCCGAGGGCGTGTCGAACTGCGCGAGCACGGCGGGTTCAGAGAACAAGTTCGGCACGGCCGCGGCGGTGGCGTGCGTCGCGGAAGGCGTGGCGGTGGTCTCGAAGTCGGTCTCGGCGGGCCTCGAGTTCGGCATCGACGACGCGGCGCGCTCCAACGAGCTGCTGCAGCAGACCATCGCCAACAACAACGCCAAGGCGAACTGCCAGCTCGAGGTCGACATGGCCACGGTGGGCTTCCAGTCGGCCGGGCTGCGCGCCCAGAAGGCGCTGCAGGACATGACCAACCAGTACGCGCAGCTCGAAGACCTGAAGAACGCGGTGCGGGTGGCGATGCGCGATGGGCGCGAGGCGCTGCTCGCCGAGACCCAGCGCACCGTGCCCGGCATCGCGATGGACTTCTGGCTGTCGGACAAGGTCGAGCGCTACTCGAGCACCTTCCGCGCGGCGCGGCGGGTGACGTACCTCGGCGTGCTGGCCGTCGAGTACGAGTACCAGGTGTCCACCATCGAGCGGCAGAACGTGCTCGCGGCGACCACCGTGGCGCAGCTCCAGACGGTGCTCGAGCGGCTGCGCAACCTGGTCGCCACCGGCACCGTGCGCGGGCGCGCGCCGGCCGACCTGCACACCGTGGTCAGCCTGCGCGAGCACCTGCTGCAGCTCGCCGACCAGTCGACCACGCCGCCCGGCTCGCAGCAGCTCAGTGACACCCAGCGCTTTCAGCTGCTGCTCACCAGCCCGCGCTTCGCGGTGTACGACGCCAACGGCCGCTACCTCGGGCAGGAGCTGCCCTTCTCGGTCGCGCCGCTCGCGGCGCTGCGGCTGGGGAACTCGTCGGGCGTGCCGCTGCTCTCGTCGACCGACTGCTCGGAGCGCGTGTGGTCGCTCAACGCGACGCTCCACGGCACCGACCTCATGGAAGGCGGCTCGACGCGGCCGCGCCTGTCGGTGAAGAAACGCAACCGCTTCTACAGCCAGTGGTGCACGCCTTCGCCCGACGGCACGGACTTCCAGGTCTCGGCGACGCGGCCCTCGCGCAACCTGTTCCTCGACCCGTTCACCGACTACCTGCCGGGCGCGCCGGGCGCCTCGCCCGCGACGCAGAGCACCATCAACGCCGCCGCCGAGGCCGACGCCTTCGCCTCTGCGCGCCTCCAGCCGGAGCTCAACGTCTCGCAGGCCGACTTCGAGAGCGATGAGTTCTTCAACGGCTCGTCGACCGAGCTCGCCGGGCGCGGGCTGTACGGTGACTACGCGCTCTTCTTCCCCGCCGACTCGCTGTCCATCAACGGCGCGACGGGGCTCAAGCTCGAGCACCTCGACGACGTGCTGCTGCGCTTCGACTACGTGTCGGTGGCGCAGTGAGGCGTCACGGTGGAGAGGACCGGCGGCGCGCCGCGAGCAGCGTCAGCAGGTCGGCGCCCGAGAGCCCGCGCGCGGTGGCGGCGCGGAGGAAGCGGGTGAGGCCGGGGTCGTCGAGCAGGAGCTGCTTCACGTCTTCTGGCAGCCGCCCCGCCAGCAACAGCAGCCGGTCGGCGTCGACCTCGTAGAGCTTCGCCAGACCACGCAGCGCCGCCGCGGCAGGCGGCGTCTTCAGCTGGCCGGTCTCGATGGACGAGAGGTATGCGGCCGAGAGCGCCAGCTTCTTCGCGGCCTCTCGCAGGCCCAGGCCACGCGCCTCGCGCAGGGCTCTCAGCTCACGGCCCAGCGGGCCCGGGTCCACGCGAAGCGTCATGGGCTGGAATCAAGCCGCGAAACCTCCGCGCGTCGAGGGAGTCGTCGGTGGAGATGCGGTGGCCTTCGTCGTCGGCCAGAGTCGCGCGCGATGGCCAGACAGACGCGACGACAGTTCCTCCGGGTGACGGCGGTGGGCGGGGCGGGGCTGGTGCTGGGCTGCGGGCGCTCTCCGGCGGTCGGCGGTGACGGTGAAGACGGCGGCCTGCCGGCCGACGAGCTCGATGCGGGCACCACGCTGCCGACCGACGCCGGAGTCGACGCCGGAGTCGACGCAGGGCAGTCGCTGACGCCCGACGAGCCGGAGCTGCTCACCGAAGGCTTCAACTTCCCCCTCGGCCTGGCGAGCGGCGACGTGGAGCCGACGCGCGCAATGCTGTGGACGAAGTACGCGGGCTCGTCGGCGCTGCGGCTGCGCGTGTGGCGCATGAATGGCGCGGTGTACGCCGAGCGCGTGGCGGACACGCTCGTGATGCCGGGCGACGGCGGCTTCGTGCACCTCGACGTCGAGGGCCTCGAGCCGGGCGCGCGCTACCGCTACGCGTTCTTCGAGGAGAGCGCGCAGGGTGAGCTGCAGGCGCGCAGCGCCATCGGGAAGTTCCGCGCGGCGCTCGCGACGGGGCAGCGCGAGGTGCTGACCTTCGGCGCGTGCAGCTGCACGCAGCAGGGGCACACGCCGACGCCGTTGTCGCGCGCGTCGGAGCTGGGCCTCGACGCCTTCCTGCTGCTGGGCGACACCTCGTACAACGACGGCGCCGACACCCTCGCCGAGTACCGCACGAAGTGGGCGGCGAACCTCGGGAGCCCGGAGTACCGGCGCCTCCGCGCGTCGACCAGCGTGGTGGCCGCGTGGGACGACCACGAGGTCGAGAACAACTTCAACCCCGAGACCATCGACCCGGCGAAGCTGGCGACGGCGAAGCGCACCTTCTTCGAGGCGCTCCCGCTGCGGCGGCACGCGACGGAGCCCGACCGCCTCTGGAAGTCGCTGCGCTGGGGCGACACCGTGGAGCTCTTCGTGCTCGACGCGCGCGGCGAGCGGAAGCCGTCGACGCGCCTGCGTTCGGAGCAGGTGTACCTCTCGCGCGCGCAGCTCGACTGGCTGAAGGCGGGCCTCGCGGCGAGCACCGCGGTGTTCAAGCTGGTGCTCAACTCGGTGCCCATCACCGACTTCGGCTTCTCGGCCTTCACCGGCGACGGCTGGCTCTCGTACCCGCAGCAGCGCACGGAGCTCCTCGGCTGGGTCGAAGACCAGGGCATCGAGGGCGTGCTGTGGGTGTCGGGCGACCATCACTTCGCGTCGGTGGGCAAGGTGTCGCTGCTCGGCAGGGGGCGCGAGGCGCTCGAGGTGCTCGCGGGCCCCGGCGCGCAGGACGCCAACCCGGTGTGGCCGCTGCTCCGCCCGCCCCGGTGGGACTTCGCCAGCGGCACCAACAACTTCGTCACGCTCCGGCTCGACCCGATGACGCGCACCGTGCGCCTCGCCTTCGTCGACGGCGACGGGCACGAGCTGTTCGCGAAGGACTACGTGCTCTGACTGCGCTACACGCGCCACGTGGACGCGCGCTGGGGTGGGTGGTGGCTGGTGTTCGTGTTGAGCGGCTGTGCCGTCGGCGCTGGCCGCGTTCCCTCCACCACCGACGCGCTGATCAGCCGGCGCATGCCTGAGCGCAAGGTGGTCGGTGGCGGCAAGGACTACCTGCTCGTCACCAGCTCCGAGTTCGATGCGACCTTCCCGCTCCACGTGAGCGGTGGGGTGATGCCGGTGGCGGCGGTGATGTTCCCCACGCCGAGCGCGTCCAGCCCGGGCGCCGCGGGTCTCGGCGGCGGCTTCGTGGGCCACGCGGAGCTCGCCTTCTCACCGTCGGCCCGCCGCCGCCAACAGGGCGCTCACGTGCCGACGCTGGCGCTGCAGTACCAGTTCTCCCGCACGGAGCTCGACTACACGGGCGGCTTCAGCCTCGGCGCGACCCACCATGGCGTCACCGCGTTCGCCGGCTGGGGCTTCGGCACCCTGGCGCTCGAGGGCGCGGTCGGGGCGCTGTTCGGCACGCTGGGGCTCGGCAGCGCCGGTGCGCTCTTCGCAGACGCGCCCTTCGTGCACGGCGCGTCGCCCGCCGCGGGCCTGCGGGTCGGCTCGCGCGGCACGGTGCTCCTCTTCGAGGGGAACATGCCGGGGCACATCGCGCTGCGCGCGGAGGTCGCGTACCAGCACCTCTGGGCCACCGGCGCGACGCCACCGGGCGTGCCCGCTGGTCTCGGCGCGCTGTCGTTCGGCGTCGAGCTCGTCACCACGTTCTTCTGAGGAGGTCGGCATGCGGTGGGTGGTCATGGTGATGACGGGCGTCCTCGTCGGGTGCACCCCGGTCATCGAGCCGCTGCCTTCGCTCGAGACGTGCCGCCTCGGGCCGCTCGGGCCCCTGGCCCCGCAGAGCGTCTCGCTGCAGTTCGGGCAGCGCACCGAGCGCGGCTTCCTCCCGCTCGTCGCCTTCGCGCCGGTCGAGGTCTCGCTGGTGCCGGCCGGCACCTCGGCGCGCTGGTACGCCATGCTCTCGGCGCGCGCGCGGTACGACGGCAGCGGTGACACGGCGTGCTGGCGGCTCGACCCCGCGGTCGGCGACGGGCTGCTCGACGAGCGCACCGGGCTGGTCGCGCATCGCGCCGCCGATGGCTGGTGGACCGTCGAGCGCGCCCCGGTGCTGTTCGACGAGGACGACTCGCCGGGGGGAAGCGGGTCATCGGCGGTCGTCTCGGCGACGGGCGTCGGCACGGGAGGCGACGTCGCGGTGCGGCTGGTGGGCAGCCCCGTGCGCGTGAGGCTGGTGAACCACGAAGGCTTCCTCTCGGAGCCCGGGAGCACCCCGGCCGTGCCGCCCGTGGTGCACCTCGACGTCAGGCTCGAGCAGCCCAGCCTGCTCCCCGGCGAGCGCCAGGGCGTGACGGTGACGCTCGGCGGCGAGCTGGCCATCGTCGAGGGCGTGCCGGTGGTGGTCGCGGCGCCGATGGACGTGCAGGTCACCTTCGACGAGGGCTTCCCCATGAGGAGGGGCGTGCTCGAGGTGAGCCCCACCGCGCCGCCCGGGCTGCGCGAGCTGACCTTCACGCTCCCCACGGCCGCGGGCGACTTCGTCGTGACGAGGTTCCTGGACGTGCTGCCCGTGCCGGAGCCGACCGTGCTGATCCGCCCGCCCGAGGGGCCGCTGACCAGCCAGACGGAGGTGGTGGACGTGCCGCTGCGGCTCATTCCCATCGGCGGCTTCGCGGGGCACGTGGTGTTGAAGGCGGTGGCGGGCGACGCCACCGAGGTGTCGTTCACGCCGGCCGAGCTCGACCTCACGGCGAGCGCCGAAGTGGTCGCGCGGGTGCGCGTGCGGGGCGGCGGCTTCGCGAACGTGCGCGTCTTCGCGGTGAGCGGGCGCGCGCGCTGGGAGTCGAGCTTCCAGGTGACCACCTCGGGCGGTGCGTTCCTCTTCGGCGCGGGGCGCGAGCGCCGCCTCGTCGAGCCGAACCAGCCGTTGGACTGGCCGCTGATGAGGTCGACGGGGCTGACGCTGGACGCTCCGCTGATGCCCCCGGGGTGCGCCGCGCTGCGCGTGGCCGAAGGGCTGCGCATCACCTGTGACGCCTCGTTCCGCGGGGCGGCGTCATTCACCGCGAGGGCGACCTCGAGCTCGGGCGCGACGGCGAGCACGGAGCTGCGGCTGATCAGCGTGGGCGACGCGCGGCGCCTCGCGCACGGTCGGTCGGCGGATCTGCTCGAGGCTCCGTCCGGGGCGCTCTCGGCGCTGGTGCGGGCCGAGGGCTCGCGCCGCTTCCTCGTGCAGGACGGCGGCGTCACGGAGCTCGACGCCGCCAGCCAGGAGCAGTTCCTGCTCGAGGGAGTGGACGGCGGCGTGGTCGAGCGCGCGGGCGGGGCGCTGGTGGTCGACGGGCAGGCTGTGCTCGCTGACGCGCGCGGGCCGGTGGTGACGGCGAGCGACCTCGACGGCACCCGGTGGATCGCCACGTGGGACTCGGCGCAGAGCCCGCGGCTCGTCGAGCGCCGGCCGGGCGCGACGACGTGGGCTGAGCACACGTTCCCCGGCGTGGCCGACGTGACGGACCTCTCGCTCGCCGCGCGGCGGGGTGTCGTCGCGCTCGCGGTGGCGAACTCCGGGGCGGCGCACGTCCACCTGCGCACCGCGGGGAGCTGGACGCTGCTCCCACCCCTCCCGGGCGCGGGCGTGCCGGCGAAGCGGTCGCGGCCGCAGGAGCGGCTCGTGGCGGTCGCGCTCGACGCAGCGGAGGTCCCGGTGGTGGCGCTCATCGGCGCCGACGAGCAGGTCTCGGTGCTGCGCTTCGCGGGGCCGGGGTGGGCGCAGGTGGCGCTGCTCGCGCCCGAGCGCGGCCGGTTGCCGCTCGAGCTCTCGCTGGCCGCGAACGCCGCGGGTGTCCTCGCGCTCGCGTGGACCGAAGGGAGCCACGCGCTGGTCGTCTCGCCGGAGCTCCGCGTGCAGCCCACGCACCTCGCGTCGGCCGCGGTGCGCTGGGGGCTGCTCGCCAGCGGCGGCGGCTTCGTCGAGCTGCCGCGCCCGATGCTCGACCCGGAGCGCGGGGCACCGGAGCAACCCGCGGTGCTGGTGCGCGGCTCCGGCGCGCCGGTGCTCGCGTGGAGCGAAGACGGGGCGCTGGTGTTGCGCGAGTGAGGGCGCTTCACGTTCAGCCTGCCTGAAGTCCTCCCCTGATCCGGCGTGGCGGAAAGACGCAACGCGCGCGCACGCGCCTCGATGATGCATCCATGCCCATCACCGTGAATCGTGGGGACACGTTGACCTCCATCGCTCGCCGGCACGGCACCACCGTGCAGGCGCTGATGCAGGCCAACCCGCAAATCACCAACCCCAACCGCATTCGAGCCGGTCAGCAGCTCAACCTGCCCGGGTGGGACGGCCGCAACGCGTTCCAGCCGCCCGCGCCGCGGCCTCCGGTGGTCACCACGCCGACGCCGACGGCAGGCCCGCCGCCGCGCGCCGACCTCGGGAACATCGAGCGCAACTACCAGCAGGCCGACGACACCCTCATCGACTACCGGCCGCAGCTCGGCGGTTTGCCGGTGCCGACGCCCTTCGTCGACACGTACCGAATCACGCAGACCGAGGGGAAGCTGCTCGACAAGCTCGCCTCGCAGCGCGGCATCGCCGGGCAGATGGCGTTCCGCGACATCAAGGACCGCGCGTTCGACGTGTCCGAAGCGCGCTTCCCCGACCCGACGCCCATCCCCGCCGGGCGCGACCGGCAGTGGCTCAACAACGACGGCCACCGCGACGCCTTCCGCCACGCGTACTGGAACGCGCTGATGACGCGCGAGTTCGGCGCGAGCTGGACCGCGCAGTTCGCCACCGCGCACGAGGGGCTGCCGGGCAACCCGTCCAACCGCGAGGCGATGGACCTCTACAACAACGAGGTGGGCCGGCAGATCGCCCTCGCCAACCCCGACGCCACGCCGGAGCAGCTGGCTGACCTGGTGCAACAGGCGGTCAACGACGGGCGGCTCGTGGTGGTGCCTCCGTCAGGGAGCGGCCTCGAGTGGAGCGACCGCGTGCCGCGCTGGGGCCACGGGCTGACCGACGGCCGCGTCGCCGGCGGCGGCAACCCCGTGCCGAACGGGAACGCGTCGGTGCGTTGAAGCGATAGGCTGTCGCTGATGCGTCGCAAGCTGATCGGCTTCAGCGCAGCCCTGGCCCTCGTGGTCTTCGGAGTGGTCCTCATGATGATGCACGAAGCGCGCGACTTCGACTCGAAGCGCTGGCAGTCCCAGAAGGGAGTCACGAAGGACAACGAGCGCCAGGGAATGCTCGGCACGCTCGAGCGGCACCTGAAGCCTGGCATGACGCGCCAGGAGGTCGAGCGGCTGCTCGGCCCGCCTGACTACCGCTCGCCTGACCGCGACTCCTGGGAGCTGGGACGCTCGCCGGTCGGCGTCAGCTACGAGACGTGGGTCATCGAGTATGACGCCGAGGGCCGGGTGGTCCGCTTCCAGTTGTCTCGCGGCTGAGCTCGCTGCGGTGACGTGAGTTGCGGGCCGTCCTGTTGGCTCAAAGACGGCGCGGGGTCACTGGGTGGCCTTTCCCCTGCCCATCGCGGGCGTGCCCCTCGACCTCGTTGCGAGGTGACTCACTTCGGTGTCTGGTTTGTACTCGTTGATGACGGCCGCGCGGGCAGGGTGGGGTCTCAAACCGTGCGCCTCGAAGTTGACAAAACTGTGGAGCCGTCACCGCACGTCGAAGTCATTTGAAGCGAGTGGTGCGTGGGGTGCGTGTCTTCACGAGCCATTCCTCGTTCGGGGGAATGCGCATGGTGAGCCCTCCGAGCTCGAGCTCGTTCGAGAAGGCGCGGCTTCTGCGAGGGGCGCCGTTGGTTTCCCAGGCCGAGACGAGAGACTCGAAGGGGTCCGGGTAGAGGGGCACGCGCCCCTGCACATCGAGAGCGCACCAGACGAGCCAGTCGAGAGACTGAAGCTTCGCGGGAACGTCGTCGGGGAGCGCGAGCCACCAGGCCTCGACGGACACGGCCGCTCGGGCGCGAGCGACGACCTCAGGCGCGTCGACGAGCCGGGAGAAGACGAAGGAAGGCCAGTCGGTCTTCTGACGGGCAACGGCCAGCCAGATCCAGACCGCGTCGAGGTGTCGTGAGAGGAGCTCCGCCTGACGACGAGCGGCAGATTCGTCGAAGCGTGGTCGCCAATCGATGGCGCGGAGTCGGGTGAGCGCAGACTGAATGGCGTCGTCGCACTCAGGAGTCCATGGCCACGCAGGCTCTCCGCGCATCCGACGAGCCAGCGCGCGGGCCCAGCCCGGCATCACTGCGCTGCCGATGCGCCAGGGCTCTCCTCCCTGCTTCGCAAAGAGGTCAGTCGCCGCGCGTTCCTGGATGCCGTGGAGGCGCGCGATGCGGTCTGCGCTCACCTCGACGACAGCACCGGAAGTGAGACGAGAGTCGACGAGCTGCACCTCGACGAAGCCGGCCTGGCCACAAGAGAAGCAGTCCCACGAGAAGAGCCAGCGCAGCTCGCGCTCCGACGGAAGGAAGGTGGGAATGACACACGCTTCGGCGTCTTCGGGAGAAGTGGGGACGACATCGCCCACGCGAAACGCGCGACTCTCTTCTCCGATCGAGGTGACGACGCCGACGTCCGCCGGGTGCTGGTGGTGACAGCGCGGGCACTCGAGGGCGAGCAGCAACGTGTTCATTGGCATGGGCGTTCACCAAAGATCCGTCGGACAGATAGTCGCCTCAACGGTTCGACCTGAGACGGGGAGTGCAATTCGAACTCGAAATGACTGGGTGCTGCGATGCGCACGCTGAATATATGCGCGGAGCCCTTCACCGTTCTGTCGAGCGAGCCCAGGGTCTGGCGGCGACACATTCCATCCGTAGAGACGCCCATAGACGTCGGCGTCGAAAGTGAGGAAGCGCGCAGGTCCTCCAGACGCCAGCAGAACGTCCGCGACGACTGCACGGTCCCTATATCCGGAATCGCCTCCGAGCGGTGATGGTCCAGGTGGTGTCGTCGTCGATCGATCAGTTGCCGGACCGGAGGGAGGCGGGGCTGTGTTGAGCATCTGGAGCAGTTCGTTGAACACAGGGGAGTCGTGAGCGTCCGTCGTGAGCAATCCGCGCCGCGAGGTGCCTGCGAGCGCGCGAGACTCGGCAAGGGCGGTTGGCGGCAGCAGCAGACGAGTCGTGCCAAAGAGCCCGGGAAGAGTCCGTGTTGGAGGATCCGCAGTCAATTCTGGCCTGCCGGCCATCCGCAACAGACTGTTGACGGTTCTTCTTTGCCCGTCCTGGAGCTCTGGCTCTCCTGGAGTTGTCGCCCGCCACGGAGTGCCACTCAGTAACAACCGAAGCGAAGTCCAGGCGTTGTTGTCGATGACAATGGCATCCGCACCAACCGCCTCGGGGGTCGCCCCCTCCGCGAGGGCAGAGAGATAGCCACGCCCGAGACCGCCCAGAAGTCGCTGGTTGCGTGTGGGGAGGCCGGTTGGCAGTTCTTCATCGACGATAGCTTCGAGGGTCGTTGTACCGAATGCACGAACAAGAGCATCGAGCGCGCGACCACCATCGGCGTCGCCGGTGACCGTCGTGAAGGCGAGGCCTCTCTGCAGGACCTCGTTGGGCAGGGCCAGCACCCGCGCGAGGCCAGCCGCATCGAGCCCGAGCAGTTGCCGCAGCTGATCCGCCGTCAGCGAGTTGAGCACCGGTGTCCCGCCAGGGATGCGCCCAGCAGCCCGCAGCAGCGCGACGAGCGAGTCAGCCTCTGTGGTGGAGAGCCCGAGCGCCCGGTACCCGGCGCTCTCGGGGACCCACGCAGCGTCTGCTCCGGTCGTGCGGGGCCCTGGTGCGGCGCCCGATGTCCCGAGCAGGGTCGGGTCGGCGAGCTCGACGCGATACCCGTGCGGCGCCGACGTATCGATCACCACGCGGTAGGGCGCGTCTTCGCGCGCGCGGAGTGCCTCGAAGGTGTTGCGCACCGTCGCGTCGAAATCCCACGCCTCGCCTTCACCCGGCCGCGGCGCACCGGTCGCGGAGACGCCCAGCCGCACGCGGGCACCGAAGGGGTCGGCCGTCAGCTCCTCGATGGGCGCGAGGTCGTGGGCCCCGAACGACTCCGGCGTCGCTCGGTTGATTCCTCCCGACCAGCTCGCGGGGGCCGCCGAGCGGTACGGCATCCCCGCCTGCATGAGCGCCTGCTCGACGTACTCGTGCGCCAGCAGCCGGCGGAACTCGTTCGTCTCCGCGGGCGAGAGCTGGTTCTCGTAGGCCCTCATCCACAGTCGTGCGATGGAATACAGCGGGTCGAAGCGCTGGCGCGTCGTGCGGCCCGGCGCGATCGCGAGGTCGTGGAGCCGGAGGAACAGGTGCTCACGCACCGCGCCCAGGACCCGCTCGGGAACGCCGACGTTTCGCGCGATGGCCGGCACGTCGTCCTGCAACTCGCGGATGGTCTCGTAGGCGAGCGACGCGCGCCGCGAGACCTCGCCCGGCCCCCGACTCAAGAGCAGGTCGACCTCAGTGGGCATTCGCGACGGGTCGGCACCCGACGCCCCGGCGTGGAGCCGCAGCAGCGACATCTCGTGTCCCGCCGGGTCGACCAGGCGCAGCAGGCCCGTCGTCGGGTCTTCGGCGCGTACGGTGAAACCGCGCGAGGTGAAGTGCTGGCGAGCCGTCTCGAACGAGCCCTCGTACCCGAAGGTGTTCACCCCCAGGGAAAGCGGGCGGACGCGCAGTTGGTCCAGCATCAGCACCGAGTCGGCGAGCTCGATGCGTGTCTGCAGCAGCCCCTCGAGGGCGGTGAACTCGGTCTGCGTGAGCTGCGCCGGGTCGCGCGCGGCGATCTCCCGCAGCAGTCGGATGCGTTCCTGCAGCAGCGCCCGCCCCCGACGGGTGAGCATCCTTGCGCGCCACGCGTCGGCCTCGCCGCCCAACGTGCTCTCGAGGTCGGTGCCGAGCGCCTCGGCGCGCGCGTTGTGCGCCGCGATGCGCGCGTTCAGCAGCGGCTCGGTGATGCGCAGCGTGAGCGGCCGCATCGCCGCGAGGCTCACGTGCATCACGCCCATGGTGAGCAGCGTCTCGCCAGCGCCGAGCCAGAACTCGCTGGTGGTGATGCCGTGTACCGGCTCGCCTCGGATCAACGGTTCGACGAAGGACGAGTAGGTGAGGAGCGTGGCGTAGCTCGCGGCGAATCGGCCCGCCGCGAGCCCGGCGGTCGGCGGTCGCGCGCCCGCGAGCGCGTCGAAGAGGCCGCCCGCGCCGCGCAACAACCCAACCGCGCCGATGGACAACGCGAGGTCCCGTCCCCAGTGCTCTGGAAGGAACGGCCGATTGCCGAGGTGCAGCGCCCAGTCGAGCCCGCGCTGCGTGAAGTAGAAGGCCGAGCCCTCGACGAGCACCGAGCCGGCCGTCATGAGCCAGGCGCTGCCCCCGAGCACCTCAATGCCGCCAGCAGCAAGCTCGCCCGCGACCCCACCGGTGTAGGCGGCCGCGATGAGCACCGCGAGGCCGAGCGTGACCTCGAGCCCGAGGAGGTCGAGCTGGAACAGCGCGTTCTGTGTCGAGACGTACGCTTCGGCGCTTCGGCCGGTGGTGCGCAGCGCATCCGTCTCCTCGGCGGCTCGCGTGCTGGCGACTTCCGGGTTGAGCTCGTAACGCTCGCCAAGCAGCGCGAAGTTGTCCCGGTGTCGACGGAAGTCGGTCGTCAGCGACTGCCACCAGTCGACGTTCGTCGTTGAAAAGTCGATGGGCGGCGCGGCGCTGGATTCAAACGCGTACGACGGGGCCGCAGTCGAGATGTGTGGCGTGACGCGATCCACCTCCGTTGCGGCCGAGTCGGCGGCGGTGGCCAGGCGCGCGAGCCGCGCCCTCGTCAGCAGCGAATCGAGCGTCGGGCGGATGGTCCCAAGGTCGCGCAGGACCGCCAGTGGGTGTGCGTCGACGGCTGCCTGCCAGCCCGTGATGCGCGTGGCGAGCGCGTCGAGGTCGGGGACGAGTCGCGCCGCCATCGCCGCCAGTCGCTGCCCCGCCGGGTCGGACCGCCCAGCGGTGGTGAGGGGGCGGAGTGTCGTGCGCGCGTCGTTGACCTGCGACGCGAGTTGCGTGACGGCCTCGCGCGCCATGGCGATGGGGACGTCGCGCAGGTGCTGAAGCACGTCCGCGAAGCGGGCGTCATCCTCTGCGCTCGTCACGAAGAAGGCCGCGTCGAGCACGCGCTGCCGGAAGTCGTCAAGCACCGTCGCGAGCGGGCCGGCGCTCGATGCCGTGCGGAGGAGTTCGAGCCGCACGAACTCGGCGCGCAGCAGCGTGAAGCGCTCGAGGAGCCGGGAGATCATCCGCCCTGTCTCGGCGAGCGTGAGGGCGTTCGTCGCCGAGAGCCCGCGCTCCAGCTCACCGAATGACGTGTCGGCGACCGAGCTCGTCGAGGCGGAGCGGGCGTCGACCAACTCGCGGCGGTAGGCGCGTACCAGCGTGAGCTCCTGGCGCAGCACCGCGCGATAGCTCTCGAGGTCGATGGGGCGGCCGCCCTGGGTGAGGAGCCGCACCGCCAGGTCTCCGAGCTGCCCCTCGCCCGCTGTCGGGAGCGCGGCGAGCCACGTCGCGAAGGCGGAATCGCCGAGCCAGCCGGCGACGAGCTGCTCGGCCGCGACGCGAACGTCGGCGCGCTCGCTCCCCGAGGCGAGCACGGCGGCGCGCCACCCTGGTTCCCCCGAGAGCCGCGTCAGCTCGGCAATGGCGGTCCGACGAACGACGTCGTCGCTCGACGAGAGGCGTTCCCCGAGGCTGGGGCCCACAGGGCCAGGCGCGGTGAAGGACGGGAGCGTGGATGCTGCGGGAGGGGTCGCTACGTCGGCGCGGGCCGGAACGTCGGCCTCTCCCAGCTCGCGGGCGTGGGGCGTCGGGCCGGAAAGGTAGCTGCAGCGCGACAGGCGCAAGCCGCCAGCACCGCGCGCTGGACGACGCCCGCTCAGCGCGGCAAGCGCCGCGCGGTTGGTGTGGGGCTCGCCTGTGCCTTCTCCGGGACGCTGTTCGAGCGTGTGCGCCAGCTCATGGGCGAGCAGGGCATCTCGCGCCACGGTGCCATGGGCGGGCCCATTGCGTACGACGACGTGCGCGCCGACCGCGAAACCAGCAGCGCCCTGTTCCTGCGCAAGCGCTGCAGCGTGCGCGTCGTCGTGGAGCCGGATGTGGTCGAGCGAGAGGCCGAAGGCGCGCTCGAAGCGCCGCCGCACGCCTGACGGGAGGTGCGCGCCATCATCGAGCCGGGCGAGCATCGCGAAAGCCTCGGCGTGAGGGCTGGTGGGACGCACCGCGGGAAGCGCGCCGAGTTCCGGAATCGCCCCGGCGAGCGAGCCGCCGTTGCGGTGCCATGCGCGCACGCCCACCCGCACCCGCTCGACGATGTGCCGACGGAGTTCCTGCGGCGTGCGCGCCTCGTCGACGGCGGGACCCACGTAGCGGCGAAGGAAAGTCGCCACGACCGGAGCGGGCTGCTGGCCGTAGCGGTCGAGGTACAGCTCAATCCATGGGCAGTCGCGGCCGCTGGCGCCAAGCGTGCGCAGTTCGTCGGTCACCATGCGCTCGAGGTCGAGCCGAAGCCCTGCGAGGAAGTCCCCCGACAGCGTCGCGGGGAGTAACCCGGCCAGCACCCGGGTGAGCCCGTCGACGGTCGTGTCCTGCTCCAACGTCGGCGTGGCCTCTTCCCGCGTCGGCTCGACCTCGCGACCACGACTCGCCATCGACACCCCCGAGGCATGTTCAAGCACAACGCGAGCGCGTGCGAAGCGAGATGAGGAGGCCGCAGCGCCCGTCGTAGGCTCGGCGGGTGACGAAGAAGCACTGGTGGTTCGCGGGCGCAGGGCTTGCCGTGCTGGTCGCCCTCGCCGTCTGGTGGCCCCTCTCCACGCCGGAGCCCTCGGAGGTGACGCCGACGCACGACGACGTGGCGCCCCGGCTCGACGCGCCGTCCTCCGAGCTGTCACGCCCGCGCGCGCTGCGTGGCCTCGTGGTGCGCGACGAGACCCCGGTGTCCGGACTCGTCGTCTCGCTGTACCGCGCTCCCCCACCCGCGACGGAACAGCCGGTGTCGTGCGAGTTCTGTCGCACCGCGCTCTTCGACTCGGACTGCCCGAACGCGACGCCGCTGCTCGAGGCCCTGGTGCGCGCGCGCGTGGGTGACGGCGTGCCGCTCGCGACCGCCACCACCGACGCCGCTGGCGCCTTCGTCTTCCCCGACGTCGTGGGCGCAGTGGCGCTCTGGGTCGAGACGCCCGACGAGCTCGCGTGGCGCGACGTCGAGACCACCTCGGATCGCCCCCTCGTGCTCTCGCTCAGCAGCGCGGGCTTCGTCTCGGGCCGCGTGCTCGGTCCCGACGAGCAGCCGAAGCCCGGCGCGGTGGTGACGTTGATCTCCTCCACGCCGCGGCGCTTCCTCGAGGCGCGCACCGACGCGGCGGGCGCCTTCCGCCTCGGCCCGGTGCGCAGCTTCGAGGCGCTGACGCTCCTCGCCCGTGCGGACGGGTTCTTCAGCGCGCACGTCGCGCGGCCCTCCGTCAGCAGCGCGCTCACGCTGCGGCTCGGGCTGCCTCGCGTGCTCGCCGGTCGCGTGACGCGGCTGGAGGCGGGCGTCGCGGGTGTCTCCGTGGAGCTCGAGGGCGAGCACCGCCGCCACCGCACGGTGACCGACTCGACCGGCGCGTTCCGCTTCGAGGGGCTGCACGCGGGGCGCTACGTGGTGCGCGCACAGCACGGTGAAGACGCCGCCGAAGTGGAGCAGCCGCTCGCGCCCCTCGACGATGCGCTCGACGTCGAGCTGGAGCTCCGGCCCGGCATGCACGTCGACGGGCTCGTCGTCGACGAAGCGTCGGGTGCGCCGCTCGAGGGAGCGCAGCTCACGCTCTTCGCTCCGGCCGCGCGGCGGGTCGGCGTGAGCGGCTCCGAGGGCCGCTTCGACCTCGGGGTGGTGCCGCAGCGCCGGTGGCAGCTGCTGGCGACACGCGAAGGCTACGTCCGCGCCGAGCTCGCCGCGACCGGGCCGGGGCTGCGGGTGGCGCTCCGCCGCGCGTCGCTCCTCACGGGCCGCGTCATCGAAGGTGATGGCGTCGTGGTCCCCGACTTCCGCGCGGTCGCCCACGCGCTCCTCCCCGATGGTGGCCGGGTGCCGACGGGCGCTTCGACCTGGTCGAGAGACGGCGGCTTCGCCTTCGAGCTCGCGGCCGGCGACTACGAGGTGGAGGTCTCCGCTCCCGACGGGCATGGCGTCGCGCGCGGGCGGGCGCCGGGCTCGGTCGAGGTGGTGCTGGCCTCGCTCGCGAAGCTGACCGGGAGCGTGTTCGACGCCGACGAGCGACCACAGCCGCGCGTGCCCGTGCTCGTCGTGGGCACAGGCTGGAGCACCAGCTCCGATGAGGCGGGCCGCTTCGAACTCGACCTGCCGGCCGGCACCTGGACCCTCACCACGCTGCAGGAGTGGGAGCTCGCGCTGCAGGTGACGGTGCGCGAAGGAGAGCGCAAGGACGTGGTGCTCCGGCCGACGCGGGGGGCGCGACTCGCGGGCGTGTTCCTCGATGCGCAGCGACGTCCCATCGCGAACGCCCTCATCTCCGGCCACCACCTCGACGACGAGCGCAAGCGCGAGAGCACCCACACCGACGCGCGCGGCCGCTGGGCGCTCGAGACGCTGCCGGCGGGCGCGGCGACGCTGGGCGCGGAGGCGGGCGGCCGCATGGTGGTGAAGACGGTGAGCGCGCCCGACTCGCAGGTGACGCTCGTCCTCCCCGCCGCGCCCGTCGTCACCGGCCGGGTGGTGGATGAGCGGGGACGCGCGCTCCGGCGCTTCCGCATCGATGGGCGCACCTTCGAGGCCAGCGACGGGCGGTTCGAGGTCGAGCTCGAGCCCACGCTGGACGAGGCGACGCTCGCCTTTCAGGCGGACGGCTTCGCGCGGCGGGACGTCGAGGTGAAGGTCACCGAGGGCCGCAAGGACCTCGGCGCCATTGCCCTCTCGCGCGGGCGCGCGCTCACCGGCGTGGTGCTCGACGCCGCCACGCGCCGCCCGGTGCCCGACGTCGAGGTGAGCGCCGCGCCGTCGGAGGAGCCGCTTCTCTCGCCCGAGACCGTGCAGACCGACGCGCAGGGCCGCTTCCTCCTCGCGGCCGTCGATGCCGCCACGCCGTTCCTCCACTTCAGCCACCCCGAGTACCCGCCGACGAGCCGCAGAGTGGGGGACGAGCGCGAGGTGCTGCTCCAGCGTGGCGCGCTGCTCACCGTGCGCGTGCGTGACGAGCAGGGCCAGTCTCTCGCGGGCGCGGCGGTGGTCCTCCGTGACGACGACTTCAACGAGCGGAGCGCCACCGAGCGGACCCCCGGCGTGCACGTCGTCGCGGGGCTCACGCCGGGCCGCTGGAGGTTGATGGTCGAGGCGCGCGGGCACGTGTTCCGGCCCCGCAGCGTCGACTTCGATGGTCGCGACCTCACCGTCGACGCGCAGGCCGCGAGCGACGGCGTCACGGTGAACCTCAGCGTCCCCGGGGCGCACTGGCTCTTCCTGCGCGGAGACTCCGACGCGGTGGAGGTGCGGGGCGGTGTCGCGCAGCACGTCCTTCCCGGGCGCTACCAGCTCAACGCGCACCGCGAAGGCGCTGATGGCCACGACGAGGTCAGCGACCATGAGCTCGTGGTCACTTCGGCGGCCGAGCAGTCGTACACCTTCGCGCCGGTCTGGCGTCGTCGCTAGGCGTCACATTTTTTGAAGGTCGATTTTCGCCGCCCCATTCACGCGGCATGAAATCGACCTGGCTTCTTGCGGCGCTGCTCCTCATCCCTGCGTGTGGTGGAACCACGTCGCTGCCCGACGGAGGACAGACGGGCGGCGGCGTCGGCGCCATGACCGGCGGGGGCGGTGGGGCCACGGGCGGCGGCATGGCGACCGGCGGCGGCGGCTCGGCGACGGGCGGAGGCGGCACTCCGGCGACAGGTGGCGGTGGTGGTGGCGGAGGCGCGACGACCACGCCCACCCTCGGCGGCCCGCAGCTCTTCCGCCCGGTGTCGCGGCTGGTGCTGGTCGACACCGCGCACCCGCAGGACGCGCTTTGCGGCGCCTTCCCCGCGTTGAGCGCCACCACGCGCAGGCTGGTGGTCGACCTCGATGACTGCGCGCTGCCCGGCGCGGTGGGCGCGGACGCGGTGGGGCTCCTCGGCTCGCTGATCGTCGACAGCGCGAGCGGCGAGACGTTCGACGTGCGCGTGCAGCCGAGCGGCGCGGCCGACGGGGCGCCGAA
>JBMORD010000100.1:0-20933 GCA_049322495.1 Myxococcota bacterium | reverse complement strand
GTGATGCTGCGCGCGTTCGGCTGGTACGTGCTCGAGCGCCACTACTGAGCGCAGGCCACGCCCGGCTTCACGAACGAGCCGTCGGTGCACGACTTCGTGTAGCCGAGGCCCTCGCAGGTGCGGCCCGCGGTCCACGTGCCGCGCAGCCGCGCGCAGATCGCCGAGCCGGTGTCCGAGCTCGTGTCGTGGAAGTCATGACAGAACCTGGTGCCCGTGGTGGCCGCCTGCTCGCAGGCTCCGGAGCCTGCCCCACCGCCACACCCGGACAGCACCACCGCCAGGACGAACGTTCGCGCGAAGGGACGCATGCTCGACCTCCGGCGTGAGCACAGCACCCGTCTCGCGCGCCGGAAAGTCGGGTTGGACCCACGTGTTGCCGCCGACTCGCGGGGGGAGGTGCAGATCCGCGGGGTTGCTGCTGGCGCGCCTCCTGAAATGGGGGAGTGCCCGGAGGCAACCCCATGACCGAACGCATCATTCTCGACACTGACAGCGCCATCCTGCGGCACCACTCTGACGGCATCATCCACCACGAGTTCAAGAAGCGCGTGACGGGCAAGGCCTTCCGCGAGGTGCTCGAGGAGGGCCTGGCGCAGATGATCCGCACCAGGGCGACCAAGTGGCTCTCTGACGACCGCAGGCACACCGTGCTCGATGACGAGGACGAGAAGTGGGCGCGCGCCGAGTGGTTCCCGAAGGTCGTCGCCGCCGGCTGGAAGTACTGGGCGGTGGTGAACCCGGAGAAGGCCGTCGGTCAGATGCAGACCGCGCGACACGCCAAGTTCTTCGAGCTGGGCGGCATCAAGGTCGCCACCTTCGCCACGCCGGAGCAGGCCTTCGAGTGGCTGCGCCACATCGACGCGCAGCTCAAGAAGGCGGGCTGAGCAGCAGTTCCACGAAGCATGACCGAACGCATCATCCTCGACACTGACAGCGCCATTCTCCGTTACCACTCCGACGGCATCATCCACCACGAGTTCAAGAAGCGGGTCGTGGGCAAGTCCTTCCGCGAGATCCTCGACGAAGGGGTCGCGCAGATGATCCGCACCAAGGCGACCAAGTGGCTGTCTGACGACCGCAAGCACACCGTGCTCGACGAAGACGACGAGAAGTGGGCGCACGGCGAGTGGTTCAAGAAGGCCGTGGCCGCGGGGTGGAAGTACTGGGCGGTGATCAACCCCGAGAAGGCCGTCGGTCAGATGCAGACCGCGCGGCACGCGAAGACCTTCGAGCTCGGAGGCATCAAGGTCGCCATGTTCTCGACGCCGGAGCAGGGCCTCGAGTGGCTGCGGCACATCGACGCGCAGCTCAAGAAGACGGGCTGATCAGCGGTTCCGCGGGCGCTTCACCGCGAACGTCACGGCGAGCACGAGCAGACAGACCGCGGCGAGGGCGAGGTACGCGCGCACGAGCCCGGCCGGCGTCCACCCGTGCTCGTCGACCAGCCGGGAAGGATCCGACAGGCCGACACCCTCGATGCGGCCGAACGGAATCTCGTCGCGGTCGCGCACCGCGCGAAGCCACGTCACCACCGTCGACGCGAACGCGCCGGCGCCGATGACCAGCCAGCCCCAGCGGAGCGCGCCGCGCGAGAGCCGTGACTCGTCGGGGAGGAAGACCGCCAGCATCAAGAGCGTGCCGAGCACCAGGGCACCACCGTCGCCCGCGAAGAGGATGAACACGTCGGCCGTGGATCGCGGGAGCGCGAGGCCGAGCAGCAACGCTGCCGCGACGCCCGCCACCCGCCGCCAGTGCGTACGCCTGAAGTGGAGCCACGCGCCGAGCGCGGCGAGCTCCAGTGCGATGAAGAGCACGCTGCGCTCATGGCCCCCGAGCGTCACCCACGGGAGGGGCACCGCGGGCGCGCCGGTGAGCCAGGCGGCGGCGGCGTGGCCCGCCTCGTGGAGCCACATGCCGAAGAGCACCGCCAGCACGAAGCGCAGCGGGGTGAAGGCGACGAGCAGCATCGCCCCGAGCGTGATGGGCAGCGCGAGCCAGCGGGCTCGGGGAAAGTCGGGCTCGACGGGCGGAGCGACGGCCTCCGGAGGCGCGCTGACGGCGGGCGCCCCCTCGATGGGGCAGTCGTAGAAGTGTCCGCGTTCGGCACCACACGCGGGGCAGGGCGTTGCCATCGCGCCCGCAGGCTACTCCGCGGAGTACGCTCTTCGCTGGTGAGTTCTCTGAGCCTGCGTCGTCACGGTCGCCGCTTCGCGAAGCACGCCTGGTGGATGGGGCTCGCCGTCACCGGGCTGCTCGTCGCGCGCACCGCAGTGCCGCTGGCGGTGCTCCAGGGCGCGAGCGAGGTCGCGGGCAACTTCCTCCAGACCTTCGGCGGCATCTACGGCGTCATCGTCGCCTTCGCGATCTTCGTGGTGTGGCAGCAGCACAACGACACGCAGATCGCCGTCGAGCGGGAAGCGGTGGCGCTCGGCGAGCTCTTCACCATCCTCGGCTGGTTCGCGAGCTGGGCGCGACGCGATCTCGTGCGCGAGCGGCTGCGGGCCTACGCGCGCGTCGTGCCGGCACTCAACGGCGCGACCTCCGAGCGGGCCGCGACCGATGACCGCCAGCTCCTCGACGACTCGCTGGCGGACTTTCTCGCGTACCGCGCCGACGCGTCGGGCGACGCGCGCTTCTCAGACACCGCGCTCGACCTCTTTCATGAGCTCAACGAGGCCCGGGAGCACCGCATCACCGTCTCGAGGCTCCACCTGCCGGAAGGGCTGCGCTGGTTCGTCTACCTCGGCGGCGCGCTCCTCGTCGCCGCGGTGTGGCTCCTCTACACCGAGAGCCTCGTGGTGCAGGCGCTCTTCACCGCGGGGATGACGTGGATCATCGTCGCCGTGACCTCGCTCATCCTCGACCTCGACGATCCCTTCCAGGGTGACTTCGTCGTCGACTGGGGCCGCTTCAACCAGGCCGCGGCGCGCATGGAGGCGCAGGTCTGCCCCGCGGCCACGCCCCCGACGCGCTGATCCGCTCACGCGTGCGCGATGCGACCGCCGCCCTTCGGCGCGCTGGTCCACGTCGCCAGCGCCAGCGCGAGGATCGCCAGCCCGACCACCAGCATGATGGCCTGCAGCGGCGCGCTGAAGCCGACCATCACCAGCTGCACCACCATCCACCCCGTGAGCAGCACACCCACGCCGAGGTGCAGCAGCTTCGCCCAGTCCAGCTTCAGCCACTGCGCGAACACCGCGACCAGCGGGAACACGCCGTTGACGGCGAAGAGCACGATGCCCGGGATGAGGTAGTTCGAGAACGGGGAGTGCTCGAGCATCGAGACCGGCATCCCCAGCGGGCTGCCGCGCGGGTCGGACAGCAGCGCGAAGCCTCCGTACAGCCCACCGACGCCGACGAACACCTCCAGCCCCAGCAGCACGCGCATCAGGTTGCGTCTCATGGCTCCTCCGGTGGCGAGGAGCCCTGCAAGGCACGCCCCGACGAGTGTCATCAACCACCTGCGCGGGCGGCGCCACGCAGGAGTTGCGTCATCAGCTGGTGAGCGAGTTCGCGACCACGCCCTTCGCGAGGGACGCGTCGCCGAAGTCGTCGGTCGGCGAGCCGTCGGTCTTGCGCACGCCCATGGCGTTGATCAGCGTGTTGAGCACCTGGTTGACGCCCTTCTTCTGGTGGTCGACGACCTGGCCGGTGCGCAGCAGGCCGCCGCCGCTGCCAGCGAGGATCCACGGCGTGTTCGAGGCGTCGTGCGGCGGGCCGTTGCCGAGGTCGTTGGTCCACACCGCGACCGAGTCGTCGAGGAGCGTGCCGCCGTACGGCGACTGGTAGCCGTCGAGGCGGTCGAGCAGGTACTTGAAGAAGGACACCTGCAGCGTGTCGACCTGGTGGTGCAGCTCGACCGCGTCGGGGATCGCCTCGCCCTCCGAGCCGTCGGCGTAGATGCGGTGGCTGATCCAGTGGAAGCTGGGGAGCTTGGTGCCGTTGATGGTGTACTGCGTGCCGTCGTTGCCGTGGCCGACCTGCAGGGTGGCCACGTGGTTGAGGCGGCAGTTGAAGGCCCACGCGGTGAGGTCGATGAAGCGGCGCACCACCTCCGGGCGGATGTCGTTGCCCTCGGGCTGCGTGATGCCCTGCACCGCGGTGACCTGATCCGCGGGGAGATCGCAGGTGAGCTGCAGCTCCATGTCGCGCACCGCCTGGAGGTGCTGCTCGAGGCGCTGCTTGTCCTTCGACGAGAGCTGCGGCTTGCCGGTGAGCTCGCGGAGCTGCGCGCGCACGAGGTCGTTGACGCTCTTGCGGCGCGAGGCGACGAGCTGCTGCACCTCCGGCGGTGCGCTCGAGAGGCCCGTGAGGCGCATGTACGCGTTGAGCGGCGAGCGCTCGGCGGCGGCGCGCTGCTGCGGGGCGCTCCACGAGAGGCCGTTGCCGATGTACGTGTTGGTCGGGCCGGCCATGAAGACCAGCGGGCCGACGCCGGCGGGGTTCAGCTTCTCGGCGAGGAACCAGTCGACCGAGCGGCCGAGCGCGAGCGGTGAGTTGCTGGTGCCGCCGGTGTGGTTCTGCGCGGTCAGCACCTGGGGGATCGCCTCCGCGTGGCCGCACGAGTTGCGGGCGAAGGGCAGGCGCACCTTCTTCACCATCAGCAGGCGCGGCGCGTAGTCGGCGAGCTGCGACGTCGCGCGGTCGGCGTAGGTCGTCTTGAGGTCGGCGACGCTCAGCGCGCCCAGCGTGCCGGGCCAGAAGCGCTCGCCGACCTCGCTGCCTTCCTGCACCACGCCGTTGCCGGCGCGCATCACCATCAGGAAGCGGTGGCGGTTCATCTGCTGACCCCACGCGCTGCGCGGCAGCAGTGACTCGAAGAACGGCAGCGCCAGCGTGACGCCTCCGAGGCCCTTCAGGAATCGACGGCGGCTCCACTCGCTCACGGCGTGACCTCCACGGGGCGCGTCTTGAACGACTCGCTCTCGACGAGCAGTCGCAGCAGGGTGGTGACGGGCAGCTGGTCCTTCTGCGAGGCGAGCCCGACGCGGTTGATCATCGCCTCGTCGGCTTCCCCCAGCGCGCGGCCATGGAGGAACTCGACCCAGTGCCGGGCGTAGCAGCGGTGCGCCATCGACTCCTCGGCCATCACCGAGGCCAGCTCGAGCGCCCCGTCGAAGGTGCGCATCGCGCCCTCGAAGGCGTACGAGTCGCGCGCGTCGATGGGCAGCCCGTTGGTCTCCTGCTCGCGCCAGCGGCCGAGCGCGTCGTAGTGCTCGAAGCCGAAGCCGACCGGGTTGATCATCGTGCTGTGGCAGCCCGCGCCGCAGGTGCCGGCGCCGGTGAACTCGGTGATGCGGGTGCGCAGCGTCTTCGGCACGCTCGGGTCGGGGCGCGGCAGCGGCGGCACGCCGTTCGGCGGCGCGGGCAGCGGGGCGCAGAGCACCTTGTGGTTCAGGAACACCCCGCGGTGAATCGGGTCGCTCTCGGTCGAGGTGGCCAGCGACGAGAGGAAGCCCACCTGCGTGAAGAGGCCCGCGCGCCGGCCATCGGTGAAGGTGACGCGCTGGAACGAGCCGTCGAACGAGCCGCTCAGCCCGTAGACCCGCGCGAGGTTCTGGTCGACGTACGACGCGGGCGTGGTGAGCAGCGCTTCGAGCCCGCCAGCGCGGGTGAAGATGACGTCGTCGAGGAAGCGCACCTGCTCCTGGCGCATCGACTCGCGCAGCGCGGTCGAGAACTCCGGGAAGAGGGTCGTCGAGCGGGTGATGTCGGCGTACTTGCTCTGCCCGAGGAGCTGCGCGTGGAACTGCTGCACGGCGTCGCGCGCGCGATCGTCAGCGAGCAGCCGCGTCGCCTGAGCGGTGTAGCCCTCGACGGTGAGCAGCGCGCCGCTCTCGGCCGCCTGGAGCAGCGCCTCGTCGGGCATCGACTGCCACAGCGCGTACGACAGGCGCGTCGCCAGCTCGTCGCCCGAGAGCGGCACCACGTCGCCGGTGGCCTGCGTCGACAGCTCGAGGCGGTAGAGGAAGTGCGGAGACTGCAGCAGCGCCTCGAGCACCACGCGCGCGCCCGCGAGCCGCGGGGCCATGGCAGCGTAGAAGGACGGCCCCTGCGCGAAGAGCGCCTCGTACGCGCTCTGCTCGTCGCCGGTGAGCGCGCGACGGAAGGCGCGACGGCCGAGCGCGGCGACCAGCTGGGCGTCGTCGGCGGGCAGCGTGCCTCCAGCGGCGGCGGTCAGCGCGGCGAGCGAGAGCGTGGCGCGCCGCGCGAGCTCCTCGGCGGCGGCCTGGTAGTCCTGCCACTGCGCCGAGGTGACGGACAGGTCGCCGCCGTTGTTGCTGAAGGTGCTGTTGGTCGAGTCGGGGATGAAGGTGCTGGTGATGCCCAGCGACTGCTGCGCGCCGAGCAGGTCTCTGGCCGTGTTCTCGTACTCGACGTGCGAGAGCCGCGCGGCGCGCGACGAGGGTGACGGGAGCTCGCGCTCGGCGCCTGGCGGCAGGTTGGGATCCACCGGTCGCTCGACGCGCGGACCGAGGAGCGAACCTTCACAGGCCGCGAGCGCGAGGCTCAGCGTGACGACGTGGGCGGTGCGCATGGGAAGCCCCATTGTCCGCAGCCGACGGGGCCTCGCGCAACCTGTGAACTCCAGTTCTCACCCCTGGTTTTTCAACCACATGCGCATCACGTCGATGGGTGTGATGATTCCCACCAGGCGGCCGTTCTCGACCACCGGGAGCCCGCCGTACTTCTTGTCGACGAACAGCTGCACGGCCTCGCGCAGCGGCTGGTGCGGGCTGATGGTCTGCGGGGCGCGCACCATCACGCGATCGACGGTGGCGGTCTCCATCGCGGCCTGCGGATCGACCTTCGAGCCGAAGAGCGGCGACGGCGACGCACGCCGCAGATCGCGGTCGGTGACGATGCCGATCAACATGCCCGCCGCGTCGACGACGGGCAGGTGGCGGATGTGCTTGCGCATCATCAGCTCCATCGCATCCTGCAGGGTCTCCTGCGCGGTGATGCTGACGGGGTTCGGCGTCATCGTGTCGCGGACGTGCAAGCGGGGACCTCCACCCGGTGTGGGACTTTGAGAACGGGTATCAGAACAAAGGCCCTGCTCGGCGTCACGTTTTCCGCGTCACTCCTCGCGCGCTTCGCTGGTGAGGTCGGCGTTCTCGTCTTCACCGCCGGGGGCCCCGTCGGCGCCGAGCGAGGTGACCACCGGCTCGCCGTCGCGCAGGGCCCACACCAGCTCGTGGCCCCAGGGGTCCTTCGGGAGCGCCTTGAGCACGCGCGCCTTCACCAGCGGGCGGAAGCCGTCGGCCGGGTCGGGGTACTGGCCCTTCGTGGCGCGGTAGAGCTCGAGCGCGGTGGCGGCGGACTTCACGTCCATGCGCGCGGTGTCACGCTGGGCGTTGCGCTGCGCGCCGACGGCGTAGATGGCGACGGCGCTCATCAGCATGCTGACGATGGTGATGTAGACGATGATCTCGATGAGGCTCAGCCCTCGCGGGCTGCGGCGGCGACGACGGTGCATGGAGTGTCTCCCTGTGGCTGCACTCCCAGGTGTCGAGTCGCGATTGCGCGTCGCGTGCCAGCGTCGACCCGCGGGGAATCGGCGCTTCTCGCGCTGCGCGCGCTGTCACCTTGTCAGGCGTCACGCTGGCGCGTCGGTCGGGTTGTCATTCTCGGGCGTCGCGCGGGGCGGTTGTTAGGTAGGGGCTCCCATGGGCGAGCCGCACCTCGTGTACGACTTCGGCGTCGAGAGCCTCTTCAAGGGCCTCGGGCCGCGCCTGACACCGCAGCTCAAGGCGGAGGTGCGCGCGCTGGGCATCGATCTCGATCGCAAGCTGTTGCCGGCGTACCCCAAGGAGCTCTGGGTGAAGGTGGTCGACCACGTCGCGCAGGCGCTCGACGGGGGCGATCTCTCGGCTTCGCGACGCGAGCTGGGGCGGGCCATCTCGCGCGGCTTCGCCGACAGCGTGCTGGGGAAGATCATGGCGCCGGGCGTGCGGCTCATGGGCGTGCGGCCGGTGCTCCAGCGGCTCCCGCGGAGCCTCACCATGAGCAACAACTTCCTCAAGGTGACGGTCAGCGAGGTCGAGCCCTCGTGCATGCGCGTCGAGCTGAGCGAGGCGGTGCCGTCGCAGGAGTTCCTCGAGGGCGTCATCGAGATGATGGTGGGCTACGCGGGCGGCAGGTCGTGCACCATCACCGCGTCACGTGAGGGCACCGCCACCGTGCTGCTCGTCAGGTGGACCTGAGCCGCCGCGTCCACGGCGCTCCCATGCGCTTCTCGTCGGCATCCTCGTCATCGTCGTCGTCGTCGGCTTCGGCCGAGACGGACGCGCCATGACCTGAGGACGCCGGACGGCTCGCAGCAGTCCGAAGCCCCTCGAGGCCACGCGCCCCGAGGGGCTTTTCGTTTTTTCCACGGGGCCGCCCGCCCCACCACCACAGGAGGCAGTTCCATGGGCATGCAGCACCTCAACGTCGGCACCATCGGTCACGTCGACCACGGCAAGACCACGCTCACCGCGGCGCTCACGCACGTCGCCGCCGCGAAGTTCGGCGGCAAGGCGCTCGACTTCGAGCAGATCGACCGCGGAGCCGAGGAGCGCGAGCGCGGCATCACCATCACCATCAAGCACGTGCAGTACCGCACGGCGAACCGCACCTGGGCGCACATCGACTGCCCGGGGCACGCCGACTACGTGAAGAACATGATCGTCGGCGCCAGCCAGATGGACGGCGCCATCCTCCTCGTCGACGGCTCGGCCGGCCCGCAGCCCCAGACGCGGGAGCACGTGCTGCTCGCCCGCCAGGTCGGCGTGAAGCACCTCGTGGTGTTCATCAACAAGTGTGACGTCGCCGACGCCGAGCTCCTCGAGCTGGTCGAGCTCGAGACGCGCGAGCTGCTCGAGAGTCACGGCTACCGCGACGTGCCGGTGGTGCGCGGCTCGGCGTTGAGGGCGCTCACCGCCATCAAGAGCGGGCGCGGGCTGGGCGACGACACGAAGAGCGTCGAGGCGCTCCTCGACACCCTCGAGGCGCGCGTGCCGGTGCCGGAGCGCGACGAGGCCTCGCCGTTCCTCATGCCCGTCGAGGACGTCTTCACCATTCCCGGGCGCGGCACGGTGGTGACGGGGCGTGTGCAGCGCGGCGTGCTCCCGGTCGGCGCGGAGGTCGAGCTGGTCGGCGCGACCGTGCCCGAGCGCACGGTGGTGACGGGCATCGAGGCCTTCCACGAGGCGCGCGCCGCGGCGAAGGCCGGTGACAACGTCGGCCTGCTCCTCCGGGGCGTGGAGCGCGACGTGCTCTCGCGCGGCCTGCTGGTGGTCGCGCCGGGCAGCATTCGCCCGCACCGCGGCGGCCAGGCCGAGCTCTTCACCCTCAGCGCGCAGGAGGGCGGCCGGCACACCCCGTTCGCCTCGGGCTACATGCCGCAGTTCTTCTTCGGCGCGACCGACGTCACCGGCACGCTCGAGCTGCGCGAGGGCGACGTGGTGATGCCCGGCGAGCGCGCCACGGTGGGCTTCACGCTCCAGCGCGCGATCGGCATCGAGGCCGGCATGCGCTTCGCGCTCCGTGAGGGCGGGCGCACCGTCGGCGCCGGTGTCATCACCGCGGTGGTTTGAATGGAAAGAGGGCGGCCCGCTTCGGCGTGAGGCGGGCCGCCCTTTCCGGCTACGTTGGGGCCGTGCGCTTTCCTGCTCTCGTGCTCCTGCTCGTGGCCTTCAGCGGCTGTCCTGCGCAGTACGAGTACGCGAAGAGCGCGCCGCCCGTGCAGAAGACGGTCGCGCTCGTCGAGGGAGACGAGCGGGTGCGCGCCGCGCTGGGCGCGAACGTGAGCGTGTCCCTGGCCATCGCGCGCGCGTTCGACCGCGACTTCGCCAACGCGAAGCTGCGAGGGAACGATCGCGTGCGCCTGCTCACCTCGGTCAAGGGCGCGACGGGCGAAGCGACGCTCGACCTGCTGGCCACCAACGTGAACCAGCAGGGCTGGGCGGGCAGCTTCAGCGTCCGCACCGAGGGGCGGCAGGTGTTGCGCGACGGCCAGTACGTCACCGAGGGCGCGGCGACGTTGCTCGAGGGCAGCTTCGCCGCCGACGGTACTCCGGTGGTGAAGTCGGCGCCGTGAGCGACGTCACGGCGTCGTGAGCAGCGCGCCCCAGCGTGGGTCGGCGCGGAGCGGCGCGAGATCCTCGTCCTGTTCGAGCGCCCGCCGGTTCTTGAGGCCCGCCGCCAGCGCGCCGCGCAGCTTGTCGAAGGCGTCGTCGACACGACCTGCGCGCGCGAGGCAGCACGCGTGCGAGTACAGCGCCCGGGCACCGGGCGCCGGGAGCTTGTCCAGGCGCGCCGCGCAGCCCGCGAAGTCGCCTTGCTCGTAGTCGGCGAGCGCCAGGCCGAGGGCCGCGTCGGGCCCCGTCATGAGCCGCGCGAGCGTCGCGTCGAAGTCTGCCGGGGCGCCGAGGGCCGGTGGCGAGGCGGTCAGCGCGCCTACGTCGAGCACGCCGTCGTAGCCCCGCGCTGCGCGGCGGCTCAGCGCGGTGGTGCGCGCCGCGCCTGGCCGCGCCTGCACGACGCGCGCGCCGCACGACGAAGCGTCCTGACCGCTGCAGACCCACGCGGTGCCCAGCGGAGTGCTCGCGTCGAAGGTGGTGGCGTCGGGCAGGAGCGAGGACATCCACTCATAGGCGTCGTCGCGCTTCCACGGGCTGCCCTTCGTCTTGAGCGCGTGGAGGTTGCCGGTCAACACCAGCATCGTCGCCCCGGGCGTCGCCGCGCGCCGCGCGCGGACGAGGGCGGCCATCGCCTGGTCTCGGGTGACGTCACCGCTCGCGTCGGCGTCGAAGAGGAGCAGCTCGATGGGCGCGCCCGCGGCGCGGAGCCCCGCCAGCCGCTCGAGCAGCGCGAGCATCGCCGTGCTGGTCCTCCCGTCCTGCATCGGCGTCGACCAGGCGGGCCCGGCGAGCAGCCCGCGCCGCAACGCTTCGCCCTGCAGTTGCTCGAACGCGGCGAACGACGGGTCCGCCTTCAGCTCGAGCCCGACGACCACCCTTCCGCGGCGAGCGGCGTGACAGGCGAGCTCTCCGACCGCGGCCGGCAGCTCTCTGGTGCCGTGGAGCTCTCCGAAGACGAACAGCCCGCCCGGCGTGAGCAGCTCTGCGCCGGGCAGCTCGGCACAGGACGGAGTCGGGGCGGCGGTCTTCACGCCCACACAGGAGAAGAGGACGACGAGGGGGAACAGGCGGGCTGTACGCGTCATGTCACCTCAGCGACACCGTGAGTCGCCGAACGTTGCACCGTCTCGGCCGGAAGACGTGGGCCCTCGCGCAGGTGCTCGGAACGATGCGCGCCGCGAGGGCACGCGCGGTGAACGAAGGGCGGTCTCCCCACCACGGAGGTTCGCCATGAAGCCCGGTCTCATCGCTCTGTCTGCGCTGCTCACCCTCTCCGCCTGCGGCGCCGATGTGGCGTACGTCGGCCGGCTCCACGAGGCCACCGTGTCGGGAGACACGACGACGCGCACGACGCGCGAGGTCTCGGTCTCGCTGCGCGAAGGCGACGGCACGCTGCAGCTCGAGGGGCTCGGTGCGCCGGTGGTCGCGCGGCGCGACGGCGCGCACTTCAACGTCGAGCCGGGCGGCGAAGTGCTCGGTGGCCTCGGCACCGTCTCGCCTGCGCGGCTCTCGGTCACGGTGTTGGTGATGAAGCGCTCGTGGCCGTACGGCTTCACCACGCTCGTCTTCGAGGGCGCGCCGGGCGAGCCCGGTGAGCCCGAGATGCCGCAGCACGTCTCGACCGGCTCCCGCGTGCAGCACCCGAGCGCGCTCTCGCGGTGACGAGTAGATGGTGGGCATGACCACCATCCGCTTCCCGACCGAGGCCGAGATCCCCGACGCGTTCCGGCTCGCGTCTCCGCTCCATCAGCGCGAGTTCCTGGTGGGCGGTCAGCTCGTGCGCTGGGACGGCCCGCAGAACGAGGTCTTCTCGCCGGTGCAGCTGCGGCGCGACGACGGCACGCTGACGGCGAAGCTGCTGGGGAGCACGCCGCTGCTCACCGAGAAGGAGTCGATGGCCGCGCTCGACGCGGCGGTGCGCGCGTGGGACCTCGGCCGTGGTGAGTGGCCGACGCTCGGCGTCGCGGCGCGCATCGAGCACGTGGAGCGCTTCGTGGGCGCGATGCGCGCCCGGCGTGCCGAGGTGGTGCGGCTCCTGATGTGGGAGATCGGCAAGACGCTGAAGGACGCCGAGAAGGAGTTCGACCGCACCGTCGACTACATCGTCGAGACCATCAACGCGCTGAAGGAGCTCGATCGCCACTCGACGAAGCTCCTGCAGGAGCAGGGCATCATGGGGCAGGTGCGCCGCATGCCGTTCGGCGTGGCGCTGTGCATGGGCCCCTTCAACTACCCGCTCAACGAGACCTTCAGCACGATGTTCCCCGCGCTGCTGATGGGCAACCCGGTGGTGCTCAAGCCGGCGAAGTTCGGCGTGCTCCTCATGCAGCCGCTGCTCGAGGCGTTCCGCGACTGCTTCCCGCCCGGCGTGGTGAACGTCATCTACGGCCGCGGGCGCGAGACGGTCGGCGCGCTGATGGAGAGCGGCAAGGTGGACGTGCTCGCCTTCATCGGCACCAACAAGGGCGCCAGCGACCTGAAGAAGATGCACCCCCGGCCGCATCGCCTCCACTCGGTGCTCGGCCTCGACGCGAAGAACCTCGGCATCGTGCTGCCCGACGCCGACCTCGACGAGGCGGTCAGCGAGTGCCTCGTCGGCTCGTTGTCCTTCAACGGGCAGCGCTGCACGGCGCTCAAGCTGCTGCTGGTGCACCGCTCGATCGCCGACGCGTTCGTCGCGAAGTTCTCGGCCGCGGTGGGCGCGCTCAAGGCCGGCATGCCCTGGGAAGCGGGCGTCTCGCTGACGCCGCTCCCCGAGCCGGGCAAGCCGGAGTGGCTCACGAAGCTGGTCGACGACGCGAAGGCACTCGGGGCGCGCGTGGTGAACGCTGGCGGCGGAGAGGTGACGGCGACGCACTTCTCGCCCGCGGTGGTCTTCCCGGTGACGAAGCAGATGCGCCTCTGGCACGAGGAGCAGTTCGGCCCCATCGTGCCCATCGGCGTCTTCGACGACGTGCAGGAGACCATCGACGCGGTGGTCGAGTCGCCCTTCGGGCAGCAGCTCTCGCTCTTCGGGAAGGACCCGAAGGTGCTCGGGCACCTCATCGACGCCACGGCGCACCAGGTCGGCCGCATCAACCTCAACTCGCAGTGCCAGCGCGGCCCCGACACCTTCCCCTTCAACGGGAGGAAGGACTCCGCCGAGGGCACGCTCTCGGTGACCGACGCGCTGCGGGTGTTCTCCATTCGCACGCTCGTCGCGGCGAAGGTGACCGACGGGAACAAGCGCATCGTGCGGGAGATCCTCACGCAGCGACACTCGGCGTTCCTCAGCACCGACTACCTGTTGTGAGTCTCAGCGGGCCCGCGCCGGCTGCACCAGCGCGTTGTCCTCGACGGTCGCGATCTCGGGCTGTTCCTCGAGGCAGCTCGTCGTTCCGCTGGCTCGGCGCGCGCCGACGACGCGCCGGTGGAGTCGTGTTCGGCGCCGGAGACGTTGCCGCGTCAAGCGGAGAGCGGTAGCCGCGCGGCGCCGCGGTTGAAGTAGCGTGCGCGCATGGCCGACGCCCTGCGCTACCACGCGGTCCGGAAGATCGCCGACGGAGGTTCGGCCGAGGTCTTCCTCGGAGAGCAGCTCGGCGCCGCGGGGTTCCGTCGGCCGGTGGTGCTCAAGCGCATCCGCCCGGAGCTGTACGCCGACTCGCAGTACCGCGAGATGCTCATCGAGGAGGCGCGGCTCTCGATGAGCCTGCACCACTCCAACCTCGTCGAGGTGCTCGACGTCGGCGAGTCCGGTGGCCGCTACTTCCTGGTGCTGGAGCTCGTCGACGGGTGGACGCTCCACCAGCTCATGCGGCGCGCGCGCGACGTCGGCCAGCCGCTCCCGCCCGAGCTCGCGGTGTACATCGTCGGCGAGGTGTGCCGCGCGCTCGCCTACGCGCACGGGCGCACCGACGAGCAGGGCGAGCCGCTGCGCATCGTCCACCGCGACGTGTGCCCCAACAACGTGCTCGTCTCGATGCACGCCGAGGTCAAGCTCGCCGACTTCGGCATCGCCCGCGCGCGCACCCGCACGCCCATCACCCGCGTCGGGATGATCAAGGGCAAGCCGGCGTACATGTCGCCCGAGCAGACGCGCGCCGAGCCGCTCGACGCCCGGAGCGACCTGTTCTCCGTGGGCACCGTGCTCTTCAACCTCCTCACCGGTGAAGCGCCGTTCCCGGGGCCGAGCGACCAGGAGCTGCTGGTGCAGATCTCCAACAACGACGCGCCGTCGCCCGCGGTGCACCGGCCGGAGCTCCCGAAGGAGCTGTGCAAGCTGGTGCAGAAGGCCATGTCGCGGAAGAAGGACGATCGCTTCTCGTCGGCCGAGGAGATGCTCCACGCCCTCGAGCAGGTGCAGCGCCAGGTGCTCAAGCCCGCCGGTCGCTCGGAGCTCGAGAACTGGATCCGCGCGCTCAGCGCGAAGGACGGCGCGACCGCCATCACCCGCCAGCCGCTCCCGCCCGCGACCCACCCCGTCGACGAGGCGGACTGGATCTCGCTCTCGGCCGAGCAGTCGATTCGCGAGGTGTCGTCGGACACGGCGACCCAGCGCGCGCTGCCGAACTTCGGCCCGACGCCGGCGCGCTGGCTCCGCCCGCTGCAGGTCACGTCGGCGCTCGTCGTGCTGCTGCTCGCGGGGTGGTGGTTCAGCCGCAGCCCGACGCGTGAGCTCTCGCCCGAGCCGCTGCCCGCGTCGCCGCCGGCGCCGACGATCGTCGCTCCGAAGGTCGCGCCGACCCCGGAGCCGGTGCCGCTCCCCGAGCCTGCCGCCTCGACGGCCCCCACGGTGGAAGATGCGGGCGCCGCGGTCGCCGAGCGCGAGCCGGCCAGGCTCGTCGAAGAGGAGCTCGCGGTCGAGGTCTTCGACGCGGGGCCGCCGTCACCCCAGCCCGTCGTGGTGGGGACCGACGCGCCGTCGCGCAGTGGCACCGCGAGGCTCAAGCTGTCCGCGCGGCTGGCGCCGAACCAGAAGCCCGGCGCGAAGATGATCGCCGTCGTGTTCGAGAGCGAGCCGCCGGGGGCGCTGATCCGCGTCGACAAGCGCGAGCTCGGGCGCACGCCCGCCACGTTCAGCTTCAAGAACGGGCTCACCTTCAACCTCACCTTCGAGCTCGAGGGACAGCCGCCGCTCGCCCAGTGGCTGATGCTCACCGAGCGCGAGGGCAAGCTGCCGAAGGTGACGTTGCGCGAGCCCGTGCCGCAGTGACGGCGGGCTCCCATTCCGCCCCGCAATCACCTCGATTTTCGTGGCGTCATTTCATCGACGTTTCCTAAGGATTCGTGTCCTCACGCCACGAGTGAGTCATTCCGACACGGAATTCCGCCCCGAAGTCGGCTGATCCGCGTGGCACACGCCTTGTAGCCGCAGCCTGACCCATGAAGGCTGATCTCGGCAAAGACGTCCCCGCATCACTCGTCGTGTTCCTCGTCGCGCTGCCGCTGAGCATCGGCATCGCGCTCGCGTCGGGGGCGCCGGTGCGCGCCGGGCTGGTCGCCGCGACCATCGGCGGCATCGTGGTCGGCGTGCTCAGCGGCGCGCCGCTCCAGGTGAGCGGCCCGGCGGCGGGCTTGTCGGTGATGGTCTTCGGCTACGTGCAGCGCTTCGGCTTCACCACCACCTGCGCCATCACCATGGTCGCGGGGCTGGTGCAGGTCGCGGCGGGCACGGCGGGCATCGCGCAGGGGGCGCTGGCCATCAGCCCGGCGGTGCTCCACGCGATGCTGGCCGGCATCGGGGTGCTCATCGCGCTCGGCCAGACGCACGTGTTGCTGGGCAGCAAGCCGCACGGGAGCGCGCTCGAGAACATCACCTCGCTGCCCGATGCGCTCGGGCATCTCAACGGCTCGGCGCTCGCCATCGGCCTGGTGACGCTCGGCTCGTTGATCCTCTGGAACCGCTTCCTCGCGAAGAAGGTGCAGTTCATCCCGGGCTCGCTGGTCGCCATCGCGCTGGGCACCGTCACCGGCCTGCTCGTGCCCGGCGAGGTGCCGCACGTCGCCATCAACGCCGGCCTCTTCGACTCCATCGCGCGGCCGACGCTCGGCACCGCGACGCTCTCGGAGGTGGTGCTCGCCGGCCTCGCGCTCGCCGTCGTCGCCAGCGCCGAGTCGCTGCTGTGCGCGGTCGCGACCGACCAGCTCCACTCGGGCCCGCGCGCCAACCTCAACAAGGAGCTCTTCGCGCAGGGCGTGGGCAACCTCCTCTCGGGCCTGGTGGCCGGGCTGCCCATCACCGGCGTCATCGTGCGCAGCTCGGCGAACATCAACTCGGGCGCGAAGTCGCGCGTGTCGGCCATCCTCCACGGCGTGTGGATGCTGCTGTTCGTCGTCTTCCTCGCAGGCTTCCTCGAGAAGGTGCCGATGGCGGCCCTCGCGGCGCTCCTCATTCACGTCGGCGTCAACCTCGTGAAGGTGAAGGAGATCCGGAAGATCGCCGAGTTCAACGAGGCGGTGGTCTACGCCGTCACCATCCTCGGGGTGGTGTTCATCAACCTCCTGTGGGGCATCGGCCTCGGCTTCGGGCTGGCGCTGGTGATGCTGCTGCGTCGCACCACGGTGGTGGAGCTGGCCCAGAAGGAGCTCGGCGACGACAAGCTCGAGGTCACCATTCGCGGCTCGCTGCACTTCCTCGCGGTGCCGACGCTCACCACGCGCCTGCGCGGCATTCCGGCGGGGAAGGAAGTGCACCTGCGCTTCGACGTGAGCGCGCTCGACCACGCCGCCATCGAGGCGGTGCGCGCGTGGCGCGTCGGCTACCAGAGCTCCGGCGGCACGGTGGTGAAGGAGCCGCTCGATGCGCTGTGGCGTGAGCTGATGCCGCGGAGCGCGCCGGTCGCCCGCGCGGGAGCCGTGGCGTGAGCAGCGCGGTCGCCGTGCCCGACGTGGGCGCGAAGGCCCGCGTCGACGAGTGGCTCGTGGCGCTCAAGCCGGTGCTGCCGCTGCAGAACCCGCTGTGGGCCTTCGTGCACAACAACATCCTCATGAACCACGAGGTGTTGCCCTTCCACGACGCGGTCCGCGAGGCGGCGGCGCTCTACCGCGCGCGCGGCTACGAGACGGAGGTCTTCTACCGCGAGCAGCTCGCCTCGGGCCGCCTGCACCGCGCGGCGCTCGAGGCGGTGCTGCGCGAGACGTTGCCGGGCGTGTCGGTCGAGCGCTTCCTCGCCGACCGCTCGCTGGGCAACGACGTGGCGCCGGTGAGCGTGCTGCGTCACGCCGCGCTCTCGCCGGAGTACGACCGCCGCCTGCAGGACCTGGTGGTGCCCGTCATCTCGTCGTGGCTCGACCAGGGCATGGCGGGGTGGACCAACCCGTACCGCGAGGGCGGCGGGCTGTGGGGCTTCTTCGCCGACGGCATCGTCGCCGCGCCGCGCTGGGTGCACGGCACCATCACCGACGACCTCCGTCGGCGGGTGCGGGCGCACTTCGATGCGGGCCGCACCGTCGACGAGGTCATCGTCGCCGAGCTGCAGACCTGCGCCCCCGCAGGGCAGGAGCTGGAGTGGTGCCGCGAGGTGCTCTTCTCGCTCAAGGGGTGGAGCGGCATGGTGGGGCGCCTCGAGGCCGAGCCGGCCGTGGCGCCCATCGAGGCGCCTCCGCCGTCGCTGCGGGACTGGCTGGCGGTGCTGCTGGTGTGCACGCACTCGCTCGACGTCACCATGGGCCTCACGCAGGCGCCCGGGCCGTCGCCTTCCACGCTCGACCTCGGGCGGCTGCGGCGCTTCCAGGAGGCGTACGAGCGCTCGTTCGCCGTCGAGTTCCTCGCCCACGTCACCGCGAAGTTCGCGCCGGCGCGCGCGGCGGGTGGCGAGCAGGCGGAGCTCCAGGTGCTGGCGTGCATGGACGATCGCGTCGAGAGCATGCGCCGCGCCCTCGAGGCGGAGGGCGTCGAGACCATCGGTACGGTCGGCTTCTTCGGGCTCGACATGCGCTTCCAGGGCCTCGGCAAGGGCCGCCCCACACGCCAGTGCCCGCCGGTGGTCGAGCCGAGCCGGGTCATCAAGGAGCACGCCGTCGGCGCCGACGCGCTGCGCATGGAGCGCACGCGGCGGCTCGGCGGGGCAGGGCAGAAGGCATCGCTGGCGCTCTTCTACCAGTCGCGCTCGCTCTTCCGCGGCTTCGTGGTGTCCATCGCGCTGGGGCTCTTCAGCTTCCTGCCGCTGCTCTTCAAGCTGGTGTGGCCGTCGGGGGTGACCACCCTGCGCACGAGGCTGCAGCGCTTCGCCTTCCCGCGCGCGCGCACGCGCATCGGCCTCGACGATGAGGGCGGCTACACCGTCGACGAGCAGTCGCGCATCGTCGAGGGCATCCTCCGCGCGGCGGGGCACACCCGCTTCGCGCCCATCGTGGTGGTGCTCGGGCACGGCAGCACCAGCACCAACAACCCCTTCCGGCAGGCGTATGGCTGCGGCGCGTGCAGCGGCAACCCCGGGGCGCCGAACGCGCGCGCCTTCGCGCAGATGGCCAACACCGAGGCGGTGCGCGCGCGGCTGGCGTACCGGGGCCTCGTCATTCCGCCCACCACCACCTTCGTCGCCGCGTTCCACGACACCGCCCTCAGCGAGGTCGAGCTGCTCGACACCGAGCTGCTGCCGAAGCCGGTGCAGGACAAGCTCCCCGAGCTGGAGCTGCTGTTCCGCGAGGCGTGCCGGCTCGACGCCACCGAGCGCGCGAAGCGCTTCGCCCAGGCGCCCGCTGGTGGGCCCGATGCGCTGGTGCAGCACATGAAGGACCGCGGGCACGACCTCGCGCAGCCGCGCCCGGAGTACGGCCACAACCGCGTGGCGGCGTGCGTCGTCGGCCGGCGCGAGCTCACGGCGGACACGTTCCTCGATCGCCGCTGCTTCCTCGTCTCGTACGACCCGACGCAGGACCCCGACGGCGCGCAGCTCGCGGCCGCGGTGCTGGGCAGCGTGCCGGTCGCCGTCAACATCGGCATGGACTACTACTTCTCGCGCGTCGACCCCGACGGCTTCGGGGCGGGCTCGAAGCTGCCGCTCAACGTCAGCTCGCTGCTGGGCGTCATCACCGGCTCGAAGTCGGATCTCCGCATCGGGCTCGCGCGGCAGATGGTCGAGCTCCACGAGCCGATGCGCATGCTGGTGCTGCTCGAGGCGTCGCAGGCGCACGTCGAGAAGCTGGTCGAGGGGCACGCGCGCATGAAGCGCATGGTGCACCACGGGTGGATGCGCCTGGGCCGCATCGACCCGCAGACGCGCGCGGTGACGATGTGGACGAAGGCGGGCTGGGTGCCGTGGCGCGAGCACTTCGCGGAGGCCGCGGCGTACGAGACGCGGCCGCTGCCGCAGGTCTTCGACGTGACGCACGACTGCGTGCTGGAGGTGGCGGCGTGAGTCTCCAGCTCGTGGTGTGGGTGACCGTCGGGTGGGCCTTCGCGGGGGTGCTGACGCTGGGGCTCGCGCAGCTGCTCGGCGTGGAGCTCTCCGAGAAGTTCGTGCAGCGCGGCGCGGTGGTGCACTCGCTGGGCCTGGTGGCGTCGACCGTCGCGGTGCTGGTGCTGTGGCTGCCGACGCGCGCGCCGGTGCTCGTCTCGTCGCCGCCGCTCTTTCACGTGCACGGGGCGAGCTGGCAGGCCGACTTCCTCGTCGACTCGCTCTCGGTGACGTGCCTCGCGCTGCTCTCGGTGGTGTACCCGCCCATCGTGCGCTTCGGCGTGCCGTCCTTCCACCGCGAGCCGGGCGCGCAGCGCTTCTGGTTCCTGGTGTCGCTGTTCGCCTTCGGGCTGGTGATGGTGATGCTCGCGGGGAACATCGACATCTTCTTCCTCGGCTGGGAGCTGGTCGGCGTCACCTCGGTGATGCTCATCGCCTTCTTCCGCCGCAACCTCCGCTCGGCGCACAACTCCCAGCGCGCGCTGCTCGCCTACCGGCTGTGCGACCTCGGCGTGCTGGGCGCCGCGGTGTGGATGCACCACACCTTCCCCACCGCCGACTTCACGCACCTGCGCGAAGACGCGGTGCTGCCCACCTCGACGCTGGTGGCCGGAGCGCTGCTGTTCGGCTCGCTCGCGAAGTCGGCGCAGTTCCCGATGTCGCCGTGGCTCCACCGCGCGATGGAAGGCCCGGCGGCGTCGAGCGCCATCTTCTACGGCGCGCTCTCGGTGCACCTCGGCCCCATTCTGCTGCTGCGCACCGCGCCGCTGTGGCTGCCGCACGAGGGCGTGCGGGTGGCGATGGCGCTCATCGGGCTCACCACCGCGGCGTACGCCACGCTGGTGGGGCGCACGCGGCCCGACGCGAAGACGGCGCTGGCCTACGCGACGATGGCGATGCTGGGCGTCATCTTCGTGGAGCTGGCCCTCGGCCTGACCGCCTTCGCGCTGGTGCACGTCTTCGCGCACGCGGGGCTGCGCACCTGGCAGTTCCTCCGCTCGAGCTCGCTCATTCAGGACTTCCAGGAGAACCCCACCGTCGGCGCGGAGGTGATGCTGCGCCGGAAGAGCCGGTGGGAAGACGTGTTCCCTGCGGCGTGGCGCAAGCCGCTGTACCAGGCGGCGCTCCGGCAGTTCTGGCTCGATGAGGCGCAGTGGCGCTTCGTGGCGCTGCCGGTGGTGCAGGCGTTCCGCGCGGTGGCGAAGGCCGAGGCCTGGCTGCTCGGGCCCTTCGAGGAGGACGCACCGTGAGCGCCGCGACCCAGACGCTGGTGGGGTCGCCCTCGACGATGTCGAGGCGGGTCTCGCTGGCCATCGTCGTCACCTCGGTGCTGGGCCTGTGGCTCGCGCCGACCACGCCGGCCTTCCTCGTCGCGTGGGCCGCGCTCTTCGCGTGGGGCGCGGTGCGCGTCGCGGGGCGGCCGTCGACG
>JBMORD010000099.1:0-20950 GCA_049322495.1 Myxococcota bacterium | reverse complement strand
AGCGGCGAAGGCACGTCGTCACGCGGCCACTCGGTCGACAGCCACCACAGGCCCCCCACCAGCAGCAGCGCGCCGGTCCACGGCCACGCCTCGGGCGCCGCCTCGTTGAACATCACCATCAGCACCGCCACCTGCGCCGCCGCCGCGCCCATCGGCACGCCCGCCGGGAGCTCCGGCGAGCGGCGGCTCACCCACGCCGTCGCGCCGCCCAGCAGCGCGAGGAAGCCCGCCACCGGCAGCACGTGCCGCTCGAGGTGCGCGCTCGCCGCGAGGTACACCGCGAAGGCGAAGGGCATCAGCAGCGCCACCGCCTGGGTCATCAGCGCCGAGCGCTTCGCCTTCTCATCGGCCTCCGGCGGCACGCGCCGCGCCATCGCCACGAAGAGCACCGCGAAGACCGCCAGCACGCCGAGCGCGATGAGGAGCTGGTCGGACTCCATCTTCGTGCCCATCCACGCCGCCTGGAGCAGCAGCGTGCCCGCCAGCGCGACGCCGGCGATGCGGTGCCACTCGCGCTTCCACGCAATCCACAGGAAGCCCGCGTCGAGCAGCAGCAGGTAGCCGAAGAAGCCGATGGGCCGGTTCTCTCCCGTCGAGAGCAGCAGCGGCGTCGCGAAGCCGCCCACCAGCCCGAGGAGCGCCACCACCTGGCTCGAGTGCCGCACCGCCAGCAGGCAGGCCACGACGGTGATGAGCACCATCAGGACGAAGGCCACCTCCATCGGCACCAGCTGGTAGAGCACGCGCGCGGCCCACGTCGCGCCGTAGAGCACCACCACGCCGCCGCCCGAGAGCGCGTGCGCGGTGATGCCGTAGCCTTCGCGCGTGCGCTCGCCGCCGATGAGCGCCGCGATGCCCAGCATCGTCGCCAGCGCCACGCGGATGCCCGGCGACAGCCAGCCCTGCTCGACGGAGTACTTGAAGAAGAGCAGCCCCGCGAGGCTGAGCACCACGCCGCCCAGCACCGCGGCGCCGCGCACGCCGAGCCACTTCTCCCACTCGATGGCCGGCTTCGGCGCAGGAGGAGGCGGCGGCGCAGCAACGGGGCGCGGCGCGGGCGGCGGCGGCTCCTCGGTCGCGGGCTCGGGGGCCGGCGGCGCCTCGACGACGGGCGGCGGGAGCTCAGGCGGCGCGAGCGTCGGCGGCGGCTCGACCACCGCCACGGGCGCCGGCTCCTCGACGCGCGGCTGCGGCTCAGGCTCGGCCGCGCGTGCAGCGAGCTGCGCACCGTCGCCCTTCAGACGGCGCACCTCGGCCTCGAGGAAGGCGAGGCGGCTGTGGAACGCGCCGAGCTTCGTCTTCAGCTCGCGCGACTCCCGCCGTGACGACGAGACCTGCACGAGCGCGATGACGGGCAGAACGAAGGCTGCTGCGACGAGCAAGCAGCCGAACAACGCCAGCAAGCCTTCCACGGGAGTCCCCTTCGGCGCAGAGCGCTGCGCGAGCCGGACATCCTCTGCTTTTCAAGATGGCGCAACAATTCCCGTGGCACCGACGGGAGCGGGTCCTTCACGCCTCACGCCAGGTCGAGCGTCGCGCGCACACGCTGCAGCCAGAGCACCTCGCGGGCGTCCCACACCGGCGAGCCATCGACGGCGGCGACCGCCTCGCACCACTCGACGACGCGCTTGCGCATCGCCGCTCCGCCCGGGTGGGCGGACAGCAGCCGCACCGACTCGAGCGCCTGGCGCCGCTCGTGGGGCGCGAGGCGACGGCGCGTCCACTGCGTGAGCCAGGCCAGCGCCCGCGCCAGCGTCAGCCGTCGGCCACCCGGCGGCGCGGGGAGCGTCTCGACGAGGCTCTGCGCGTAGGCCTCGAGCACCGCGCGCTCGTTCGGCTGAACCTCACCATCGGCCCACGCCATCTCCACGGCGGGGATGAGCTCGGCGAGGGAGACGTCGTCCCCCTGCAGGCCCAGCGTCTGCAGTCGCTCCAGCGCGTGCGTTCGTCCCATGCGCCCGGAAACGCCGGACCCCCGCGCTTTCATCCCGCCCGTCAGAAGCGCGCGGTGACGCCCAGCGAGCCGAGCACCGTCACCACCGGCGGCTGCGGCACGGCCTGCGGCGTCGGGAAGATTTCGCCCGCGCCGACGGCGATGAGGCCGAAGTTGCGGGTGAGGGCGAACTCCGCGGTCACGCCCACGCCGCCGCCGTACAGGCCGAGGCCCGGGTACGCCGCGCCGCGCAGCCCCGCGCTCACCCGCAGCCGCGTGTCGACCAGCGCCCAGCTCGCGCCGAGCCGCGCGCCGAGGTTTGGCCCGATGATGACGCCCGCGAAGAGGTCGAAGCGGCCGCGACGGAAGGTGAGGTCGACCTCCGCGCCGATGGAGCCGCGCCGCCCCGGCTCGGACAGCGGCTGCAGCCCGCCCACCGCGAGCACCGCCGCGCCGAAGTAGTTCGGCGTCGAGCTCGCGGCCGCCACCACCGACGCCGGCGGCTCGGGTCGGCGCCGCGAGGCCCAGCGCTCCGCGTCTTCCTTCGGCAGCGCCGCG
The DNA here is from genome assembly GCA_049322495.1 of Myxococcota bacterium. Taxonomy (GTDB): domain Bacteria; phylum Myxococcota; class Myxococcia; order Myxococcales; family Myxococcaceae; genus Archangium_A. The sequence goes on along the minus strand of JBMORD010000099.1, from coordinate 18,459 downwards.
CCGTACGCGTCGAGCGTCTGCTGCGTCGCGTTCCAGATGGCGGCCAGCAGCGCGTTGGGCTGATCCGCCTGCAGCGTGGTGCGCGCCGCCACGTGCGACCTCCGCGCGTCGACGAGCTTCACCGTCACGAGGTACGTCTCGCCCACGCGGCCGACCGAGGACGTCAGCACGAAGTTCGAGCCGATGGCGTTGGCCACCTCGGCCATGCACGACTCCTCACCGCAGCCGAGCAGCTGCTTCTGCCGCTCGAGGCCGATGAGCGTCGCCACCTCGCGCGAGCTGATGACGGTGAACTGCTCGGTGCCGGCGACGGAGCTCACCACCAGCTCGGTGAACGCCGCGCCGTCGAGCTTCTCGTTGGGCACCGAGACCTCCACGTCGAGCACCACCACCGAGGGCTTGCTCGGCGCGCGCGGCGGCGGCGGGGTCGCGACGGGCGCGGGCTCCGGCATCGGCTCGACCACCGGCGCAGGCTCCGGGGCCGGCGGCGGCGGCGCGGGGGCCTTCTTCGTCGTCTTCGTGCGCGGCTTCTTCGCCGGCGCCGCCTCGACGGGGAGCCCCGCGAGCACCGTCACCACCGCCACCAGCGGCAGGACCGACCGCCGGGCTGCGCGCCCGGGTGCGCGCGTCGTCGGCCGCCGACGCCAGCCGAGGAGCACCAGCCCGAGCAGCGGCCACAGCCCGTTCCCCGAGGCGCTGGTGCAGCCGCACGACCAGCCGCTCACCGGGGCGCGCGTGGTGAAGGGCGTGCGGTTCGCCGCCGTGGAGCCGGCCAGCACCGACACCACCGCCGTCGCCGAGTTGCCCAGCGAGTCGGTCACGCGCACCACGTCGTCGACCTCGCCCTTCTCGCCCGCGGTGTACTCGCCGGTCGCCTCGTCGAGCGTCGCGCCCGAGCCATTCGTCTCGAAGGACCAGGTGAAGCCGGTGCCGCTGCCGCCGCTCGCGCTGAAGGCCACCGTGCCGCGGATGGGCCGCGTCACCGTCGCCGGGCTGATGGACACGCCCACCGTCACGTTCACCACCGCGGTGCGCGCCTCGCCGAGCGCGTCGGTCACCGTCACCACGTCCTGCGCCGAGCTCGCGCCCGCGAGGTACGCGCCGGTCTGCGCGTCGATGCTCCCGCCGGAGCCGTTGGTCGACAGGCTGAAGACGCGCGGCTCGCGGCCGCCGGTCGCGGTGAAGGTGAGCGCCCCGCGCGGGGGCACGCTGCTCAGCGCCGGCGTCAGCGCCAGCGCGTCGGACACGGTGATGTTGGTCGCGCCGCGGTTGCCGAGCGAGTCGGTCACCTCGACGCGATCCATCACCCCGCCCACCGGGCCGGCGCGGTACAGGCCGTTGGCGTCGATGCTGCCCTGCGACGCGTTGATGACGAGCGCCCACGTGTAGCCGCTGCCGCTGCCGCCGCTCGCGGTGAAGCCCTGCGTCGCGCGCGGCGCCACCGTGGGGTTGGCCGGCGTGATGGCCAGGCTGCCGCCCACCGCGATGCTCACCTGCGCCTCGTTGCCCAGCGAGTCCACCACGCGGAGCACGTCGCTCACCTCGCCCGTCGCGCCCGCCCGGTACGCGCCGGTGTCGCGGTTGACGGTGCCGCCCGACGGCGCGCTGAGGAGCGTCCACACCCAGCCGGTGCCGGAGCCGCCCGCGGCCATGAAGTCGATGGTGCCGTTGGGGGCCGTCGACGGGCTCTGCGGCGTCACGCTGACGCCCGCGCTGACGGTGATGAGGGCGGTGCCGCTGTTGCCGAGCGAGTCGGTGGCGGTGACGACGTCGGTGGTGTTGCCCGTCGCGCCCGCGAGGTAGGCGCCGCTGCTCGCGTCGACGCTGCCGCCGGAGCCGTTGGTGGTGAGCGCGAAGGTGAGGCCCATGTTCGAGCCGCCGCTCGCGAGGAAGACGCGGGTCGCCCGCGGCGCGAGGGTGACCATCGCGGGCGTGACGCCGACGCCCGCGCCGACGGTGATGGTGGCCAGCGCGCGCGCGCCGAGCGAGTCGGTGACGCGCACCGTGTCCTGCACCTGGGGCGTGGGGCCCGCGGTGTACACGCCCGCCGCGGTGATGCCGCCGCCGGAGTTGTTGGTGAGCAGCTCCCACGTGTAGCCGGTGCCGCTGCCGCCGCTCGCGGTGAAGGTGACGCTGCCGCGCGGCGCGACGGGCACCGCGCCCGGGGTGATGCCGAGCGCGCCGGTGACGTTGACCGAGGCCGTGGCGGTGTTGCCCAGCGAGTCGACGACCTGCACCACGTCGACGCCCTCGGTGGCGCCCGCGGTGTAGCCGCCCGACTGCGTGACGGCGCCGCCCGACGCGTTGGTGGACAGCGACCAGGTGTAGCCGGTGCCGCTGCCGCCGCTCGCGGTGAAGGTGCGCGAGCCGAGCGGAGGCACGCTGGCCGACGCGGGCGTGAGCGAGACCCCGGCGCCGACGGACACCGTGGCCGTCGCGGTGTTGCCCAGCGAGTCGGTGACGCGCACCGTGTCCTGCACCGAGGGCGTGGCGCCTGCGGTGTACGCGCCGGTGGTCGCGTTGAGGGTGCCGCCGGAGTTGTTCGTCGCGAAGCTCCAGGTGAAGCCGGTGCCGCTGCCGCCGCTCGCGCTGAAGGTGCGCGCGCCGCGCGGCACGACGCTGGCCGAGGCGGGGCTCACCGACACGCCCGCGGTGACGGTGATGGTGGCCTCCGCCTGGTTGCCGAGGGAGTCGGTCGCGCGCACCACGTCGGTGACGCCGCCCGTGCTGCCCGCGGTGTACGCGCCGGTGGTGGCGTTGATGGTGCCGCCCGAGTTGTTCGCCGACAGCGACCAGGTGAAGGGCGCGCCGTTGCCGCCGCTCGCGGTGAAGGTGCGCGACGAGCGCGGCGCGCGGGTGTCCGTCGCCGGGCTCACCGCCACGCCGGCGGTGACGGTGATGGACGCGGTCGCCGTGCGGCCCTGATCATCCGTGATGCGGATGACATCGGTGACGCCGCCGGTGGCGCCCGCGGTGTACGCGCCGTTGACGAGCGTGCCCGACGACGCGTTGGTGACGAAGTCCCACGACCAGGCGCCGGTGCCGCCGCCCGCGGTGAAGGTGGCGGTCCCGCGCGGAGGCCGGCTGGCGGTCGCGGGCGTCAGCGAGAGCGGCAGGAAGTACTGCAGCAGGCGCTCGTCGCTGCGCGCGCCGTTGATGGTCACCGAGAGCCAGTAGAGGCCGGTGGGCACCTCGCCGGGCATGTTGCTGATGGACAGCGAGGTGGCGCTCCAGGCGCTGGGGGCGAGCGTGAAGCTGCGCTCCATCTCGACGCCGCGGAGGTTCACCAGCGGGTAGCTCGCGCTGAAGCCGTCGACGCCGCCGCGCCCGCCCTCGGAGACGCCCTCGAAGAGCGTGCCGGTGAGCGAGAGCCCCGCGTCGGGCGCGACGCTGGTGGGCGCCGCGGTGACGGTGGGCAGCATCGACGCCGCGACGTTGCGGCCCTCGTCATAGAGCTCGCTCACCGCGCTCGCGCCGGCCGCCGCGCCGCCGCCGGCCACCAGCGCGCGCCCGCTCGGCAGCAGCGCCACCGCGGGCACCGTGCGCGCCGTCGTGAGGTTGGGGCCCGGGTGCCACACGCCGAGCGACGGGTCGAAGAGCATCGTGCCCGCCTGCGGCCCGCTGCCATCGCGCCCCCCGGCCACCAGCACCTTGCCGTTGGGCAGCAGCGTCGTGGACGCCTGCGCGCGCACCGCCGGCATCAGGCTGCCGAGCCCGCCCGTCGCCGGCGTCGTCGCCGTCGTGAGGTTCGTCATCGGGTCGAAGACGAGCCCTGCCGCGGTGGGCGTCAGGCTGGCCGTCGTCGCCCCGCCCGCGATGAGCACCTTGCCGTTGGGCAGCAGCGTCGCCGCGTGCTGGGCGCGGGCCGCGGTGAGCGACGAGTGGACGACCCACGTCCACGCGCCGCCGGGCACGCACGACGCGCACGAGGTGACGGTGGCGGTGGGCGTGTTGCCGCTGCCCGCGAAGCCGCCGATGACGACCACCCGCCCGTCGGCGAGCTGCGTCGCGGTGTGGCCGCGGTGCGCGCTCATCATCGGGCCGCCGCTCCAGGTGCGGGTGCGCGGCGAGAAGGCCTCCGCGCTCTGCTGCATCGTCGTGCCGGAGAGGCCGCCCACCGCGAGCGCCGAGCCGTCGAAGCGCGTGGTGAGGGTGTGCTCCTGACGCGGCACCGACATCGGCGCGGTCGGCGACCAGGTGCCCGTCGCCGGGTCGAAGAGCTCGGCGCTGGCGAGGGCCGCAGTGCCGTCGTTGCCGCCCGCGACCAGCACCAGGCCGTTGGACAGCAGGGTCGCCGCGAAGCGCCGCCGTGCGGTCTGCATCGAGCCCGTCGCGGCCCACGTGCCGCTCGACGGCGTGAAGAGCTCGGCGGTGTTCAGCACGGTGCCCGACGCGTTGGTGCCGCCCACCACCAGCACCTGCCCCGAGGGGAGCACCACCGAGGCCGCGTCGACGCGCGCGGCGCCGAGGACGTTCGCGGCGGTGATGGTGCCGCCGTCGTGCGCTCCGTCGTAGAGCTCGGAGATGGTGGTCGTCGGGGTCGCGCCGCCGTCGGTGATGCCGCCCACCACCAGCACGCGCCCGCTCGGCAGGAGCCCCGCCGCGGTGAAGGCGTGCGGCCTCACCATCGAGCCGCCGGAAGCCCACGCGCCGCTGGCCGGGTCGTACAGCTCCGTCGTCTGCAGGTAGGTGGGGTTGAGGAAGCCGCCCGCCACCAGCACCTTGCCGGTGGGCAGCAACGTCGCGGCGTGCCCGCTGCGGCCGCCGAGGAGGTTGCCGGTCGCGGTCCACGCGTTGCTCGCCGGGTCGTAGCGCTCACAGCTCGTGCTGGTCGGCGTGCCGCCCGCGACGAGCACCTCGCCCGTGGGGAGCAGCGTCGCCGAGAAGTCCTGACGGCCGGTGAGCGTGCCGGCGGCGGTCCACTGGTTGGTGCTCGGGTCGTAGCGCTCGGCGCTGGTGAGCAGCGGCGTGCCGAGCTGCGGCGCGTACCCGGAGATGGCCAGCACCCGGCCGTCGCGCAGCCGCACCGCGCGGTGCCCGTAGCGCGGCGTGGTGAGCGAGCCCGCGGCGGAGAACTGGTTGGTGGTCGGGTCGAAGCGCTCCGCGGTCGCGAGCGCCGGGCCGGTGTTGGAGCCGCCGACGATGAGCACCCGCCCATCGGTCAGCAGCGTCGCGGTGTGGTTGTTGCGCGGCACCGAGAGCCGGCTGGTGAGCACGGTCCACCCGTTGGTCGCGGGGTCGAAGAGCTCGGCCGTGTCGAGCGTGGTGCCGGTGTCGTCGTAGCCGCCGGTGACCAGCACCTTGCCGTTCTTCAAGAGCGTCGCGGTGTGCGTCTGCCGCGCCGAGGTGAGCGGCGTCATCGCGGCCCACGTGCCGGTGGTCGGGTCGTAGCGGCTCACCGCAGCGCTCGACGCCGCCGCGGCCTGGAGCTGGCCGCCCACCACCAGCAGCGAGCCGTCGAAGAGCATGGTGACGGTCGGCTTGCTGACCGCGACCGGCGCGTAGCCCGTGAAGGCCCACAGCGGGTCGACCAGCACGTGCCCGCGGAGGTCGGTGTACAGCGCGAGCCGCTGGCCCTCGACGCGCAGCCACGCGCGGCCCTGCCGTCCGTCGCGCGCCCACGCCACGGGCGCCGTCACCCGGCCGACGCCCAGCCCCTCGGCGTCTTCGAGCACCACGCCGTCTTCGAGCTCGCGCAGCGCGAAGCCCGACAGCTCCCACTGCGCGACCGGGCCGTCGCCTGCGTCTTCCACCTCGACCCATTCCTCGAAGCCGCTGGCGGTGGTGGCCCACCACGAGCGTCCGCGGGCGTGCTCGTAGGAGATCGCCGCGCCCTCGCGCCTGGCCTCACCCGCGAGCGCGAGCTCGCGCAGCTCGACGACGCGCGCGCCCAGCTCGAAGCGCACCGGGCGGGACGCCTCGCGAGGCAGCACGAGCTCCCGCGCGCGGAACCCTTCGGCGACGGGCACGAAGCCGCGCCCCTCGAGGATGCGCGGCGCGACGGCGGGGAAGGACTCCTCGAGCGGGCGCTTCGGGCTGGGCTGCGCGCAACCGAGCGCGAGCACGACAGCGGACACACTTCCAACGAGCCTGGGGCACAGGCGGCTCTCCGGGGGGATGCGCATTCGCGAACCATCCTACTTCTTCGACGCGCGCGCCGACCCTCGGGTCTGCGGGGAGGGTGAGGCGTCACCCGCTCCACTCGACGCCGCGCGACACCTCGGCGAAGAGCCGCGCGAAGGTGGGCCAATCGTGACCTCCATCGCGAACGAGGGCTCGGTCGTCGAAGGCGTCTTCGAGCACGCGGAGCGTCGGGGCCAGCTTGTCGCGCGCGCCCCAGGCGACGTGCACCTTCGGGCCGTCATGCGGCTCGCGGCTCCGCTCGCCGAGCCACACCCAGAGCGGCTCGACCTCCATGAAGTGCCGCCGCGGGTTGGGCGCCTTCGTCGAGCGCGGCAGGAGCCCCGGCCGGAGCGACGCCAGCCCCTCGCGTTCCGCGTGCGTCACCAGCGGCTCGACGCTCTTCGGCAGGCCGAGGAAGGGCGAGATGAGCACCACGCCGTCGACGAGCTCCGGCCGCTCGCGCGCGGTCCACGCGGCGCCGTAGCCCCCGAGCGAGACGCCCACCAGCCACACGCGCTCGTAGCGCGGCCGCAGCGGCTCGAGCACCGCGGCCAGGCGCGGCACGAGGTTGGCGTCGCGGTAGTACCCGAAGTGGGAATCGACGACCGACACGTCGCAGCGGTCGGCGATCTGCTCGATGAAGCCGTGCTGCTCGAAGCGCGCGGGCGCGTCACCGATGCCCGGGAGGAAGACGACCACGCACGACGCCGCGGGGCGCTCGACGACGCTGCTGTGCGCGAGCGGCGCGCGGCCGTTCTGCAGGGCGATGTTCATGAAGCGACCGAGGCTGCAGCCGCTGCCGAGCACGAGGGCGAACGAGACGACGAGGGCTCTCACACCAGCTCCAGCGCCGTACGCACCCGCTGCAGCCAGAAGAGCTCGCGCGCGTCCCACACCGGCGAGCCATCGACGGCGGCCACCGCCTCGCACCACTCGACGACGCGCTTGCGCAGCTTCGTGCCCTGCGGCCCCGCGGACAGGAGCCGCACCGACTCGAGCGCCCAGCCCCGCTCGTGCGGCGAGAGCCGGCGGCGCGTCAGCCGCGAGAGCCAGGCGAGCGCCCGCGCGAGGGTGAAGAGGTTCGCCCCGGCCTGCTCGTTGAGGGCGTCGACCAGCGTCTGCGCGTACGCCTCGAGCACCGCCTGCTCGTTCGGCTGCACCACGCCGTCGGCCCACGCCATCTCCACCGCGGGCACCAGCTCCGCGAAGTAGACGTCAGGGCCCTGGAAGCCGAGGGCCCGCAACCGCTCCAGCGCCAGCTTTCGTTCCATGCCTTCTGGGTAACGCCGGGCGACTTGCCGTCCATTGCGAAGTTTCCGAGAGTTCCTTTCGCATGGAACGAAAGCTCGAGTGGCTCAACTACCACCACCTCCAGTGCTTCTGGCTGGTGTGCCGGCGCGGCGGGCTGGTGGCGGCCGGGCGGGCGCTCTCGGTGACGCCGTCGACGGTGTGGGCGCAGATGAAGGCGCTCGAGGCGCGGCTCGGGGTGGCGCTGGTCGAGCGCCGCGGCCGCCGCCTGGTGCCCACCGCCGAGGGGGAGCGCGTGGCCCGCATCGCCGACGACCTCTTCGCGCTCGGGCAGGAGGTGCTGACCGTCTCGCGCGGCGGCCCCAGCACCACCGCGCCCGCCCGCCTGGGGATGAGCGCGTCGGTGCCGCGCTTCGTCTCGGCCGCGCTGCTCGAGGCGCCGCTGCGCACGTTCCGGCTGCGGCTGGTGCACGGGAGCACCGACGAGCTGCTGCACCAGCTCTCGGCCCAGCGGCTCGACGCGGTGCTGACCGACGAGCCCCTGCTGCGCACGACCGACCTCGGCGCGACCGCGGTCGACGTCGCGCGCGGGGCGGTGGCGCTGTACGGCGTGCCGGCGCTGCGGCGCTCGCTGCTCCGACGCCTGCCGCGCTCGCTCGACGGGGCGCCGCTGCTGCTGCCAGCCGCGGGCACCTCGTTCCGCGCCGCCCTCGACGAGGAGCTCGCCCGGCTGCGCGTTCGCCCGCGGGTGGTGGCCGAGGTCGACGACAGCGCGCTGCTCAAGGCGCTGGCGGCCGCGGGGCACGGGTTGATCGCCGCGCCGTCGCTCGTCGCCGACGAGCTCCATCGCTACTTCGGGCTCACGCTGACGTACGAGCTGTCGACGAAGGTGAGCTACCGGGTGGTGACGCTCGACCCGCGACATCGTCACCCGGCGGTGCAGGCGCTCGTCGAGGCGGCGAGGCGCGCCTTCGCCTGAGGGCGGGAAGATGGTTGTGCTTTGAAGCCGCCATGGGATGGAACGCTGGCGCCTGGGGCACGATGCACTTCCCTTCCGCGGAGCAGCTCGCCGCCTGGAAGAAGACCACCGTCTCGCACGCTGCCTGGGACGACTGGTTCGACGAGCTCGAGGGCGCGTACCTGAAGGACGAGCCGGTCGCGGCGCGGCTGCGCACCGTCGCGAAGGGGCACTCGCCGAAGCACTACAACATCCAGCACGTGGCGCTCGACGGGCTCGACGTCTCGCTCACGTGGGACGCGGGCGAAGACGGCTTCCGCGAGAGCGCCGGTGACTTCGCCGCCCTGATGCGCAGCGCGGAGTCGTTCGGCGCGCAGGGCACGTTCTACTTCCTCGGTACCGCGGGCGCGGAAGGCGACTTCGCGTACGAGCTGAGGCTCGACGGCCAGGGCGGCTCCAGCGTGCGGGCGCTGCGGGGCAACGCGATGCGCGCGGCCTACGGCGAGGGCTACGAGGCCTTCATGGGGCGCGTCATGGCCTTCGTCGAGGACGCGGTGCCCGCGGTGAAGAAGCACCTGACGGAGCTGCGCGAAGGCGTGGCGACCACCGCGAGCGGTGACGCGCTCCAGCAGCGGCTCACGCAGGCGATGGCGTCCTTCACGCCGGCACAGCTCGCCGCCGCGGCGAAGTCGTTCCCGGGACACGTGCCCGATGGCCGCGGCCAGCAGCCGGTGGCGAAGGTGGTCACCGCCGCGAACGCGCACGAACGGCTCGGCGCGCCGCCGAACGAGGAGCTGCGCGCGGTGGCGCTGTGGGTCGTCGTGAAGCTCGCGCCCGAGGTCGGCCGCGCTGCCGCGAAGGAAGTGCTGGTATCGAAGAAGGCTTCGCTGCCGCTCCGCGCCGGGGCGCTCTTCACCCTGGGCCTCACGCGCGACGACGACGAGGCGGTCGCGCTCGCGCTCGCGCCGGTGCTCGACGCGCGCACCGAGCTCCAGCTCGTGTGGGCCTCGGCGTGGGCGCTGCAGCACCTGCAACACCGCGCCCTCGAGGCGAAGTTCGCCGACGCGCTCGCCGTGCTGGCGAAGCAGAAGGCGCCGAAGCACGTGGCGCTCTCGAGCCCGGGCGTCGTGGTGCTCGACCTCGTCGCGAAGCACCGGTGGAGGCGGCTCGCGGGCGCGCTCGCGACGCTCGCCCGCTCGAAGGCAGACCTCCCGACCCGGCAGAAGGCCGCCGAGCTCGTGCTCGCGTTCGATGACGAGGCGGCGGTGCGCGCGCTCCTACCGCTGCTCTCCGGGCCAGCGCAGGTCGCGGTTCCCGCGGCGAAGGCGTGGCTGCGGATCCAGCCCGACGCGGCGCTGGCGCTCATCGAGCAGGCGGCCAGCTCGCGCCGGCGCGTCGACGCGGTCGATCGCCGGGTCGCGGAGCTGCTCACTGCCCTCGAAGACGAGCTGCGCCAGAAGCGGAAGAAGGCCCGCATCGCGAACGACCCGCGCTGGGCGCAGGCGTGCGAGGGGCTCTTCGAGCTGCGCGACCACTACCTCGCGCACCGGGCGCTCCCGCTCGTCGGGCGCGCAAGGAAGGATCCCGCGCTCCAGAAGCGGCTCATCGCGCTGCTCCGCTCGGGGAAGCAGTCGCCGCTGCCCGTCATCGAGGCCCTCAAGGCGCAGGGCGTGAAGAACGTCACCGCGCTGATCAGGGCGCGCATCGCTGCGAGCCGCGACGCGCGCGAGAAGGAGCTGCTGCGCGTCTTCCTGTGAGCAGGCTGCGCATGCTTCGGCGGAGACCACGGACGCGCACGCAGAGAGCCAGCGGACCTCGCCACGGTCGATCGCCGGGTGGCGGCCGCCCTCGATGACGAGCTGCGCCAGAAGCGGCGCAAGGCAGGGAGGGCTCTTCGAGCTGTGCGACCACTGTCTCGCGCGCGGGGCGCTCGAGAAAGACCCGCGCCAGAACGCCGCGCCCCGTCAATGAAGCCCTCAGGGGACGGCGTGAAGAACGTCACCCCGCTGAGCAAGGTGACGCGCGAGCGACCTGCTGCGCGTCTTCCTCTGCTCTGCGTGAACCGACGACGTACGCACCGGGAGCCTGCGCCCCGTCCAAGGCGCGCGTCGCCACGACCGTCCCCGAGGACGGGCTGCGGCAGAAGGCCGCCTCGCGAACGACAGCATCCCGAGCGATCCAGAAGCGCTCTCATCGAACTGCTTCGCCGGGCGCAGTCGCGGCGCCCTCAAACGCAGGGCGTCCAGAACGTCACCGCGCTGATCAAGGCGACGCGCACTGCTCCTCCGCTGAGCGGGCGGGATCCACCGCGCAGAGAGACCTCGATGTTCAAGACACGCGCGGTCCCACGTAGCGGGAGTCCGGGCGGATCAGCCTTCCCGTCGCGCGCTGCTCCGCGACGTGCGCGCACCAGCCCGCGACACGCCCCACGGCGAACATCGGAGAGAAGAGCGTGCGCGGGAGCCCCACCGCGTCGAGCAGCACCGCGGTGTAGAACTCGACGTTCGCCTGGAGGCTCCGGTCGGGGTAGCGCGCCGCGAGCACCCGCGTCGCCGCACGCTCCACGGCGCGCGCGAGCGGGAGCCGGGCGCTGCGCACGCCCGCGCGCTCCAGCCGCTCGAGCGCCACCTCGAGCACCGCCGCGCGCGGGTCCCTCACCCGGTACACGCGATGTCCCATGCCCATCACCCGACGGCGCGCGTCGAGCTCAGCGGTGAGCCACGCCTCGGCGCGCTCCGGGGCGCCGACGGCATCGAGCATGTCGAGCACCGGCCCGGGCGCTCCGCCGTGGAGCGGCCCCTTCAACGCGCCGATGGCGCCGGTCACCGCCGAGACGAGGTCTGACTGCGTCGAGGCGATGACGCGCGCGGTGAACGTCGAGGCGTTCATGCCGTGGTCGCTGACCGTGACGAGGTACGCATCGAGCCCCGCCGCCCGCGCGTCGTCGGCCTCGCCCGTGACCATCCGCAGCACGTCGGCGGCGTGCGCGAGTGAGGAGTCGGGCCGCAGCGGCTCGCGCCCCGCCTGACGCCGCGCCCACGCCGACGCGAAGACGCCCACCGCCGCCGCGACGTGCAGCTCGTCGGTCGACGAAGGGAGCTGCGCCACCGCCGCGCGCAGCGCGTCCATGCCATCGGCGAGCTCGAGCGCCCGCCCCAGCGAAGGCAGCAGCGCGAAGGCCGCCTGGCGCGCTTCGCCGAGCGTGACGGACGGGACGCCCCAGAGCAGGGCGCAGACCTCCTCGAAGCGACGCTGGCCGGCGAGGTTCTCGACGGCGCTGCCCGCGATGATCAGCTCGCCCTTCTCTCCATCGACGTGCGAGAGGCGCGTCTCGGCGACGACGACTCCTTCCAGCCCTTGAACGACGGTCATGTGTGGCTCCTTTGTGGGTGCCGCATGAGTACGCTCGCCGCGTGCGCACCCAACGTGGATTGAGCAATCAACCATCGGAGGACTGGCTCACCGCGCGCGAGGCGGCGGCGCTGCTCGGCGTGCGGACGGCGACCATCTATGCCTACGCGAGCCGCGGCCTGCTCGGCGGCGCGACGCGCGGCCCCGGGAAGCGGGCGCTCTACCCGCGCGATCGCGTCGAGCAGCTGCGCCTCAAGGCCGCCGCGCGCGCCGGGCATGCGGCGGTCGCCGCGGCCGCGCTCCGCTGGGGAGAGCCGGTGCTCGACTCGGCGCTCACCCGCATCTCGCCGCGCGGGCCGGTGTACCGCGGACAGCGCGCCGTCGACCTCGTCGAGACGCCGCTCGAGCAGGTCGCGGAGCTCCTGTGGCAGCAGCGCGTCGACTGGTCGCCCTGCCTGCCGCGCGTGCCGACCCGGGGCGCGCGGCCGTCGCTCCAGGTGCTCCTCGAGGTGACGCTGGCCCACGCGCCGGCGCTCCGTCGGGACGGCTCGACGGGTTCGCGCGTGCCTGAAGAGGCCGCCCCATTCCGTCGGCAGCGCGATGACAGCCCACCACGGCGAGCACTCACGAGCAGTGCGCGCGTCGCCCGAGCGTCCGCGAGCTCCAGTCCTGCGCCCGACGACGCGCCCGCAACGCGTCGAGCGCGTGCGGGGCAACATTCGGTCGATACGCACATCGAGAGCGCACACGACGAAGGCAGTCCCCCAGCGCGGCGCGGGCCGCATCTGGTCGCTGCGGACACCGCGAGCGCACCGGCTCGCCCGCACGACGAAGGCAGTCCCTCAGCGCGTCGCGGGCCGCGTCTGGTCGCTGCGGACACCGAGAGCGCACCGGCGCGCTCGCACGAGGAAGGCAGTCCCTCAGCGCGTCGCGGGCCGCGTCTGGACACGGGGCATGAGCACGTCCCGAGAGCACCCGACGGCGTCGTGGCGAGCGGCTCGGGGGCGCAGGCTCTGCTTGCTCGCCTCGCGTGCGCAGCCGGCCGCGGCGAGGCGCTCGCCGAGCAGGAGTCCTCGCTCGCGGGCCGCGTGGCCACCTCTCTGCTCGGTCGGCGCGCCACGGCCTCCGAGCGTGCGCTGATCAACGCGGCGATGGTGCTGATGGCTGATCACGAGCTGAACGCGTCGACCTTCGCCGCGCGCGTCGCCGCCGGGGCAGGAGCGCACTGGGTCGACTGCCTCCTCGCCGCGCTGGCGACCGCGACGGGGCCGAGGCACGTCGCGGCGTGCGATGCCGCCGAGGACCTCTGGGCGCAGGTGCGCGAGACCCGCCGGCTCGAGATCGACGAGGCGGGCCCGCTCCCCGGCTTCGAGGCCGGTGCGTACGACGACGGAGATCCGCGCGCCTCGCGCCTGCTCACCCTGCTCCGCCCGCAACTCGCGCCCGGCATCAGGCGTCGCCTCGACCGTTTCCTCTCGCGCGTCGAGCTGCGCCGGAAGCAACTCCCCGCGGTGGACTTCGCGCTCGCAGTGATGACCCGCGAGCTGGGGCTGCCGCGCGGCTCGGCGACGCTCATCTTCGCGCTCGGCCGCACCGTGGGCTGGCTCGCGCACATCGCCGAGCAGCAGGCGAGCCCCGCCCCCATCCGCCCGCGCGCCCGCTACGTCGGTCCGTGAGGCGAGAGGCAACGCAGGGGCCACTCGTTGCGCGACCGCAGCGATTGCCCCAGGTCCGAAGAGCCGCGAGCCCGGAGGCAACGCAGGGGCCTCGCTTGGCCCTCCGTTGCCACTCGTTGCGAGACCGCAGCGATTACCCGAGGTGCGAAGGTCGGTCCGAGAGCCCGGTGGCAATGCAGGGGCCGTGCGTGCCCCTCCGTTGCCACTCGTTGCGCGACCGCAGCGATTGACCCCACAGGGACGGTGTGATCAGTGCGCCGCGCATGAGTGAGTCCCTCATCTGCGCTCCGACGAAGGACCCCCGCCAGGTGCGCGCCCCCGACGGGCGCGTCCTCACCGTACCTGCCGACTGGAGCTGCCTCCCTCCCGGTGACGCGGGCCTCACGCGCCGGGTGAAGGCCGCCGGTCCGAGCTGGGCAGTGGTCGAGAAGGTCGGTCGCAAGGTCTTCTCGAAGGGGGTCTGGGCGCCCTCCGCGAACATCGCCGCCGCGAAGGCGGCCCTCGAGGTCGAGCGCGCCTCTCCGCAGTACACGAAGAAGCTCGAGGCCTCCCGCGCGCGCCGGGCCGCCGAGCAGGCCGACTACGTGGAAGACTTCGCCGGCGCGGTGAAGCAGTTCCTCCGCTTCACGCCGCAGTTCTCGGCGCTCGAGACGGTGCTCGTGCAGCGCGTCACCGCGCACGCCACGCCGGTCGGCAGCGGCACCGTGGCGCGCACCGAGCGCATTCCCCTCGAGCGGCGCGCCGAGGCCGCCGTCATCGCGTGGATGCGCCACCAGACGACCGCCTACGACTCGATGAAGGTCGCCCGCGTGAAAGGTGCGCGCCGGGAGGTGCGGCGACAGCTGGCAGACATCTCCCGCGCGGTGCTCGACCTCCACCGGGGCCGCACGCCACACCCACCCTCGGCCTGCCCGCTCTGCCTCGCGCTGAACCCCGCGACCTGACACGCCATTGAAGAGTCCCGACCAACGTGCCGATGAGCCTGTGGGTTCCCCCATGCCCACCAACCGTCGGCGATTCTTCCGCGTGCCAGCGAGGCTGCGCTTCACCTTCGCGTGGGGTGAGCGCTTCGAGCTGTTCCGCTGCAACGACCTGAGCGCCGCCGGCGCGTACGTGGTGCGGCACGTGCCCGCGAGCCCGATGCCTCCGCGCGGCGCCGTCGGCGAGTGTGCCTTCAACCTCGAGTCGATGGAGGTCCGCTGCCTCGCGACCGTCGTGCGCTCGACCGAGGTCGGCTTCGCGGTGCGCTTCGAGCAGCTCCCGCGCCACCTCGAAGACCGCATCTGCGGCTGGGTCTTCCGCCAGGAGACCCGCCGCGAAGAGTGAGCTGGTAGCTTCGCGGTCGATGCGCCCGCTCCTCTTCACCCTGCTGGTCGCGACCATGACCCTCGCTGACGACGCCCCGAAGATGGTCCCCGGCAGCGCCGACTACACGCGCACGCTGAAGCTGGTGCTCGCCCACAAGCAGCGGCCGGACCTCGAGGCGCTGAAGAAGGCGCTCGTCGCGCTGAAGCTGCCGCCGCACCCGCTCGGCTGCGCGTACGTGATGGCGCCCGTGCCCGCCCCGCCACCGGGCGTGCCCTTCGAGCCCGCCTCGATGCCCCCGGACTGGAAGGGCACCTGGGGCGAGGTGGCGATGACCTTCTGGCGCGGCGACCTCACCCGCGCCGAGTACGACGCGCTCCACGCTGCCGCCCACGCGAAGGAGAAGGGCTTCCCGGACTGCCGGCGGTAGCGCGATGCGAGTCGTTCTGATCCAGCACGTGCTCGAGCTCTCCGAGCGCAGCAATACCGGCCGCCACGCCGCGCGGGTCTCCTCGAGCGTCGAGGCGCGCGTGTTCGGGGCGAAGGACGCGCCGCTGAAGGTCGATGATCTCCACGGCGCGTGGCTGTTGTGGCCGGGGGAGCCCGCACGCCCTGCCCAGACGCCACCCTCGACGCTGGTGGTGCTCGACGGCTCGTGGAGCCAGGCACGCAAGATGATGCAGCGGGTGCCGGAGCTGCGCGCGCTGCCGCGGTTCTCCCTCGTCGCGCCCGAGGGCCGCCGGAGCCTCCGCGCCGCACCACCGGGCGGCATGTCGAGCCTGGAGGCCATCGCCGAGGCGCTCGCGACGCTCGTGTCGGAAGACGCGGCGGCGCCCTTCCGCGCTGCCCACGAGGCGCTGGTGCAGAAGCAGCTGGCCGAGCGCGGCTACGTCGGGCGGATGCGCTGAGCCCGCCGCCCATTGATGCCGCCGATCTGTCTCGCGGAGAACGCGGCTCCCGCACCGCTTCACTTCGCACGGGCCTCACCTCCAGACGATGTGTGAGCTGCTGCCGCAAGGCACGCCTCCTGGCCGAGTCGGTGCTCGCCGAGTGGTGCGAGAAGAGTCCGGTGTGAGAGGCGACGACCGGCTCTCGCCCGCGCTGCGCGGCAGCTTCGAGGACGTGCAACGCCACACGCAGGATTCCGCGTCGCATCGAAGCGTGAGCTCGCGAAGGCTGGAGTCTCGTGTCCAGCGACCATGGAACCGGGCGCACTTCGTCAGGTGTGCGCAGGGCTCGCTGGAACGGGGCCCACTTCGCGATTCTGGGAGGCTCGCAGGGTCGTTGCCACAGCCCTGCCGCACTCCCAGTTCCCACGCGGAGCTGCAAACGTGCGCAGGCGCGACATCGGGAGGCCGCAGAACGTCGAGCGCAGCTGGCCTGGGGGCGGCAGATGGGTCGGGCTCTGGCCGTGCTGGTGGCGTGGAGCCCCTCGACCTCGGGCGTTTCGTCGACACAGATGTGCACACTTCGCTGCAGGTGACGTCGGCCTCTGTATCGAGTTGTCAACTTCGAGGCGCGCGCCTGGAGCCCCGTGCCCCCGGCGCGGCGGTCATCACTGAGTACAAATCAGCCAGAGTGAGTCACCTTGCCCGCACGTCGGTCATGAGCAGGGCAAGAAACCGCGCCCCCGCGCTGCTCACGAGCCAACGGCTTCACGGCGAAGGAGATGGTGGTTGGCTGCCGCAGGCGGTCGTCGGCGCACGCACACGAACGGAGTCCTCCTTGACGCGTCAGTCGACGAGCACCGCGGCGACGTCGAGGGCGGCGACGCACATCTCGGTGGTGGTGCACGGCGGGCCGCTCGAGCCCGGCACGCGCCCGCGCTCTGCAGCGCCGGAACGAAGCGGTGGATGGCGTTGGCCGCGGTGCCGGGCGACGGTGTCCGCGCTCAGGGCGCTCGACCCCCACGCGTGCGGTGACCGACGTTCGTCCAAAGGTGGTCTGCGAGACCAGCCCGGCCGTCGACCTCTGGGGGACCTATGGACGACGCGCGCGCGGCAACGAGCATCAGTTCGTGCGTACCTGGCGCATGGAAGTCCCCAACGGTCTCGCTCCGAGGCACCGCTCGCGCGGCGACGGCGTCGCACCCGGATCCGCGACGTCGACGGCAGGCTCCCCGCCCGCAAAGGAAGAGGGCCAGAGAGACACGCTCTCCGGCCCTCTCTTTTCAGCTCAACGCTGGCTCAGTTGCAGGTGCAGATGACCGGCGTTGCCGAGCTGTTGCGCGGCGCCGCGGGAGCCGCCACGAAGTCGCTGTTGTTCTGGTTGCTGTCGACGCAGGCGAGGGTCGGACCGGCCGCCGTGTCCTTGCGGAAGATCGCATTGGCGGTCGACGGCGCGGGCGCCGACATGCCCTCGGCGCACGCGTTCGTCACCGTGCCGTAGCTGACGAGATCAACGATCGCCGTGCTGGTGCTCGGGCACTGCCCCGAGAGCGCCGTCGTCGTGTTGACGAGCGCAATCTTGCCCGCGGTACCACTCATGTTCTGACCACCCGTGAGGGTCAGGTCGGGCGTCGGCAGCGGGTTGGCGCCCGAGCCCGCGTTGACGGAGATGAGGAAGAAGCCACCAGGCTGAATCGTACCGGAGGCAAGTGCCATGGCGGTCCAGCTGGTCCCAGTGCTGCTCTGATACTGGAGCGACCAACCCGCGATGTTGACCGGCGCCGCAGTGCGGTTGTGCAACTCGACGTAGTCGGCGTTGTAGGCCGCGCTCGTGTTGCTGTTTCCGCCGAACACCTGGCTGATGACCACGCCCGGCGAGCAGACCGCGCCCGCCGCGCCGACGAAGGTGGTGGTGGCCGACGAAGCGCCCGTGCCGCGCATGTCGGTGACCGAGCTGTTCACGCTGACGGTGTAGGTCTCGCCGCCGACCTGCGCGCCGGTGACGAGGGCGACCGAGCGCGGCGCAGACAGCGTCGCGTCCGCGACCGCCAGCACGCCGCCGTCGCTCGCGACGATGGAGAACGCACCCGCGTCGACGGTCATCGCCGCGAGGTCACGGCTGAAGCTGACCGTGGCCGCGGTGTTCGACGTCGCGTTCGCGCTGATCAACGCCGGCGCCGGGCAGACGATGTTCGTCAGCTCCGAGGCGTTGAAGGGCGACGGCTGCGCCGCCGCGGTGAAGCGCCAGAGCGGCACGCCCGAGACGCTGAAGGTGCAGCCGGGGCCGAAGTAGAGCGCGTCCATCACCGCGACCGGCGCGCGGAGCCGGAAGTTCGTGCCCGCGTCCGGCGTGCCGGTGGTCGACACCTGCACCGCCTTGTAGCCGCTGCCGAGGGCGCCGGGCTCGTTCGTCACCGTGCCGTCGAAGGAGATCAGCCGGCTCTCGAAGAGGTCGATGGTCGCCGAGTTGAGGAAGTCCTCCGCGGTGACCGACGCGATGAGGCCGGGAATGGGGTTCGGCGTGGTCGTCGCGACCGTCACGGCGCTGATGGCCGTCACCGCGCGGAGCCCGTTGATCTTCGTCACCGTGTCGACGGTGAGGTCGACGAGGTTGCCCTGCGCGATGCCGCCCGGGACGTTCGCCGGGTCGACCGCGATGAACAGCGCCGGACCACCCTGCGCGCCCTGAATGAAGAAGCCCGCCATGTCGTTCGCCGAGCCACCGTCGGCCAGCGTGCCCGCGCCGGGAACGAGGGGCTTGAGGTACGAGACGAACGCGCCGCGAATCGTGAGCTGGCCGACACCGCCGTCGGTCGTCGCGTCGATGGCCGTGCGCACCGCGGCGATCTGCTCGCTCACCGTGCCAGCATCGAAGCCCGCGTCCATGTCGCCGCCGCCGCCGCCGGTGCCA
>JBMORD010000098.1:0-20989 GCA_049322495.1 Myxococcota bacterium | reverse complement strand
CGGGTGGTGGCTCAGGCTCGGGCGGCGGCGCAGGCGCGGGTGGCGGTGCAGGCGCGGGCGGTGGCGCGGCGCCGGTTCCCCCGGCGGGAGGGCCGCGTGTCTCGTGCTCGTTCCCTCAGGGCGTGCCTGAGGCGGGGTTCACCGGGTGGAACCTCACGAGCGGCTCGGTGGCGAGCGAGGTCAACGCGGTGATGGCGATGCTCTCTGGCTGCAGCGTTGGCAGCGACTGCCCCATCGGCGACCGCTACACGGATCAGCAGTGGTTCGTCGCGGTGGCGACCGAGCTGCGCGCGCGCGGCTACTGCGCGGGCCAGCACGAGCTCGGCTACACCGACGAGATCGCCGTGAGCGCGACCGGCTGCTCGGGCCTCTGGTACGGGTACCACATCTTCAACTACGGCGGCCTCAAGGTGGTGTGGAACGGCGGCGCGCAGCGCGGTGCGTGGAGCATCGAGCCGCAGTACTGCCCCTGACGATTGTCCTCTGGTGCGCGGGCCTGTCACGCTCTGGCCCGATGGAGCTCGACGCGGCATGGGACTCGGCGCTCGACGCGCCGGACGGTGACGACGGTCCCTGGCGCGTGCTTGCGGACATGCTGCTCGCCGAGGGCGCGCTGCAGGGCGAGTGGCTGCTCCTCGAGCTCGACGCGGTGCGCGGTCCGCTGAAAGGGCTCGCGAGGCTGAGAGCCCAGCAGCTCCGCGCGGAGCCGCACTTCATCCTCCCCGAGGGCGTGCGGCCGGAGGACGCGATCATCGAGCGCGCGACGCTGGTCGCCGTCTCCGGGCACGCCGAGCAGCTCACCGGCCCGGCGAGCGACCGGCGGTGGCGGAGCGTACGGCGGCTCTCGCTCCGCTACCTCGAGCGGGCGGACGGAGGCGTGACGGTGCCGACGACGCCGCTCCTCGGCGGGCAGCTCCAGCACGTGGAGTTCCTCTCGTGGCTCCCCTTCGAGGCGCTCGAGCTGCTGGTCGATGCGCCTCCGCTGCCGCGCCTCGCCCGGCTGGGTGTCTCGGCGAGCGTGCAGCCCACGGCGCGGTGGCTCCAGCTCTGGGAGCGCCTGTTGCCGCGGTTGCCCCGGCTGCGCGAGCTGCGCTTCATCGCGGCGCCCCGTCACCGTGGGCTCCGGCTCGAGCAGTGCCTGCCTCCGCTCGCGGGCACCGCGCTCGAGCGCGTCGGCCTCAACGTCCCGGTCGAGGAGCTCCCGCGGCTCATCGAGTGGCGTCGCGGCGTGAGCCCGTCGTTCGCGGTCCTCGTGCGGCCGACGGGGCAGGACATGCTCGTGGAGCTCCAGGAGGAACGTCTGCAGCTCTTCGCGCCGAGCGCGGAGGTGCTGTCGGCGGCGCGGCTGCTGCGCGCGCGGCGGCTGCTCGGTGACGTCGACGGCCCGCCCGACCTCGAGACGTTGATCCGGCAGAGCTGGGGTCAGCGGCCCGGGCTGCCGGAGATCCACTGGCCCCGGTGAAAGGCGTCGTCACTCGTAGCGCGCGCTGACCACGCCGCGCTTCGCGTCGAGTGCGTTCGCGAGGTGGTACCAGCGCTGCACGCCGTTCTCGAGGCGGAAGTAGTGCACGAGGTACGCGCTCACCAGCCCGAGGAGCAGCGCGGCCATCGCGAAGGCGGGCAGCGACGGCGCGAACGAGACGTACGCCACGCTGCCCAGCGCGAGCACGGCGACGGTGAGCGTGACGAGGAGGTGGATCAGCCGCTCATGCTGCATGAAGGCGAGCTGCTGGCGATGGAACGCCGCGAGCTGTTCCCAGAACGGCGCGTCGTGCGGCTCGGCGAGCGCGCTGCGGACGAACGCCTCGTGCGCCTGGAGGTAGCGCCACATGGCCCCAGTCTGAGCCACTTCCGCGCGCGCGCCCAGTCGCTGTCGTGTAGACCTCGGCGTCATGCGCACCCTGCTCGTGGCCCTGGTGGTCTTCGGCTCGCTCGTCGGCTGCAAGAAGGACTCTCCTCCTCCCGAGCCCGAAGCGCACGGCGCGGCGGCGGTGGGCGACACCGCGCAGAAGAAGGAGGTGACGCTCACCTTCCTCGTGACTGGCGCGGAGAACGGCTACCTGCTCCCGTCGACCGACGAGAAGGGCGCGCGCGGCGGCGCGGCGGAGGTGCTCGGCCGCTGGCTCGCCGACGAGAAGCACTGCGTGGGCCCGTGCGACGCGGCGACGACGCTCGCGCTGTCCACCGGCGACAACGCGAACGGCCAGAGCATCTCGAGCTACTTCAAGGGCCAGCCGACGGCCGAGGTGATGAAGCTCATGGGCTACGCCGCGTCGGCGTTCGGCAACCGCGAGCTCGACTGGGCGAAGGAGCAGTTCCTCGCGAACGCGACGGCCGGCGGCTACCCGTACCTCGCGGCGAACCTCCGGGCGTCGAGCGCCGACGGCCAGAAGTTCGGCCTGCAGCCGTACGTGCTCGTGCCGCGCGCGGGGCTCAAGGTCGGCGTCATCGGGCTCGCCGCGCGCAAGGCGACGCGCACGCCGATGCCCGGCCGCATGGACGGCCTCGAGCTGCTGACCGACGAGGCGGCCCTCTCGCAGGCGATCCCCGCGGCGCGCACCGAGGGCGCAGACGTGGTGGTGCTGATCACCGACGGCTGTCTCCACGAGATGGCGAGCCTGCTCGAGCAGCACAAGGACTGGGCGCCGGCCTTCGTCGCCGGGCGCGACTGCGGCACCGAGTGGCCCGACACCGTCGGCGCGACGCGGCTCGTCTACCCCGGCAGCCGCTGGCACGAGTACGCGCGGGTGCAGGTGACTGCCGATCTGCTGAAGCCTCCCGCCGCGCGCGTGCAGAAGGTCGAGGCGACGCTGGTCGACGTCACGGGCCCGTCGAAGGCCGACCCGAAGGCCGCGGAGCTCATCGCCTCGTGGAAGAAGAAGCTCGACGAGGCGCTCGGCGGCACCATCGGCTTCACGAAGAGCGGCCTCGAGCAGGAGTCGGCCGAGATGTCGGCGTGGCTCACCACCGCGCTCCGTGAGCGCTTCAAGACCGACGTCGCCCTGCTCAACCGCAAGGGCGTGCGCGCGGGGCTGCCCGCGGGCGCCATCACCTCGGCGAGCATCTGGGACCTCGCGCCGTTCGAGAACGAGGTCGTCACCGTGAAGCTCACCGGCGAGCAGCTGCTCGCGGCGGCGCAGAACACCGAGGCCCGCTTCTCGGGGCTGCGCGCGAAGGGGGAGGGCTACGTCGACGGCAGGGGCGCGGCCATCGACCCGAAGAAGACGTACACCCTGGCGACGACCGACTACCTCTACCTGGGCGGCGACGGCTTCAAGCTGCACGAGGCCGACAAGGCGCCCACGCAGACGAAGGTGTCGTGGCAGAGCGCGCTCATCGAGTGGACGAAGGCGAAGAAGAGCGACGAGAAGAAGCCGCTCGAGGCGCTGCTCCCGAAGTGAGTCAGTCGAGCCGGCGGAAGAGCCGCCAGCCCTCGACGGACTGCACCAGCTCCCAGCGCGGGCCGGGCGTCCCCTCGGCGGGCGGGAACGAGGGCCCTTCACCGCGCACCAGCACCCAGTCGTAGGCCGGGCCTTCCCGCGCGTTGTCGTACTCGTTGGGCGAGAGCTCCGACGGCCACGGCCGCAGGAAGGGCGCCCTACCCGCGCGGTAGTGCAGCACCGACTGCGGGAGGTCGACGAACGAGGGCTCGTTCGGGCCGTGGTTCCACGCGCGGTGGAAGCCCGAGAGGTGCGAGGTGACGGAGTCGTGCGACACCGCGGAGCCCTGGTCGAACGAGAGCTGCAGGAGGCGGCTGCCGGGGCGCAGCTCGCGGAGCAGCTCGACGCCGCGGGCCTCCTGCTGCGTCACGAGGGTGAGCCGCTCGGTGTTCCACGCCGCGCCGAGGCTGACCGCCCCGAGGCCCGCGAGCGCGAGCGACCGCGCCACGCCCCGTCGGAACGCGAGCGCCGGCGCGAGCAGCAGCGCTGCCGCGGCGAGGAAGCGCGCGTTGAGCCCCCACAGCCAGCCGCGCTCGAAGGGTAGGGCGACGCACAGCAGCGTGGTGGCGACCGCGAGGGCGATGGCCGCGCGGCGCCCGGACGACGGCTCCTTCGCGCCGAGGGGGAGCGCGAGCAGCACCAGCGCGCCGAGGTAGACGTGGTTGAGCGTGCGGCCCGAGCGGTCGACCCAGCAGTCGAGGATCCACAGGGGACCGTCCTTGAGGAGGCGAGGGAGACTCCAGAAGCGGGGCGTCATCGAGACGGCGAACTGCGTGGGGTCGGCGCGCGCGACGCCGCTGGTGAGCATCCACAGCGCGATGGGCAGCGCGAGCACCAGCACGCCGGGCAGCCGTCGCACCACGCCCGCGAGCACCTCGCGGGCAGGCGCCCGGCGGAGCTCCCGCGCCAGCACCACCGCGAACGCGCCGACGCCGAGCCACATCAGTGACGCGAGGTTGAGGAGGTAGGTCGCCAGCCCGAGCAGCGCGACGCGCACGTGGGCCGCGCGGGACGGGCGTTCGACGCCGCCCACCTCGGCGAACACCAGCAGCACCAGCGGGAGCGCGAGCACGAAGGGCACGAAGGCGAGCGCCATCGGCCGCGTCCAGGTGAGGGCGACGGCGGCGAGGGCCAGCCGCTCGTCGAGCTCGAGCACGCGCAGCAGGCGCAGCATCGCCGCCGTGGCGCCCACCGACGCCGCGACCAGCAGCAGCTTGAGCGCGGCGACGGGGCCTCCCACCAGCGGTGAGAGGAGCGCGCCGACCAGCGCCATCAGCCAGTACTGCGTGTGGAGGAGGTCGAGCTCGTACCAGGCGTCGAGCGGCCCGCCGAAGAGCACGTCGTGCACGGTGGCGATGGTCGCGGCGTGCTCGCCGAAGTCGGTGAGCGGCGGCACGAGGTGGCGCAGCGGCAGCATCACCACCGCCGACGACATCAGGATGATTGCCCGCCAGCGCCACATCGACTGCACGGCTGCTCCTCTCGCGCGACTCCGGGCCGCGGCGCGCGGTGCCCTATCAGCGCTCGGGGTCCTTCGCCTGCCCGAAAGAGCTCGCCCACTCGGCCGCGAGCAGCCCGAAGAGCGCCGAGTCGCACCACTCGCCCTTGAGCCACCAGTTCTGGCGGAGCGTGCCCTCGCGGCGGAAGCCGAGCTGCTCCATGAGCCGCGCCGAGGCGACGTTGCGCGGGTCGCAGTCGGCGGCGAGGCGGTGCAGCTTCAGCTCCTCGAAGGCGAAGGTGAGCACCGCGCGGCCCGCCTCGCGGGCGTAGCCGTGGTGCCACTCAGCGCGATGGAGGCTCGCCCACACCGTGCCCTCGCGGTGCTCGGGGCGCGTGACGTGCACCCCGACGCGGCCGAGGTAGCGATCCTCTCCACGGCGCGTGACCGCGAGCTCGAAGAGGACCCGCGGCGTCGCGGCGGCGGC
This sequence comes from Myxococcota bacterium, assembly GCA_049322495.1. GTDB lineage: Bacteria > Myxococcota > Myxococcia > Myxococcales > Myxococcaceae > Archangium_A. The sequence continues at coordinate 15,624 of JBMORD010000098.1, read as the reverse complement.
GGCGATGCTCTTCGCCACGTTCCGCCGGGCCAGCTCCGGCGTGAGGGCGTCGTAGCTCTGGAAGCGCACGACCTCCGGATCTCCGTCGACGGCGAGGGCGTCCTCCCAGTCGGTCTCGCGGAGCTCTCGGAGGACGAGGCGCTCGGTGTGCAGCTCCATGGCGCGTCGATGCCATGGGCGACGCCGGGTGCGCAACCGCCGGTTGGGGCTCGCTCAAGCCCTGCGCGCGACCGCTCCCTGCCGCTCGGCGGCGAGGGCTTCGCGAACCCGCATGCGCAGCTGCCGGGGCGTGAAGGGCTTCTGAACGAAGGCGGCGTTCGACTCGAGCACCCGCTGGTGAACGGCCGTTCCGCCCGTGTAGCCAGACATGAAGAGCACGCGGAACGGCTCGGCCCGCCGCTCAGCCAGCTTCTCGACGAAGGTGGGTCCGTCCATGTCGGGCATCACCACGTCGGTCAGCAGCAGCTCGAACTGCGCATCAGCGAACCGCGCCAGGGCCTGGGCGGGAGAGGACGCGGTCAACACCGTGTAGCCGTCGTGCCGGAGGATGCGCGCCGTCACGTCCCGCACCGGCTCCTCGTCTTCGACGACGAGGATGACGGCCGACTGCGCGGGCGGTGGGAGCGGCTCCGCGGTGCTGGCCCGCTCGCTGACCGCCGCCTCGAGCTCGACCGGGAAGCACACCTTGAACGTCGTGCCCGCGCCCAGCGTGGTGTCCACGAAGAGCTCGCCGTGGCTCTGCTTCACGACGCCGTGCACCATCGAGAGCCCGAGCCCCGTGCCGCGGCCGATACCCTTGGTGGTGAAGAACGGGAGGAAGAGCCGAGCGCGCGTCTCCTCCGCCATCCCGGTGCCGGTGTCGGTCACTGCCAGCACGACGTACGAGCCGGGGGCCGCGCCGAGGTACCCGCCAGCCTGTTCATCGAGCTCGACGCTGGAGGTCTCGATGGTGATGGCGCCTCCCAGCGGCATCGCGTCGCGCGCGTTCACCACGAGGTTCATCAACACCTGCTCGACGTGGCCGCGATCGACGCGCGTGCGCGGGAGGCTCGGCGCGCACTTCGAATCGAGGCGGACGTTCTCGCCGAGCAGCCGCCTGAAGAAGGGCACCGACTGGCGGACCACTTCGTTGAGGTCGACGCTGGTGGGGCTCGAGACCTGGCGGCGGCTGAAGGTCAGCAGTTGCCGCGTGAGCCCGGCGGCGCGCTCCGCGGACTCGGTGATGTCGAGCAGGTCGCGGCGCAGCGGGTGGCCTTCGACGATCTCCTCGGCGAGCAGCGCGCTGCAGCTGAGGATGACGGTGAGCAGGTTGTTGAAGTCGTGCGCGATGCCCCCGGCGAGCAGGCCGACGGCTTCCATCTTCTGCGCCTGGCGGAACTGCTCCTCGGCGTGCGCGCGCGCGTCCATCTCCTGGCGGAGCGCGAGGTTCGCCGCCCTGAGCTCGCTGGTGCGCTCATGCACCCGCTTCTCGAGCTGCGCGTTGAGGGTCTCGAGCTCGAGGTGCGCCTCGCGCAGCCGCTCGTTCGTGGCCTGGAGCTCCCGGCTCCGCGCGACGATCTCTTCTTCGCTGCGGTCGGCGCGGGTGCGCAGCTCGGCGTTGACGCTGTCCTGCGTCGCCGCGCGCTCGCGGAGCAGGAGGAAGTCCGTCACGTCGACGGCGCGATGCACGATGTACGCGAGCCGCCCGTCGACCATCACCGGGCTGTTCTGGGGACTCCAGTAGCGGACCTCGAAGCCGCCTCCTTCCGCCTCCGGGCGGCGGATGTCGTACTTCTGCACCGCCATCGCGTCGGGCCGGCAGGTGTCGCGCACCCGCTCGAGCGACGCCTTCAGGTTTCTGACGCCGTTCGCGTGCGGATCGTCGGGGTTGTCGGGGAACACCTCGAAGAGGCTGCGACCGACGACCTGCTCCCGCCGCGTCATCGTCGCGGACAGGTACGCGTCGCTCACCGCCACGATCGAGAACGTCGGGTCGAGCACCAGGTAGAGCTCGGGAAGCTGGTCGATCACCGCCCCCGCCGCGAACATGCCGTCCCTCGACGCTCCGCTCATGCGCGCGGCATCCTCAAGCACGACCCCACAACCGCCAAGCCCCCCTTCACAGGAGGCGGGCGCGACACCACCGCGCTCAGCAACCGGTTCCTGTCGCGGCGTCGGTGCGCGAGACTCGCGGGCCATGTTCGGTTTCGGAAAGAAGCGCCCCGATGATGGCACCTCGCTCTCGCAGCCCATTCCGCAGGGCTGGGAGGTCGTCGATCTCGGCCTCCTCGGCTCGGGCGGCATGTCGCGGGTGTACCGGGTGCGGGACGAGACGCTGGGCCGCGAGGTGGCGTTCAAGGTGCTCCGCCCCGAGCTGGCGAAGGACGACTCGGCGCTGCAGCGCTTCGTCGAGGAGGCGCGCATCACCGCGCAGCTCGACCACCCCAACATCCCCGCGGTGTACGCGCTCGCCGCCGACAAGAAGCGCTCGACGTGCTTCACGATGAAGGTGCTCGAGGGCATGTCGTTGCAGCAGCTGCTCGAGCAGAACGAGCGCGAGGGCATCGACGGGCTCTTCGCCGCGCTCGACGTGGTGGTGCGCGTCTGTGACGCGGTGGCCTTCGCGCATGCGCGCGGCGTGCTGCACCTCGACCTCAAGCCGTCGAACGTGATGGTGGGCGAGTTCGGGCAGATCTACCTCGTCGACTGGGGCCTCGCGCGCCGCAAGGCGCAGCTCCCGACGCGCGAGACGAATGACGGCTCGATGAACGGCACGCCGGCGTACATGGCGCCCGAGCAGGCGCGCGGCATGAACTTCGCGCTCGACGACCGCACCGACATCTTCGCGCTCGGCGGCATCCTGTACCGCGTGCTCACCGGGCGGCCGCCGTACGTCGCGGCGACCTCCGACGACGTGCTGCAGGCCGCGGCCCGCGCGAGCATCACCCCGCCCGACAAGGTCTCACCCGCGCCCGGCTGGCAGCTCCCGCGGCGGCTGGTGGCCATCTGCATGAAGGCGCTCGCGGTCGAGCCCGCGCAGCGCTACCAGACGGTCGGCGAGCTCAAGAAGGAGCTCGAGGAGTTCATCCGCGGCACCGCGCAGCTCCCGCAGCTCACCTTCCAGCCCGGCGAGGCCATCGTCACCGAGGGCGAGAGCGGCGACTCGGCGTACATCATCCTCGAGGGGCACTGCCAGGCGACGCGCCTCGTGGCGGGAGAGAAGCAGAACTTGCGGCTCCTCGGGCCGGGCGAGATGTTCGGCGAGACCGCGGTGCTCACCGGCGCGCCGAGATCGGCCACCGTCACCGCGCTCGTCGAGACCACCGTCGGCGTGGTCGACCAGCTCTACCTGCAGGAGGAGATGGAGCGCAGCTCGTTCATGTCGCTCGCCATCCGCACCGTGGCGTCGCGCTTCCTCGACCTCGACGCGCAGACCTCCGCGCTGTTCCGCAAGGAGAAGCTCAACAAGGCCGTCGAGCTCACGCTGCGGCACCTCGCGCTGCAGGGCGTCAGCGGCGCTGGCGGCACCCGGTGGACACCGTGGCGCGCGCTGCTGGTGAAGCTGGCCAACGAGACCGGGCTCTCGCAGGAGGAGCTCTCCGATCGCGTGCTGCGCGAGCCGGGCTTCACCGTCGAGGGGGAGCACCTCGTGCTGCGCTGACGCTGCTTGGGGCTCGAGTACACGCCGGCGGCTCGACACCTGAGCCGTGGGACTTGCCTGCTGGCGGGGCGGTCTCGCAGACTCCTCTGACCATGCAAGTCAGAGCGAATCGAGTCTTCGAGACTCCCGGTCGTTCGGCGCAGGCAGAGACGGACACCCAGTGGGCTGATCACCTCAGCGGCTTCTTCGCGCGAGGAAACCAGGTGCGCATCGGCGCGCGCGCGTTCGGCGGCGCGGAGTTCGAGCAGCTCCGCCGTGCGCCTGAGGAACGCCGGCCGGCGCTGGCGCGGGAGCTGACCGGGCAGCCGAACCTCGACTATCGCGACTTCCGGCTGCTGCTCGACGACCTCGCGCGCACGCGGCCACGCTCGACCGACCGCGCCTTCTCGCTCAGCGAACGGGAGGCGGCGCGGGCGGGCGTCACCGACGGCTTCGACCGCCCGCGCGAGTACGGTCGCTTCGGCGGCGGGGTGTCGCTGACCGAGCGGCCGACGACGCGCGCGCGGCTCCAGGCCGACGCGGTGGGCGTGATGAACACCCAGCCCGTGCAGCACCTGACGGTGAACGGCGTGCAGCTCTCGGTGCAGGGCGCGAGCCCGGCGGAGCTCGAGACCCTGCGCACCACGTTCTCGCGGCTGCCGGCGTCGCACCTGCGCACGCTGCCGACCATCGTGGTGGCCGATCGCATCGCCTTCGGGAGCGCCGACAGCGGCGGCGGCTTCGTCCCTCAGCGCACCATCGACCACTTCATGAGCCGCTCTCCGGGCGTGGCCGACGACCTTTCGCGCATGGGCTGGCGCAACGAGCCGCGCCTGGAGCTCTCCCGCGCGGCCCTCGCGCGGCGTGACGTGCAGCGCAGCGGCGTGTCCTTCACCGCGCTCCACGAGACGGCGCACGCGGTCGACGAGCGCTACGGCGTGACGGGCCGCCTCACCCCCGACTCGCTGGGCAACGTCACCTACTCGTCCTCACGCAACGCCGCGGCCGCGCACGCAGCCGACCCGCGCGGTCCGCTCAACGAGCGCTTTGGCAACGCGTACATGGAGTTCTTCGGCAACCCGGCGCGGCTGCGCAGGAGCGACCCGGTGGCCTGGGCGACGATCGAGCGCGAGCTGGCGCAGCTCGAGGCGCCCAGCGCCCAGTGACGTCGCTCAGAGGAGCTCGGCGCGGTTGTTGGCCTGACCGCACGAGGGGCGCGTCCCCAGGACATACTGGCACTCGAGGCCCGCGCCGCACGCGACGCTGCCGCCCTCGAGGCCCACGCCCGCCGCAGGGAGCATCGGCGCGAGCTCGAGCACGCCACCCATCGACGCGCCGCCGAAGCTCCCGCCGCGCCCGTCGTTGAAGAACACGCTCGGGGCCGCCGCGTCATGCACCACCACGTCGGCGGCGCCATCGCCGTTGACGTCCGCGGCGCTCACCCGCGGGTGCGTCATGCCGACGCGCGGCGTGGCGCCGACGCGCACCGCGCTCGCCCGGGTGCCCGCGCGCATCCAGAGCTGGAACTCCCACGTGTCGTCAGTGCCCGCGTTGACGGTGAGGACCTGCTGACCGCCGATGCCGCAGAAGTCCGCCGCGGCCACGGGCACGTCGAGGTCGAGGCAGCCGGGCTGGGCGCTCTCGGACAGCGTCACTGGAGCCGCGGCCGCCGTCAGCAGCACCGTCTTGAACGGGCAGGGGTCGGCCTCTTCCGCCGCGATGACCGTCACCACCTCGGTGTCTCCGGGCTGGGCCACGCGCCCGGCCTCCCGTTCGCGCGAGAGGCGACGCTTGAGCTCCGCCTCCTGCCGCCGCACGCGGAGCGCCGTGCGCCACGTCGCCGGGCCGCGCGCCGGGAACTCGGCGTCGGCGCCCTCGAGGACGCGCAGGTCGGTCTGCGCGAGCGTGAGGCGCTGGCGGTCGTGGGCGAGGGTGGTGAGGGTGCTCACGGGCAGCGCCGCGCTCTCGAAGCGTGCGCTGGCGCCGCGACCACCGCGGCCGGCGCGCGCGAGGTGCAACGAGGTGCCGGCGGCGGCGAGCGGCTCGAAGTGCCCCAGCGCGGCGGGGATGACGAGCGTGCCGGGACCGTCGAAGCTCGTCGGCGTCGCGCGCCACACGCGCCAGCTCACGTCGCCGTTCGCCTCCGCGCGCCTGAGCACGAGCAGGGTGCTGCCCGGCGTCGTCTCGTCGTCGAAGAGCAGTGGCGCCGCGTCGAGCGCGTCGTCCTCGCACCTCCACTCGGGCACCTCACGCTCGCGGGCGTACGGGGTGCGCAGCCGCAGCGTGCCGCCTCCCGCGCCGCTCAGGACGAGCGCCGCGCCCTTCGGGTGTGAGGCGAGCGTGACGCTGTCGTCGACCGCGCGGCGGCCGAAGGTGAGCGCGCCGTCGGCAGTGCGCGAGATGGTCGCGCCGCGGGCGGTGGACAGCCGGGTGCGCTCGGGCTCGCCGGGCGTCGCCATCGGCGCGAGGAAGGCCGGGTGAGCCTCGGTGGCGCTCCAGCCGACCGTGGCGGGCACGTCGAGCTCGCCGAGCGTGAGCACGACGTCGACGCCGACGAGGTGCGGCCCGCTGCCGGGGCGCGCCGCGGCGAGGAACCACGGCGCCTGCTTCGAGTCGTGGAAGGCGCGGCGGCCCTCGTGGAAGCGCGCGCGCGGCGGGAAGCGGAGCTCGCGAGGCAGCGGGTCGAGCACTCCGGTCGCGCTCACGCGCCACCAGCGCGCCACGGGCCGGCCCTCGTCGGTGGAGGACAGGAGGAGGTCGCTCGTGCCATCACCATCGACGTCGATGGCGCGCACGTCGAAGTCGCGCTCCGTCGCGGCGGGCATGAAGGTCACCGCGCCGAGCTTCGCGCCGGTGGTCAGCGCATGGAGCTCGAGCTGGGCACCGCCAGGGGTCATCGCCACGGTCCAGGCCAGCACGTTGCCGCGGTCGACGCCGTCGCGGAGGTCGGCGCGCACCTTCCAGCTCCGGACGAGGCCCGCGGAGGCGGTGCCGGTCGCGACGGCGTCTGCGGTGACGGCGTCGAGGGATGGCAACGTCGCGAGCGGCTGCAGCTTGCTGGTCGCGCTCTCGGTGACGGCTGCGACGAAGACGCGGTTGCCGTCGCGCACCCCGCGGTAGAGCACGATGGCTTCTGGCGCGGCGCCCGCCGCCGGTGCGGCTGATTCGAAGACGACGTCGACGCCGAGCAGCGCCTCGGCCGCAGGGAGCGCCGCGTCGCTGAAGCGGCTCCCCGGAGAGGGGACGCCGTCGGACAGGTCGACGCGCGTGAGCTGCAGCCGGCCGGTGCTGCCGTCGAGCACGCTCCAGAGCAGCGACGCCTTGCGATCGCTCGTCGAGTCCCGGCGGCGCACGAGGAGCGGCTCGCCGACCAGCGCACCGGCCAGGCCGCTCACCGTCGAGCTCGCCCCTTTCGTCGGCGCGGGGCCGCGCCAGGTCTCGAGGGTGAGCGTGTCCCCCGCGCGCCAGGCGAGCAGCAGATCGAGCGCGTCGTCGCCGTCGAGGTCGCGCGCGTGGTGGGCGACCAGCGTCGCGCCCGGCGTCGGGGCCGGTGGGCGGAAGAGCGCGCCGCCGCCCTGGGCCTCGACGGCGGAGGCAGGCAGGTGGAGCCGGAAGTCGATGCGCGTCGAGGTGGGCAGCGAGAAGCGGCCGCCGTCGTCGACGAGGAGCGTGAGGGGCTGCGCGGAGTAGGCGAGCGGCGGGACGGTGAAGCGGAGCGGGACCTCGCCGGGGCCGAGCTTCGCCGCGAGCTGGAGCGGGAGCTTCGTGCCGTCGTCACGCACCAGCGCCGCGTCGAGGGTCACGTCGCTCGTCGTCTCGTCGCCGCCGGTGCACCGCAGCAGCACCTCCACCTCCGTCGCGCGACCGGCCTCGAGCGTCCACGGCGACCAGGCGCGGGCCTCGCACCGCAGCGGAGCGCTGGCCCCGCCGTCGACGACGATGACCTGCGGCTCGCAGGGTGGGGCACAGGCGGTGACGACGAGGGCAGACGCGAGGGCGGTACGGAGGAGCATCACCGCGGATGGTACGGAGCGCCTGCGCGGCGCACATCTCAGCGGGATCTCACCGGTGGTTGTCGACCGTCGGCGGGATGACGTTCCCCGAGGCCTGCAGCTCGAGCGCGGCGGGGTGCGCGCGGTAGTGGGCGCGGACGACCTTCGCGAGCGTGGCGCGCACCTCGTCGGTGACGTGCGAGACCCGGTCTCCGGGCAGCGCGGCGACCAGCGCGCGCAGCAGCTCGTCCTGCGGCTTTGGCATGCGCGGCTCCCACGACGCGAGGAGCTGGCGATCGACGAACGACGGCAGCGAGCCCATGATGCCCACGTCGTTCTGGTCGTGCACGAGCAGGCCCGAGGTCGTGCCGCGATCGAGCGTCAGCACCTGGAACAGGTACAGCGTGTGGTACGCGAGCTGCTGCTGCCGCTCGAGCCCGGTCGCCGGCGCGGTGGGCGTGTCCTTCAGCAGCGCGAGGTAGGTGTCGATGGCCGCGAGGCCGACGCGCCGGGCGAGGGCGAGGTCGGCGTCGAAGTCGCCGCTCGCGTAGTCCTCGACGTAGAAGTGCGTGACGCCGCGGTGGCGGCCGAGCGCGGGAATGAAGAAGTACCGGTCTCCCTGAGCGCGCGCCTCGGCGGCGAGCGAGGGCGCGGCGGCGGCGAGGGCGCTGGCGAAGCGGTCGCGGTGCGCGGCGTTCTCGAGCGACGGGTTGAGGTCCGCCATCAGCCGCCACGTGCCCCTGCCCTCTCGCAGCTCGGTGTAGCTGAGGTGAATGTGCACCGACGGCGCGCGCGGGTGCGTCGGGTGGATGATGGTCGACAGCGCGGTGGCGGAGCGGAGCTTGCGCGCGGGCTCGTCGTCGTAGTGCACGCACGAGACGTTCACCGACGCGCGGTTGTAGCGGTCGGTCTCGGCGGTGCCGGTGCGGGCGCCTCCGCCATGCCGGCCGTCGTCGCGCAACCACTCGGTGCGGGTGAAGGGCGCGTCGAGCGCCTCGAGCGCGGTGGTGAAGTGCTGCTGCAGCTCCTCGACGAGCGCGAGCGTCGCCTGGGCACGGGGTGACGAAGCGGGGACCCGGTTCATGGTGGCCGCACGCTATGCAGAACGCCGGCGCGCGCGTGTCACAGGTTGTCGAAGCCGGCGCTTCGAGGTGTCGTCGCGCCGCGACGGCGTTACCTCGCCTGCATGCGCACGCTCCTCGTGCTGGTGATGGTGCTTCCCTCGTGCGCGCGCTGGAGCGCGGCGCCGACGCCGATGACCGCGGTGCGCGACGAGCTCGGCCACCCCGCGAAGTGTCTGGTGGTCTTCCTCCCCGGCGCGGGCGACGTCGCCGCCGACTTCGAGCGCCACGGCTTCTTCGAGGAGGTGCGGCAACGGAACCTCTCGGTGGACCTCGTCGCCGCGGACGCCACGTTCGGCTACTACTCGCGCGGCATCACCGTGGAGCGCGTGCATGAAGACGTCGTCACGCCGCAGCTCGCGCGGGGGTACGCGCAGGTGTGGGTGATGGGCATGTCGATGGGCGGCCTGGGCACGCTGCTCTACGCGAAGGAGCACGCGCACGAGGTCCACGGCGTCCTGGCGCTCGCGCCCTTCCTCGGCGACGCGAAGTTGCTCGACGAGCTCCGCGCCGCGGGCGGGCTGAAGGCCTGGCGCGCCGAGCCTGGCGGCGACTACCAGCGCGAGCTGTGGCGGTGGCTGCAGGCCACGACGAGCGGCGCGCCGGGGCCCGAGCTCTACCTCGGCTGGGGCACGGAGGATCGCCTCGGTCGCTCGGCGGAGGTGCTCGCCGCGGCGCTGCCGCCGGAGCACGTGTTCACCGTTCCCGGCGGGCACAAGTGGACGACGTGGCGCGTGCTGCTCGCGCGGTTCCTCGACGCGTCGGACTTCAAGGCGGCTTGCGGCGGCTGAGCCTTCGTCGGTTGTGGACCTTCCGTGCGTCAGCGGCGACCATGGAGGCGCGCGAGGGTGGCCTTCTCTGCGGCCATCGGCAACGACGACGCTCACCCTGGCAACTACGGCCTGGTGATCGACGACCAGGACGGCCGCGCCCGGCTGGCGCCGATCTTCGACGTGCTCCCGATGATCTTCGCGCCCCGTCACGACGAGCTTCCGGACGAGTGGGTGCCCGAGCGGCGCGTCGATGAAGAGCCCTCGGTTCGCCCGTGGATCGATCGTCTCGCGAACCTCGTGGCTGGCGCAGAGGAGATCAGCCAGCCGTTCCGGCAGCAATGGCTGCGCTGGCTCGGCCGCCCGATGGACTGACGTCACAGCTTGAACTTGAGCCGCGCGCCGACGAGCAGCGCGTCACGCCCGTCGCCGCCGGGCGTCCGGTAGTACTGGAGGTCGGGCTGGAGGCTCACGAACTTCGACATGCGCCACTTGTAGAAGACCTCGACGTAGAACTCCGCGCCGGGGCCGGGCGTGCCGTTGGCCTGCTTCGCGACGTTGAACCAGCCGAAGCCGATGCCCACCGTGTCGTCCCGCCGTGTGCCGATGCCGTGGTACGCGACCGAGGTCCCGATGAAGAGCGACATGTTGTTGCGATCGGGCTGGGACCAGCCGACGCGCGAGATGATGGTGAAGCAGCGCGGATCATCGTCGTCGGCGGGGTTGAGCCACAGGCGCTCGTCGTTCTGGAAGAAGACGCCCCAGTCCTCGGTGAAGGGCGCCGCGTCGGGCTGGTCGAGGCGCTCGAACTCGCCCTGCTGGCGGAAAAAGCCCAGCGTGGTGGTGCCGGTGTGCTTGTCCTTCGCGCCGAAGTGGTGCGTGCCGTTGAGTGACGCGATGAGGAAGTGGCCGGCGCCGGGCGCGAGCGCGGAGTCGAAGCCGAAGCTGCCGATCTTCGGCGAGCCCTCGAAGAAGCCGACCTTCGCCGAGCCCCACCACGCGGGCTGCACCACCAGCACCGCGCCGAGGCCGTTGGTGGGGTACGAGGGCAGCGGCGCCGACGGCAGCATGCCGAAGTTGTTGTTGATGAAGTTGCCGCCGAAGCGCGGCGTGCCGAACTCGCGGTTGGCGTCCTGCTTGCCGAGGCGGAAGCGCAGCAGCCCGAACAGTGCCTGCTCGTAGAAGAACTCGCCGAGCTGGAGGTAGGGCGGCGCCTCGATGTTGCTGATCTCGGTGGTCGAGCCGACGAACTCGTTGATGCCCGTGCCGTGGTTGTTCTGCGCCAGTACGTAGAACTTGCCGCCCGGCCACAGGCCCAGCTGCTCGAAGTCGAGCGTCACCGCGAAGTCGAGGTGGCCGATGGGCGCGCCGTTGGGGCCGGGCGCGGCCTGCGCGGCGTTGGCGAACACCTCCGCGGCGTAGGCGACGTCGAAGGTGACGCCATGGTTGGCCAGCCAGGTGCGCACGCCGCCCCACTCGCCGGTGAGGTGCTCGCCGTGCCACCAGTCGGGGGGCGCTTCTTCCGGCTCCTCCTCGGGCGCGGCCTGGGCGAGCACGCCCGCATCGGGGTCGTCGGAGAGCGCGCCCGCATCGGGGGCCGGCGCCTGAGCGGCGAGGAGCAGCAACAGCGGCAGGTGGGTCATGACTTCAGACGCTCGCGAGGAAGAGGCCGAACAAGCCGGCGACCATCAATGGGAAGAGGACCCGCGACCAGCGATCGATGCGCAACGCGAGCTCGGTCGCGCCGCGGCCGTCGAGCACGAAGGTCCAGATCTCCTCGAGCAGGGTGAGCAGCAGCAGCACGTAGGTGCCGATGAAGAACTTGTCCGAGAGCACCAGGTAGCCGATCTCCGGCATGCTCTGGCTGACGGCCACGTTGTACGCCATGCACGAGAGCAGCGCGGTGATGGCGATCGACGCCGAGGTGTCGAGCTGGCTCGCCGGCAGGAAGAACACCAGGTACGCCATCGCGAGGATGACCAGCAGCGGCACGAGGATCTTGAACGCGTAGCTCCAGTACTCGCGCTCGAACTTCGTCAGCAGCGAGTAGCGCGCGTAGTGCGTCGCCGCCTTCTGCTTCGTCGGGTCGCCGAAGTTGGTCGGGTACTCGGCGGCCCAGGTGCGGCGCTCGACGCCCAGCAGCGCGTAGTCGGGGATGGTGAGCGTCGGGCTCAGGCCCCAGCGCGCCTCGGGCGTGCCGCCCTTCGCGTAGCTCCCGCGATCGTCGACCAGCACCACCTCGTCGGCCTCGAGCGACGCGGCCTCGAGCGTCAGCGGCAGCACCTGCGTGTCGAAGGGGTACTTCTTGAGGTCGGCCACGAAGAAGAAGGTGCCGGTGACGCGCCAGCACACGTACTTCTCGTCACCGACCTGCTTCTCGTCGATGACCTCCTTCGAGTCGAACTTGCCGTTGACCGGCTCGAGCGTCTGCACCGCCTGAAGGCGCGCCTCGTCCAGGCCGGCCGAGTTGAAGCGGACCCAGAGGTAGAGGTCTGCGTAGAAGCTCTGCGCGCGCACATCGACGCTGCGCAGGTCGACCACGTGCATGCCGACGGAGACTTCGGTGGGAGCCGCCAACGCCGCCGACGCACCCACGAGGGCCCACAACAGAATGGCGCGGGGAATCAATCGGTTCGCAGCGTAGCCACGGGCCCCCGCAACTCCGCAGCGAAATGCGGGTTCGAGTCTCCCGAAGGCCGGACACCCCAAGGAGACCCCATGAAGACGCTTCGCAAGACGCTGCTCACCCTCTCGCTCACCGCCGTCTCGGTCGGAGGCCTCGGCTGTGCCGGCGGCGCGCTGCCCGACGAAGAGACGCTGGTGGGGGAGGCGAGCTCCGCGCTCACCGTCGCCGAGGAGACGGGTGACGTGACCGCCGACGCCGCCATCAGCGAGGACGCGGTCGCCGACGAGTCGATCGCGCTGCCCGAGATGCCGGCCGACGCCGACGGGGTGTGCGATCTCGAGGGCCGGCGCGCGCGGATCCTCGCCCGCTACGACGCTGACGGGAGCGGCCGGCTGGAGGCCGCGGAGCGCCAGGCGCTGCGCGCGGATCTCGAGGCGCGCGTAGGTCACCCGTTCGCGGTGCGCTTCGCGCTGCGGCACCGCGCGCACGTGATGGATCGCCTGCGCTGGGTCTTCGACGAGAACTTCGATGGCCAGCTCTCGAGCGACGAGCGCACGGCGATGATCGACGCCCTCGAGGCCCGCTGCCAGCGGATCCGCGCGAACCTCCTCGAGCGCTTCGACGCCAACCACGACGGCAGCCTCGACGCGACCGAGCGGCAGGCGGTGAAGGACGCGTTCCTCGCCCGCGTGCGCGCGCAGCGACAGCAGATCCTCGACCAGTACGACGCGAACCAGAACGGCGTGCTCGACGAGGGCGAGCGCGCGGCCCTGCGGGCGGATCGCCTGGCGGCCTGGGAGGCGCGCAAGGCGCAGGTGAAGGCGCAGTTCGACGCGAACGGTGACGGCACGCTCGACCAGGCCGAGCGGCTCGCGCTCAAGCAGGCGATTCAGCAGCGCATCATCGACGGTCGCGACGCAGAGTGAGCCGGTGGTGGGGAACGGCGCGCGGCCCTGCACGGTCCGCGCGCCGTGTTCATTTGGCCCGTCTGCCGTAGACTCGTCGCCTCGCCGCGATGTCCGCCTTCGTGAAGCTCAGCCTGCCTTCGGGAGAGACGTGCACCGTCGGGCCGGGCGCCATCGTGGGCCGCTCGTTCGCCGCCGACGTGCACCTCGAGGACGGGCGTGTCTCGGAGGCGCACGCGCTCATCTCGCTCCGCGGCGGCGAGTTCGTGCTCTTCGCGCTGCGCGGGCGCATTCGGGTCGACGGGCGCGACGTGCCGCGGGTGACGCTCGAGCGCGGCCTCGAGGTGGAGCTCGCGCGCGGCGTGGTGCTGCGGGTGCTCGACCTCGAGCTGCCCGCCGAGCTGCTGGCGCTCGAGGGCCCGGGCGTGCCGCGGCAGGTGCTGACCGGCGTGGTCTCGGTGTGCGCCACGCCCGCGCCGCACGTGGTGGCCAGCGTGCGCGCCGACGCGGCCGCGCTCGTCTTCAGCGATGGGCTGGCGTGGTTCGTCCGCGCCGGTGACGGCCCGGCGCGGCGGGTGCGCGCGGGCGACGAGCTCCCCGTCGGTGGCGTGAAGCTGCGCTTCGTGGCGCAGGCGCGGCTCGCGGTGGGCACCCCGGAGACCGGGCCGGCCAGCGCCCTCGGCGGCTTGCGCCTGGTGAGCCAGGGCACCAGCGTGCAGCTCTGGCCGCCGGGCGCGACGTCCCCGTGCGTGGTGAGCGGGCAGCCGGCGCAGGTGCTCGCCGCGCTCCTCGCCTCGGGCAAGCCGATGCGCTGGGAAGCGCTCGCCGAGCGGCTGTGGCAGGGCGACGAGCCCGACGAGGTGGTGCGTCATCGCCTCGACGTGGTGCTCGGCAAGCTGCGGCGCCGCCTCGAGGAGGCCGGCGTGCGCCGCGACCTCGTCACCTCGCACCACAACGGCTTCCTCGAGCTGGTGCTCTACCCGGGCGATCAAGCGCATGACCGACGCTGAGCGCGAGGGCAGCGGGCTCCACGCAGAGCGCAGCAGCGCCGACGCCTCCGACGACGCCCGCGAGGAAGCGGCGGTGGAGCTCCCGCCGCTCAGGGTCCAGCGCGGCGGCGAGCTCGGGCGGGGCGGCATGGGGGTGGTGACGGCGGCCTTCGACCCGGTGCTCGAGCGCACGGTGGCGGTGAAGCACGCGCTGGAGCCCGGGGCCGCGAGCGAGCAGCGGCTCCTGCGCGAGGCCAGGCTCGCCGCGCGCCTCGACCACCCGGCCATCGTGGGCGTGCTCGACGTCGGGCGAGACGAGGAGGGCCGGCTCGCGGCGGTGCTCCCGGTGCGCGGCGGCCGCTCGCTGGGCGAGGCGGTGGCCTCGGCGAGCCCGTCGCAGGAGCTGCTGCGCGCGCTGCTCGTCGTCGCGCAGGCGGTGGCGTACGCCCACGCCCGCGGCGTGGTGCACCGCGACCTGTCGCCCGGCAACGTGCGGCTCGGCGAGGAGGGCGCGGTGTGGGTCATCGACTGGGGCCTCGCGGCGACGCTCGAGGACTCGCTGCGCGGCGGCTTCGCCGGCGGCACGGCCGGCTACACGGCGCCGGAGCAGCGCGAGGGACGGCCGGTCGACGCGCGCGGCGACGTGTGGAGCCTCGGCGCGCTGTTGCACCTGGTCTGCACCGGCCGCGCGCCGAGCGCCGGGCTCGAGCGGCCTCCGGGCTGTCCGCGCCCGCTGTGGGCCATCGTCCAGAAGGCGCTCCAGCCAGCCCCGGAGCGGCGGTACGCGGACGCCCACGCCTTCGCCGCCGACCTCGCGCGCTGGCTCGATGGCCAGCCGGTGGAGGCGTGGCCCGAGGGGTGGCTGGCGCGCCTCGCACGGCGGGCACGGCGGCGGCCCCGCCTCGCGGCGGGCGTGGTGGTGGGGCTCCTCGCGGCGCTGGTGGCGACGACCTCGGCGGCGGTGCTCATCGCGAGCGCGCAACAGCGGGCGCGGCGCGCCACGGCCCAGCTGCTCGTCGAGTCGGCCGAGCGGGCGCTGCGCCAGGACGACGTGGCCACGGCTCGCCGGCTGGCGCGGGAGGCGCTGGAGGTGAGCGACTCGCTGCGCGCGCGGGGGGTGCTCGCGGCCACGGCGCGCGTCGCGGCGGTGGAGCTGACGCCGCTCGACGACGGCGACTGCGAGGTGCTCGACGAGCTCGCCGGGGCGCGCCTGTGCTTGCGCGCGGGCAGGGTGTCGGTCGGCGGGAGCGACGGCGTGGAGGCCGACGACGCGACGTTCCTCTCGGGGGGGCGGTGGGTCGCGGTCTCGCGCGGGCGCAGCGTGGTGGAGCTGCGCGACGCGAGCGGGCGGCTCCTCGCGAGCGAGCCGCTGGCCGGCGGCGTGCCGCGGGTGCGGGTGTCGGTCGATCGCCAGGTGGCGACGGTGACCGTGCCGGAGGGCCTCATCGTCGCGCGCGAGGGGCTCACCACGCTGCGGCCGTGCACGCCCGGCCACGCGATCCGCTTCGCGCTCGCGCGCCCCACGCGCCTCGAGGTGCTCTGCGCCGACGACGCGCTGGCGGTGTTCGAGCTCGACGGGGGCGCGCGCGCGCGCCGGCCCGG
>JBMORD010000097.1:0-21060 GCA_049322495.1 Myxococcota bacterium | reverse complement strand
ACGCTGGGCCCCACCGAGCTCCTCGAGCGCGCGAAGCTCCTCGACGCCTTCGGGCGGAGGCTGGTGCTGTTCGGGACGCAGCGAATCCGCCCGACGGAAGAGCTCGCCTGGCGGGTGCGCGATCTGCTGCGCCGCTACGCCGACGTTCGCGCCGGCACGACGATTCGTCCCAACAGCCCGCTCGCCGTGTACTTCCGCGCCCGCCTCACGCTGGTCCTCACCGCGCGCACGCTCGCCATCGAGGTGAGCTGAGCGTCACGACGCGAGCCAGATCTCCTCGAAGCGCACCTGGGGCGGCGTCTGGTGCAGCCGCAGGCCCTGCAGCTCCTGGCTCGCCGCCGCGTGGAAGCGCTCGTGGTACAGCGGCACGAGCACGCAGTCTTCGCGCACCAGGCTCTCGGCCTTCCGGTAGAGCTGCTCGCGGAGCCCGGGATCGATCGACACGCGCGCCTCGTCGGTGAGGCGATCGAACTCCGCGTTGCGGTAGCCGACCGAGTAGTAGCTCTGGGCCTTCGAGTTGAGCAGCACGTAGAGGAAGTTGTCGGGGTCGGCGACGTCGGCGATCCAGTTGCCGCGGTACACCGCCAGCCGCCCCTCGCGCACCTTCTCCCAGAAGTCCTTCGACTCGACGTGCTCCAGCTCCACGAGGCCCGCGTCGGTCAGCGGCTTGAAGAGCGCGCGATCCTCCTCGCGCGTGTCGCGGTCGGGCGCGTAGTGGAGCGTGACGCGCACCCGCGTGTGGCCCGCCTCGGTGAGCAGCCGCCGCGCGAGCGCGATGTCGGTGCGCGGCTCGTGCACGCGATCGCTCTCGAGCAGCGCGGGCGGCGTGAGCGAGCGGGCGACGCGCGCCCCCGGGTGGAAGCCGTCGACCAGCGCGCGCACGTCGAGCCCCGCGCGGATCGCCCGCCGCACGCGCACGTCGTCGAAGGGCGCGCTCTGCGCGTGGAAGGCGAGGAACCACACCGACGGCGTGTTGACGGTGAGCGCCTCCGTCGCGTCGAGCCCCGCCTCGCGCAGGTTCTCGGCGTGGAGGTACGAGACCACCTGCACCTGGCCGGCCTTGAAGGCCTCCAGCGCCTGGTGGCGTGACTGGAAGAGGTGGAACTCGAGCCGCCCGAGCAGCGGGAGGCCGGGCATGTAGTAGGTCGGGTTGCGCTCGAGCGTGACCCGGTCGATCGTCGTCGAGACGTGACGGAACGGCCCCGTGCCGAGCAGCCGGCCGCCCTCGCTGCGGGTGATGCCCGTCGCCGGCAGCGCCAGCATGCGCAGGAAGAAGGCGCGCGGCTCGTCGAGGCGGAACTCGATGGTGTACTCGTCGAGCACCTCGATGCCCGAGACGCTCTTCGCATCGCCCGCGAGGTACGCCTGCGCGCCGGTGATGTCCTTGAAGAGCACCGCGTCGGGCGCGCCGACGTTGGGGTCGAGCAGCCGCTCGAAGTGCGACTTCACGTGCGTCGCGTTGAGCGCCACCCCGTCGGGGAAGGTCACGCCCTTGCGCATCGAGAAGCGGTAGCGGCGCGCGGTGCGATCGGCCTCCCACGACTCCGCGAGATCCGGCACGAGGATGCCGTCCTCGTAGCGCACCAGCGTCGAGTACATCGCCGCCGACATCTCGGAGATCTGCAGGTCGATGGTGAACAGCGGGTCGAGCCCGCGGGTCTCGGCGATCGACAGCGCCCGGTGCAGACCGACCTGCAGCGTGCCGCCCGCGCGCGACTGCGGGAGCTTGAAGCGGAAGACCTCGTTGCCCAGCGTGTCGGCCTCGTGCGACAGCTGATCGACCATGCGGCTGAGCGTGTCGCCGATGCGCACCACGCGCTGGGCGTCCTCGCGCACCTCCGCGACCTCCTCGCTGATCGCCGCGTCGCCCTGCTTGAGCACCTGCTGCGCGGTGCGGATCTCGTCGATCGCCGCGGTAAGGCGCAGCACCGAGTCGGACAGCTCGCGCCCCGTCGACACCTGGCCCTCGGCGCGCGTCGACGCGTCGTGCGCGATGCGCGACATGTCCTGCATGTGCTTGACCAGCTCGCGGCCCTGGCTCGCCTGCTCTGCCGCGAGGCTCACCACCTCGCCGACGCGATCCGTCACCTGCTGGCTGACCTCCACCAGCGAGACGCCCTGCGTCTCGAGGCGCGCGGCCTCGGCCTGCGTCGACTCCACGGCGGTGAGCGCGCGCTGCGAGGTGAGCTGAATCGCCCGCAGCGCGTCGGCGGCCTTCTCGCCGAGCTGCACCCCGGTGGCCGCTTCGTCGCGCCCGCGGTTGACCAGCTCGACGGTCGCCTCGACGTTCTCGCGCACCGCCTTCACGCGCATGCCGATCTCGCGCGTCGAGCGGCTCGTCTTCTCGGCGAGGTTACGCACCTCCGAGGCGACCACCGCGAAGGCCTTGCCGCTCTCGCCGGCCTGGCTGGCGATGATCGCCGCGTTGAGCGCGAGGAGGTTGGTCTGATCGGCGATCTCCTGGATCACGTCGACCACCCGGCCGATCTCGAGCGACGAGGTGCCGAGCGCGTCGACGAGGCGCGCCGCGCGGCCGACCGTCTCGTCGATGCGACGGATGCCCTTCAGCGCGTCGCCGACCAGCTGCGCCCCCTGCGAGGCGGTGGCGGTCATCTCGCGGGCGAGCTCGCCCGTCTCGTCGCTGCGGCGGCGCACGGCGTCGATGCTGTTCTCCGCCGCCGACACTGCCTCGCGCGTCTGCAGCGCGAGCCGCGACACCGCGCCGCCCGCGTCGACGGCGAGCGACGAGCGCTGGCTGATCGTCTCGACGCGCGCCGACGTCCTCTCGGCGGCGACGTTGAGGTGGCTGAGCGCCAGCGCGACCTGCTCGATGCTCTCCGTCATCTCGGTCAGCGAGGCGGTGGTCTCGCGGGCGAAGGCCTCGAGCTGCGTGATGCGCTTCTGGCTGCCCTCGAGCGAGTCGCCCATGCTCGAGACGGCCTTCTGGCTGCGATCGACCGCGGCCCCCTGACGGCGCGCCGACTCGAGCACCGTGCGCGCCTGCTCGCGCACGCCACGCGCCGTGCGGTGGAGCGAGGTCGTGACCCGCTGCACCTGCCACAGCGCACGCCGGAGCGAGAGCGCCAGCCGGTGCAGCTCGCCGTCGTCGACGTTGTCGACCGGCAGCACCGTGAGATCGCCCTCGGCGAAGCGGGCGAGCACGTCACGGCGCCGCTGCGAGCGCCGGAGCGCCAGCTGGTAGAAGGTCGCCCACGCCGCGCCCGTGAAGGCGGCCATGCTCGTCAGGCTCAGCGCGAGCCAGCCTCCGAAGCTCGAGGGCTGGCCGGTGACCGCGAGCATCACCAGCCCGATGAAGAGGCCCGAGAGGAGCCCGCCGACGGGGCCGAAGAGCACCAGGTACCAGCGGTTCTCCATGCGTGGAGCGGACCCTATTCCCGCCCCGCTCCACCGTCACGCTGCGAGCGCGCTCGTGCGAGAATCGGGCGCGTGGCGCTCCTCGCCCTCCTCTGCCTCTCCGCCGCCCCCGTGCAGGCGCGCTTCGCCCTCGAGGTCGCCGGGGCGCCGATCGCCGAGCTCCGCGTCTCGAGCGACGGCCGGGAGTACGTGTACGAGGCGACACACTTCCTCGACGAGGGTCCTCGGCAGCGGCGCCTCACGTTCTCCCTCGCGCGGCTCAGCGCGCCCCCCGAGGTGCTCACGCTCCTCTCGCCGCCGGCGACGGGCTGCCGCGACGTGCTCGAAGAGGTCGAAGGCAGGACCGAGCAGCTGTGCGTCGAGGCCCGCAGCGCGACCCAAGCACGCGGCACGCTCGCCGGTGCCCCGTTCAGCGCCCGGTACGTCGACGGCGCCCTCCGCGAGATCGAAGTGGGGAACGCCCGCTGGGTGGCGGCCCCTGCGGCCGTCAGCCCTCCGGTCGAGAGCCCCTTCGTCCGCGGGCTCCAGGTCCCCGACGGGCCGCTCCGACTCGAGCCAGGCGTTCAGGGCGCGCGCTGGCTCGACGCGCCGCCGCGCGGGCTCGCCCCACCGGGCAGCGCGGGGCGCGAGCGCTGCCTCCTCGCAGCGCGCAGGGCCGTCGCCGCGGCGCCAGCGCGCCGACGGCTGGCCATCGGGCTCGTGGTGGAAGACGGCCGCGCCTTCCCCCATGCGTGGATCGTCGAGGGCGCCCAGGCGCTCGATCCTTCCGTCGAAGCAGGCGACGAGCTCCTCGCGCGGCGGCGCTACCTCGAGCTGCCTCCCGGGCAGCGCGGGCGGCTGTTCCTCGGGCTGTTCGATGGCTCGGTGAAGCTGGTGCCGCGGTGATGCTCGCCGTCGCAGGCGCCCTGCTCGCGCCACCGGTGCTGACCGCGATCCTGGTGCACCGCTTCGGCCGAACCGCGCCCCGGCCTCCCGCCACACCGCGCGTCGCCGTGGTCCTCGGGGCGCGCGTGTACCCCGACGGCACGCCGAGCCCGGCGCTGGTCGACCGCGTCAAGCGCGGGGCGTGGCTCGTGCAGTCTGGCCACGCGACCCGACTCGTCCTGTCGGGAGGCAGCCCCGACGCGCGCCGCACCGAAGCGCGGGTCATGGCCTCGCTCGCCCGTCAGCTCGGGCTCACCGACGAACAGCTCGTCCTCGAGGAGCAGAGCCGCTCGACCTTCGAGAACGCCGCGCGCTGCGCCACGATCCTCGCCGACGCCGGCGTGCGGGAGGTGCTCCTCGTCACCTGCGACTTCCACCTCGCCCGCGCGACGGCTCATTTCCGCGCACATCGCCTTACCGTCTGGCCCGTCGCCTCGCTCCGCGCGCTGACCGCGGCCGATCGCCTGATGGCCACCGCGCGCGAGACGGCGGCGTTGCTCGCGCGGCCTCGCCTGCTGCTCGCCCTCGCCGGAATGCTCCCCCCGCGCAGGTGAGGCTAGAGTCGCCGCTCATGCGGAACCTCTCAGTGGCGACTCTCGTGGTGGCAGCCGCGGTGCTGACCGGCTGCAACTGTGGCGGGCCGACGGTGATCACCTGCAACAGCGACGCAGACTGCACGGGCGGCACGTACTGCGGCGCCGACAAGACGTGCGTCATGCCGACGACCTGCCCCGACACGCCGTGCGCGGCAGACGAGAAGTGCTTCAGCGGCCGCTGCCTCAAGCTCGACTGTCCCTCGAAGATGTGCGCCGACGGGCAGGTCTGCTCGAACAACCGGTGCGTCGACGAGGCCTGCGTCGGCAAGTCGTGCCCCGGTGGGGTGTGCATCCAGGGAGCGTGCTTCGCGTCGCAGTGCGCGAGCTCGACGTGCACCTCTGCCGAGGTCTGCGTCGCCGACACCTGCGTGTCGAAGGCGTGCCTCGGGGTGACCTGTCGCGGAGACCAGCGCTGCGCCGCTGACGGCGTCTGCTACGACCGCGGCGGCTACGGCGGAGGCAGCGGCACCGGCCCCCTCAGCGGCAGCGGCGGAGGCTCCGGAACGGGCGGAGGCACGGGCACCGGCGGCGGAAGCGGAACCGGCGGCGGTGGCGGCGGCGGCTCGAGCACCGGGCCGGGCAACCTCGCCTGCAGCAGCCAGTGCACGCCCGTCCAGGTCTGCATCAACCGCCAGTGCGTCGAGGCGCGCTGCGTCGGCGTCTCCTGCCCGGCCGGCAACGCGTGCAGCCAGGGCGTCTGCGTCTCGGCCCAGTGCGGCTCGGGCGGCAACCAGTGCCCCGCCGGGCAGGCCTGCGGCCCGAGCGGAACCTGCGTCGACGCAGCCTGCGCCGCCGTGTCTTGCCCGACCGGGTACGCGTGTCAGGCGGGCCTCTGCTACGCGAGCGGCGGGAGCGGCGGAGGCACGGGTGCTGGCGGCGGCACGGGCACCGGTGGCGGCACGGGCACTGGTGGCGGCACGGGCACCGGTGGCGGCAGCGGAACCGGCGGCGGCACCGGTGGGGGCAGTGGCACCGGCGGCGGCAGCGGAACCGGTGGCAGCGGAGGAGGCAGCGGTGGCTACGTCCTCGGACCTGACGGCGGCATCCTCGGCGTGCAGGGACCTGATGGCGGACTGCTCTACCTGCCCGACGGAGGCATCGTCGGCGGCCCATGCATCCCCGGGCAGTGCAGCGAGATCGCCTGCGCCGACGGGCTCGACAACGACAGCAACGGGCTGGCCGACTGCGCCGACCCAGCCTGCAACTTCCTCGTCTGCAACGACACCAACACCTGCAGCTACGGCGATCTCTGCCTGAGCGGGACCTGCGTGAGCAACCAGACGGTCGCGTGTACCGCGCCCGGGCCGTGCTTCCGCCCGAACGGGTGCTCCGCAGAGCGCGCCTGCATCTTCGCCGTCAACATCGGCGCGAGCTGCGGCGCCGGGCTGGTGTGTGACTCCACCGGCCAGTGCGGGCCGCCGCTCACCAGCGGCTCGTACAACTTCACGCCGTCGAACTTCAACCCGACCATGCTCTCGTTCACCGACGATCGCGTCGCGGTCAACGGGACCATCGTCTTCGACACGTCGACCAACACCTGGAGCGGCAGCGGCCGGTGGGTGAGCGCCAACACGGGCACGGCCCTCATGCCTGTGATCACCACCGTCACCACCCCGAGCGGGCCGGCGACGGTGCTCAGCTCGATGGGCTTCGACGTCGCGTCGGGCGCCACGCTTCGTGTCGTCGGTGACAAGCCGCTGATCATCGCCTCGACCGAGAGCGTCGAGATTCACGGCACCATCGACGTCTCCGGCCAGTGGAGCGGCACCACGCCGATCCCCGGCGCCGGAGGGCACGTCAACTGTGGCGCCTCCAGCGGTGGGAGCGGCGGCGCGGGCACCACCGCCTCGGGCGGCGGCGGCGCGGGCGGCCTCGACGGCCCCGGCGGCGCGGGCGGTGCCGGCTCCACCTTCGGCGGCGGAGCCAACGGCGGCGCGCAGCGCACCGGCCCCCTCACCAACCTCCTCGGCGGCTGCCCGGGCGGCAGCGGCGGCGCGACCGGGGGACTCGGCGGGCCGGGCGGCGGCGCGCTGATGATCTCCTCGTCGCTCGGCATCGCGGTCGACGGCGCCAACCTGTACGCGAACGGCGCTGGGGGGCGCGGCGCGCTCGCTACCGGCACCGCGGGCGGTGGCGGCGCCGGCTCGGGCGGGAGCATCCTCCTGGAGGCGCCGTACATCTTCGCGAACAACGCGCGGATCTTCGCCGTCGGCGGCGGCGGTGGCGAAGGCGGCGGCTACAACGCCGCTGGCCAGAATGGCGCCGACGGCGATCGTCTGCTCGCGCAGTGGGGCGCCCCCGGCGGCGGAGGCCTCAGCGGCAACGGGGGCAACGGCGGCGCGGGCGGTGCGCTCTACAACCAGGCGCTCCCCGGTCAACCCGGCTCGCGCTACGAGTGGCAGGAGGGCAGCTTCTACGAAGCCGGCGGCGGTGGTGGCGGTGGCGCCGCCGGGCGCGTCTACCTGCACGTCATGCAGGGCGGCCTGTGCATCACGCCCCGCCGCAACGCTGCGCTGAGCCCGCGCCTGCAGACCAACGATCCCGCAGGCTGCAACTACTGAGCTACAGGCTCGGCGCGACGAGCACGCCCAGCTTGATCGCGCCGAGCGTCGCCGAGCCCACCAGCACCCAGAGCACCACGCCGAGCACAATCGGGCGCAGCCCCACCTGACGCACCGCCTCGCGCGACACGCCCGCCCCGACGAGGAAGAGCGTGAGCACGAGCACCTGGCGCGCGACCATCGCCAGCAGCTTGCCCGGCGCCTGGAGGAAGGGCACCCAGGTCACCAGCGCGGCGACGGCCACGAAGCCGAAGATGAACCACGGGCGCTTCGGCTTCGCCTGCGCAGTCTCGGGGTCGTGCTTCCACACCTTCGCCAGCACCAGCGTGAGCGGGATGATCCACAGCGCGCGCGCCAGCTTCACCGTCGTGCCCACCATCAGCGCCGCCTCGCCGTAGCGCGACGAGGCGCCGACCACCGAGCTCGTGTCGTGGATCGCCAGCGCGCTCCACAGGCCGAAGGCCGGCTCGTCGAGCCCCACCAGGTGCCCCAACGGGGGGAAGATCAGCAGCGCCGCCGCGTTGAGGAGGAACACCACCACCAGCGCCACGCTCGTCTGGTGTGACTTCGCGCCGATCGCCGGCGCGACGGCCGCGATGGCGCTCCCGCCGCAGATCGCCGTGCCGACGCCAATGAGCAGCGACGTCGTCGCCTCGGTGCGCAGCGCCCGCGCGAGCAGGAAGGCGAGGCCCAGGGTCACGCTGATGCCGATCGCCGTCTGGAGCAGCCCCGACGCGCCGACCCGCAGCACCGTCGAGAGGTTCATCGCGGCACCGAGCCCCACCACCGAGGCCTGCAGGAGCCACGTCTGCACCGTCTTCGCCTTCGCGGCGTACGGGTTCCCCCACGCGAGCGCGAACACCACCCCGGCCACGAGCGCCATCGGGGCATTGACCCACGGCGTGAGCGACGCCACCGCCAACAAGAGGAACGAGACCTGGCGTACCATCGGGAACCTGATTGGAGCCGCGGAGCGTCGCGGAGGATTCAGCGCCCGTCGGTGCGGGTTCCCCCCACCCCGTTCGCCGTCGGCCAGCCCGTGCGAGAGAGCGGCAAGCCGGCGAGCCGGTAGCTCTCGAGCAGCAGCCCACCGTCCGGCCGCCGCGCCGTGACGACCAGCGCCGAGGTCGTCACCACCGCCTGCTCGAGCGCACCACCCGACTGAAGTCGACAGGTGCCGCGGATGTCTCCGTCCGCGAAGAGGCGGAGCTCCGCGTGGCTTCCTGCCACGCCGCCGTCGAGGCGAACGAGCACCGCCACCGCGCCCGGCGCCGCGTCGCTGAGGACGCGCAGCAGCGACGTCGACTCGTCCCGGGGCAGGGCGATGGGCGTCTGCCACAGCAGCTGACCGGTGGAGCTGTCGAACGCGCGCACCCATTCGGAGCAGCCCGCGTCGCACTGCTCGAAGAACACGTCGGTCGCGCGCACCGAGGTGAGCACCTGATCTTCGCGCGCCGCCCCCGCGTCGGCGTTCGCCCAGTTGAAGAACGACGCGTCAGCGCCGCCGTCCGCCTCGAGGCGCACGCTCGCCGTCGCGCCGAGCACCGCCGTGCGCCCCTGCACCGCCAGCGCGGCCGGGAAGCTGGTGGCCGGGCTCCAGCGCGCCGCGGACCAGCCTCCGTCTTCGAGCAGGTCG
The DNA here is from genome assembly GCA_049322495.1 of Myxococcota bacterium. Taxonomy (GTDB): domain Bacteria; phylum Myxococcota; class Myxococcia; order Myxococcales; family Myxococcaceae; genus Archangium_A. The sequence continues at coordinate 11,968 of JBMORD010000097.1, read as the reverse complement.
AAGCGCGTCAACACCCCGGCGTCCGCGTCCCACGCGAAGAGCGCCTCGCCGAGCGCGATCTGCGCGCTGGCACCGACGAGCGAGATCGAGTCCTGCCCGCCGTCGGCGCGCGCCGCGAACAGCCCGCCGTCGAGGACGAAGAAGACGCCGTCGCGCGCGAGCGCCAGCTGTGCGCGGTCGCCCGAGAACGGGGACGACCACACCGCCAGCCCGGTCGTGACGCTGCGAAGCTCGAGGCCGCCGTCGGTGCGCAGCAGCGCGCCCTGAGGCCCCACGGTGACGAGCTCACGCCGCTGCTGGTCCTCGAAGGGCGTGGTGAAGCGCTCGAAGCCGGTCCCGGTGTACGAGCTGAGGCCGCACACGAACGCCACGCTCGCGTCCACGGCACCGGCATCGGGGCCCGCGTCGACCCCACCGGCGTCCAGCCCTGCATCGGTGCCCGCATCCTCCGCGCCCGCATCGGCACCTCCGTCGAGGCCCGCGTCGACACAGAGCGAGAAGAAGAGCGTCGAGTTGAGCGCGCCGAGCTCGCCCGTCGGCGTGCCCTCCAGCCGCGTCGACCACTCGGGCGTCCAGTCGGCCTCGTTGACGCGCGTGCACTTCTGCGAGCGGCACTGCGCCTCGGGCAGGCAGGCGACCGCGGGTGAGCAGGGCGCGCCTTCAGGGGTCGGCTCCTTGCGGCAGGTGCCCTGGAAGCACACGTTGACCTCGATGCAGTCGCCCGGACCGCACGGCGTCAGATCCGGAGCGCGCCCGAAGCCACACCCCGCCCGCGGATCGCAGGTCGCGACCTGACACGCCGCCGTCGGCTGCGGGCACGCGTGCGGAGTGTGGATGCAGCCGACGTCCATCGCGCACGCGTCGTCGGTGCAGAGATCGTCGTCGTCGCAGCGGCGCGCCACGCCCAGGCACTGCCCGCCGCGACACCGGCCCTGCTCGAGGCACACGCTCGCGGGATCGCACGGCGCGTCGTCGGGCGCCGACGTCTCGACGCAGCGGTCCTCCTCGAGCGAGTAGGTCGACACCACGCACTCCGCCGAGGGCTTGCAGTCGAGCGGTCGAACGCCGGTCCCCGCCAGCTTCACCACCGCCGTGCGATCGCCGACGATCAGCCGCAGCTCCCCTTCGACCCGCTCGCTCCCCGCGCGGAAGGTCACCGTCACCGGCGCTTCTCCCCCGCCGGGGACCTCCACCGTCGCGGGAGCGCCGAACGGCGCGTCGGTCTCGAGCACCACCGACACCGGCGCGCGCGTCTGCGCGGTGAGCGTCACGTCGGCCCGGCCCACGGCCCCCTCGAGCACGCGCCCGAAGTCGACCTCCCGAGGCTGAACGCGCAGCCCGAGCTCGATGGGCTCGACGGTCGTCGGACCGCAGCGGCAACCGACCAGCACTGTCACGAACCACACCCAGGTCAGCCGCCGCGTCATGCGCGCGACTGTGCCCGAGCGCGCTTCCAGAGGAAACGGCCCACCACCACCAGGACGATGAGGCCCAGCAACACGAACGACGCGACGCGGAAGTGACGGAAGAAGCCGGCGATCGCCTCCGCGTTGTTCCCCACCGCCGCGCCGACGCTGACCAGGAGCAAGTTGAAGAGCACCGCCGAGATCCCGCCCAGCAGCAGGGTGCGCGGCAGCGGCACGTCGGACGCCCCCGCCGCCAGGAAGAGCACCGCGCGGAAGCTCGGGAGAAAGCGGTTGGCGATCAGCAGGAACGCGCCGCGCTCGCGCATCGACACCTGCGCACGGCGCAGCTGCGAGATCTTGAGCCCGAAGACCCGCCCCGACTCCGGCGCGGTGCGCACCGGTCCCGCCAGCGCGCGGCCGATCCTCCACGTGAGGGCGATGCCGAGCAGGTTGCCCGCGAACAGCGCGAGGTGGAGCAACGGCAGCGAGCGGTCCCCGAGGCCCGCCCAGGCGCCCCCGAGCACCACCACCGAGTCGCCCGGGAACGGAGGGAAGAGGTACTCGAGGAGCGCCGCCAGCGCGAAGAGCGGGTAGCCCCAGGGCCCCACGCTGCGGATCAGCTCTTCGATGGCCTCGAGCATCAGCGCCGACCTTCGCTCAAGGCGGCGGAAAACGCCCGCCCGCAGCGAGCAGATCGAGGCGGGCCTGACGAGCCGCGTCCTCGGCGAGCGCCTGGCTCACCTGCGCGTCGCGCGCGCGCCGCTCGGCGTCGATCACCTCGAGGTTGGTCGTCGCGCCGGCCTTCCACGCGACGTTCGCCAGCTCGAGCGCCTCGCGGGCCTGGCTGGCCGCCGCGCGCGCCGACTCGAGCGCCGCGTCGGCGTGCGTCACCTGGTCGAACGCGGCTGCGCCCGACGGTCCTTCGCCTGGGCGTAGCGCGCGCCGCCGTCATACAGCGGGAGCTGCAGCACCACGTTGAGCTGCCAGCCGGTGAGCGGCTGCGTGAGCGATGGCGGGTTCTGGTAGAAGGGCTGAAACACCACGTTGAGCAGCGGCACGTAGTCCATCCAGTCGAGCCGCGTCGACGCCTGCGACGTCTCGGTCCGCACCTTCGCCGCCCGCACGTCACTGCGCGCGCCTTCGAGCGTCGAGAGCGCGTCGGTGACTCGGGGCGGCGACTCGAGGGTGGGCTCCTGGTCGATCACGTCGAGCGGAACGTCGCTGCCCAGCTGAACGCCGAGCGCCTCCTGGGCGCGCGACAGCGCCGCCCGCGCCGTCTCGAGCTGCGCCGAGCTCACCGAGAGCTCCTGCGCCGCGCGGAGCAGATCGAGGCGCGTGCCGACGCCGCCCGCGAGGCGCTCCGACGCGAAGTCGTGGTGGGCCTTCGCCGCGTCACGCGCGCTCGTCGCCGCCAGCACCACGCGGCGCCCAACACCGTGAGCCACGCCCGCGCCGCCGCCAGCGCGACCTGCCGGCGAACGTCGTCTGCAGTCGCCTGCGCGGCCTCGGCGCCGTTCGCCGCGCGCAGCCACTGCGCCCAGCGGGGCGTGTTGATCAGCGGCACGCCGAGCTGCACGTTGCCCGAGAGCTGCTCCTTGCCGAGCACCAGGCGATCGCCGAGGCGCCGGTCGTCGTCGAGCCGCGTGAAGGTGCCGTTGACCGCCAGCGTCGGCAGTGAGGGCGCGCGGGTGAGCTCCACCTGCGCGAGCGCGCGGGCGACGTCCTGCTGGGCGATCCGCATCGCCGGGTGCGCGCTGAGCGCGCGCTGCACCGCCGCGTCGAAGGCGATCGGCTCGGGCTCGGCGGCGAGCACCACCGCCACGAGGAAGGCCTCAACCATGCTGCACCTCCGCGTCGTCTTCGTCGTCGAAGTGGGTGCGCTTCGCGAACCGCTCGAGCCACGTGTACAGCACCGGCACGAAGAAGAGCGTGAGCACCGTCGAGACCGTGAGCCCGCCGATCACCGCGCGCGCGAGCGGGAGGTTCGTCTCGCTCCCCTCGCCGATGCCCAGCGCCATCGGCACCAGACCCACCAGCGTCGCGATGGTGGTCATGAGGATCGGCCGGAGCCTCGTGCGCCCCGCCTCGACCGTCGCCTCGTGGAGCGCCTTTCCCCGCCGCCGCAGCACGTTGGCGAAGTCGACCAGCAGCACGCCGTTCGAGACCACGATGCCGATCATCATGATGATGCCCATGAAGCTGTTGACCGACAGCGAGGTGCCCGTCGCCCAGAGCATGATCGCCACCCCGGCCACGCCGAGCGGCACCGAGAACATGATCACCAGCGGGTCGACCAGCGAGCGGAACTGCGAGGCGAGCACCATGTAGACGAGCGCGATCGCCAGCAGCGCTGCGAAGCCGAGGCCCTGAAACGCGTCCTTCTGCGCCGCGGCCTGCCCCCCCAGCCGCACCGTGAAGCCGTCGGGAGGCGGCGTCTCGTCGAGCACCTGCTGAACCGCCCGCGCGGCGGAGCCGAGATCCTTCCCCGGCGCGACGTTGGCGGTGACGTTGACGATGCGCTGGAGGTACTTGCGCGTGATCGTCACCGGCCCCGAGGACCGCTTCACCGTGGCGACCGTCTCGAGCGACACCACCCGCCCCTGCGCCGTGCGGATCTGCGCCTGCGAGAGCCCTTCGATGGTCTCGCGCGCCTCGTCCTTCGCGCGCACGTTGATGTCGTACTCGTTGCCGGTGCGGGGATCGCTCCAGGGGATCGGCGCGAACTGGCTGTTGCCCACCAGCGTCGCCAGCACCGTCTGGGCGATGGTCTGCTCCGACACGCCCAGCACGCCCGCCTTCTCGCGATCGACCTTCACGTCGAGCTGCGGGTAGTTCTCCTCGCGGCTGAGCTGCAGATCGGTGAGCAGCGGCGCGCCGTCGTCACCCGACAGCTTGCGCAGCCTGCCCTGGATCATCCGCGCGTAGCGCTGCCCCTCGTCGACGTCGTAGCCGAGGATCTCCACGTCGATCGGCGCCGACGAGCCGAAGTTGAGGATGCGCTTCACGATGCCGCCGGTCGAGAAGAACACCTGCACGCCGGGGAGCAGCTCGCCCAGCGCCGCCCTCACCTTCTCGCTGGCCTTGATGTCCGAGAGCTCGCGCTCGGTGCGGTTGACGAGGTTGACGCTCACGTTGCCGGCGTGCGGTCCGGTGTTGCCACCGAAGAGCCCTCCGCGCCCCACCGGCAGGCCATTGCTCGAGATCATCGTGGTCGCCGCGCCGTCGGGCCGCTCGCCGCGCAGGCCGATCGCCTTGCGCACCGCGCCCTCGACGATCGCCGAGGTCTCCTCGGTCCTGGTGGTGCGCGTGCCGATCGGCGTGCGGAAGCTGACGCTGAACTGCCCCTCGTCGGTCTCGGGGAAGAACTCCGTGCCGACGAAGCGGAACAGCGAGACCGCCCCCGAGAAGAAGGCCACCGTCACCAGCGCCGTCAGCACGCGGTGGCGCAGCACCACCTCCAGCGCTCGGGCGTACGTGTGGTCGAGCGCGTCGAGCGCCCGGGTGATGCGAGCGCCGAGCCCGGTTCGCTCCGCGGTGGAGTGCGGCTCGAGCCAGTACAGGCAGAGCAGCGGCGTCACCGTGCGCGACACGAAGAAGCTCATGATCAGCGCGAAGCTGATCGTCAGCGCGAGGGGAATGAAGAGGTTGCGCGCCACACCCTCGAGGAAGAGCACCGGGAAGAAGACGACGATGGTGGTGATGGTGCTCACGAGAATGGGCATGGCCACCTCCTGCGCCGCCGCGAGCACCGCGGCCTTCCGGCTCTGCCCCATGCCCAGGTGCCGGTGGATGTTCTCGAGCTCGACGATCGAGTCATCGACCAGCCGCCCCACGCCGAGCGCCAGCCCCCCCAGCGTGAAGACGTTGAGCGTCTGCCCGGTGAAGTACAGCAGCACGAAGGTCGAGATGACCGAGAGCGGAATGGCCACCGCGACGATCCCCGTCGCCCGCAGCGACACCAGGAACACGAGAATGATCAGGATCGCGAAGAGCCCGCCCTGCACCGCCTCGTGCTGCAGCGCCGCCACCGCCGCGCGAATGTACTTCGACTGATCGAAGCCCATCTGCAGCTTCACGTCGGGCGGCACCCCGCGCAGCGTCGGCAGCGCCGCGTTGAGCGCGTCGACCACCGCGATGGTGTTCGCGCCGGGCTGCTTCACCACGCGAATCGACACGCCGCGCTTCCCGTTGATGCGCACGATCTCGCTCTGGTCGGCCACGCCATCCTTCACCTCGGCGACGTCGCCCACCCGCACCACGCGGCCCTCCGGCGTCGCCGCGCCCACCACCACGTTGCGGAGCTCATCGAGCGTCTCGATCTGGGTGTTGGTGAACACGTTGTAGTCGCGCGCGGCGGTGCGCAGGCTCCCCGAGGGGAGCAGCACGTTCGAGCCCCGCACGGCGCTCACCACGTCGAGGATCGAGAGGTTCCTCGCCCGCAACGCCGCGGGGTCCGCCAGCACCTGGAGCTCGCGCTGCTGACCTCCGCCCGGCGTCGCGCTCGCCACCCCGGGCACGCGCTCGAGCTGCGGCTCGATGACGTTGTAGGCGAGATCGTAGAGCTGCTTCTCGTCGAGCGTGTCCGACGTCACCGCGATCTGCGCCACGGGGATGTTGGTGATGTCGAACTTGAGCGTCAGCGGCTGCCCGACCCCCGGCGGCAGCGTGTTGAGGATCTGCCCCACCCGCTGCTGCACCTCGAACTGCGCCGTGTCGAGGTCAGTGCCGTACTGGAACCAGACCGTGACCAGCGACGCGCCCTGCTTGCTGGTCGACTCCACGCGATCGACGCCCGGCGCCGCGCTGACCGCGCGCTCGATGGGCTGGGTGATGGCCTTCTCGACGTCCTCCGGGCCCGCGCCCGAGTAGAAGGTCGCGATGCGCACGTTGGGGAGGTTGATCTCCGGGAAGAGATCGACCGACAGCCGCTGGAGCGACACCCACCCCAGCACGATCGCCATCAGCGACATCATCAGGATGAGGACCGGGTTCCGCAGCGCGAGCCGGGTGAGCCACATGCCGTGTCCTCCTCACCGCGCCGCGGTACGCACCTTCGCGCCGTCAGCCAGCGCGTCGATGCCCCGGGTGATGATCACCGCGCCCTGCGCCACGCCCGACGTCACCTCGACCTGATCGCCCACGCTCTCGCCGAGCGTCACCGGCACGCGCTTCGCCGTGTCGCCGCCCTCGAGCAGGAAGACGAAGGCCTTCTCGTTCGAGAGCTGCACCGCCTCGACCGGCACGACCAGCGCGCCAGCATGCCGCGCGAGCTCGAGCTCCGCGCGCCCGTACATCCCCGGCTTGAGCAGCCGCTCGGGGTTCGGCAGGTGCACCTCGGCGTCGAGCGTGCGCGTGAGTGGATCGAACGCCGGCGCCAGGCGCTCGACCTTCCCTTCGAAGACCCGCTCGGGGAACGCGTCGAAGCGCACCCGTGCCGGCTGGCCGAGCTTCACCGCCGGCGCCTGACGCTCGTTGACCGACACGAAGACCCGCACCACGTCGAGCCGCGCCACCGTCATCACCGGGCCGCTCGCAGCGCCGACCAGCGCCCCGGGATCGAGCCGGCGAGCGACGACCACGCCTTCGAACGGTGCCTCGAGCCTCGTCTCTCCCAGCCGCGTCGCGGTCACGCCCAGCTGCGCCTCGGCCGCGGCCAGCTGTGCCGCGGTCGCCGCCGCCGCGGTGGTCGCGTTCTGGAGCTCCTGCTGCGAGACCAGGCCCTTCGGCGCCAGCGCCTGCGCGCGCTCGAGGTTCGCCTTCGCCAGCGCCGCCGAGGCCTGGGCCTGCGCGACCGCGCTCTTCGCCGCGACGAGCTGATCCGAGAGCTCCGCCGGGCGCACCAGCGCCAGCAGCTGCCCCTTCTTCACCACGTCGCCGCGATCGACCAGCACCGCGTCGAGGTACCCCACCGTCTTCGACCCGACGTCGGCCTGGGCGATGGGCCGCACGTCGACGGGCGCGCGCGCGAGCACCGGCACGTCCATCACCGTGCCAGCCGAGGCCACCACCAGCGGAGGCGGGCGGCTCTTGCCCGGCGCCGGCTTCTGGCCGCACGCCAGCAACGTCAGCGAAATCGTCAGCCAGCCTGCGAGTCTCATCGCCCCCGACCTAAGCCCGGTGGCAGTGCCGTGCAATCATTGTTTCCGACAACGAATTCCAGCATCGTGGGCTCGTGAACACCCGCCAACTTCAGTCCACCGAGCGCCTCGCGCGGAGCATCGGGCGGGTTCGGCGGGAGCTCGCCGCCCGCGCCGCGGTGGCGCTCGAGCGCATCGGCACGCCCTTCGTGCAGTGGCAGCTCGTGTCGGCCATCGCCGCCGAAGGGCTCCGCTCGCAGGCCGCCCTCGCCGCGCGCGTCGGCATGGATCCAGCCGGGACCTCCCGGGCACTCGACACGCTCGAGGCCGCCGGGCTCGTCCGTCGCACGCGTGACCGTGCCGATCGCCGCCGGGTCGCCGTCGCGCTCACGCCGAAGGGCCACCGCTGGTACGAACGCGCCCGACGCATCGTCTTCGGGGAGCTCTCACCCTTCTTCGTGGTGCTCTCCCGCGCCGAGACCCGCGCGCTCGAGGCGCTCCTTGCGAAGCTGTCCTACTCGTCAGGGTCGGCGAGCCCGGGGTCGGTGTAGGACCCATCGCTGGAGTACTGCACCCGCGACCACTCGCTGAGCTTCGGCACCACCACCGTGCCGCAGGTCGCCAGCACCAGCACCACCACCAGCAGGTAGGTCGCCGGCCTCGACGGCTTCGCCCGCCAGGCCCACAGGCGCTCCGCGCGCCGCAGGAAGCGAGGGGCCATCACGAACTCGTCCCACGCCTTGTCCTCGAGCAGCACCGCGCTCGCGTCGTCGCCCAGCCCGCGATGAGCGCGCGCGAGCAGCACGCGCCCCTGCACCGTGCCCGTGCGCAGCTTCACCAGGGTCTCGAGATCCGTCTTCGCGCCCGCGAAGTCGCCCCGCGCGAGGCGATGCCGCCCGCGCACCAGGAAGATCTCCCCCGCGCGGAAGTCGTGATCGAGCTCCTCGGCGTGGGCGAAGAGCTTCTCGCCCTGCTCGACGAAGCCCGCCTGCAGGCACGCGTCGGCCATGGTGAACACGCTCTGGATGTCGTCGGCGCCGCGGTCGAAGTTCGGGCGCAGCACCTCGACGGCGTCCTTCCCGCGGTTGCGCTCGACGTAGAGCTGCGCGAGCTCGAGGCGCGCGCGCCCGTCGTGCGGGTTGTGGGCAACCGTCCGCTCGAGCATCGACCGCCGGCGCCAGCGGAGGAACGGCCGGAGCGGGTCCGGCAGCACGCCGAGCGTGAAGCGATCGACGATGAACCAGCCCAGGAGGATCGCGATCGCCGAGCCGATGGGACTCCCGGTCAACCGAGAGAGGATCATCCACAACACCCAGTTGCTCATGCTCATCGCTCGCCCTCCCTACATCAGCCGCGCGCTGATCGCCGAATGCACGTCGAGCCCCGCGCCGGTGAGCGCCAGGCGCTCCCCCCGCCACTCCGCCATGCCCGCCGACACGAGGTGCTTGATGGTGAGCGCGCGCGCCGCGAAGTCCTGTCCGAACTCCCGCGCCACCGCCTCCAGCGCAACCCCCGACGTCAGCCGCAGCCCCATCGCCACCCGCTCCTCGAAGAGCTCGGCGGAACTCAACACCTCACGCGACGCCTCCGGGAGCCGCCCCGCCTCGACGTCCGAGAGCCAGCGCTCGGCGCTCCGGTGGTTCGACCAGCGGATCGCCTCGCCGCCGCGCAGGAAGCCCGTCGCGCCAGCGCCGAGCGCGAGGTACTCGCCCCCGGTCCAGTACAGCGCGTTGTGACGCGAGTGGTACCCGGGCCGCGCGTAGTTCGAGATCTCGTAGCGCTCGAGACCCGCCGCGAGGAAGGTCTCCTGCACCACCCGCTGCATGCGCACCACCGTCTCGTCGGGCGGCAGCACCACCTCGCCGCGCGCGAGCTGTTTGGCGAGCGGCACGTCCTCCGCGAGCGAGGCGCGATCGAGCGTCAGCGCGTACGCCGAGAGGTGCTCCGGCCCCAGCGCCGCCGCGCGCCGCACGTCCGCCGCCACCTGGGCCTCGGTCTGGCCATGCACGCCGTAGATGAAGTCCATCGACACGTTGTCGAAGCCGGCCCGGCGCGCCGCCTCCCAGGCCCGCTCCGCCGTCGGTCCGTCGTGCGCCCGGCCGAGCGTCGCGAGCGTCGTCGCCTCGAAGCTCTGCACGCCCATCGAGAGCCGATTGACGCCCGCCGCGCGGTACTCGGCGAAGCGCGCTGCGTCCGCCGCGCCGGGGTTCGCCTCGAGGGTGATCTCACAGCCCCGGGCGAAGGGGAGCGCCGCGTCGAGCGCCTCCAGCACGCGCGCCACCGAGCGGGGCGCCCACAGCGACGGAGTCCCGCCGCCGATGAAGACCGAGTCCACCGTGCGGCCGCGCAGCCCCTGCGCCGCGAGGCGCAGCGAGAGCTCGGCCAGCATCGCCTCCGTGTAGCGCTCGTCGGGAATGACACGCGCCGCGATCGACGCGAAGTCGCAGTACGGGCACTTCGAGAGGCAGTACGGGAAGTGGACGTAGACGCCGAAGCGCGCGGCCTCGAGCCCGGTCAGTGGATCGATGGGTGCGCGCGGAGGCACGGCTACTTCTTCACCGGCGCGCCCTTGAGCTGCGCCTCGAGCCGGGCGACCTTCTGCTTGAGCGAGTGCATCGTCTCGATCGCCATCTCCGCCGAAACGAGCTTCTTCTTGAGGGTTGCGTTCTCGGTCCGCAGCCGCTCGACCTCCTCACCTGCCCCCGCAGCAGGCACGAGGTTGCTCGCGGTGGGCTCGTCGCGCTCCTCCAGCTCCTGAATGCGCGCCTTCAGCTGGATCTCCTGCGCCTGCATCGACCGCAGCTCCTGCTCCAACTCCCCCGCAGCCTTGAGGCGCTGCTCGAGCTCCGCGACCTTCGCCTCCGAGGCCTTGAGCCGCGCGTCGCTCCCGGCCCCCGCAGAGGCCTTCGACTGGAGCTGCGCCGCGCGCGCCTCGGCCTGCGCGGCCCGCGCCTCCTGCTGCGCCGCCCTGGTCTCCGCGGCCTTCGCGCGATCGGTCAGGTCCTTCACCTTCGACTCGGCTTGCGTCGCGCGGAGCTCCGCCGCGTGCCGCATCTCCTCGAGCTCCTTCGCCGCCGACTGCGCCCCGCCCGTCGCCGACTTGAGCTGCGTCTCGAGCGCCCGCACCTTCGCGTCGAGCTGGGCCGCCCGCTGCTGCGCCTGCTGCAGCTGCTGGTTCTGCGCCTCCGCCGCGCCCAGCCCCTGCTGCGCCGTCGCCAGCGCGCTCCGCAGCTGATCCACCTCCGCGAGGCTCGAGGTGCTCTGCGCCGACACTGCCTCGAGCGTGCCCTGGAGCTCCGCCACCTCCGCCTGCGCCTGCGCGGCCCGCGACTCGGCCAGCTCCAGCTCGGTGCGCAGCTGCGCGAGCTCGCGCTCTGCGTCGTGGGCCCGCCGCGCCGCCTCGGCCTGCTGGGCTGCGAGCTGCTCGAGCTCCTGCGCGCGGGCCTGCGCGGCGCCCTGCGTCTCCGCGAGCTGCCCCTGGAGCTCCGCCAGCCGCCCCTTCGACTGCTGGAGCTCCTGCTGGAGCTGCCCGAGCTGGCTCCGCGCGAGCCCCTGCGTCTCGCGCACCTGCGACTCGAGGCTCGTCACGCGCGCCTGGGCGTCGCGACGCTCCCGCTCGAGCTCGCCATCGAGGTGCTCGGCGCGCTGCTCGGCAGCCTCGAGCGCCTGCTGCCGGTTCGCCACCTCCGCCTCGAGCGCCGACTTCTCGCCGCGCAGCTCACCGACCTGGGCCTCGAGCTCCGCCACCACCTGCTGGCGTGACGCGAGCTCGCCCTCCAACGCCTCCTTCTCGCCGCGGAGCTCGCCCACCTGCTGCTCGAGCTCGGTGACGCGCGACTGCGCCTGCTCGAGCGACGACTTGCCCCATTCCTGCTCGCTCTCGAGCGCGCGCACGCGCCCCTCGGCCGTCTCGGCCCGCTGCTTCTCGGCCTGCAGCTCGAGCACGCCCCCGTCGACTTCGCCGCGCAGCCGATCGACCTCCAGCGTCTGCTGCTGCGCCTCCTCGGCGAACTTCGCGGCCTGCGCCTGCAGCGCCTCGTACTGCTCCTTCGCCTGCGTGAGCCGTCCGGCGAGCTCCGAGACGCGATCCTGCGCGTTGCTCAGCGCCTCCTTCACGCCGACCAGCTCCTCGGCCAGCTGCTGGCGCGAGCGGCGCTCCTCATCGAGCCGCGTCGACGCGTCGCGGAACTGGTGCTCGACCTCCGCCAGCGCGTTGGTGAGATCGCGCCGCTCGTTGTCCGCCTCGGCGAAGCGAACGACGAGATCCTCCATCTTCTTCTCGGCGGCGTCCGCGCGAACGGTGTCCTTCTCCAGCATGTCCTTGAGCAGCTGAACCTGCTGGGGGAGCTCCGACGTGCGCTGCACCTCGAGCATCGCGAGCTCGAGCTGTCCCTTCATCTGCGTGGCGAGGGCGCGCAGCTGCTGCGCCTCGAGATCGACCGCCTGGTACAGCGCGCGCCCACGGCCGAGCGCCTCGTCCTTGCC
>JBMORD010000096.1:0-21099 GCA_049322495.1 Myxococcota bacterium | reverse complement strand
GGTCGCCACGCCCGCGTCGGTCGCAACGCCCGCGTCGGTCGCAACGCCCGCGTCGGTCGCAACGCCCGCGTCGGTCGCAACGCCCGCGTCGGTCGCAACGCCCGCGTCGGTCGCAATGCCCGCGTCGGTCGCAGCGCCTGCGTCCTCCTCGGTGCCTGTACCTCCTCCCGTGGCGGTGCCCCCTCCCGTGGCGGCGCCTCCTCCTGTGGCAGTGCCACCACCTCCTCCTGCGCCTGCGTCTCTCCGTGTTCCGCCTGCTGCGACTCCTGCATCTGACTCCTCCGCGACCTGCGGGCCGCAACCGAGGCTGCCCAGCGCCAGCGCGAGCACTCCCCACAGTGCATGCTTCATCGTGCGTTCTCCTGCTTCGAAGGCCACCGTCATGGCGGCGTGCGGCGCGGGAGTGCAGCGACGAGGCCAGCGCGTTCTGCTCCGAGCGCGAGGCCGCGGGTGTCGTTCGCGCATCCACACCCGAGGTGCGGTGTGAACTGGCGCGTCACGCGATGACCCTGCCTCATCGAACAGGCCGCGGGATGGCCGGCGGGCCCATGGTGGTTACGGGTACATCATGTGGAGCTGGCATCTCGCGCGCGTCTCGAACATCGACATCAAGGTGCACGCGAGCTTCCTGCTCGTGCTGCTGTTCGGCGCGCTGCAGTGGGGTGGCTTCGGCCTCGAGGGCGCGGTGTTCGGCGCGGTGCTGACGGTGCTCGTCTTCGCCTCGGTGACGCTGCACGAGCTGGGGCACTCGCTCGTGGCGCAGGCCTTCGGCATCCCGGTGAAGGACATCACGCTGTACCCCATCGGTGGCGTGGCGCAGCTCAGCCGTCGCCCGAAGACGCCCGGCCAGGAGTTCCTCATCGCGCTCGCCGGCCCCGCGGTGAACGTGGTGCTCGCGATGCTCCTCTCGCTCGTCGGCATCTGGGTGTACGGCGGCGACGCGCTCCTCAGCGCCGTGGCGCACGCGCGCAGCGAGCACCCGAGCTTCATCACCCTGCTGGCGATGCTCATCAGCTCGAACGTGGTGCTCGCCGTCTTCAACATGGTGCCGGCGCTCCCGATGGACGGCGGGCGCGTGCTCCGCGCGGTGCTCTCGTGGTGGCTCGGTCAGGACACCGCGACGCGCATCTCGGCCGTGGTGGCGCGCGTGCTGGCGGTGGGGCTCTTCGTGCTCGGCTTCTTCGTCAACCCGATGCTCAGCTTCATCGCCCTGGTGGTCTTCACCGGCGCGGGCCAGGAAGTGAAGGAGCAGCAGCTCGCCCGCGTGCTCGACGGGGTGCGCGCATCTGACGCGGTGAACCCGTACTCGCCGCGCTTCACGCCGGCCACCACGCTGGGTGACGCCATCGCCACGCTCGCCGCCACGCACTGGGACGCGTTCGCCGTCGAGCACTTCGGCCGGCTGGTGGGCGTGGTGACGCGGGACGATCTCCTCGGCGCCGCGCGCGAGCAGGGCGCCTTCGGCTACGTCGCGTCGTGCATGCGGCGGAACGTCGACATCATCGGCGGCCACGAGCCGCTCGAGAACGTGCGCTTCAAGTTCGCGCACAGCGGCGTGCCCTTCGTCGCGGTGGTGAGCAACGGCATGTTCCTCGGGCTCATCACCGAGCTCGACCTCGCGCTCATCACCGACCGGCTGGCGCGCACGCCGTTCCGCACGCTCCAGCGCGGGCCGGTGCCGCGGCCGGGCTGACGGCAAACCGAGGCCCCGAAGCGCCGTGCTCGTGGTTGGATGCGGCGCCCGTATGAACTCCCGCCTCGTTCTCCTCTCGCTCGTCACGCTGGCGACGGTCTCCGGCTGTCGTGGTCCGAAGGGCTCGCCCGAGGGCAGCGTGAAGTCCTTCTACAACGCCGTCGTCGCCGAAGACTGGGACGCGATGGTCGACACCGTCTCGCAGGACTCGCTCAAGCGCATCGGCTCGCGTGAGAAGGCCGCCGCCGTCTTCGCCCGCGACTTCTCCGGCTGGAAGGAGGTCGAGCTCACCATCGACGACTCCATCATCGACGCCAGCGGCGACAAGGCGACGGTGCGCTTCGAGTGCATCTCGACGCAGCTCCAGAACTACAAGCCGCGCCAGTACGACTGCAGCGACACCTTCGCGCTGGCGAAGGAGTCCGACGGGAAGTGGCACATCCACCTCCCCGGCGGCGCGCGCCTGCGCCCGATGTGAGGACCGCCGCATGAAGCTCTCGCTCGACGACGAGCAGGACCTCCTGCGCGCCATCGCCAACGCGGAGCGCGGCAACCGTGGCGAGGTGCGGCTCCACCTCGAGGCGCGTTGCGTGGGCGAGCCGCTCGCGCGCGCCCGCGCCGTCTTCTCTCGGCTCGGCATGCACGCCACGAAGGACGACACCGGCGTGCTGCTCTACGTGGCGACCGCCTCGCGTGTGTGCGCGGTGTACTCCGGCGCGGGCATCGTCTCGAAGCCACCCGAGGGCTTCTGGAAGTCCGTCACCGACGCGGTGGCGCAGGGCTTCGCGCGCGGCGAGCCGCTGCGGGGGCTCCGCGATGGCCTCCAGCGCATCGGCGACATGCTGCGCGAGCACGTGCCCGGTGACGACCGCGCGGGCGACGAGCTGCCGAACACCCTCTCGGTGGAGGGGCGACGATGAAGGCGTCGAAGTGCATCAACTGCGGGGCCGCCGTCTCCTTCGAGGAGCAGCAGGGCGTGCTCGTCGCCTCGGTGAAGTGCGCCTTCTGCGGCGCGGTCAACCAGCGTGCGCAGGCGGAGGCCCTCGAGCGCCACGCCGAGCAGCGCCGCGAGGAGCTCGCCGCCGCCGCGCGCAGGCGCTTCGTGACGCTCGTGACGGTGGGGCTGGTGGTGGTGGCGGTGCTCGCGGCTGCCGCGGCGCTCCAGCTCGCGGGGCGCCAGGTGGCCGACGCGCACGCGGCGCTCGAGCAGGCCCGCGCGCAGGTGGTGAACGTGCGCCAGCGCCAGGAAGAGGTGCTCGCGCGGCTCGCCGACCTCCCCGCCTCGCCCGGGACGCAGGCCGAGCTGAGCGGCGCGGCGAACCGCGTGCGGGTGGAGCGCAAGCGCTACGACGAGGCCGCGGCGGCGTACAACGCGGCGATCGACGGCCCGGTGGCGAAGCTCGCCGCGAGGCTGCGCGGCTTCCCGGTGCCGGCCCCTTCTTCCGACGCGGTGACCTGGTGATGCTCGCGCTCGTGACCTCGGTGGTGTTCGCGCTGGCGCCCGTGCCGCGCATCGACGCGGCGGTGACCGACGAGGCGGGCGTGCTCACGGCGGCGACCGTGCAGCAGCTCGACGAGCAGCTGCGCCAGCACAAGGCCGCCAGCGGCGTGCAGCTCGCGGTGCTCTTCGTCGACACGACCGACGGCGAGCCCATCGAGGACTTTGCGCTCCGCGCGGCGATGGCGTGGGGTGGCGGCGAGAGGCGGAAGGACGACGGCGGCCTCTTCGTGCTCGCGGTGAAGGACCGGCAGATGCGCCTCGAGCTCGGCTACGGCCTCGAGGGCCTCGTCCCCGACGCGACGGCGGCCAGCGTGCTCGACGGCCTCAAGCCTTCACTCCGCGCGGGCGACTACGACGCCGCGGCGACGCAGGTGGTGGCCGAGCTCACGCGCCTCACGCGGCGCGGGGTGCCGGCGCCGCCTCCCGCGCCCGTGCGCGCGCCGCTGCTGGGCGGCGTGGTGGGCGAGCTGCTCTCGGTGATCGACGTGGCGTGGGTGCTGGTGCTGCTCGCCTTCGTCACGCTCGGCCGGTGGATCTACTCGAAGCACACCTGGGACGGCATCGAGGTGTCCGAGGGCACGCTGTGGAGCAACCAGCAGGTGATGTTCGCCTCGGCCGTGCTGGTGGCCATCGTGTGCGGTCTCCTGGGCCTGTTCGGCTTCGGCTGGGGGCTCTGGTACCCGGCGGTGCTCGCGCTGCTCGTGGGCTCGCTGGTGCTCGGGCGCGGCCCCTGGGGCTGGTCACTGGCGTACCTCGCGGGCCTCGGCGTCGCGACGATGGCGATGCAGGCGGCGTGGGCGGATCCGCTCGACCAGCGCATCTTCAGCTACCTCGCGCAGGGCGCGGTGAGCATCGGGTTGATCATCGTCACCTACCTCGAGCGCGATCAGCCGACCTCCTACGCGTCTGACTTCGGGGCGAGCTCGCGCGGGTGGAGCACCGCCGACTCGCTCTTCAGCTCCACGCGTGAGTCGTCGCGCAGCTCGTTCGGCAGCTCGTTCTCGTCGTCGTCCTCCTCTGCGGCTTCGTCCTCGTCAGGTGGCTCGAGCGGCGGCGGGTACTCGGGTGGCGGTGGCAGCTTCGGTGGCGGCGGCGCGAGCTCGAGCTGGTGAGGGCCCTCATCGCGCTGCGAGGCGGGCGTCGCGGAACTGGAGGACGCGTGCAGGTCTTCGCGCCTCGCGGTCGGCCTTCGACTGCGGCGCGGTCACCTCGAGGACGGCGCCACGGCGGCTGTTCTCCTCGACCAGGGCGGTGAGCAGCTCGCCGGGCTTCACCTCGATGGTGTCGCCGGGAGGCACGATGACCGGCGCCGTCTTCGTCACCTCGGTCCCCTTGCCGACGACTCGGCAGTCCGACTCGTAGTTGACGTGCCCCGTCGCGCGCCCCGAACCGTCATTCGTCCAGGTCACGCTCTGGATTCGATTCGTCTCGGTGCACCTCAGGAGATCGACCGTCTGCACGTCGTCGCGGAAGGTGATGGTGGACCAGCCGGAGCGGTCCTTCACGACGCTGCGGACGACACCGACGACCTGCTCGCGGCGCTGCTGCGGCGGCGCGGCGGCGACCAGCGGCGGCAGCGCATCGAAGGGCTGCCACGTCCTCGCGACGGGGTCGACGTGCAGCGGTGGCGTCGGCCCGAACTCGACCTCGAGGGTCCGCGCCGAGGCGCCGGCGCGGCGGGCCGCCTCGTAGCGCTCGTAGCGCTCCTTCTCGGCGAGCATCGCCGTGTAGAGCGCCGTGCCGAGCTCGACGCCGAAGAGCTGTCGACCGGCATCGTCGGCGCGCATCGCCTGCAGCTCGGCGGCGAGCCGCTCGGCGTCGCTGAGGGCCGAGTACATCAGCGCCAGCTCACTCGTCAGCTCGACCACGAAGGGGTCGAAGCGGCACGTCGCGTCTCCGCAGGCGCGCAGGTATTGCTGGCGGAGCGCCACCAGCTGAGGCGCCGCGGTGGAAGCGGTCGCCGGCCCCGGCTGCGCATCGAAGGCGGCGCGGGCCTCATCGAACCGCTGGTAGAGCGCGGCGTGCTTCTGGAAGTAGCGCTTGCGGCGCGCGACGACCGCGGCGGGCGCGTCGAGGTACATCTCCCTTCGACGCACGTCGAACTGGGCCACCATGTTGCGAATGCCGGCGCTCGCCGCCGCGAAGCGCCGGCGGAAGGCGTCGCGGAGCTCCGGCGACACGGGGAGCTGCGCGAGTCTCTTGTCCAGCGCCTGCGGGTCGATCAGCCCGAGGTAGGTGTACGCCATGCCCCAGTCGTCGCGCCCTGCGCCGCGATGGAAGCCGACCCCGATGACGATGGCCGCCGCCTCGATGGGGTCGAGGTTCCGGTCGTCGATCCGCGCGTGCAGGTTGCCGTAGTGGAGCCGGTGCTCGCGCAGGAGATCTTCCGGCCAGTCGCACGCGGAGACGATCACCGCCGTGGGGCGGGCCTGGGGCGTCTCGCACTCGACGGGGACGCGAGCGGTCCGTTGGCTCGTCGATGGCGCCGTGGCGAGGAGCGCGGAACAACCCGACAGGAGGCACAACACACCCGGCAACAGGCAACGTGGCGTCATGCCGCCCACACCCGCGGCGACGTGCGCTGAGGAAAGTTTTCTGCGCCACGCGGCGCGCGCGGAGGCGACATGACGCTGGCGCGGGGCGCGCGACTCGGCCAAGACACGGCGACCGTGCGTCTCGACTTTCCGCCTGATTCACCGCTCCACCTCTTCACCGAAGACGAGCTCGCCGCCGTGTTCGCCGCCGGCGCCGAGCGGCGGTACGCGACCGACGACCTGGTGGTGAAGGAGGGCGAGCCGGGCGACTCGATGTTCTTCGTGCTCGACGGCTTCGTCGGCGCGCGGCTCGACTCGGGCGCGATGGTGCGCAGCTACGCGCCGGGCACGTACTTCGGTGAGCTGTCCTTCATCAACCCGGGGCACCGGCGCAGCACGACCATCATCGCCACCACGCCCGCGCGGCTGCTCTGTGTCGACCAGGCCAGCGTGCAGTCGCTGCTCACGACGCACCCGCGGCTCATCTTCACCATCCTCCGGCGCGCGTGCGCGTTCCTCGTCGACGCCGAGCGCAACCTCATCTCCGACCTCCGCCGCCGCAACGCCGAGCTGCAGGAGACCATCAAGAAGCTCGAGTTCACCCGCCAGCGCCTGACCCGGGAAGAGGAGCTCTCGCGCACCGACCAGCTCACCGGCCTCTTCAACCGGCGCGCGTTCGACCTCGAGGCGCCGAACTTCGTCTCGCGCGCGCTCGGCGTGCCGTCGACGCTCGCGGTGCTGGTGATGGACCTCGACGAGTTCAAGCCCATCAACGACACGCTGGGCCACGCCGCGGGTGACGCGGTGCTCTTCGCGGTGGGCCGGCTGCTGCAGCAGGGCGTGCGCAAGACCGACCTCCCATGCCGCTTCGGCGGCGACGAGTTCGTGGTGGTGCTCGCCGACGTCGACGAAGACAGCGCGCGCGCTCGCGCCGAGTCGATCCGCAAGGCGATCGGCGTCATGTCGCACCCCGGGACCGAGCGCGGGCTGCGCGTGACGGCCACCATCGGCGGCACGCTGTACCGGCCGGGCGAGTCGGTCGACGAGTTCCTCAACCGCGCCGACGCCGCGCTCAACGACGCCAAGCGCGCGGGGCGCAACCGGCTCGGCTGGGCCTGAGATGCAGACGCTCGTCGTCGGCGCGGGAGTGGTCGGCCTCGCCATCACCCAGCGCCTCGCCCGCGCGGGCGTCGAGGTGGTGTGCGTCGACGCCGCGGGGCGGGCGGGGCAGGGCGTCACCGCGCGCAACTCCGGCGTGCTGCACGCGGGGCTCTACTACCCGCGCGAGTCGCTCAAGGCGCGGCTGTGCGTCGCCGGCAACGCGATGCTCGGGCGCTTCTGCGCCGCGCACGACGTGCCGATGCGCCGCGTGGGGAAGCTCCTCGTCGCCACCACCGCCGCCGAGGAGCCGGAGCTCGAGCGGCTGTGGCGCCAGGGCCAGGAGAACGGCGTCACCGGGCTGCGGCTCGTCGACGCGGCCGAGGCGCGCCGGCTCGAGCCGAACGTCTCGGCGACCGCGGGGCTGCTCAGCGCCGCGACGGGCATCATCGACGTGCCGGCGCTCTGCGCGGCGCTCGAGCGGAGCGGGCGGGATGCGGGCGCGACCTTCGCCTGGCGGCACCGGGTGCTGGGCGGCGCCCGGCGCGCGGGGCGGTGGGTCGTCGACGTCGAGGGGCCTGACGGGCAGCGCTTCACGCTCGAGGCGGACGAGGTGGTGCTCGCGGGCGGGCTCCACGCGGACACGCTCGCGCGGAGCTTCGGCGTCGACGTCGAGGCGCGCCGGCTGGTGCAGCACTGGGTGAAGGGGCGCTACTGCCGCGTCACGGGTGGGCACCCGGTGTCCCGGCTCATCTACCCGGTGCCCGCGCCGCAGCTCGCGGGGCTGGGCGTGCACCTCACGCTGGAGCTCGAGGGCGGCGTGCGCCTGGGGCCTGACGTCGAGGCGCTGGTCGAGCGGGTCGAGCGCTACGACGTGCCGGAGCAGGTCTGCGAGACGTTCCACGCGGCGGCGGTGCGCTACCTGCCGTGGCTCGAGCGGCGGCACCTGCAGGTGGACACCGCGGGCATCCGCCCGAAGCTCTCGCGCCCGGGGGAGCCGTTCCGCGACTTCGAGGTGCTGCATGAGCCCGAAGGGCTGCGCGTCGTCATCGGGCTCGAGTCGCCGGGGCTCACCGCGAGCCTGGCGCTCGCCGAGCACGTCGCCGCGCCGGGCTGAGCGGCTCGCTCCATCAACCGCTGGCGCCGACGAAGGTGAACAATTGCACCAGTGTGGAAACCCGGTGCTCCGACTGGTGTCTGTGCGCGACCTGGGAGGAGTCCACCATGCGAAGAATTGCCACGGTGCTGTTCCTGCTGTCTGGTTGTCTGCAGACACCTGAGGACAGCGGTGTCCGAAACCAGTTCCAAACGCAGCGAGAGGCGCTGACATTGACCGATGGCGGTCAGTGCGCCATCAGCATCGACGCCGGCTCCGAGCTGCTGATCACCGACCTGCGCGTCGTCGAGGACGCGCGCGCGACCGGAGGAGCGTGGTCGTTCGGCAGCTTGATGACGAGCATGGCGGGCCCGCACGCGGCGCCGGCCTTCGTCGAGTCGTGGTTGCGGCAGTGGAGCGCTCCCCAGCTCATCAACGGCTTCACCGTGCCGGCGCGCCCGGCCATTCAGTCGATGGTCCTCGACCCGTGGCCGCGTACGAGCGCCGGGCTCGACTTGTCACGCGCCCCATTCCGACTGCTTGCCATCGTCAATCGCCTCGACCTGCGCGACCTCGCGCACGGCTCGGCGGGAGAGGGCCGCTTCATCTTCGGCGTTCTCGACCGGAACGGTGCGCCGCTGCAGTTCACCGTCATCCTCGAATTCAACCTCCCCGCGACGACGGCGGCCGACGTGCGCCGGTGGGCCGACGACTTCCACACCCTCGGCGCCCTCGAGCGCGGCAGCCCTGCGTTCAACACGGCCCTGGAGGCCATCACCAATCGCTTCAGCGGACCGAACGCCGCGCCCGGGCGCCCCAATGGCAGCGCCATCAACCAGGTGCGCACGAACGAGATCGCGCTCGCGGCGCCCTGGGAGCTCAGGGAGTTCACGCTCGACGCCAACGGCCAGCTGAGACAGAGCCCGCCGATGCAGACGCCGGACCTCTCGTTCAACGGCTCGTCTTCGCTGGCGACGTTCATCAACACCAACGAGGCGGCGCTGCTCGCGGGGAACCACGCGGTGCCGACGACCTTCCTCGGCAGGCCATTCCTCGGGGGCAACGCCCCGACGGAGCCAGGCTTCTTCTGGAACGCCAGCGGCGTCAGCAGCGAGGCGCTGTTCCGCTTCTCGGTCAACACCTGCAATGGCTGCCACGCAGGCGACACCGGCACGCGCTTCACGCACGTCTCCCCTCGGAGCGCGGGCGCCGAGTCGCCGCTCTCGGGCTTCCTCACCGGAACCACGGCGTTCGCGCGAGGCCAGTCCCGGGCCTTCAACGACCTCGCCACGCGCGCGTCGAGCCTGGCCGACGTGCTGTGTGACGACGGCTTCGTGGCCATCACCGCGCCGGCCGCCAACGCGACGCTCAGCGGCCGCATCACCCTTCGCGCGACGGTCGCCGCGGGGGTCGAGCGGGTCGCGTACCTCGTCGACGGCAGCCGCGTCGCGGAGGTGCGTGCGCCGTTCACGGCCGAGTGGAACGCGTCGACGGCGGCGCCCGGCCCGCACGTGCTCACCGCGGTCGCCACCTTCTCCGATGGGACCACCATCACCTCTCGGCCGGTGAGCGTGCGCGCCGCTCCCACGGTCGACCTCGTCGTCACCGAGGTCGCTGCGCCCGCCAGCGCCGTGCCGGAGACGCCCTTCACCGTGCAGGTCTCGGTGTGCAACCGGGGCAACGCCTTCGCGACGACGACAGTCGACGTCTTCCTCTCACGCGACGCCGTCTTCAGCGCCGACGACTCTTCTCTCGGGCAGCGGCCCGTGTCGCTCGCGCCCTGGCAGTGCCGGAGCGTCAGCGTCAGCGGCGTCCCTTCGGGGCGGCTGGGCACGTCGGTCTTCGTGGGCGCGGTCGTCGATCGCCCGGGCGCCGTCGCGGAGCTCTCCGAGAGCAACAACACCGCGCTGGTGCCGCTGGGCCTCGGGCTGGCGCCCGACTTCACCGTGAAGCTCGAGACGGCGCCGGCGGTCGCGCTCCCGGGCGCGGCGCTCGCCGTCACCGTGTCGGTGTGCAACCAGGGGACGCTCCCGGGGCGACCGACGGTCGAGCTGCTGTCGTCGCTCGACGCCGACTTCGCCCTGCCGCAGGACCGTCGCCTCGGTCGAATCGATGGGCCGGAGCTCACTCCCGGCCAGTGTGCGGTGCTCCCGATGACGGGCGTCGCGCTCGCTCCAGAGGGCGCGCCGAGCGGGAGCTCCTTCCTTGGAGCCCTGGTCGACCCCGACGCGGCGGTCGCCGAGCTGCTCGAGACCAACAACGCGAGCCCGGCCCGGCGCTTCGCGGTGGGGAACGGGCCCGACTTCCGCGTCGCCTCCGTCACGGCCCCGACGCACCTCGCGACGAGCCCCTTCACCAGCGTGGTCCAGGTGTGCAACGGCGGCAACGCGGCCGCGTCGACGACGGTGTCGGTGGTGGTGTCGCTCGATGACGTCATCGCGCCGGTCGCAGCGCCCGCGGCTGACGACGACCGCGTCGTCGGAACGAGCGGCGTCATCACCGCGGCGCCCGGTCAATGCGTGACCACGAGCGTCACCTGCACGGCGAGTGTGCCGGCCGCCGCGCTGACCACGGTGTCGCTCGGCGCCATGGTCGATGCCTCGCGGACGCTCGCTGAGGTCGACGAGACGAACAACACCGGCCTCGCCGTCACCCGCGTCGGCGTGGGCCAGCTGCCCGACTTCACCGTCACCCACACCGCCAACCCGCAGTCGGCGGCGCCCGGGGTCTTCAGTCTCCCCGTGGTGGTGTGCAACCGCGGCCCGGTCAGGGCCTCGGCCGAGCTCGCGCTCGCGCTCGCGGCGGAGCCGGTCCTCACTCCGACGCCGTCGTTCCTCCCTCAGGTGGTGTCCCTGGCTGCAGGCGCGTGCAGCAGCCTCACCCTCACCACGCCCCCGCTCGCGCCCGGGAGCTACCTCATCACGGCGGTGGTCGACGCGCCCGGCGCGGTCGCCGAGCTGCTCGAGTCGAACAACTCCGGAACGCCCGTCCCGCTCGTCATCGGTGAGCAGCCCGACTTCGTCGTCACGGCCCTCTCGGGGCCGGACAACGCGGCGCCGAGCACGCCGTTCACCGTCGGCATCACGCTGTGCAACCGCGGCTCGGCGCCGGGGACGACCAGCGTCACGCTCGTCACCTCGCTCGACCCGACCATCGATCGCCAGGACTGGAATGCGGGGTTCGGCCCATCGGTGACGCTGGCCGCTGGAGCGTGCGTGGCTCAGCAGATCCAGACCGTCGCCGTGACCCCGTTCTCTGGCATCGCCACGGCGTGGCTCGGAGCGGTCGCCGACGCGAACGGGACGACGGCCGAGCTCTCCGAGAGCAACAACGCGCGCGCGGCGCCGCTGCAGCTGGGGATCGCGCCCGACTTCACCGTCACGTCGACCACTCCGACGACGCTGGCGATGGGCCGCCCCTTCGCCATCCCTGCCACGGTGTGCAATCGCGGGACGAGCGCGGGCACCACGTCGGTCGATCTGGTCTTCTCGTCCGACAGCTTCGTCGCCCTCGGCCCGGGTCAGCTCGACTCTTCGCTCGCCAGGGTCACCATCTCCCTCGCCGCCGGCGCGTGCGGCGGCGTCTCGCTCGAAGGAGTCGCCACGTCGCCGACCGGCCAGCCCGGTCTCGTCTCGATAGGGCTCATCGTCGATGCGCTCGACGGCGTGCGTGAGCTCTCCGAGGCCAACAACCAGGTGGTTCGAGGCCTGACGCTCCAGTAGCGCGAGGGCGCGAGCATCCGACAGGGAGCGGAGCTGTCCTCAGGGGCGCGCCAGCAGCTCCTGCGCGGCGTCGAGGTCGTCGTGGCACCTCGTCTCGTGGTTCGCGTACTTCTTCATCACCGCGCGCGCGTGCTTGCGCGCGCCGTCGAAGTCGCCGCGTGCCCACGCGAGGCGCGCGCGCACCATGCCGGTGAGGGAGCCGACGTTGGGCTCCGTGGTCTTGATGGTGGCGAGCGCGGCGTCGACCTCCTCGAGGCGCCCGAGGTGCACCAACGCGTCGGCGCGGAGCGCGCGGGCGTAGTGCCGCTCGGCCGACACGCGCTTCTCTTCACCGCGTCGCTCGGGGATCTCCCGGTCGAAGTCCTCCGCGAGCCGCAGCATCGCGGTGAGGTCCTTCGCGAGCGAGGCGGTGTAGAGCTGCTCGGCGATCAGCCACGCGAGGTCGTCTTCGTGTTCCCGCCTGCCAGGCGCTCCGGCGTGCAGGGCGCGGGCCTCCTCGTAGCGCTGCCGCGCGAGCTCGAGCTTGCCCTCTTTGCGCGCTGCGAAGCCGCTCTCGGCGAGCGCGAACGCCGCAGGGCCCAGCTGTCGGTCGTCGCGACGGTTGAACTCGAGCGTGAGCAGCTCGGCGGCGAGGTCCTGCGCTTCGACGAAGCGGCCGGTGGCGTTCAGGCGCGCCACGGTGTCGCTCGCGAAGTCGAGCGTGTTGAGCAGGAGCGCCCCGTCCTTCGCGCCATACCGCTTCGCCCTGACGAGGAGCTCGCGCGACACCTCGAGGAGCCTCGAGGGGTCCTGCTCGTTGCGGCGGCGGTGCAGGCGGAAGGCGGCGGTGCTCCACAGCGACGCGAGCTCCTGGAAGTCCGAGGGTGCGGAGAGCGCGAGGCACTTCTCGAGCCAGCCGAGCGCGGCCTCGGGCGCGGTCTCGCGCAGCCGGTTGCCCAGGCGCAGCGCGGCGCGGGCGGCGACGGCGAGGTGGTCGTCGTCCTGCGTGGCGCGCCGCTCGAGCTCGGTGGCGAAGCGCTCGAGGTGGGGCCCGGGCGTGCCCTCGAGCAGCTCGAGGAGGTCGAGTAGCGACGACGCGGTGTCTTCCTCGAAGAGCCGCGTGGCGCGCGTGGCGAGCGCCGGGGGAAGACCGTCGAAGAGTTCAGTGCTCACCGTTCGATCCAGTTCCGCTCGAGGGTGCCGTCGGTGCGGAACCACACGCTCAGCACCACGGTCGTTCGATAGAAGCCGAAGAAGGGCACGTACAGCGAGCCATCGAGGCGACGGAGCGGCTGCTGGCTCGTCAGCTGAAGCGAGACGCCGAAGAGCCGATGGAACGCGTAGTTGAGCCAGAGCTCTCCGGTGGTGGACTGCCGCGTGTCGGGGACCGTCTGCGCGGGCACGCCCGGCGCGCCGGGGAGCAGGAAGTTGAACGACACGAGGTGACCGAGCCGGAGCCCGACCGACGCCGTCTCGAGAAACCACCACTCCGCCTGCAGCTTGTTCCCGAGCGACCAGTTGACGCTCTGGATGTTCGCGGCGGGCCACAGCGGCTTGAACACCTCCGGACGCCACGCCAGCTCGACGGGACCGAAGCGGCGCTCGAGCTGCAGCGCGCCCGAGAGCGTGGTCAGCGGGATGCCGACATCGAAGCTGGTGGGAATGGTGACGCCCAGCGCGGGCGTGAGCCGGAGCCCGGTGAACTGCTGATCATCGACCAGGTTCGCCGCCGCGAACGCGACGGCGACGGGCGTCCCGCGCACCTGCGGTTCGTCTGACCAGAGCTTGAAGATGTTCACGTCGAGCGCTGCCTGGGCGGTCCCGCGGAGACGCACGCGCCCCAGGTCGACGCCTGCTCCCAGCGTCGCGGTCATCCACGGGCCGAGGCGGCTGTTGAGCGAAGCCCTGACCCCTTCGGTCTCGCCGAGCCCGCCCGCTTCGAGCCATGCCCAGGCCCCGTCGAGGCCGCCGTTGGCGAACCGGATCGGTGCAGGAGGCGGAGGTGGAGTGGGCCACGGACCGCCGAAGGCGTACTCCCGTTCTTTCGCGAACGCCGCGCCTGCCAGCACCACCACCACCGCCCACCAGCGTCGATCCATGGCCATCGCTATCGCACACTTGCTGCTCGGTGGCCCTGAGACTCAGCGCTGGCTGGCGGTATCCATCGACGAACGTGGGACCCCACCTGCGTGGTTCAACCCCGGCTCGCGCGCGAGCTTCTTCGCTCTGTCAGGAGGCCTTCGATGGAATGGCTCGTTCTCGCACTGGTGGTCCTTGGCGTTCTGCTGACGGTCCTTCGTCGGGCGTCGGATGTTCGACGACCACAGGAGGAGGCGCGACGGAGCAACGTGCTGACACCGGTGCCCCGCCGCTTCCCCGAGTGGACCCTCCCGGACTGCACGGCGTGGAACGCCCTTTCCGCCGTCGAGAAGGTCGCGCTGGGCCGGGAGATCGCCGCGCGACTGGGCCCACCGCTGGTGTTCGAGGGCGTGACTGCGCCGGGCGACCTCGCCCGGTTCCGTCTGGGCAGCGTCGAGCTGGTGTTCGTTCCGGGAGGACAGACGACGCTGGGAGTCGAGCTCGCGGTCTGGCCGGAGCTGAAGCGCCGCTGGCCGGCCGACGCGCCTCCGCTTGAAGAATGGGCTCGACGCTGGCTGCGTCCGGTGCGGTCGGTGTGTGTCCCTCCGCTCCTCGTTGGCGTCCATGCGGAGGAGATTGGCCCGCAGCCGGTCGACGCGGCTGACCCGGTCGTCGCGAAGCTCCGCGCGCAAGTCCGCGGTCTCGGCACGATGGAGGCATGGACGCCCCACGGTCGCTACCGGCTGATCGCCGGCGCGAACGGCGAGCGCGTCTTTCGAGTCGTCGACATTTCGTTCGAGGCGGTGGTGAACGAGCTGCGCGCGCACGGCTTCGACCTGCCGACCCCGGATGAATGGGAGCATCTGTGCGCGGCGGGAGAGCGGGCCTTGTTTCGCTGGGGGCCGGTCTGCCCGCTCGATCGGTACCCATGTGATGACGCTCCGGAGTCCGCCGACGGCGAGCGGCACCGGCAGCCGAACGGCTGGGGCCTCGTCATGCCGAGCACCGCGTACGAATTGGAGCTCACGCTCGACCCCGACGTGCGCCTGGGCAGTGACGGTGGCGGAGCGACCTGCGGCGGCGAGGGCTTCCCGCTCGCGTGGCTCTCGCTCGCCTCTGCCTTCAGGAATCGAGGGTGGCGCGAGCGCGACCGGGTGCTCGGTGAGGCGCATCATGCGCCTGTGAGCGCCTTCACACGCTCGTCACGGCCCCGCGTCAGGCACCGACGGGTCGCCGTGGGGCGCGGTGTCGAGGTCGGCGCACGTGCCCGCGTCTTCGGCGCGGAACTCGTTGAGCAGGCCGTACTCGGCGGACATCACCGTCGGCGCGTTGGGGTTGACCGAGGTCAGCTCGAAGAGCCCCGCGTCGGCCTCGGCCTCGACGTAGAGGCGGTAGCCGTAGAGCTGCGTCGAGCGCGGCATGCACACCGTGGTCTCCCAGGCGCCTCCGTCGCGGCTCATGGGCACGTCGGGCTGCAGCGGCGCGGTGAAGCCGAACAGCGCGACGGCCGCCTCGCCCTGATGCGCCAGCGCGAAGCGCACCGGGCAGCACCCGGCGTCGGGGAAGGCGAACTCGCCCGCGTCGGGCACGTACGTCGGCGCCTGCGAGCGCGGCGGGTCGCCGAGCCCGGGCACCTCGCGCTCGAAGGGCGTCGGCTCGGAGTACGGCGGCGCGCACGAGGCCGCCACCACGAGGGCCGTCAACAGCGCGCGCTTCATGGTGCGACCTCCCGCACTTCCTCGGGTGTGAGCAGCTCGAGCGCGTCGGCGGCGAGGCCATCGCGCCGCGCCAGCGCCCGCCGCGCCTGCGCCTTGAGCACCTCGCGCACGCCGGGCTCGCGCGCGATGGGCGAGTTGCCCACCAGCCGCAGCAGCGCCTTGCGCGCGATGACGCCGTGCTGCTCGTTCTGGAGCTCCTGCACCAGCAGCCGCGACAGCCGCTCGCCGGTGCGCGCGTGCGCGTCGAAGTGCTGGGCCTCGAGCGTGACGAGCAGGTCCTTCTTCACCAGCAGCGAGCGCTCGCGCGTGAGGAAGTCGACCGCGAAGGGCTCGGTGTCGACCGGCGCCATGCGGCGCAGCACGCGGCTCGCCGCCCGCCGCACGCCCTCGTCGGGTGACGCGGTGAAGGGCAGCGCCTGCGGCAGGAGCGAGGCGTCGCCGAGGTTCGCCAGCGCCTTGAGCGCGGTGCCCTGCGAGCGCACGTCGGCGCCGGGCGTCAGGTGCTGCGACAGCGCGTCGAGCGCCACCGCGCGCACCTCGGTGTCCTCGTGGAGGCCGGCCATGGTGCTCAGCGCCAGCAGCGACTCGGTGGCCACGAAGCGCTGCCCGCCGGTGGGGTTGCTCTCGAGCGCCTGCGACGACGAGCGGAACTCGTTGGCCAGCGCCACGCCCACGTCGGCGCGGTCGACCAGCCCGAACATCGCGCGCGCGCGCACCGTGGGCGGCGCCTTCGTGTCGCGCATCAGGCCCAGCAGCGCGTCGCGGGCCTCCGGCGTGCGCGCGTTGCCCAGCGCGATGAAGAAGGGGTTGAGCCCGTCTTCCGTCACGCGGCCACCCTTCAGCTCGGCGATGACCTCGCCGGTCTTCTCGGGCGCCGCCTCGAGGAAGGCGCGCAGCGGCGGCCAGGCCTTCGCGAGGTTCTGCTCCTTCGTGAAGGCGTCCTGCGTCGCGCGCACCGCGTCGGCGGCCGTCCTGCCCGCCATCTGCGCGCGCAGCTCGCGGTCTCCCGCGGTGACCGGCGGCGCCTCGCGGCGGGCGATGAGCTTCGGCAGCCAGTCGCCCCACACGTAGTGCGCCGGGTCGCGGTCGAGCGCGAGCTGGCCCGTCGCCGCCGTCACCGTCGCGCGCACGCGGGTGCGGGTGATGCCGCCGCTGGTGGTGAGCGTCTCGTCGGTCGACAGGCTGTCGAACCAGCCGCGCGGGCCCGCCTGCACCGAGCTGAAGCCCACCACGCTCTGCGGCTCACCGCCGAGCCAGAGCTGGCGGTACGCGTCGACGCGCCGCTGCGCCAGCACCCCGGTGCCCTCGCGCGCCGTCGTCGCCCGCGCCACCCACGCGCCGCGGCCGTTGTGCCGGGTGAGCGTCTCGGGGCCCTTCGTCCAGCGCCAGCTCAGCTCCCACAGCGCCGCCTGCTGCTGCCGCGCGTCGACCAGCGCCGTCGACTCGTGCCGCGCGTAGCGGCTCACCTCGCAGTCGCGGTCCACCTCGAGGAGAAACGGGCCCTGGTACGCGCTGACCGGCGTCGCGCCGGTGACCTTCACGTCGCTCAGCGCGCCCAGCAGCACCGCGTGCGTGCTCGAGCTCTCGAGCACCTCGAGCCGCGCGGTGGTGGACATCGACTCGGCCAGCACCGGCGTGCGGGGCAGCGGGGCGGCGGCGTTGGCGCCGAGCTCCACCGAGGCCTGCACCGTGAGCGCGACGTCGTAGCGCTCGCCCGCGGTGAAGCGGCAGCCCTCGCGCTCGCCCGCCGGCGTCGGCGTCGGCGTCGAGGCGCTCGGCAGCGCGACGGGCGCGGCGGGCACCGGAGCTGCCGGTGACTCCGCGCGCGTGACGACGAGGGCCACCACGGCCGTCGCGGCCGCGCCCCCCAGCATGAGACCCAGGCGACGCGCCTTCATCGGAACCGCTCCATGGACGGGAAGTTGAAGTCGTACAGGCGGCCGCCGTCGAGCTTGAAGCCGCTGAACTCGACGAGGGTGACGCTGAACTCGAAGATGAGCGCCTTGAACTTCGCCTCGACCGCGCCCTCGAGGAGCGTGATGCCCCACTCGGCGTAGAGGTTGGTGTTGTCGCGGCGCGCCTTGCGGCCGGCGTGGTCGGTGAGGTGGTGGAAGGTCGTCTCGACGGTGGGCGCGACCTTCATCGCCACCAGGTTGAGCGTGCCCGCGAGGCAGACGCCCAGCTCGTCCGTCGGGTAGCACCACTCGATGCCCACGCCCGCGGCGAAGCCGAGCTCGATGGCCGCCGACACGGTGATGGCCACGTCGCTGCGCGCGGGGTCGTAGAGGCAGGCGTACGGGTGCGGCCGGCTGATGGGCTCCGACGAGATGGAGCCGTCAGCGCCCAGCAGCACGCCCGCCTTGCTCGGCGCGCGCGGCATCAGGCCGCCGCTGACGCCGCCGCTGAAGAAGAGCTGCGAGGCGTCGATGGTGGCCGAGGTGCCGCCGACCGCGGAGGCGAAGGTCGCGTCGTTCGACAGCCACCGGTAGCCCGTCTTGTGCCGCGGCTTGCAGCGCGTCTCGTCCCACGTGAAGGCGCAGAACGAGGGGTTGTACTCGTCGAACTGCTGCGCGCCGACCCACATCGGCGCCGGCGCGTTGACGCCGGACAGCAGCGTCGACACCACGGCGCTCTCGGTGACGTTGCTCAGCTCGGCGAGGCGCGCGCCGCGGGTGCCGCAGTCCTTCACCGCGTCGGTGAAGCTGCGGTCCTGGTCGCCCAGCTGCACGCAGGGCTTCGGCTGGGTGCCGTCGGTGGGCGCGGGCACGATGCACTGGTACTTGCCGTCGGGCTCGGTGGAGTGCGTCACGCTCGTCACCAGCGCCAGCGAGAAGCCCACCGACACGGTGAAGGTGACGAGGCCGAAGCTGCCGACCGGCTGCTTGTAGCCCCAGCCCACGCCGAGCCCCATGAGGCCGGCGTAGCGGCCGACGGTCCACTCGGGGTTGGGGTTGCCCTGGTTGGCCTGCTGAATGGCCTGCCAGATGGCGTCCCACGGCGGGGTGATGGTGAGCGTCACCTTCTGCGTCTTCGCGACCGGGTCGGCCTGCCACTGTTTGGTGTCTTCGTCGGCCGCGGGGTCGAGCACCTGGTAGCCGAGCACCTCCGCGCCGCCGGCCGACGCCGAGTCGTCTTCGGGCATGCCGTTGGTGGTGCGCAGGCTGCCCGGCGCGTACACGCTCGAGGTCGAGGTGGCGTAGTAGCTCTTGCCGTAGTCGCCCTGGCCGCGCTGGCCCGCGCCGCTGCCCTGCTCGCAGCGCTCGCCGCCGCCGGCTGTGGGCTGGCAGGTGCGGTCGACGTCGTTGTCGTTCGACTGCTTCACCGAGCCGTTGCCGCCCGACTGGTTGCTGGCCTGGCCCTGCCACAGCTCGTCGGCGATGGGCTCCACCGCGCCGATGGACTTGTCGATGCTCACCACCAGCGGCGTGCGCGACCAGCGGCAGGCGCGCCCCGGGCTGGGGAAGCCGGTCGGCCGGAAGGCCTTCTCGGTGTCGGCGTCGTTGCCCGCGGTGACGCCGAGGAAGCCGAAGTCGTAGTTCACGTCGCTGCGCCAGTACTCGGGGGTGATCCAGTAGTCGCCGGCGCGCGCCTCGAAGCACGCCAGCACCTCGAAGGTGCGCTGGCCCTCGCTCACGTAGAGCATCGAGTCGGGCGAGAGGAACTTCTGCTTGAGGTTGGGGTCGACGATGAAGCGGCCGTTGACCGTCACGCCCGGAGGCCCGACGCCCGGCCGGCCGTCAGCGCCCGCGCCGGGGAGGTCGATGGCGCCGATGGTGGGGAAGCCCTCCGCGCCGCGCGGCTCGACGTAGCCGCCGCTGGCCGAGCGCGGCACGAGGTACACGCGCATCTTCGGCTTGTAGTAGCGCGAGAGGTGCTGCGCGAAGGCCTCGTACGAGTCGAGCGCGATGTACCAGTCGCCGCTCACCGAGATGGTCTGCGTCGCCAGCGAGTTGACGCGAATGGTGACCGCCGGGCGCTCGACGCGCGCGTCGGACAGCCCCATCTCGATGCGGTTGGCGGGGAACAGCAGCCCGTCGGCCTTGCCCTCGAAGAAGCCGTGGTAGCTGCTGCGCACCACCGGCTCGAGGCCGGGCCGCGGCACCTCGCGGTAGAGGTCGGTCGGTTTGATCTCCCGCTGCCGGTAGTACGAGCGGAAGTCGTAGGTGCCCTTGTCCTTCACGTAGAAGAACTCGAGCGGGTCGACGCCGCACGCCTCGACCTGCGTCTTGCCCGTGGGCACGAAGTTGGTGGTGTCTTCGAGGTCGAACGAGACGTGCATGCGCAGCTCGGCGACCGACTTGCGCGGGTACCTGCTCACCGAGAGGGGGAGCTGCGGTTCCTGCTGCTCGTAGGCGATGGCCTCGTTGAAGCAGTCGGGCGGGATCACGACGTCATCTTCGAAGCGCGCGGAGTTGAGGCCCGCGCTCACCGTGCCCCCGTCTTCGCTGCGCACGCCGACGTCGAAGGTCTTCACCAGGCAGCGGAACGACTCCGAGCGCGCGCGGGAGACGCCGGTGGTGCCGCCGATGGCGTCGTCGTGCACTTCCGAGAGCCACAGCGCCGCGCGCGCGTGGGCCGGCGGCGCCACGCCCACGTACTGGAGCCCGCCGCTCACGTGGTACAGCTGGTCGTTGTCGAGGCGCCGGTCGAGCGCGGCGTCGCTGACGGGGCGCCCGGTGGTGCCGTGCACCTTCGCGCCGTTGGTCGTCGAGGTGGTGAAGGGCAGGTAGCGCGGCGTCAGCGTCAGCGGCAGCAGCTTGAGCTGGTCTTCGCGGATGACCGCGCGCGTGAGGTCCTGCACGCAGTTCATGTTCTCGTCGCGGCGCATCGAGCCGTTGCACACCCGCGGCACGCAGGCGGTGCGCGCGGTGCTGGCCGCGGCGGGCGCGCGGGGCTGCGGGCAGCTGATGATGGCCAGGTCCTTGTCGGTGTCGGCCAGGTAGGCCTTGCCGTCGGAGCACGTCCACCGGACGTCGGTGCCGAGCTGCGCGGCGGCCCGCTTCTGGGCGGCCTGCGGGTTGAGCAGCGCCAGGCTGGGCTCGAGGCAGTTGGTCGTCAGCACGCACGAGGTCAGGTCGCGGCAGTTCGCCGTGGCGCGAATCGACTGGTTCCCGCCGTTCTCGATGCCGGTGATCATCCCGTTGGCGTCGCGGGTCGCGAAGCGGCACACGAAGGTGTCGACCGCGGTCACCACGTTGCGCTTCACGAGGCCGACCGACGCGTCGGCGGTGGCCGACTGGCTCCAGGCGTTGTTGGGGTTGGGCGCCGTGTCGTCGAAGGTCCAGAGGACCTGGTTCTCGGGGCACGTGCCGCCGACGCCCTGGCTGGTGGAGCCGAGCTCCGGCTCGCAGGCGAGCAGCGCGAGGGACGACGCCGCGAGGAAGGGAGTGAGGCTGCGAAGAGTCTTCATGGCGTAGTGCACCTCACGACGAAGCAACCGTTGCCGCCCTGGCCATCGCCGGTCCCCGAGGGGCACAGCGCGTAGTTGGCCGTGCTGGCGCGCGCCGGCGCGGCGGGGGGCATCCCCGGCACGCTGACCGCGCCGACCTCCGAGACGAGCGGCGAGGGCAGAGTGCCGAACGCGCCCGGGTCACCTGCGCCCTGGAAGCTGCTGGCGCCGAGGCCGCCGTTCTCGCCGGCGCCGCCTCCTCCTCCTTCGGTGCCGGGCTGGGCGTCGCC
>JBMORD010000095.1:0-2826 GCA_049322495.1 Myxococcota bacterium | reverse complement strand
CCGACAGCGGGTTCGCCACCGCGATCGCGCCCTGCTCGGCCTGGAACGCGGCGAGCTCGGCCGGCGCGACGAACGAGTAGTTCACCACCTCGTCGAAGCCCTGGCCGGCCAGCGCCGCGCGCACGCGACGTTCGCCGGTCACCCACGGCCGCTCCGGCTCGAGGGAACCGAGGCCGCGCGGCAGCACGCTGGGGATCGCGTCGAACCCGCGGATGCGGGCGATCTCCTCGACGAGATCCTCCTCAATCGACACGTCGACGCGCGCCATCGGCACCTCCCAGGTCGCGCTCGTCGCGTCGCCTGAGCGCTTGACGAAGCCCAGCGAGCTCAGCACGCGCTCGCACTCGGCGGCGCTGACGGCCACGCCGAGGATCTCCTCGACGCGCGCGGTGCGGAGCGTCACCTGACGGGCAGGCTTCCTGGTGGGGAACACGTCGACGCGGCCCTTGAGGACCGTGCCCCCGCCGACCTCGGCGATCAGCGCCGCGGCGCGATCGAGCACCTCGGGCACCACGGCGAGATCGGTCCCGCGCTCGAAGCGGTGCGACGACTCGGTGTGGAGCGCATGCCGCTTCGCCGAGCGGCGCACGGTGGTCGGCTGGAAGGTCGCGCACTCGAGCAGCACGCGGGTGGTCTGGTCGGTCACCTCGCTCGAGGCGCCGCCCATCACGCCCGCCAGCACCAGCGGCGCGCTGGCGTCGCAGATGAGCAGATCCTCGGCGTGGAGCGCGCGGTCCTTGTCGTCGAGCGTCTTGAGCTTCTCGCCGCCCTTCGCCGTGCGCACCACGATCTGCGCGCCGCCGATGCGATCGAGATCGAACGCGTGGAGCGGCTGCCCGTACTCGAGCATCACGTAGTTGGTGACGTCGACGAGGTTGTTGATCGCCCGCACGCCGCACGCCTTGAGGCGGTCCTGCATCCACTGCGGCGAGGGCTTCACCTTCACGCCCTCGATCACCCGCGCGGCGTAGCGCCAGCAGCGCTCGGCGTCTTCGATGCGGATCTGGATCTTCGACGACGCCTCGGTGGCGCTCTCGGCCAGCTTCGCCTCGGGGCGGCGGAGCGGCACGCCGAGCAGCGTGGCCACCTCGCGCGCGATGCCGAGGTGCGAGAGCGCGTCGCTGCGGTTGGGGGTGACGTTCACCTCGAAGATCACGTCGTCGAGCCCGAGCGCCTCGGCGATCGGCGTGCCCGGCTTCGCGCCCGGGTCGAGGATCAGCAGGCCCGAGGCGTCGTCGGTGAGGCCGAGCTCCTTCGCGCTGCAGAGCATCCCGAAGCTCTCGACGTCGCGCATCTTCGCCTTGCCGATCTTCATGCCATTGGGCAGCGCGGCGCCCACGGTGGCCAGCGGCACCTTGTCACCGACCTTGTAGTTCTTCGCGCCGCAGACGATCTGCAGCGGGGCGCCGGTGCCCGCGTCGACCTTCGTGACCGACAGCTTGTCGGCGTTGGGGTGCTTCTCGGACGCGAGGATCTGCGCCACCACCACGCCCGCCAGCGCCTTGCCGGGGTGATCGATGCCTTCGATCTCCAGGCCGGCCATGGTGAGCCGCCTGGCGAGCTCGTCCACCGAGTCGGGGACGGCGACGTAGTCCTTGAGCCACTTGATTGAGAGCTTCATGGGGAAGGTTCCTCGAACTCAGAACTGCGCGACGAAGCGGTAGTCGTTCTCGAACATGGTGCGCAGGTCGTCGATGCCGTAGCGGAGCATCGCCAGGCGCTCGACGCCCATGCCGAACGCGAAGCCGGTCACCTTCGACGGATCGTACCCGGCGTGGCGGAAGACGTTGGGGTGCACCATGCCGCTGCCCAGCACCTCGAGCCAGCCGGTCTGCTTGCACACCCGGCAGCCCTTGCCGCTGCAGAAGACGCACGACACGTCGACCTCGGCGGACGGCTCGGTGAAGGGGAAGAAGCTGGGGCGGAAGCGCGTCTTCGACTTCGCGCCGAAGAAGGCCTTCGCGAACGCGTCGAGCGTGCCCTTGAGCTCGGCGAAGGTGACCTTCTCGTCGACCAGCAGGCCCTCGACCTGGTGGAACATCGGGGTGTGCGTCTGATCGCTGTCCTTGCGGTAGACGCGGCCGGGCATCACCGCGCGCACCGGCGGCTTCTGGCCGAGCATGGTGCGGATCTGCACCGGCGAGGTGTGCGTGCGCAGCACCACCGGGTTGGTCGCCGCGAAGCCCGCGTGGAGCGTGCCTCCATCGACGTAGAAGGTGTCCTGCATGTCGCGCGCGGGGTGATCGGCCGGCACGTTGAGGGCCTCGAAGTTGTACCAGTCGAGCTCGATCTCCGGCCCCTGCTCGATCACGAAGCCGAGGCGCGCGAAGACGCCGCAGATGTCCTCGAGGGTCTGCGAGACGGGGTGACGGTGGCCGACCCGCGCGCCGCGCCCGGGGAGCGTCACGTCGAGCTTCGGGCCCTTGAGCTCCTGCTCGAGAGCCAGCTCCTGCACCCGGGTGATGGCCGCGGTGAGCTTCGCCTCGAGCTCGGCCTTCACGGTGTTCGCCTTCTCACCGAGGGCGCGGCGCTCGTCGGGCGCCAGCTTGCCCATGCCGCCGAGGATCGCCGAGAGCTCGCCCTTCTTGCCGAGGTACTTCACGCGGAGCTGCTCGACCGCCTCGGGCGTCGCCGCCTGCTCGAGCTCGCGCTGCGCCGCCGCTGCCAGTGCCGCCAGTCTGTCGTTGCTCATTCGAACCCCTGAAAGAAAAACGGGGCCGCTCCGTGAAGAGCGACCCCGGAAAATTCGAGCCGTTGCTGGCTCCTTCGACTCAGGCCGCCTTCGCGATCTGGGCGACGGCGCCAAAGCCGGCCGGATCGTGCACC
>JBMORD010000094.1:0-21155 GCA_049322495.1 Myxococcota bacterium | reverse complement strand
GAGGAGCAGCCTCAGGAGGAGTACGAGGAGGAGGCGCCGCCCGAGGAGGAGGAGGCCCCGCCCGAAGAGAAGAAGAACATGCCGGCGTCGCTGCAGGCCGCCATCCGCCGGCGCGAGCGTCACGTCGACCCGCACATCGAGGCGTACGCCAACCTCCAGAAGGACATCCACGACCGGCTGATCGAGTACCTCGATCTGCGCCGCCTCGACATGGATCGCCTCGGCGACGAGGAGCTGTGGCGCCGCACCGAGAAGGCCATCCAGGACATCCTCGCGCAGATGGAGGGGGACGGAGAGATCCCCGACGACATCGACCGCGAGATGCTGCTGACCGACGTGCTCAACGAGGCGCTCGGGCTCGGGCCGCTCGAGGCCTTCCTCGCTGATGACGACATCAGCGAGATCATGGTGAACCACGCCAACCAGATCTACATCGAGAAGAAGGGCAAGATTCGCCTCTCCGAGAAGATCTTCAGCTCGAACCAGGCGGTGCTGGGCGTCATCGAGCGCATCGTGGCCCCCATCGGCCGCCGCATCGACGAGTCGAGCCCGCTGGTCGACGCCCGCCTCAAGGACGGCTCGCGCGTCAACGCCATCATCCCCCCGCTCGCGCTCAAGGGGCCGTGCATCACCATCCGCAAGTTCAAGCGCGACAAGCTGCAGGTGACCGATCTCATCAAGTACAAGTCGTTCACCCCGCAGATGGCCGAGTTCCTCGAGATGTGCGTCAAGGCGCACAAGAACATCGTCATCTCCGGCGGCACCGGCTCGGGCAAGACCACGCTGCTCAACGTCGTCAGCTCCTTCATTCAGGACGACGAGCGCATCGTGACGGTGGAAGACGCCGCCGAGCTCCAGCTCACGCAGGAGCACTGGGTGCAGCTCGAGTCGCGCCCGCCGAACCTCGAGGGCAAGGGCGCGATCACCATTCGCGACCTGGTGAAGAACTGCCTGCGCATGCGGCCCGACCGCATCATCGTCGGCGAGTGCCGCTCGGGTGAGGCGCTCGACATGCTGCAGGCGATGAACACCGGCCACGACGGCTCGCTCACCACGCTCCACGCGAACACGCCGCGTGACGCCCTGGCGCGCCTCGAGACGATGGTGCTCATGGCGGGCATGGAGCTGCCGGTGAAGGCGATCCGCGAACAGATCGCCAGCGCGGTGCACATGATCGTCCAGCAGACGCGCTTCTCGGACGGCAGCCGCCGCGTGACCTACATCTCGGAGGTGTCGGGCATGGAGGTCGACATCGTCACCATGCAGGACATCTTCTATTTCAAGCAGGAAGGCTTCACCGACGAGGGGAAGGTGCGCGGGCGTTACGTGGCGACCGGCTTCGTGCCGCGTTTCTACGACGACCTGCAGCGGCGCGGGATTCCGGTGAACATGGGCATCTTCCGCGAGGAGTGATTCGTGCCGACGCTCGTCATCAAGAACCCCGACGGCAGCCAGCAGGAGCAGGACGTCGCGGAGCAGCTCACCATCGGCCGCGCCGACGGGAACGATCTCATCCTCTCGGAGGGGGGCGTCAGCCGGAAGCACGCGCGCTTCTTCCTCGAGGGCGAGGACTTCATGGTCGAAGACTCGGGGTCGGCGAACGGCACCTGGGTCGACGGCGAGAAGATCGAAGGCCCGACGAAGCTGAGCAGCAAGAGCCAGGTCGTCATCGGCGACTACGAGATCATGCTCAAGCTCGGCAGCAAGCCGCTGCCGAAGGCGAACAAGGCCGCCGCGAAGCCGTCGCGGGAGCCGACCGCCGCGACGGGCAGGGCGATCAAGCCGGCGCCGCGCTCGACGAAGGTGGTCTCGGCGGTCAAGCCGTCGGGGAGCAGCGCCGCGCTGGCGAAGCGCCCGGGACCTCAGCGGGCGGCGGGGCCGCAGCTCCGCGGGCTGACGGGCGGGGTGACCGGGAAGACCTTCGCGCTCAGCGGCACGATGACCGTGGGCCGCGTGGCGGGGGTCGACGTTCAGATCGACGACGACTCGGTGAGCCGCCGCCACGCCGAGCTGGTGGTCGACGGCCGCGAGGTGACGGTGCGCGATCTCGGCAGCGCCAACGGCACCACGGTCAACGGCGCGCCGATCAGCGAGGACACCATCCTCGCGGCGGGTGACATCGTGCAGTTCGGCGTGGTCGAGGTGATGTTCGAGACCGGGCCGGGCTCGGGCTCGCGGGCGCCGATCGCCCGGCCCAGCCGCGACGCGCCCTCACGACCGGTGCGCCCCTCGCGCGCGCCGCCTCCCGACGTGGCCGGGCTCGACACCGAGACGCGCGGGGGCAAGCCGCCGATGGATCCGAAGAAGAAGATGCTCCTCTTCGGCGGCGGCGGCCTGGTGGTGCTGCTCTTCATCCTCGTGCTGGTGAAGGCCCTCACCGCGCCGCCCGAGCCGATCGAGGGGCCGACCGCGCTCGCCGGCACGCCGCGCACGCCGAAGGGCAAGGCGCCGCCCGTCGAGGACGATCCCGCGACGGCCATCGAGGAGATGCTCGCGGCGTGCCGCACCTACTCGAGCTCCGAGCAGGGCGCGCCCGACTGGGCCGCGGCGCTCGCGTCGTGCAACAAGGTGCTGGAGCTCGAGCCGATCCACGCCGAGGCGAACTCGCTCATCAAGCGCATCTCGGTGCTCAAGGTGTGCGAGGAGAACGTCAACAAGGCGAAGGAGCTCCTCGCCGCGGGCGCGCAGGAGGAGGCGCTCGAGTGGTACGCGAAGCTCGGCAAGGACTGTGAGAGCTACCTGCTGCGCACGCTGGCCGCGGCGAAGGAGCCGGTGGCCGAGGTGAAGAAGAAGGCCGCCGCCGACTGCAAGCTCTACGCGACCAACGCCCGCTGGGAGTTCGCCTACAAGCGCTGCGAGCTCTACTCACGGCTGGCCTGCCAGACGATGGACGACAAGGAGCTGTACCCGCCGGCGCTGATGAAGCTCAAGCTCGACGGGCCGCTCAACCCGAAGACCGACTGGCGGCCGAGCGACACGCTGTACATCAACTTCCTCAAGGCGCGGGAGAAGATGAAGCCCGGCGAGCCGCCGTGGCGGTGCCCGGAGATCCCCGCGTTCCGCCCGCCGCCGCCGCCGCCCGACCCGACCAGGCTCGCCAAGGAGGAGCTCGCGAAGCGCTACCCCGAGCCGGAGATGGGGCGCGCGCTGGTGCTCTACTTCGAGGGCAAGTTCCCCGAGGCGCCGGTGCCGCTGCAGAAGCTCGGCGAGAAGGTCGAGAAGGCGCAGTACCACGAGGCGGCGCGCGCGCTGCTGCTCGACATCAACAACGCGATCAACCTGTACGAGAACGGCACCGCGGAGATCAACAACGAGAAGCTCGACAAGGCCGAGGTCTCGTTCAGCAAGGCGCTGGTGGTCGACGAGAAGCTGGTGCTCGGCGACAAGGCGGCGAAGCTCACCGCCGACGAGAAGAAGCGCGAGCTCGAGAAGCGCGCCTCGTTCGTGCGGAAGAACGTCGTCGATACCATGGGGCGCACCTGCTACGAGCGCGGCAAGTCGCTCGCCGATCGCAAGGACTTCCGCGCCGCGTGCAAGGTCTGGAAGATCGGCCTCACCTTCAACCGCGCGCACATCGATCTGCTCCGCGCCGCGTCGAACGTGTGCACCGCCCGCGCGAAGGAGGCGTGGGAGCGGGCCGAGACCTGCGCGCAGCTCCAGCAGGTGCTCGACTTCGCGGTCGACGGCGACGGCTTCAAGGAGAAGGTCGCCGATCAGATGCAGCAGAATGAGTGCAACTGATCGCCGAACCCTCGTGCTACCTCGCGGGCATGGCGACGCAGGGTGACTTGTTCGGTTTCATGCAGGCGCCGACGAAGGCGCCTGAGAAGCCCGTGGAGCCGCCTCCCGGGCCGAAGACCCTCACGCTGATCGACGCGTCGGGCTTCATCTTCCGCGCGTACCACGCGCTCCCGCCGCTCACGACGAGCAAGGGCGTGCCCACCCACGCGGTGCTGGGCTTCACGCGCATGCTGCTCAAGCTGATGCGCGAGCGGAAGCCGACCCACCTCGCGCTGTGCTTCGATCTCGACAGCCGCAAGGGGCGCCTGGCGATCGACCCGCAGTACAAGGCGAACCGCGAGGCCCCGCCGGACGATCTGGTGAAGCAGTTCTCGATCATCCGCAAGGTGGCCGAGGTCTTCGAGCTGCCGATCGTCGAGGTGGCCGGCTGGGAGGCCGACGACGTGATCGCCACGCTCGTCGATCGGGCGCGCGCGAAGGGCTTCGAGGTGGAGATCGTCACCTCCGACAAGGACTTCCTCCAGCTGCTCGCGCCGGGCGTGCGCATCTACGACGCGATGAAGGACAAGCCGATCACCGAGGCCGACGCGCAGGAGCGCTATGGCATCAAGGCCTCGCAGATGCGCGACTACCAGGCGCTGGTGGGCGACGCGATCGACAACATCCCCAAGGTGCCGGGCATCGGCCCGAAGACGGCCGCCGATCTGCTGGCCCAGTTCGGCACGGTCGACGAGCTCAAGAAGCGGCTCGACGAGGTGCACAAGCCGAAGGTGCGCGAGGCGCTCAAGGCGCACCTCGAGCAGCTCGATCGCGCGATGCAGCTGGTGAGCTTCCGCCACGATCTGCCGCTGACCCACGAGCCCGAGGGCTTCGCCCGCCGCGAGATCCGCACCGCGGAGGCGCGCGCGCTGCTGACCGAGCTCGAGTTCTTCCGGCTGATCGCCGAGATGCCGTCGGCGCCGCCCACGCCGCTGCGCCAGCAGGCGACCCTGGTGCGCGACGAGGCGGGGCTCCAGGCGCTCGCCGCGACGCTCGCCCAGGCGCCCCGCATCTCGCTCGCGCCCGCCTACGAGGGGCCGCCGCACTCCGCGGCGCTGCACGGGCTGGGGCTGGTGGCGGGCAAGGACACCTGCGCGTACGTGCTCGTCGAGCGCGTGGGGAAGGCCGCGCTGGGGCGCGTGCTGGGCCCGGTGCTGCGCAGGGACGGGCTGGAGCTCGAGGCGCACGACGGCAAGGCGCTGCTCCACCTGCTGTTCTCGGCGGGCATCGACGGGGTGAGGCTGCA
The DNA here is from genome assembly GCA_049322495.1 of Myxococcota bacterium. Taxonomy (GTDB): domain Bacteria; phylum Myxococcota; class Myxococcia; order Myxococcales; family Myxococcaceae; genus Archangium_A. Next base: position 16,129 of record JBMORD010000094.1, on the reverse strand, counting down.
CACCGACGTCGAGCTCCTCTCGTACCTGATGAACCCCTCGCGCAAGGAGCACGCGCTGGCCGACCTCGCGCGCGAGCGGCTGCGCACCGAGCTCCCGGCGTGGCCCGACGGGCAGTCGGGGCGGGGCAAGGCGACGCTGGCGGAGCTCCACGAGGAGCGCGCGGCGATGTTCTTCGCGGCCGCCGCCGACGCGATCGATCGCCTGGTGCCCGAGCTGTGGACCGAGGCCGAGGCGGTCGGGGCGTCGAAGCTGGCCAACGAGCTCGAGTTCCCCCTGGTGCCGGTGCTGACGAAGATGGAGCGCGCCGGGGTGCTGATCGATCGCGCCGCGCTCTCGGAGATCTCGGTCGACATCGACGCGCAGGTCGAGGCGATGCTCAAGGAGGTCTACCGGCTCGCGGGGCGCGAGTTCAACGTGGGCTCCCCCGCCCAGCTGGCGCAGGTGCTCTTCGAGGATCTCAAGCTGCCGGTGCTCAAGAAGAACAAGACCGGCGTGTCGACCGATCACGAGGTGCTCGAGAAGCTCGCCGAGGAGCACCCGCTGCCGCGGGCGATCATCGAGTACCGCAGCGTGGCGAAGCTCAAGAGCACCTACCTCGACACGCTGCCCACGCTGATCGGCGCCGACGGGCGCATCCGCACCACGTTCCAGCAGGCGGCGGCCGCCACCGGACGCCTCTCGTCGGTGAACCCGAACCTGCAGAACATCCCCATCCGCACCGAGCTGGGCAAGCAGATCCGCCGGGCCTTCGTGGCCGCTCCGGGCTGGGTGCTGGTCTCGGCCGACTACAGCCAGGTGGAGCTGCGGATCCTCGCGCACATCTCCGGCGACGAGGGGCTGGTGAAGGCCTTCGCCGAGAACGCCGACGTGCACTCGCGCACCGCGGCGGAGGTGTTCGGCGTGAAGCTGGAGGAGGTCACCCGCCAGCAGCGCAGCGCGGCGAAGATGGTCAACTACGGCATCGCCTACGGCCTGTCTCCGCACGGCCTGTCGACGCGCCTCAACATTCCGCTCGAGGAGTCGAAGTCGATCATCGACCGCTACTTCCAGCGGTTCCCCGGCATCCACCAGTACGTGGAGGACACGCTCGCCGGGGCGCGCAAGCGGGGCTACGTGGAGTCGATCTTCGGGCGCCGTCGCTACATGCCGGATCTCGTCTCGCGCAACCGCCAGGTGTCGATGGCCGCGGAGCGCGCGGCGATCAACATGCCGATTCAGGGCACCGCGGCCGACCTCGTGAAGCGTGCCATGCTGGAGCTCGACCGCCGGCTGCCGGCGGAGAAGTTCGCGGGGCGGATGCTGCTCCAGGTGCACGACGAGCTGCTGTTCGAGTGCCCCGAGGGGGAGGCGGCGCGGCTGGGGGAGCTCGCGAAGCAGGTGATGACGGCGGTCGCGACGTTGAAGGTGCCGCTGGTCGTCGACGTGGGGCATGGTCGCTCGTGGGCCGAGGCCCACTGACACGGAGCTGCGATGGAACGGTCTCGAAGCAACGCGCGCACCGACCCCGGCACGCTGGTGAGCGGGCTGGCCTCGAAGCTGAACGAGCTGGAGCGCGCGGTGGAGCGCCAGTCGGAGCGCTTCGCGGCGCTGATCGAGGTCGGCAGCCAGCTCTCGTCGGCGCGCGACGTCGACTCGCTGCTCCAGGCGGTGATGGAGCGGCTGACCGGGCTGCTGCAGGCCGAGGCGGCGACGCTCTACATGCACGACGCGGAGCGCCGGGAGCTCTGGTCGCGCGTGCTGCGCGGCACCTCGGTGCGCGACATCCGCATTCCCGACAATGCGGGCATCGCGGGGCACGTCTTCACCAACGGGCGCACCCTGATCCTCGGCGATGCCTACAGCGACGTGCGCTTCAACCCCGACATCGATCGCAAGACGGGCTTCCGCACGCGCTCGGTGATCGCCACCCCGCTGCGGCACGTGAGCGGGCGGGTGCTCGGCGTGCTGCAGGTGCTCGACCGGCGCATCGACGCCTTCACCTCGGAAGACCGCGCGCTGGTGGAGGGCATCGCCACCCAGGTCTCGGCGGTGCTGGACAACGTGCTGCTGGTCGAGGAGCTCAAGCGCGGGCGTGACGAGCTGGCGCAGCGGGTGAGCGATCTCGACGCGCTGTACGAGGTCGAGAAGGCGGTGTCGGCCGCGACGGCGCAGACCGATCTCGTGGAGCGGATCCTCGAGATCGCCATGGAGCGCGTCGGGGCGCGCGCGGGCAGCATCCTCCTCGTCGAGGAGGACCGCGACAGCCTCTTCTTCCGCAGCGCGAAGGGCGAGAAGTCCGAGGCGCTGGTCTCGCTCCGGCTCAAGACCGGCCAGGGCATCGCCGGCCACGTCGCCGAGTCGGGCGAGATCGTCCGCGTGAAGAACGCGGAAGACTCGGAGTTCCACGATCGCTCGATCGCCCGGCGCCTCGGCCTCACCACGGGCGCGGTGCTGTGCGTGCCGGTGGTGGCGGGCAACCGCACCTTCGGCGCGCTGGAGCTGCTCAACAAGCCGCGCGGCTTCACCGAGAAGGACGAGCACCTCGCCGTGCTGCTGGCGGGGCAGGTGGCGCGCGCGCTCCAGCGGCGGCAGTCGCAGGAGGAGGTCGAGCGCAAGGCGCGCCTGGCCACCATCGGGCAGATGCTGAGCGGCGTGCTCCACGATCTGCGCACCCCGCTGACGGTGGTGGGCGGCTACGCGGAGCTGATGGCCTCGGAGGACGACCCGAAGGTGCGCGCCGACATGTCGGCGGCGATCCTCCTCCAGCTCGAGCACATCGCGACCATGCAGCAGGAGACGCTCGCCTTCGTGCGCGGCGAGAAGTCGGTCTTCATCCGCAAGGTGTACCTGCACGTCTTCATGCGGGAGCTCGGCGAGCAGCTCCAGCAGGAGTTCGAGGCCTCGAAGGTCGAGCTCAAGGTGCTGGTCAGCTACACCGGCGCCGCGCGCTTCGACGAGGGGAAGATCAAGCGGGTGATCTTCAACCTCGCGCGCAACGCGCTCGACGCGATGCCCGGCGGCGGGCGCTTCCTCCTCTCGGTCGAGCGCGAAGCCGACGAGATCGTCTTCCGCGCGAAGGACAACGGCCCCGGCATTCCCCCGGAGATCGCCGATCGCCTCTTCGAGTCGTTCGTCACCAGCGGCAAGAAGCACGGCACCGGCCTCGGCCTGGCGATCGTGAAGAAGATCGCGAAGGAGCACGGCGGCTCGGTGAGCTTCAAGACGCAGATCGGCAAGGGCACGTCGTTCGAGGTGCGCCTGCCCGCGGGCACGGCCGCCGACTGATCAGGGCGCCGGCTCGACGTGCACCATCACCTCGATGACCTCGGGGAAGGCGGCGGAGATGCGCGCCTCGACGTCATCGGCCACGTCGTGCGCGGTCTTGAGATCCATCGTGGGGTCGACGTGGATGGTGAGGTCGACCAGCACGCTGCCCTCGAGGCCGCGGCTGCGGATCGAGCGCACGCCGAGCACCCGCGGCACCTGATCGATGAGCTCTCGCACCTTGAGCGGGTTCACCCGCGCCGAGTCGGCGAGGATGCCCACCGACTGGCGGATGATCTGCCACCCGGTCCACGCGACGAAGACCAGCACCGCGAGCGCCACCACGCCGTCGACCCGGCTCACCCCGAGCCAGGTGAGCAGCAGCGAGGCGATCACCGCGAGCGTGACGAAGATGTCGGACATGGTGTGCGACGCGTCGGCGAGCAGCAGCGTGCTGTTGAGCTTGCGCCCCTGCGCGGCCTCGATGCGCGTCACCGCGAGGTTGATGAACAGCGTGGCCACCATCACCGCGACCTGCAGCGGCCCCACGGTGGGGTGCACGTCGTTGATGATCGCGTTGAAGGCCATGCGGCCCAGCTCGAGCACGCCCATGCCGATCATCACCCCGATGGCGAGCGAGGCGAGGGCCTCGAACTTCTGGTGGCCGTAGGGGTGCTCGTCGTCGGCGGGCTGCGACGCGAAGTGCATCGCCACCAGGCCGATGATGTTGCTGCCGCCGTCGATGAAGGAGTGGAGCCCGTCGGCGGTCATCGCGGTGCTCTGGGCGACGATGCCCAGGGCGAGCTTCGCGGCGGCGACGACCCAGTTGGCGACGAGGATCCACCACAGCACCTTGCGGACGGCGGCGTGGCGGGCGGCCAGGGCGTCGGTGGGTGGTGGGGCAGACACGCGCCGCTGTTTCTCACGTCACTGGGCCGAGCGGAACAGGCGCATGCCGGGGCGGCCGGTCATCTCGAGGAAGAAGCCGAACTGGAAGCGGATGGTCTGGTCGGCGGCCACGATGCCGGGCGGCGGGTTGGGGAAGGGCTGCGCCCGCTCGAAGGCCTTGATCGCCTCGAGGTCGAGGAAGTCGAGGCCGCTCGACTTGTCGACGAAGGCGTCCTTGAGGCGCCCGGTGTCGTCGAGGGTGATGGTGAGCACCGTGTGGCGATCGCGGCCGCCGTAGATCTGCCCGGTGGGATCGCGCAGCCGGAGCTGCTCCACGGGGGTCCAGTTCTGGCTCACCGACTGCTTCACGCGGTTGAAGAAGCTCGCGTACTTGAACTCGCGGGTGTTGAGGTACGTGCCGTCGCCTTCGTCGGCGTCGAGGTGATCGTTCGGCGCGCCGCCGACGATCTTGTCCACCACCGCCTTCGACGGCAGGAGGTTGAGCACGCCGGCCTGGCCCACGCGGCCCGCCGACGCGTCTTCGCCCGTCTCGAGCGAGCCCGGCACGAGGTTGAGGCGCTTCGAGTTGCCCTTGAGCTCCTCGGTGCCGGTGCGGTTGTCGATCGCCACGCCGGGGCCCTCGGTGGTCTCGCGCTTGAGCGCCACCTCCTCGCGCTTGTGGAGATCGGGCACCTCGAGCGCCATCTTTGGCGTGGCCTTCTCCTTGAGCGGGCGATCGTCGTCGCCGAGGCCGTCGTTGCCCTGGCGCTGGGGCCTGGTGGCCTGGGTGTCGCTGCCGTTGCCCTCAGTGGCCTGCGGCGCGGTCTGGCGCGGCATCGCGTTCCGGTAGAAGGGCGTCTGCTCCTTCGCGCGCGTCTCCTTCTTCACCGCGTTGTTGGTGGCGGCGAGGTACTTCGCGTTCGGGTCGACCTGATCGTTGCCCGGCGCGACGTCGACGACCTGGCCCTCGGGCAGCTTCTCGGGCTCCTTCTTCCTCTCTTCCTTCTTCGCCAGCGGCGTGCGCTCGTCCTTGAGCACCGGCGCGGTGGGGCCGCGGTTCTTGTCGTACTGATCGCGGCTCAGCCCGCGGAGCACCACCGGGCGGGTGGTGGGCTTCTGCGGGAGCGTGAGGGGCTTCACGTCCCACCGCAGGAGCGACGAGAGCACGATGAGCGCGAGGAACCCGGCGTGGATCGCCGCGGTGAGCCCCAGCGTGAGCAGCACGATCGCCACACGGCGGCCGGTCGACTTCGGCTGGGGGCGGGGCGTGAGGATCACGGCCTCCCCATCATAACGACGACGAGCCGACGGTCGCAGGGGCGACCCGCCCGGAATGCCGAGTCATTGCGCCACGTTGCTCAGTAGATGCGCGCGACCTGCGCCCCGTTGAAGTAGTGATCGAGGATCTGGCGGTAGGTCTGGCCGGCCTCGGCCCGCCCGATGGCGCCCGTCTGGCACATGCCGACGCCGTGGCCCCAGCCGCCGCCGGTGAAGATCCACGCGGTGGGGCGGCCCCTGGGATCCTTCTCGGCCTTGAGCTCGAACATGGCGCTGTTGAGCATGCCGAACGCGCGGCGGATGTTGAGCTCGCCGCGAAGGGTGGTGGCGCCCTCTTCGCCGGAGATCTGCAGCAGCCGCGCGCGCCCCGACACGCCGCGCTCGGTGACGGTCATCGCCATCACGCGCCCCACGCCGAAGCTGGCGAGCTTGTCGTCGACGTCTTTCGCGGTGAGGCGCTTCTCCCAGCGGTACTTCGAGAGCTGGGCGAACGACGAGACGCGGCAGGCGTGCTGCGCCTCGGTGGTGAGGAACTTCCCGAGCTGCTCCGGCGACGCGGGGATGGGCTTGCCCGGCATGACGTCGGGGCGCCCGCGGAGCGACTCGTTGGGCACGCCGCCCCAGACGATCTCGTTGTTCTCGGTGTGGCCGCCGCAGACCGCGCTGTAGACCGAGTCGACGAGCCGATCGTGCTGGTCGAACGCCGCCTCGCCGCGGGTGGCCTCGACGGCCGCGTTGGTGCTCGCCGCCTCGCCCGACACCCCGCGGTACACGGCGCAGTGCTGCTCGGTGCACAGGAGGTACGGATCGGCGAGGTGCTTGAGGCCGATCTTCGCCAGCACCTCCCCGCGCGCGGTGACGGCCTGCGCCTTGAGCGCCTCGACGTGGGCCTTGGCGAAGATCTCCGAGGGCACGAGGCCCTTGAGGAGATCCTCGAGATCGACCTGGTTGACGACCGCGATCTTCCCCGCGCGATCGGCGGTGAAGAGCACCGCGCCGCGGTAGGCGCGATCTTCGAAGTTGTGGAAGTCGTAGCCCACGCCGTACTCGACGCGGCGCACCTCGATGGGCGCGCCGTCGGGCGACTCGGCGGTGAGCTTCTCGTCGACCTTCGCGGTGACGTTGCCGTTGCCGTCGACGAGCTCGAAGCGGATGGTGCCCTTCGCCTTGACGTCTTCCAGCAGGCTGGTGCGCACCTGGTGCTTCTGGAGGATCTCCGCCTGCTGCGGCGCGAGCACCTCGGGCGCGGCGGGCGGCTGATCGACGACCAGCACGTAGCGGCGGTTGTCGATCACCTTGCCGGCGATGCCGTACACCCCGCCGAGGATCTGCGCCTTGAGCTTGAGCCCGCGCGCGGCCCACTCGTCCTGCGCGGTGGCCAGCCCCACCTTGTCGTTGAAGGGCACCTCGACGAGCTGGATGCGCGCTTCGATCTTCGCGGGCGTGCCGGCGACGCGGCGCACCTTCCACTCCATGCCCGCGGGGCCTTCGACGAAGCGCTCCGGCGTGCCCGGCAGGCGGAAGCGCAGGCGGCCGCGCCCGGCGAGCGTGACCTCCGCGCTGCCTTCCATCAGCTTGACGGGGATGATCGGCGAGCCGCCCTTGAAGTCGAGGCGCTTGGTCGTCAGCTCGGCCGGAGGCGGCGGGAGATCGAGCTCGTCGGCGCGCGCGACGGAGGAGAGCAGCGAGAGGAGCGTGGCGAGCAGGACGCGCCGCATGGACACCCGGATAGATCGAAGCCCGGAGTTCCTTCTTCAGAACTCCGGGCTTCTCGATTTCTCTGAGGCGCCACCCGGAATCGAACCGGGGAATGAGGGTTTTGCAGACCCTTGCCTTACCGCTTGGCTATGGCGCCGTATTTCCGAGGCTTATCCAACAGCTGCTTTCACAGGTCAAGACTTCGAATTGTTGATTCTGGAGTCAATACTCGCGCCCCATGACCACAGGGTTTGCGACCTTCACGGAAGAGCACGAGGCGTTTCGGCAGACGGTGCGGAAGTTCGTCGAGCGGGAGCTACGGCCGCACGCGCGCACATGGGAGAAGGCCCAGGAGTTCCCGCGGGAGCTGTTCGGCAAGGCGGCGGAGCTGGGGCTGTTCGGGCTCAAGTACGAGGAGAAGTACGGGGGCACGGCGGCGGGCTTCTTCTTCGAGGCGGTGGCGATCGAGGAGCTGTCGAAGTGCAACTCGGGCGGCGTCGCGGCGGGGTTGATCGGCCAGGCGACCATCGCCACGGGGCCGTTGCATCTGTTCGGCTCGGACGCGCAGAAGCAGAAGTTCCTGACCCGGGCGATCAAGGGCGAGTGGATCGGCGCGTTCGCGGTGACGGAGCCCGACGCGGGCAGCGACGTGGCCGGCCTGCGCACCACCGCGAAGCGTGACGGGGCGCACTGGGTGCTCAACGGCGCGAAGACGTACATCACCAACGGCGTGCGCGCGGACTACGTGATCGTCGCCGCGAAGACCGAGCCCGCGAAGGGCCACAAGGGCGTCTCGATGTTCCTCGTCGAGAAGGGCACGCCCGGCTTCACGGTGAGCAAGAAGCTCGAGAAGCTCGGCTGGCGCGCTTCGGACACCGCGGAGCTCTCGTTCGAGGACTGCCGCGTGCCGCTGGACGCGCTGCTCGGCGTCGAGAACGACGGCTTCGCGCAGATCATGGGGAACTTCCAATGGGAGCGCCTCTCGCTGGCGCTGGGGGCGGTCGGCGCGGGCGAGCAGATCCTCGAGGGGGCGATCGCCTACACGAAGAACCGCCAGGCCTTCGGGCAGTCGGTCGCGAAGTTCCAGGTGATCAAGCACCGGCTGGCCGACATGGCGACCGAGCTCGAGGCGGCGCGACAGCTCACGTACCACGCGCTGCGGCTGCACGCGGCGGGCGAGTGGGCGCTCGCGCAGACGGCGATGGCGAAGAAGCTCGCGACCGAGATGTGCTGCCACCTCGCCGATCAGTCGCTGCAGCTCCACGGCGGGGCGGGGTACATCACCGAGTTCGACATCGAGCGGCACTGGCGCGACGCGCGGCTGGGGCCCATCGGCGGCGGCACGAGCGAGATCATGAACGAGATCATCGCCAGGCAGCTCGGGCTGTAGCGCGCGTCACCCGCGCGACAGCTCGCGGGCGCCCATCACCAGCATCTGCAGCCGGTTCTCGATGTTCGCCACGCTCACGTCGGGGTCGTAGTCGATGGAGACGATCTGCACGCGCGGGTGCCGCTCGCGGATCGCCTTGATCGTCCCGCGGCCGGAGATGTGGTTCGGCAGGCAGCCGAAGGGCTGGACGATCACGAACGAGTGCACGCCCTGCTCGACGAGGTGCACCAGCTCGCCGGGCATCAGCCAGCCCTCGCCGGAGCTGAAGGCGAGATCCATGATGCCCTCGGCCTTCTTCGCGAGGGCCTGCACGCTCGGCCGCGGGTGGTTCCAGCGGAAGCGGCGCAGGCGCTCGGCGAACGGCCGCTCGTGGAAGGCGTAGACCGCGTCGGTGACGCCGGACAGCAGCGCGTCGACCACCGGCCACCGCGAGAAGCCGCGCTGCGCCGCGACGGCGTGGTTGACGACGTCCTGGCGGAAGAAGTCGAGCATCGGCGGGAAGCGCGGCTCCATGCCGTGGCGGAGCAGCCAGGCCGCGATGTCCATGTTCCCGGTCGGGTGGTAGTTGACGAGGATCTCCCCGAGGATGCCCACCACCGGGCGCGGCTGCGAGCGATCGGCGGGGATGCCGTTGAAGGCGTCGATCGCCTCGTCGAGCGCGTCGCGCAGCGCGGAGGTGCTCTCGGCCAGCGCCTTCATGCCCCGCGCGAGCGCCTCGTCGAACACGCGCTGCGTCGCGCCCGGCTCGCGCTCGTACGGCAGGGTCCGCTGGCGCATCTCGTTGAGGCCGTCGATGAACGAGATGCCGAGGATGCTCTTGCGCTTGAAGCGCCAGCCGAGGCGCAGGCCGGGGTGACGATCGTACGGGTCGTCTCCGCTGGTGATGATCGGCACGTCGGCGTAGCCGGCCTCGTCGAGCGCCTTGCGCGCCAGCCCGCTGTACTGCACGGCGCGGCAGGCGAGGCAGTTCTTCGAGAGCCCGATCGCCACGCGCTCGCGCGGCACGTGGTTGCTCTGCAGCGCGACGAGGAGCTCCCCGATGTTGAGCTGCGCCGGGTAGCAGATGTCGTTGTGCACGTGCCGCTTGCCGAGCAGCACCGCGCGCTCGTCGGCGACGCGGGCGACCTCCACGCGGTGTCCTTCGGCCTCCATCGCGACGCGCATCACCTCGGAGAACTCCGGCGAGAGCACCGGGATGAAGATCGTCCGGTAGCCGCGATCGGCGTCGGTGTACTGCGGCCCCTGGTGACTGCTGAGGCTCATGGCGAGAGCTCGTCGGGCTGCGCGGGGCGGGGAACGACGGGCGGCGCCGTCGGGGTGGGCTCCGGCGCCCTTCGCTGCGTCTGCGCCGCGCGGAGCGAGCCGACGAACGAGCGCACGCGGATGCCCACCGGCCCGCGGTTGTCGCCTTCGTCGAGCTTGAGCACGAGCGGCGTCTTGCCCGCCCGCTGCCGGAGGATGCGGGTGAGCTCGTCGCTGAGCACCGCGTCGTGGCCGCACCCGAAGGAGACGATCTGCACGAGCTGCAGGCGCGGATCGTCGGCCACGCGCAGCGCCGTCGCGAGGAGGCGGGTGTGGAACTCGTTGTTGGTCTCCACCCGGAGATCCGACACGTCGACCGCGTCGAGGCCGGGGAGCAGATCGGCGTCGAGGACGGGGAGGCCGAGCGCGGTGAAGTGCGACGCGAGGTCGTGGTTGACGAAGTGATCCGCGTGGTACGGCCGCCCGGCGATCACCACCGCGAGGCCGTCGGAGGGCACGGCGTCGAGGGCGGCGCGGCTGGCCTCCTCGAGCTCGCGGCGCAGCCGCCGCGCCGCGGCGTCAGCCTCGACGATCGCCTCCTTCGCGAGCGCCTCGGGCACGCCCAGGCGCTCCACGGCGAAGCGGGCGATCTGCCGCGCGCGCACCACGTCGTCGTCCCACGAGAAGGCCGGGTTGTCCCAGGCGATGCCCGCCGTGCGCCCGGGGGCATCGTGGTGCCGCACCACCTCCGAGTAGCCCTGCACGACGGGGCACATCCACGACGCGAGCGACGAGCGGTTGCGCCGCGGGAGCTTGAGCATCAGCGGGAAGAAGATGCGGTCGACGCGCGCCTCCATGAGCGCCTGCACGTGACCGTGCACCAGCTTCGCCGGCAGGCACACCGTGTCGCTCGGCACCTGCGGGAGGCCCTTCTCGAGCAGCGCGGCCGAGCTCCGCGGCGAGACGCGCACCTCGAAGCCGAGCGCGCGGAAGAACGCGCTCCAGAAGGGGAGGCTCTCCCAGAACTCGAGCGTGCGTGGCAGCCCGATGGTGACGTTCCGGGGCGGGGCGAGCGAGCGCACCCCGAGCTCGGCCGCGAGCCGCTTCTCGTGCAGCCCGAGGAGATCCGGCACGGCCTGCTGGCGCTGATGGATCTCGCGGATGCGGGCCTTCGCCGCGGCCGAGCGGTCGAGCACCTCGCCCTTCTCGCAGCGGTTGCCGGTGACGAGCGTCGGCGCGGTGCCCGAGCGGCGCGGGAACTCGACGACGGTGCGCAGGCACGCGTTGGTGCACAGCTCGCAGGCGCGCGTCGGCACCTGCCGCCAGGTGAAGGCCTCGAGCTCGTCCCAGGGCAGGAAGCGCGTGGCGCGCCGCTCGGCGAGCAGCCGGTCGCGGGTGAGCAGCGCGATGCCGATGGCCCCCATCTCGCCGGGGAAGGGCGCGCGCACCACCTCGCGGCCGGTGAGCTGCTCGAAGGCGCGGAGCACCGCGTCGTTGCGGAAGGTGCCTCCCTGGGCGACGACCTTCGGGCCGAGCAGGTCGTGGTTCGACAGCCGGAGCACCTTGGTGAGCGCGTTCTCGACGACCGAGCGGCAGAGGCCAGCCATGAGGTCAGGCATCGAGCGGCCGTTGCGCTGCTCGGTGATGATCGACGAGTTCATGAACACCGTGCAGCGCGAGCCGAGGCGCGAAGGCGCGCGGGCGTCGAAGGCCAGCCGCGCGACCTCGGTCACGTCGACGCCGAGCGAGCGCGCCCACGTCTCGAGGAACGAGCCGCAGCCGGCGCTGCACGCCTCGTTGAGCTGGAAGCTCACCGGCCGGCCGTCGTGCACCCAGATGGCCTTCATGTCCTGGCCGCCGATGTCGAGGACGAACGACACGTCGGGGCAGAACTCGGCGGCGGCGCGCACGTGGGCCACCGTCTCGACCTCGCGGTGATCGACGTCGAACGCCGTGGCGAGGATCGCCTCGCCGTAGCCGGTGGCGCCCGCGCCGAGCACGTGGAGCTCGAGCCCGTCGTTCTCGCAGCGGCGCTTGAGCTCGAAGAGCCCCTGCCGCACCACGCGCACCGGCTCGCCTTCGTTCGAGCCGTAGAACGAGTCGATCAGCTTCCCTTCGCGATCGAGGAGCACCAGCTTGCTCGTCGTCGAGCCGCCGTCGATGCCGAGCCACGCGTGCACGCGGCCGTGCTCGGCGACCTCGCGGTACCGTGGCGCGAAGGGAGGCCGCCGATGGCGCGCGTCGAAGGCAGCGCGCTCGGCCGGCGTGGCGAAGAACTGGTGCTGCGGTCCGTTGGTCGGCGCAGGGCAGGTGGCCCAGGCGCGGAGCCGCTCGAGGTCAGCCTCCTCGAGGGGCCGGGCGCGCTCGGCGAAGAGGTCGGTGAGCGAGAGCGCGGCGCCGATCGCCACCAGCACCTCGGCGTTCGGCGGCACGAGCACCTGCTCGGCGCTCAGCGCGAGCCGCTCGGCGAAGACGCGTACCAGCGTCGGGTTGAACACCAGCGGGCCGCCCTCGAAGATGATCGGCGCGACGAGCGGCACGCCCTGCGCGAGGCCGCCGATCGTCTGCCGGGCGATCGCGTGGAACGTGGACAGCGCGATGTCTTCCTTCGCCACACCGCGGTTGAGCAGCGGCTGGATGTCGGTGCGCGCGAAGACGCCGCAGCGGCCAGACACGTCGTAGACGGTGCGCCCCGCCGCGGCGAGCGTGCCCATCTCGTCGGGCGTGACGCGCAGCAGCTCGGCGATCTGATCGATGAAGGCGCCCGTGCCGCCAGCGCAGCTCCCGTTCATGCGCATGTCGGCGACGACGGTGCGCTTCGTCGCGGGATCCTCACGGAAGAAGACGACCTTCGCGTCCTGCCCGCCGAGCTCGATCGCGGTGCGCACGTGGGGAAAGCGCTGGCGCACCACGAGGCCGTTGGCCACCACCTCCTGCACGAACGGCACGCGGAGCGCGTCGGCGACCGGCTGGCCTCCGCTGCCGCACACCGCGAGGGCGAGCGGGGACCCGGCCAGCGTGCGCCGCGCGGCGTGGAGCAGCTCGAGCACCGCCAGCGGCTGCTCCGCGTTGTGGCGGCGGTAGGCGCGATGCACGAGCGCGCCGGTGTCGTCGAGCACGGCGAGCTTCACCGTGGTCGATCCGACGTCGACGCCCGCTCGCAGGAGGCTCCCCATGCCGTGAGGCAGGAGTCCCCATCGCGTCGCGCCTCGCCTTGATCCTGCGCAAGTGCGCTCAGCGCACCTCGACCGACTGGGTGAGGCGCTGCCCGGCGCGCTCGAGGCCGATCTCGAAGCGCGAGCTGGTCTGCAGCGCCTGCATCAGCCCCATCAACCGCTCGAGGTTGTCGATCGGCTGCCCGTTGACCGAGCGGATCACGTCGCCGGCCTGCAGCCCGAGCAGCGACACCGCCGAGCCTTCGCGCACGAAGGGCGCGCGGAAGCCGACCATCCGCCCGCTCTCCATCGCGGGGATGAGGCGCACGTCGTTCATGATCGACAGCGGGTTCTGGATCACCGCCTCGACGTCGCGTCGGTTCACCGACCGCAGCCCGCCGGGGAGCGTGCGCACCTCGGGCTGACCGCGCGACGGCGTGCTCGGCAGGGCCACCGCGCCCGGTGTCGGAGCGCCCCGGCCGACGCGCTCCAGGCGCCCTTCGCGACGCACCACGAGCTCCTGCTGCTCGATGGAGACGATCTCCACGCCGTCGATCTCATCGCCCACGGCGACGGTGAGCGATCGCTTGCCGTGCTCGATGGCGGCCAGCGACTGCTCGCTGGTGCGCCCGCGCAAGGTGCCCAGCAGGCGGAAGGGCAGCGGCGTCAGCGGCGTGGTGACCTGGCCCTCCGGTGCGCGCGCGCCCCTGCCGGTGAACCCGAGGAGCCGCTCGAGGCGCGGCCCATCGATGGTCGTGGCGGCGAAGCACGGCGCGGCGAACAGCACGAAGACGAGGGAGCGCATGGCGGCCGGGGAAAGCAACCGCGACGCCACGCCGAAGCCCGCGGAACGGCGATCTCAGGAGGGGACGCCGCTGCCACTTCGTCACGGGCGCGCCGTGCTCATTTGCCCAGTTGTCCCGGTGCGTTGTAGGAGCAGCTCCGACGTGTTCACCCGGTTCCAGCGCTTCTACAACTCGATCAAGCTCGTGGCCGATCTCGCGGCCCTGGCCATCGCGTTCGCGCTGTCCTGGTACGTGCGCTTCATGTGGTTCCCGCACGACTCGATCCCTCCGATGGAGGAGACGATCGAGACGCTCGCGCTGGTGCTGGTGATCTTCCCGGTCATCTTCCGCAGCGCGAACCTCTACACGACCAACCGCGGGCGCTCGCACATCCAGGAGGTCTTCGAGGTCTTCAAGGCGACCGCGCTCTCGACGCTGGTGCTGGTGGGCGTCTCGTACTTCATCCGCGAGCGGTACAGCCGCCTCACCATCGTGCTCTTCGCGGGCCTGGCGTTCGTCGCGCTGAGCACCGTGCGCCTCTCGTTCCGGGCGATCTTCAACGAGCTGCGCCGGCGCGGCGTGAACCTCAAGACGATCCTCGTGGTCGGGGCGGGCGAGCTCGGGCGCCGGGTGGTCGAGACGATCCACGATCACAAGGAGCTGGGCTTCAAGGTCACGGGCCTGCTCACCCGCAAGCCCGAGAAGCTGGGCACGACGGTGCTCGAGGTGCCGGTGATCGGCCTCTTCTCCCAGCTCGACGCGGTGCTCGATCGCCAGCCGGTCGACCAGGTGATCCTCGCGCTGCCCCTCGAAGAGCAGCCGCAGCTCCGCGAGATCATGGACGTGCTCGCGCTGCGCACCGTCGACGTGAAGGTGGTGCCGGATCTCTTCAACTACGTCACCCTGCGCGGCGGGCTCGAGGAGTTCGGCGGGCTGCCGATCATCAGCCTCCAGGGCGCGCCGCTCGAGGGCTGGAACCTCATCGCCAAGCGGGTGTTCGACCTGCTGCTGTCGTCGGTCGCGTTGCTGCTGCTCACGCCGGTGATGCTCGTGGTTGCGGTGCTGGTGAAGCTCACCAGCCGGGGGCCGATCTTCTATTCCCAGGAGCGCATGGGAATGGATGGCCACCTCTTCCACATGTACAAGTTCCGCACGATGCGGGTCGACGCCGAGAAGGAAGGCGCCCGCTTCGCCACCGCCGATGATCCGCGCCGCACGCCGATCGGCACCTTCCTCCGCAAGACGTCGATCGACGAGCTGCCGCAGTTCTGGAACGTCTTCGTCGGCGACATGAGCCTCGTGGGCCCGCGCCCCGAGCGCCCGGTCTTCATCGAGGAATTCAAGAAGCAGATCCCCCGTTACCACCTGCGGCACATGGTGAAGTCGGGCATCACCGGCTGGGCGCAGATCAACGGGCTCCGCGGCGACACGAGCATCAAGGACCGCATCGACTACGACCTCTATTACATCGAGAACTGGTCGCTGATGTTCGACCTCAAGATCCTCGTGCGCACCGCGCTCGGCGGGTTCCTCTCGAAGAACGCGTACTGATCATGCTGGCCCTCGCGCTCGCAGCGGTGCTCGCCCAGGCGGCTCCTCCGGCGAAAGACAAGGCGAAGGAAAAGCCGCTCGCCCCGGCGCCGACCGCAGCCGAGACCGCGAAGCTGTTCTTCCTCGCGGGCGATCTCCAGCGGGCGCAGGAGTGGGTGGTGCGCGGGCTCAAGAAGGAGCCGAAGACCTGCGGTGCGCTCAAGAAGCTGCTCGCGGAGTACGCCTTCCACGCCAACCACGTCGACGAGCTGAGCCTCGAAGACGCGAAGACGTTCCTCGAGCTCGATCGGAAGATCTCCCCGACCGTGCGCGGCAAGCTGACCGAGAAGGCCTTCGCGCGGTACGTGACGAAGCCGCTCGAGCTGGCCCGCGCGCGCGGTGCGGGGGACGTCCCGGGCGCGCTCGAGCTCGTCGGCCGCGTGCTGGCGGTCGATCCTCAGAACGCCGACGCCCTCGGCCTGAAGAAGGAGCTCGAGGGGCGACGCAATCGTCCTGACGCCGGGCCGTAGTGGGCGCACCATGCGCTCACTTGCCCTCCTGGTCTCCGTGGTCGTGTCGTCGATCGCCTCCGCTGCCGTCACTGGAAGCGGGGTGAAGCTCTCGGAAACGCGGAAGATCGCTGCGTTTTCGAAGATCGACGTGTCCGATGGGGTGCAGCTCGAGATCCGCAAGGGCGCGACGTCGCTGGTCATCGAGGGCGATGACAACGTGGTCCCGCTCTACGTGACGGAGGTGGTGGGCGACGAGCTGCGCATCCACCGGAACACGAAGGACTGGCTGCGCACGAAGGTGCCGCTGGTGGTGAAGGTGACGACCCCGTCGCTCTCGCGGCTCGAGGCCAGCGGCGGCGTGGAGGCCCTCGTCGACGGCGTCGCCGCCGCGGCGTTCGAGCTGTACC
>JBMORD010000093.1:0-21172 GCA_049322495.1 Myxococcota bacterium | reverse complement strand
TCCGCTGCCGCCTCGTGACGTGACGCCTCCTCCGCCGCGCGTCGAGCAGCCGCCTCCTGCGCGACTCGAGCGCGAGCAGGTTCCGCTGCCGCCTCGTGACGTGACGCCTCCTCCGCCGCGCGTCGAGCAGCCGCCTCCTGCGCGACTCGAGCGCGAGCGGGTTCCGCTGCCGGCGCCTCCTGCGCGGGTCGAGCCGCCGAGACCCGCAGCGCCTCCGCCGCCGGCACGCCTCGAACGAGGGCCGAGTCCCCCGACGTCGCCGACGCCCGGGACTCCGCCGCCGCCTCAGCCTCAGAAGAAGGACAAGGTGCCGCTGCCCCCGAAAGGAAAGGTCGTCCGGCCGCCCGGGCCGTGAGATGCGGGCGAGTCCGCGCGGGGCGTCGGTGCGCCTCGCCAAGTTCCTGAATTCCGGAGTGGTTCACCCGGCACGTCGGCCGCACACGGCCGCGCCCGCCGTTCACCGCACACCCCTTCAGGAGCCCCGATGCGCACCATTCTCACCACCGTCCTCTTCACCCTCGCCCTCACCGGCTGCGGCCCGCGGAACATCAAGCTGCCGCTCGCGGCGAAGGCGCCCGCCACGTCGAACATCGAGACCGGGGTGAACAACCGCACCAAGGTGTTCGACTACGAGATCCCCGCGGTGAAGAAGGACGCCTCGAAGACGCGCGGGGTGAGCATCTCGATGCCCATCGGCGGCCGCATCGGCAACGCGAGCTTCGAGCAGGGCCGGCTCTTCACCGTGAAGCGCGGCGCGAACGCGAGCCTCGAGGTGAGCTGCAAGACGTCGCAGAAGACGACGAACTTCGGGCCGCGCGCGTTCGACAAGCACACCTACTCGTGCGCGGGTGAGGGCTTCGAGCTGCTCATCGACGAGACGCAGCGCAACACCTTCCAGGGCACGGCGAAGGTCGGCGAGGTGGCGCTCGAGCTGCTGTCGACCGACCAGATGGCCGCGGGTGCGCCGATGCGGCCGTCGGGCTTCCACGTGACGCGCAACGGGCGCTGGCTGGCGAGCTTCGAGTACTACCAGTCGGGCAAGGCGTACCTCGCGAGCGACCTGACGCCCGAGGAGCGCGACGCGGTGCTCACCACGGTGGTCAGCGTGCACAGCACCAACCACTTCTTCACGCACAGCATTCAGCAGAACCAGAGCATGTACCAGTGACGGCGACTGCGACGGTGAGACGCGGGTGAAGAGCCTGATCGACGTCTCCGAGACGCGCGACCCTGAGGCCGTGTACGGCGACGCTGGCGGCGCGCGCGACTACTCCCTCGCGTGCAGGGCCGCTGCTTCGAAGCCCTGACGTCAGCGCTTGTTCTTCGCCGGCGGCTGCACGTCATCGCGCACGAAGAGGCGCACGTCCCACAGGCAGTCCTTCTGCGGGGCCTCGACCACCGTCACCTCACCGAGCCAGGCCGCGTCGGCGAGGTCGGCCTTCAGCGTCTCGAGGCCCTTCTTCGCGCGCTCCGGCTCGCGGCCGCAGAGCTCGATGCGGTTGGCCTTGAGCTCGCCCTGGGTGCGCTGGCCGATCCACACCACGGTGCTGTTGCGGCCGTGGTTCTTCGAGATGAGGTGGTCCTCGACGGCGTGGAGCGCGCGGAGCGAGGCGGCGCTGGCGATGATCTCCGTGCCGATGCGCTGCTCGCAGCCGAGGTAGTGGCAGTAGTAGCTGCCCGAGGGAAAGAGCGGGGCGGGCGCCTTCGAGTCGAGCAGCATCGCGCGCGCAGCGGCGACGGTGACCTTCGCGGTGTAGTCCTTCTTCTGGTCCTTGCAGGCGGGGCCCTTGCAGCTGGCGGCCTTCACCTCGATGGTGTCGCCGGTCATCTTCCACGTGCCCTTCACCTCGGTGTTGCCCTTCGCCTTGTCGAGCACGTGGCCCTCGTAGACGCCGCGGCTCCGGAGGCCGACGTACTGCGTGGCGTCGCCGATCTCGGTGTTGTCGATGAACTCGATCGGCGTGGGGAGCTGCGAGAGCGTCAACGTGAGGAGCGCGGTCAGCATGGTGGCGGGAGGATACACGGGAAGTAGCCTGTGCCCTCATGAGCGGAACCCCGGTCGAAGTGAGGCGCTGCCCGAAGTGCCACGAGTCGGCGATGGTGCTCGTCAACGAGTGGCACCACTCGATGAACGGCGCGAACACCAACGAGGTGACGCGCGACTACCGCTGCCAGCAGTGCGGCGCGTGGCAGGAGCAGGGCCCGAGGTCGCGCCTCATCGCGTGGTGGATCGTCGGCGTGCTGCTGCTGCCGACGTGCATCGGCCTGCCGTTCCTGGTGCTCGCGTACCGCCTGCAGACCTTCGACAAGCGCGTGCCGGTGATGCCCGGCGTGCCGGCGCCGCGGGTGCGGTTCCCCGGCGGGCCGCCGAAGCGCACCTGCAGCTGCCAGGGCGTCGCGGTGGCGCGGAACATCACGCGGCATACCCACAACGGCGTGCCCACCGGCACCGACTACGAGTACGAGTGCACGAGCTGCAAGCGCACCTTCACCACCGAGAACGTGCTCGGCACGGCGACCTCGCTGTTCGGCGCGCTGGTGCTGCTTGGCATCGGCGTGGCGTTCCTGGTGAGCGCGTCGTCGCCGGGCTGGAAGTGGGGCGGCGGGCTGGGCCTCGGCGGCCTCGGGCTGTTCCTCGGCGTGCAGACCGGCGGACGGGTGGTGAACCGCTTCAAGTACCCGCCGGTGGAAGAGCACGTGCTGTGAGGCGCATCGCGGCGCGAAGCGGTTCAGGTCGTCAGGACGCGCCGCCGTGAGCGCGTGCACCTGCCATGGACTGGGTGATCAGGTCGCCGTACCCGGAGAGCGCGTCGGTGCTCGTGAGGATCGCTCCCGCCGCCCCCGACACCACGAACGTCACCTGGACCCGCCGCGTCGCATCCGCGATGTCATCGCGACGGACGCCGGGTTGATCGCGGTCACCGACCTCTCTGATCTCGGCCTGCCCTCGGAGAGCCGGACCAGCTCGGATCACGGCGTGACCTGGTCGCTGAGCTCGACGCTCCTGGGCGTCATGGTGATGCCCGCGTCGTCATTCGTCGGCAGCTGGGGCACCGCTCAGGTCCCGGCGTCTGGCGACTCGTCCGGACTCGTGCCCGCATCAGGGGCATCGACCGGCGTTCCGGCGTCTGCCAGCTGGTCCGGATCAGCCCCCGCATCGGGCGCATCGCTCAGCCCGGCATCGACCTCGGGAGCTGCGCAGGCATCGGGGGTCGACTCCACGGCCTTCACGAAGACGACCGGTCGCAGGAGGAAGCGGCCGCTGTTCCCGGCTCCCGTCACCTGCAGCGACTGGCGCGCGTCGAAGTCGACCGTGAGGCGGGTCGTCGCGCACGCGCGCACCTGGAACGGCCCGGGGAGCTTGATGCCCGACTGTTCCCCGCTGGGGATGGTGAGCGGCGCGGTGCCTCCGTCGGAGAACCCGAGCTCGTTCGGCCCCGCCCCGTCGACGCGGAAGCGCAGCTGCGAGACCTCACCCTCGGGCAGAGACAGGCCACCCAGGTCGAGGAACGCTCCGTTCTGGAGCGTGAGCAGGTCGACCGTCAGCGGCCCCTGCGCGAGCGTCGCGAGGCCCGCGTCGGGCAAGTCGACCATGACCTCCTTGATCGTCACGGTCACACGCGACACGCCATCGGCGGGTGCATCGACCAGCTTCACCTGAAAGCGGCCCGGTGCCGGCGTGACGCTCGAGGGAGCACCACCGCTCGAGGTGCCCGAGGACTGCTGAGGGTCCGCAGGCGCCGCCGGTGCGGCGGGCTCGGCCGATGCGGATGGAGTCGCGCCGCCAGACGGGGTGGCGACGAGCGGTGGCTCCGACATCGGCACACCGCAGGAGAGAAGAAGCCACGTCGACAGACCAATCACGCGCCGGGGAGAGCGCAGCAGGGAGGGGAGCATGCGGGGCGACGCTGCATTGCGCGCGCCCACGCGAAGTGTCCGGATGTGCTCGGCATTCGACAGGTCGCACCACGCCGATGCAGGCCCGCGCGACCCGGTGGAGCTCAAACGAATGACCTTCCCTCAGGCGCCGACGAGCTCGCCGACGTACTTCGTGAGGCTCGCGAAGAACGCGCGGAGCACCGGGCTGTTGCGCCGCTCCGGTGCGTGCAGCGCGTAGACGTCGAGGGGCGCGCCGAGGTGCTTCGGCAGCACCTGCACCAGCGCGCCTGACGCGAGCTCGTCGAAGACCAGGTGCACCGGGAGCAGCGCGATGCCCAGCCCCTCGAGCGCCGCCACGCGGAGCGTCGGGTAGTCGTTGGTGACGAAGGCCGGCTTCACCGGCAACGGCGCGCCGCGCAGCCGCGGCCACGTGAGCAGGCCGTCTTCCTTCCGCGGGCCCGAGAGCGTGACGTGCGCGGCGAGGTCGTCGGGCGACTCCAGCGCGGGCCGGCCCCGGAGGTACGCGCGGCTGGCGACCGCCACCAGCCGGCTCTGCCCGAGCGCACGGCGGGTCCACGGCAGGTCGGGTGGCAGCTCGGTGGCGAGCAGCACGTCGAAGCGCTCGGCGATGAGGTGCGGGCGCCGCTCGGTCACCACCAGCTCCACGTCGACGCGCGGGAACTGACGCTGGAAGCGGGCGAGGAAGCTGCCCACGAAGGCCCCGCCGAGCCCGGGCGGCGTCGCCAGCCGGAGCTGTCCGCGCACCTCCCCCGCGTCGGCGCGCACCACCTCGGAGATGGTCTCGAGCTGCGCGAGGAGGCTCCCCGCCTCGGCCACCAGGCGCTGGGCGGCGGCGGTGAGCTTGAAGCTGCGCGTGTTGCGGTCGGCGAGCGCCACCCCGAGGTGCTGCTCGAGCCTGGCGAGGCGCCGGCTGACGGTGCTGCGGGGCACGCCGAGGCGCGCGGCGGCCGCGGTGAGCGAGCCCGCGCGAGAGAGCATCAGCAGCGTCGGCAGGCCAGAGAGGAGCGCTTCCATGCCCACAGCATGACGGAGCATCGCTGCACCAGTGAAGTGCTCCGGTGCTGCATTTTCGCGCCGCGTCGCGTGGCTACCATCGTGAGCGGACGCGGAGGTCGCCATGAAGCTCCTCGAGCTGCCGATGACGTGGGTGGTGCAGGACGTGGTGGTGCTGGTCGCCACCGGCGTGCTGCTGTGGTTCGAGCAGCGCCGGGAGCAGTTCCGCGGGCAGCGGCTGCTCGAGCTGCTCGCCTTCTGCTTCTTCTATGCGTCGGTGTTCGAGAACGGCGCGGTGCTGGCCGGCCGGTACGACTACGGGCGCTCGCTCTTCATGATGGGGGCGGTGCCGTTCTCGGTGCCGGCGCTGGAGTTCACCGTGCTCGTGGCGGCGCTCCGCCTGGCGGAGAAGATGTCGCTGCCGACGTGGGCGAAGCCGTGGCTGGTCGGCTGGTTCGGCATGCTGCAGGACTTCACGCTCGATCCGCTGGCGGTGCGGCAGGTCTTCGCGTCCGAGGGGCGCTCCCTCGGGCGGTGGACGTGGTTCTACGGCGAAGGGCACGCCAACCTGTTCGCGGTGCCGCCGTACAACTTCGTGGGGTGGGTGTTCATTCTCGGCATCGGCGCGGCGGCGCTGCTCGTCGGGCGCTGGTGGTACGAGCGGTCTGGGCGCCGGGCGTGGGTGGGCGTCGCGGGGCCGTTCCTCCTGGCGCTGGCCTCGCTCGGGGTGCTGGTGCTGCCGACGACGGCGTTCTTCATGTGGCTCGGGCCGTTCATGACGCAGGGCAGTCGCGCCGAGTGGGTGATGCTCGCGCTCCACCTCGCCGCGCCGGTGGTCCTGCTCGCGGCCGTGTGGCGGGGGCGGATGGAGGCGCCGCTCCGCTTCGCGGAGGACTGGCCGGTGGTGGTGGTGCCGGCGCTGTTCCACGGGCTCGATCTCGGCTTCGCGCTGGGCGGCGGCTTCTTCGAGATCGTCCCGCTCCAGCTCGCCGTGACGGCGCTGCACCTTGGCGTGGTGGCGCTGGCGTGGGTGGCGAGCGCGGTCCACGCTCCGCGTGCGGCCACCGGGAGGCCGCTCACGGTCTGAGCGCACCACTGGCCGTCAGCAGACCAGCCTGACGGTGGTCGTGGTCCACCTGCGACCAGCAGGCCGGCGGCGCGCTTCAGAGGCCGCCGAACCGAACCTTGATCTCCACCGCGGGCGCGCAGAGGGCCGGAGCGGCTCCGACCACGAGGAGCGCGAGCAGACGTGCGTGGTGCATGGCGGGCTCGCGTCAGATCGAAAAGGGCGTCATCGCCTCGAAGGCGGCGTTCCGCGGCCCCACCGTGAAGTAGTTCGGGTGCTGGGTCCCGCCGATTCGCTGCAGGATCGCCCGGTGGAAGTCGGGGTAGGAGCCCTTGAACCGCCCCCCGTTCCAGGTCGCGAGAAGGGTGCCGGTGAACAGCCCGTTGAAGCTGCCGTCCAGCGACGTCTCGGCGTCCTGGCAGCCGGAGATCAGCACCGCGCTCGCCTTGACGTTCTTGATCGCGTCTGCGGTGTTGGCCTTCAGGATCGGGTCGTAGAACGCCTTGTTGGCGAAGTAGGTGCGCTGAGCGGCGTCGGCCGGAATCACGCGGGCGGCAAAGGGCAGCCGCTCGAAACCCTTCTTCCCGAAGGTCAGCAGGCTCGCCTCGTCACCCGCAGCCTTGAGGACCGTGCCGCTGTGACAGCTGTCGGACAACGCGAAGATCCGCACGCCCGCCGCGAAGGCGCCGAGCGCGGTGTACAGTTCGTCGTCGATCAGCTGCCCGTCGTACAGGCACCACGTCTCGTCCTGGCGGTCGTCCTCGTCGCCGTTGAGGTCGGGCGTCTGCCCGCCGTGTCCCGAATACGTGAGCAGCAGGAGGTCTCCCGCCACGAGCGTCTTCGCGCACGCCGCGAGAGCGCTGAGCACGCGATCTCGTGTGGCCTCGGCGGTCAACAGCGTCGTCGTCGAGAAGCCAACCGACCGCGAGAGGGTGGTGAGATCGATCGCGTCGTTCTCACAGGCCTGCAGTCGGCCCGTCCATCCCTGGTAGTGCTTCGCGTCCACCTGATTCAACCCGATACAGAGTGCCTGTCCCCTGGCCATGTGCGTTCCCTCGTGTGGAGATGACTGCCGTCGATTCGTGCCGCGCGAGGCCCGAGCAATCGTCATACCCATCGCAACGGCTCGTGCTGACGAGCACTCGAACGCTCGTGGTTGCATACGCCGGTGGTCAGGGGCCCGCCGTGCCGTCAAGTCTCTCTGACAGTCGGCGCGCTCGGCGAAAGTGGCCGCGGTGTGCCCAGCGTCGAAGCAGCGTTGGTATGTTCACGGCCACCATGGACACGACGGACATCGAGACGTTCCTGGCGTTGGTCGAGGCGGGCTCGGTGTTGCGCGCCGCGGAGGCGCTGGGGGTATCCCGGGCGACGGTGCGTCGGCGGCTGGAGGCGCTCGAGGCCGAGGTGGGGCGGCCGGTGCTGGAGCGGCAGGGGGAGCGCCTCGAGCTGACGCCGGAGGGGAAGCTGCTGCTCCGCGAGGGGCCGTCGGTGGTGGGGGCGACGCGGCGGCTGCAGAGCGCGCTGCGGCAGGTGGGCGCGGCGACCATCGAGGGGACGCTCACGGTCGCGTTTCCCAGCGGGTGGCCGGGGGCCGTCTTCACGCAGTTCGCGCGCAAGCTGGCGGATCAGTGGCCGCGACTCCGCGTCGAGGGACGCTTCACCGATGACCCGGCGGGCGAGCTCTCGCAGGGGGCCGACCTGGCGCTCGTGGTGGGCGAGCGACCCGGCGAGCCGTGGGGCTCGCGGCGGCTGGTGGACTACGAGGAACGCGCGGTGGTGCACCCCCGCTACGTCCAGCGCGAGGGGCTGCCGAGGTCGGTGGAGGAGCTCCAGCGTCACCGCCTGATGGCTGCGGGGAGCGAGGCGTGGCCGTTGCGCCGGGGCGGGCGACTGCGCGTCGAGCCGACGGTGATGGTGAACGACCTCTCGGTGCTGGCGGACGCCGTCGATGAAGGGCTGGGCATCGCGCTGCTGCCGCTGACGACGGTGCCCGAGCGGTGGCAGCCGGTGCTCCCGACGCTGGTGGGTGGAAGGCGGGTGCTCTGGCTGGCGAACGCGCCGGACAGCCGGTGGAGCCCGTCGGTGCGCGGCTTCGGCGACGCGCTCGCGGGGATCCTCGAGGTGGTGCCGCTGGTGGGCGAGGCGCCCTGAGCGCGAGGCGACGCGGTCTCGCCACGGAGCGCGGCGCCGCCGCACGCCGGCCCGGGCGAACAGCCGCTGCGAACGGTGATGCTTCTCCCCGGCGTGCGGTCGAACGCAGCGGCCCCCCGTGAGCTGGCCGCCATCAGATCTCCGGTGGCAACTCAGTGTCCGCCCACGCATGGCGCACGCACCGACCACCGGTGCCCTCCTGGCAGCAACGCGGAGCGGCCGTTCGATGATGCGCACCCGCGTGCAACGCGTCGGGGCCGGCGCCGGCTGCTTCACCGGTGGCAACGCAGGGGGGCGCCCGGTGTTCGCATTGACGCGTGGCAGCGCGGCGGCGGACGCGGCCCTGAGTTGCCACCGGGGTCTGCCGCCTCATCAACAAAGGTGTCACTGACAGCTGCGCAACCCATCGCTGGCGGACTCGCGCGTGCGCGCACCGTGCGTTCAGGGTGCGGCGCCGTGCGCGCACGGCGCGCTCCGTCGTCAACCACTCAGAATCACGGCCTTTTGAGACGGTCCGGCCGCTGCACACGCGGCGGGGCCATGACTCCACTGCGTCCGCTCCTCCTCGCGCTCCTCGCCGTCGCCGGCTGTTCCCGGCCCGCCGGAGAAGACACACCGGTCACCAGCCATTCCCAGCGCCTCGAGGAAGACACGCCGCCCGCGTTCCCCGAGGCGTGGAGCTGGAGCTCGATGCCCAACGTGCCCAGCGACGTTCCCCTCGCTGCGTATCTGCCGATGACGAGCGCGGTCACGCCGACCGGTGCGTACACCGCGCAGATTCCCCTCGAGGTGCCGCCGGGTCGTGCCGGCATGGCCCCGGAGCTCGCGCTCAGCTACTCGAGCGCCAGCACGGCGAACGGCCCGCTGGGCATCGGCTGGAAGCTGACGGGCACGTCGTCCATCGTGCGCTGCGGGGCGTCGCTCGCCACCGATGGCTACGTCGATGGCATCGACCTCGTGCCCTTCACCGACGCGACGCCCGATCACTTCTGCCTCGACGGGCGCCGCCTGGTGCTGGTGGCCGGCCTCGCGGGCCAGAGCGGCAGCGAGTACCGCACCGAAGAAGACCCCTTCTCGCGCATCACCGTCACCGCCGCCGACGAGCTCGGCCCGACGCAGTTCGAGGTGCGGCTCGAGAACGGCCGGGTGCGCACCTTCGGCGGCTCCAGCGTGCCGCACTTCCACGTCGGCCCCAGCCAGGGCCTCGAAGACGATGGCCTGGTGCGCACCGCGTGGGTGCTCGAGCGCGAGCAGGATCGCTCGGGCAACGAGGTCCGCTACGAGTACGAGGAGCTCCAGCAGGCGCCGATCGCCGGCGAGCCCACCGGGCGCCAGCTGGTGCTCAAGACCATCCGCTACACGCTGCACCCCACCCAGCCCACCGCGTGGCGCCGCGTCGAGCTCACCTGGGAGCCGCGGCCCGACGTGCAGGTGACGTGGCACGCGGGCGTGCGCGCGGTGCTGCACCAGCGCCTCGCCGCCGTCACCGCCTTCGCCCCCAACCCGGTGCAGACCCAGGCGGTGTGGACCTACCGGCTCGGCTACGGCACCTCGAGCAACGCCTCGCGCAGCGTGCTGACCAGCGTGCAGCGCTGCGGCATGCAGAACGGCGTCGCCGTGGCGTGCTCGTGGAAGAAGGTCTTCGACTGGACCACCGCGCCCGCCGCGCCGGCCTTCACCGTCAACGACCTCGGTCCCTACCCGCTCGCGTGGGACGCCGCGGGCTCGCGCTGGCTCGACTTCAAGGTGCTCGACGTCAACGGCGACGGCGCGTCGGACCTCATCCTCTCGCAGTCTTCACGGTGGATCGCCCCGCCGGGCGACGAGGACGGGGTCGTCACCAGCGCGCGCATTCGCATGGGCGCCCGGGTGTGGCCGCTGCTCGCCGAGTTCGACCTCTTCGCCCCGGGCTCGGCCTGGCGCCCCACCACCCGCCCGGCCGAGAGCCGCGTGCTCGACTTCGACGGCGATGGCCGCGCCGATCTCTGGAGCGTCTACAGCTCGGACCCCCGCGGCCCCGCGGAGGACCTCTGCCGCGAGCAGCTCCTGCGGTGGAACGACGCGACCCAGCGCTTCGTCGACGGCAACGGCACCTTCGACGACTTCGTGTGCCACGAGGCGAAGCGCGCCTTCCTCGACTGGGACGGTGACGGCCGGCTCGATCTGCTCCGCGCCGTCGACACGCTCGACCTGCAGGACCCCGAGGCGATGCCCGAGCCCGGCCCGTGGAAGCTGTACCGCAACCAGGGCGGCGCGCTGAGCGCCACCGGCACCAGCACCGCGCTGCGGGCGTCGTGCTCCGCGCGCTTCACCGACCTCGACGGCGACGGCCGCGGCGAGCTCGTCACCGCCCGCGCGGCGCCCAACGGCGGTGACCCCTGCGGGCTGTCGACGGTGCTCTCGTCGGTCGACCAGACGCTGACCATGCAGACCAGCACGCTCGAGCCCGCCGACTTCCTGGGCTTCGACTTCTACGCCGACCCACGCTCCGAGTTCGGCGACTTCAACGGCGACGGCCTCGAAGACGCGGTGCGCTTCACCTGGCCCACCGCGCAGGGCGTCGGCTTCTCGGCGGAGCTCCGCTGGAACACCGGCCGTGGCTTCCGCCGCCCGGTGGCGGTGACCGGGCTGCCTTCGCTGAGCTGCGACGCGCAGGCGCCCTCGACGTGCGCGCTCGACTCCGGCGGCGTGCAGGTCGTCGACCTCAACCGCGACGGCCGCGATGACCTCGTCTTCCTGCAGTACGTCGGCGACGGCAACGCGCTGGCCGTCGACGGCTTCATGGGCCACCACCTCGCGTTCCGGGCAGCCCTCTCGCGCGGCGACGGCACCTTCCAGCAGGTCACGCTGCAGCTCCCGTACGCCACGTTCGTGCGCAGCTTCGACGCGGTGCGCTTCGGTGACTTCAACGGCGACGGCGCGCTCGACGTGGCCTTCGTCGAGGAGGAGTGGGCGACGCCCGCCGACAAGGACGTCGAGTACCGCCTGAAGGTCGCGCTGCAGCAGCCCGCGGTCGCCGAGCGCGTGCGCGCCGTGCGTGACGAGCCGACGCCCTGGGCCCGCGAGTCGATCGAGTACTCGACGCGCCTGTCGAACGCCGAAGAGGCCTTCACGCCGTGCGCCTGGCCGCTGCGCTGTAACGGTCGGGCGCCGCTCCCGGTGACGCGCTCGGTGACCAGCCGCGCCCACCTCGTCGACCCGTCGTCGCCCGCGACGGAAGGCTCGACCCGCTACTACTCGTACGAAGATCCGGTCAGCGACGCCGAGGGCGGCCGGTTCCTCGGCTTCCGCAAGGTGCGCGTGTGGGAACCGTCGCGCCCCTCGGAGACCATCTCGGTGTTCGACCCCCGGGCCTTCATCACCGTGCCCGGCCGGCCGTCGACGCGCCGCTTCGCGTCTGCCGCGCACCCGGTGACGGTCACCACGGTGACGCCGCTGGTCGCTGCGGGGGCGACGCTGCGCGAGGGCCCCGTCTCGGCGCGCGTGGTGCAGGTCGCCTCGACCAACACCGCCCGGCTGCTCGACGGCGACCTCACCTTCACCGTCGAGACCCGCGCGCAGGTCGAGCGCACGTGGGAACAGCAGGTCATCTTCCACGACGGCCCTGCGACGGCCGAGCGCTACACCGGCGTGGTGGTGCCGCAGCTCGCGCCCATCACCGTCAACGTGACGCGCAGCTTCGACCTCTACGGCAACCTCACGGCGCATCGCCGCGCCACGGTCGGCGGCGTCACGCGCCAGCTCACCCTCGGCTGGGACAACCGCCCCGCCGACTGGCTGATTCGTCTGCCGCGGTCGCGCGTCGAGACGCAGGTCGAGCCGACCGGCGCGAGCGCCACCCGCCACACGGTCTCCACCCACGACGCGCTCGGCCGCCTCGAGACCGAGGAGCTCGAGCCGGGCGGCGACGTCTCACTGCACGCCCTCACCCGATTCAGCCGCGACACCTTCGGCAACCTCACCCGCGTCGAGCGCACCGGCGCCGGGGTGAGCACGCCCTCGAAGACCCTGGTCGAGTGCATCGAGTACCAGCCGACCTTCCTCTTCCAGCCCGACGAGCACGCCTTCGTCAGTCAGCTCTGGTCGCCCTTCACGCCGGCCGCGTTCCGGCCCAGCACGTGGCTCGCGACCCACCCCGCGTGGGGCATCACCTTCGCCACCATGGACAGCAACGGCACGCAGCGCAGCCTCCGCTTCGACGCCCTCGGCCGCACGGTGTCACGCGAGGACGAGGGCGAGGGGGTCGAGACCTGGGCCTGGTCGGGCCGGGCCGACGTCGCCGCGCCGGGGGGCGCCAACGGGCTGCAGCTCACGCACCTGGTCGGCACCCGCGTCGAGCGCACGCTGCTCGATGCGCGCGGGCTGGTGCTTCGGCAGAGCGTCGGGGCCCTCAACGGCGCCGAGCGCGTCGTCGCGCGCCGCTACGACGTCTTCGGGCGCGTGGTCGGTGAGAGCCGGCCGGCGCTCGCGGGTCAGCCGCTGAGCTTCACCACCCACGCCTTCGACGCGCTGGGCCGCAGGGTGAGCACCACCGAGCCCAACCAGGCCGTCTCGACGGGCACCTGGGCGCTCTTCGAGAGCCACGCCTTCGACGCCAGCGGCGACGAGCGGGTGACGGAGCTCGACGTCGATGGCCGCGTGGTGCGCTCCACCGAGCAGTCGTCCTCGGGGCCGCTCGACACCCGCTACACATGGGCGCCCTTCGGCCACCTCGCCACGGTGCAGGTGCCCGGCGGCGGCGTGTGGAGCTTCGAGTACGACGTGCGCGGCCGCCTCGTGCGTCGCGCCGCGCCGGACCAGGGCTCGATGCGCTTCCAGTGGTCGGGCCTCGACGAGCTCGAGCTCGAGCAGCACCTCGAGTCGAAGCGCCAGCGCACGCTGAGCTACGACGCGCTCGGGCGCCGCAGCGCCACGCTCGACGCCGACGGGGTGACGACCTTCGAGTACGACACCCAGCCCTTCGGCATCGGCCGCCTGGCGCGCACCACCAGCCCTGACGGGGTGAGCACCGAGCACCAGTGGGACGCGGCCGGCCGCCCCGCGGGCTTCGTGCAGCTCGTCGACGGCGAGAAGTTCCCGGTGGGCTTCAGCTTCGACGCGCTCGGCCGCCATGACGCGACCTCGCTGCCGAGCGCGGCGGGGCAGCCATTCCGCGTGGTGCACGGCTGGGCCGCGGGCGACACCCTGCAGACGCTGACCGTCGAGCAGGGGCTGAGCAGCACCACCATGCTCACGGTGGTCGAGCGCGACGCCGAGGCCCGTCTGAAGGACGCCCTCTTCGGCGTAAGGGGAAGGTGGTGGTCTTCTTCGAAGGAGGCGGCGCCTGCTGGGACGCGGTGACGTGCAGCCTGCCGCGGCTGCCGGGCGTGCCGCCGCAGCTCGCGGGCGTCTACAAGCAGGAGATCCCCGCGAGCGACGACCCGACGGTGCTCGACGGCCTCTTCAACCTGAGCAACCCGGCGAACCCGGTGAAGGACTGGACGTTCGTCTACATCCCCTACTGCACGGGTGACGTGCACCTCGGCTCGAAGGACGTCACGTACCAGAACGTCATCGGCAACCCCTTCGTGCCGGCGAGCTACACCATTCACCACCGCGGCTTCGACAACTTCATGGTGGTGCTCGAGTGGATGAAGGCGCACGTGGGCCAGCCGCGGCGGCTGCTGGTGACGGGCTCGAGCGCGGGCGCGTACGGGGCGATGGGCAACTTCCCGTGGCTGGCCGAGACGTTCCGGCACGCGCGCGCGGCGGTGCTGGGCGATGCGGGCCAGGGCGTGACGACCGCGACGTGGGACGCGGCGGCGCGGCAGGGGAACTGGAACTTCCAGCTCGCGCCGTGGGTGTTCGGCACCGACGCCGGGGCGGTGCGCAGTGACCAGGTGGCGAAGGGCGTGGCCCAGCACTACCGGCGCGCGCGCTTCGCGCAGTTCACCACCCACCTCGACACCACGCAGGTCAACTTCTACGCGACGATGAAGCGCTTCTACCCGCCGGGCGGCCTGTGCCCGAACGTGGCGGTCGACTGGAACAACCTCATGCTGCCCGCGCTCGGCGACACCGCGACGCTGCCGAACTTCCGCTTCTTCGTGGCCGACGGCACGTACCACACCATTCTGCGCTACCCGCACTTCTACACGGACGTGTCGGCGGGCCAGCCGTTCTCGCAGTGGCTCCACACCATGCTCACCGGCGACCTCGAGCGCGACGACGAGCGGTGCGGGCACGACGACGAGCCGGTGTGGACGAGCGCCGCCTGCCCCACGTGCCTCACGCCGCTGCCCTGTCAGTGAGCCTCTTCGACCAGTGAGGAGCAGAGGGTGCGCTGGCCTTCGCACCCTCGCTCCGGCTGCGCGTCAGAAGCACCACGCCAGACCGATGCCGCCCAGCACCGCCCACCGCGGGAGCTCCGTCCTCCCGCCCTCCATGACCTGCAGCCCGCCCGAGCCGAGCAGCACATAGCCGGGCCCGGCCTCGAGGGTGACCCTCAGGCCGCTGCGCGAGACCTGGCGCTCGCCGCGCGTCCACAGCGCGAACTGCGCCCTCACCGGCACCTGCGCGACCCAGGCGTTCGGCACGTCTTCGGCGAGGAAGGCGCCGACGTAGCCCAGCCGCGCGCCAGCGCCGAGCGACCACCGGTCCGACAGCGCGTAGTCGAAGCCCACGCCCGCCGTCGCCGCCGCGCGGAAGTTCAGCACGCCGAAGCTGACGCGCAGCGCGAGCGTGGTGCGGTCGACGAGCGTCAGCCCGAGCTCACCCGCCAGTCCCGGGCCACCGCCGACGACGTAGCCCGTCGCACCGATGGTGCCCTCGGCGCCGATCGCCGCGTGGAACCGCGGTGCCTCCCGCGCCGTGACCACCTCACTGCTCTCCACTCCAACCTCGCCCGCTGCGAGCAACGAGCAGACCACCCACATCGAGACACCAGACATCACTCACCTCACCTCCGGCCCGGTCGAAATCATGCGCTCCACGTCGGCGCGGCGCCACCGTGTCGCAAGCGACAGGGTCAGAAGACCCAGACGAGCCCGAGCGCGCCCATCACGGCCCAGCGTTCGAGCGGCTCACTCCGCCCGATGCGGAAGCCACGCGAGCCGGCGAGCACCACGCCGGGCCCGGCTTCGAGGAAGAGCCTGAGCCCGCGCCTCGAGACGTCGGTCGCACCGCGAGCGCTCAGGGCGAACTGGGCACGCACCGGCACCTGCACCACGAGCGCGGACGCCTGATCCGTCACCAGCAGTCCGCCCATGTACCCGAGCATCGCGCCCGTCCCGAGCGACCAGCGGTCCGACAGCGCGTAGTCCCACGACACGCCGATCGACGCGGCGGCCAGAACCAGAATCGTCCCGAGCGTGAGGCGCAGCGCGAACGTCGAGCGGTCGCTCACCGTCAGGCCCACCTCGCCGGTGACGCCCGGGCCTCCGCCGAACAGGTACCCGCCGACACCGAGCGCCCCCGCGAACCCCACCGCGGCGTGAAAGCGCGTGGCCTCTCGCTGCTCCGTGGCCACCGTTCGCGCCGCCACCTCGCCCTGCCCTTCGCCCGCCGCCAACACCGCCAGAAGTACCCACGTGCTCATCACTGCTCCTCGACCTGCCGGCCCCGAGCGGAGCCTACACGAGCGGGAGCTTGAGGCTCATGTCATTGAGCAGCGGGTCGAGGTACGGCACCTTGTCGTCGCCCGGCTCGACGTACGGGTCGCCGTAGCCCGGCACCTTGCCGCCGCGCGCGGGGAACTTCTTCGCGTACGCCGCGTCGGACAGCTCGTAGTCGGCCGGCGAGAGCCCCATCGCCTGCGCGAAGTTCGCCAGCAGCCGGTTCTGCGGCAGCCCCGCCTTCCAGTGGTCGCCCCACCGCCCGCGGAGGTCGCGCGCGCGGTTGGTGTAGTCGACGTAGCGCCCGGTCTGGAAGTAGCCGCCGCCGCTGCCGGCGATGATGGCCGGCACCGACTTCGCGTTGTGCGTCAGCGGCCCGCTCTCTGAGCTCCAGTACACCAGCGCCTGGTCGAGCATCGTCACACCGGGCAGCACCTGCGCCTGGCTCATCTTCCGCACCAGGTCGATGAAGCCGTACTGGAAGAAGAAGCGCTGGCTCTCGACGAGGAGCTTCTGGCGGTCCTCCATGGTGTGGTTGTGGAACACCATGCCGTGGGCGTCGGTGCGCGTCGCCTCGGACATGCTCGGGGTGTCGAAGGTCGCGGGGTCCCACTGGTCGCGCAGCGAGCTCATGGTCATCACCGCCGCGCGCGAGGTGCCGCACATGAAGGCGTTGACCAGCATCTGGTTGCGCAGCTCGAGCGCGGCGCGCTGATCGATCAGCCGCAGGTCGGGCATCGCCGCGGCGTCGCTCCATTCCCAGTCGGCCTCGCCCTCGCGCACGTACTGGTTGCGCTGCCCCGACGGCACGGTGGGCAGCGTGCAGCCCGCGCTCACCATCGCGCGCATGCGGTCGCCGATGCTCTTCACGCCCGCGACGTACTCCTCGAGGCGCACGCGGTCTTCGCGGCTGATGCGCCGGCCCGGGCCGAACGCGCCGCGCGAGAGCCGGGTGTAGTCGGCGTACACGCGGTCGACGAGCGAGACGCGCGGGTCGGGCTGCTGGCCGGGCGTGGTGTTCACCCCGCTGAAGAGCAGGTCGTAGAGGTCGCCGAGGCGCGCCGCGGAGTACGGGTTGTTGGCCACGCCGGTGCCGCTGCGGAACGAGCTCAGGTGCGTGCGCGCGGCGTTCACCACCGGCGCCTTGAGCAGCGCGCGCTCGCTCGGCGCATAGAACTTGTCCGAGGCGGCGATGACCGCGTCGATGGTGGGCACCGGCGCGTCGGCCAGCCCGTTGTCGACGCCGCCGTCGCGGTTGACGAAGTTGCCGAGGTAGCCGCGGGTGTGGCCGCCCCAGTGGAGGAAGTCGAGGCCGCGCAGCACGTTGAGCTTCGCCAGCAGCGCGTCTTCCACGAAGGCACCGAGGAGCGGCGACACCCGGGCCGCGCCACCGTCGTAGTCGGGCAGCGTCTGGGTGCGCGCGGCGACCGTCTGCGCGTGGGTGCGCTTGAGGTCGAGCAGCGAGGCCCACTTCGCGACGTGCGCCGGCTCCGAGCCGCTCGCCGGGTAGAGCAGCGCGTCGGTGAGCGAGACGGTGGCGTCGAGCGGGTAGGTGTTCTCCTCGCTCAGCCCGCCGTGGCCGACCCAGGTGCTGACGAAGAAGCGCGGGGCGCTCATCGCCTGCGCCTCCGCGCGCTGGAGCAGCGAGGGCAGCAGCGGCAGCGCGAGCGACGCCC
The DNA here is from genome assembly GCA_049322495.1 of Myxococcota bacterium. Lineage (GTDB taxonomy): Bacteria > Myxococcota > Myxococcia > Myxococcales > Myxococcaceae > Archangium_A. Next base: position 3,794 of record JBMORD010000093.1, on the reverse strand, counting down.
CGCCGAGCCCCTGGAGGAAGAACCGCCGGCTCAGTCGCTTCATGTCAGTTGCCCTCCGGCAGGCGGCGCAGCGTGAACTCGCGCGAGCCCACCAGCGCGCGGGCCACCTCGCGCAGCGTGCCCTGCTCCGAGGCGTCGGTGAGCCGCTGCAGCAGGCACGCGTCCTTCGTGAAGGACTCGGCGCGACCGAGCGTGGCGCGGAACGTCTGGCGCGCGAAGCACGCGTGGAGCCGCGGCGAGTCGGCCAGCAGCTTCGAGAAGGCCACCCCGCCCGTCACCTGCGTCGGGTCGCCGTTGCGGTCGAGGTCAGGGGTGGTCTGCGCGTCGACCGGCGCCCAGCCCATCGGGTTGCCCTGCCCGTCGCGCAGCGGCTCCTGCGTGCGGAAGCGGCCGAAGGCGTCGTAGTCGTCGAAGGGGAAGCCGAGCGGGTTGATGGACCGCTGGTGGCACGACTGGCACGCGGTGCCGGCAATCTCCGTCTTCGCCTGAATGACGTTGCGCACCGTGGGCAGCGTGGGCGGCACGTAGCTCGAGGGCGTGGTGACGTTGGCCGGCGGCTCCATGAGGTCGCAGAGGTACTCGACGCGCAGGCGCGCGCCGCGGATGACGGGGTTCGGGTCGGGGTAGCCCGAGAGCAGGAAGCCGGCGCGGGTGAAGAGGCCCGCCCGCTGCCCCTCGGGGAAGTGCACCAGCTTCGTCTCGTCGCCGCCCCACGGCTGCACGCCGTACACGCTGGCCAGCGCCGGCGAGCGCGCGAACGAGACGTCGCTGAGCACCGCGTCCTTGAGCGAGCCGTGGGCGGCGTACCAGGTCATCAGCTCGACCAGCTCCTCGAAGGCGTCGCGGCGGAGCGCGGCGAGGTCGGTGTCGGCCGGCAGCGCGGGCGCCGAGCGGTCGGGGTACTCGAGCGAGAGCGCGCTCACCGCCGAGGGGTTGATGCCCGGCACGCGGTCGAGGCGCAGCCACTGGCGGAAGAAGTGCTCGTCGCGCTGCTTCGCCCGCGGGAGCTGCTGCAGCCGCGCCACCTGCTCCTCGAGCGTGAAGCCCGCGCCCTGGAAGCCGTGCGCCGCCGCCTCGAGGAGCGCGTCGTCGGGCATCGAGTCGAGCAGCGTGAAGGACACGCGGTTGGCGAGCTCCGTCGGGGTGAGGGCGGTGAGGTCGGTGCGCGCGTCGACCGCCTCGCCGCGGAACTCGGTGCGGAAGAGGAAGTCGGGCGCGAGCAGCAGCGAGGCGATGAGCGCCTTCCACCCGCCCCACTGGCTGTCGGCGTACGCGCCGCGGTACTGGGCGCGGTCTTCGTCGTCGAGCGGCCGCCGCAGCGCCTTCGCCCCGAAGCCCTCGAGCACCGCGTCGACGCAGCCGCTGGCGGTGGGCGCGCAGTGGCCGAAGGCGGTGGTGAAGGCCGCGAGGCGCGATGGATCCGCCGCCACCCACTGGCCGAGGGCCGTCGCCACCTCGAACTGCGGCTCGACGAGGAGCGGGCTGATCCGCTGATCCATCGTGTCCCAGGTGAGCTCGGCGCGGTGCGTGCTGCCGTCGACGGGGAGATCCGCCAGGTGCGGCGCGACGGCGCTCGAGGCGAAGAGCGCGTCGAGCTGCGGCTTCGAGTACGCGCGGCCGAGCAGGTCCTCGAGCACGTTGCGGTACTGGGTGGGCGTCAGGCGGCGCACCACCTCGGGCGTGGGCTCGGCGCCGGGCGCGCAGTCGAAGAAGGGCGCGCGCTCGGGCGGCTTCGGGGTGCCCGGCGGCGGCCGCTCGGGGATGGTCTCGTCGCGCGGGCCGACCAGCGAGCCCTCGCAGCCGGCGAGGAGCACGAGCGCGAGGAGGGTCTGTCTCAGGGGCATACGCTGCTCCTCTCGGCCCAGCCGGCGACCATCATCGTCACCGGGTGGCCCTGGCGGTACGCGCCGTCGGGGAGCTCGTCCCAGATGACGCCGTCGGTGCTCCGGTAGAACCGCTGCTGCTCGTACCAGACGTTCCAGCCGCCCTTGACCGCGGCGAAGGTGCCGTTGGCGTTGACCGCCACGGGCCCGGGGTTGGGGCCCTGGCTCAGCGTGCCGTTGCGGCGCGTCTGCGTGTTGGCGGAGGTCCACGTCAGGCCGTCGGTCGAGCGGTGCACCCGGCTGGGACTCCACGCCATGAACTCGGTGCCTGTCCAGATGGGTCGCGACTCGATGCCGTCGGGGAGCGAGGTCTGGGTCCACGTGCGCGCGCCGTCGGCGCTGCGGCAGATGACGGTCGCGTTGAGGCTCGACGACCAGCTCATGGTGACGAAGATGCCGTTGCCGTACGCGGGGTGGCCCGCGCCGCACACGTCGAGCCGGCCGCCGTCGGTGAAGGTCGGGCGGTGCCAGGTCTGCCCCTCGTCGGCGCTGTACTCGAAGTCGAGGTTCGAGCCGTCCTGCGCGGTGACGAGGTACACGCCGCCGCCCGCCACGCCGCCGCGGATGTTCCAGATGGTGTTGCCGCCGCTCGCGACGTCGATCTCCACGCCGTTGCGCCAGGTGAGGCCGCGGTCGTCGCTCACCCGTGAGCCGCGCGTGGCGGCGATCAACCGCCCGCTGTCACCCACCAGCACGTCGGTGACGTTGGCGCCCATCAGCACCTGCTGCCACGCGATGCCGTCGGTCGACCGCCAGAAGGTGCCCGGCGCGCCCCACCCCATCGTCGAGAGGAACACGCCCGGCGCCACCACGGTGAGGCTGGTCGAGGAGTACGCGTTGTGGTCGCAGTCGGTGTGCTGCGTGCCGCCGTCGGACAGCGTGTAGTCGCCCTGCCAGCAGCGGTAGCGCTCCTCCATCGGCCACGCGTCGTCGAAGGCCACGTCGTTGCGCCAGGTGCGCCCGTCGTCACACGAGATGGCGCGGCGGCCCTGCTTGCCGATGAGCACGAACACCGGCACCAGACCCGCGTCGGCCGGGCTGGTCCCCGCGTCGAGGCCCGCGTCGGAGCCGGCGTCGGTGCCCGCATCCTGCGGCAGCACGCCACCGCCTCCGCCACCTCCGCCGCCGGTCGCGCTGGAGAGCCCGCCGCCTCCGCCGGTCGCGCTGCCGCCGCCCGTGCTGCCCCCGCCCGCGTCGTCGGACGGCATTTCTTCCACGAGCCCCGTACAACCCACGAGAAACACGAGGCTCGAGACGAGGAGTGCACGCATCGTCCACCGCTGAGCCCGGAGGCGGGGAAAACGGCTCAGCGAGGACCACCAGGGTGAACGGGCTCGACGGCAGCAGCTCGCGCGGGGCCAGCTCCGGCTCACTTCACGAGCCGCGCGAGCTCGGTCAACCGTGAGACGGCCGACGGCACGGGCGGCGGTGGTGTGTGAAGGCCATGTGGCGCCACAGCGCCGCTCGCTGCTGCGGGGCGCCTACAGCCAGACCCTGCTCGGCGAACGTCTCAGCCAGGGCCAGCACGAGCGCCACCGCCGACGGCAACGGCTCACCGCGCGAGGCCTCGGCGAGCACCTCGCCCGCTGCGCTTCCCGGGGACGAGCTCACGGCCGGCGTCGCGGGCGTCAGCGCCGAAGCGAGGCGGTGATGGCGTGTGGCTCGTGTCACGCGCAGCGCGACTGGAGCCGTCCGGGAGGCCCTCCGCGCGACGGCACCGAGTTCGCCGGCAGCGGAGACCTCGCCCGCACCGAGGGCTTCTCGGAGAAGTTCTCGTTCTCGGCCCTCACGCCGCACCACCTCGGCGCGTGGACCGACGGCGAGCTCGCGCGGGCCATCGTGTTCGGCCAGTCGCGCGACGGCTCCGGGCTCTTTCCGTACATGCCGTACTTCGAGTACCGCGACGCGCTC
>JBMORD010000092.1:0-21246 GCA_049322495.1 Myxococcota bacterium | reverse complement strand
AGGCCGACACCTGGAGCTTCTCCCTCGCCTCCGGGCAATGGACGAAGCTGAGCACCTCCGGAGACGCACCACCGCCGCGCTACTGCCACTGCGCGACGCTGTTGCCCGACCAGCGCCAGCTGCTCATCGCGGGCGGGCGCGACGAGCGCAGCACGGTGGACAGCGCCTTCACGCTCGACCTCCAGACGCTGCGCTGGTCGCGCGTGCAGGGCCCGGTGCCGAGCGGGGCCATCGGCTGCGCGGCGCACTGGATGCCTTCGCTCGCGAAGGCGATCGTCTTCGGCGGCGACGGGCCGACCGGCGTCAACAACCTCACCTGGGCCTATGAGCCCGTCGCGCGGAGCTTCGAGCAGCTCCAGCCCACCGCGCGGCCGTTCGCCCGGCGCGACGCGATGAGCATCTACGAGCCGCTCCAGGGGCGCCTGGTGATGTTCGGCGGCGCGGTGGCGATCACCGCCTCATACCTCGACGACGTGGCGATCTTCGACGGCACCAGGTGGTTCGATCAGCAGGCGCCCGACCCGCACCCTACGCCGCGGCGCTACGGCGCGTCAGGCTACGATCCGCTCCACCAGCGATGGCTCCTCTTCGGCGGCACGAACGACACGGACGACTTCGACGATCTGTGGGTGATCGATCCCATCCTCTCGGAGTTCGCCCGGCAGTCCGTGCCCGGCGGGCCCTCGCGGCGCGCCTTCGCGGCGTCGGGCGTCGACGAGACCACGGGCACGCTCTACGTCTTCGGCGGCCTGCAGACGGCCGGCTTCGTCGCGCTCGCCGAAGGGTGGACGCTCCAGCTCCGATGAGGCTCGTGTTCCTCGCGCTCTCGCTCGCCGCCTGCACGCCCGCGCCCGCGCCAGCACCCACCGACGCAGGCTGCCCGGTCGACCTCACGATGGGCGCCGACACAGCCGACGGGGGCTTCGCACCGATCGTCGACGGTCAGGACCTGCAGATCGTCATGGGGCCGCAGGGCGGGTTCCACGTCTTCGTCGGGGTGCAGGCGCACGGCGTCCCCCGCACCGGCGTGCTCGAGTGGTCGCTGACGACGACCGGCGGTGCGCCCATCGGCCGGCGAACGCTCGACCTCTCGAGCGCGTTCCTCGACGAGCTCGACTGCGGCTGGGAGCGGCGACAGGACGCCCTCGTCTTCATCGACCCGGCGACCGTCGACCAGCACCGCGGGCAGCCGGCCCAGCTCGAGCTGAAGCTCGGAGCGCTCACCCGCGCGGCGCGCGTGATCCCGCGCTGAGCCCCAGGCCGAGGAGCAACACCAGGCCCTGACTGTACGGCGCCTGGAAGAGCGGATCGTGCGCCAGGGACAGCACCGCGAACTGCACGAGCCCACCGACGGTCAGCGCTCCGAGCTCGAGCGAGCGCGCGCGCGCCGCCAGCCACCCGAGGAGCACCACGAAGAGGATCGCCCCGAGCACGCCCGTCTCTGCCGCCATCGAGAGGAACTGGTTGTGGGCCTTGCCCGGGTTCTCCTTCACGTGCTCGGCCATGTCGGGCCCGGCGAACTTCGACGGGCGAAACTGCCCCGGCCCCACGCCTGCGAGCGGGTGCTGCTTGACGGCCTCGAGCCCCGCGGCGAGGTGCTGCGTGCGCTGGCCGCTGCCCTGATCCGACAGCGCCGCGCCGAAGCGCTCGCGCAGCGACGGCACCAGGAGCACCACCAGCAGCGCCACGACGCCGAGCGCGCCGACCGTGAAGATCGCCCGCTGGCGAGAAGGCGACGCCATCACCAGCGTCGCGCCGAGCCCCGCGGTCATCGCCACGGCCCCCATGCGCGCGTGGGGGAAGAGCCACACCGCGACGAAGGCGAAAGCAGCGAGCACGACGAGCAGGCCCCGCTCGCGGAGGTCCTTCCGGGGGAGCAGCAGCGCGACGCCCACCAGCACCAGCCCGCTGACGTGCGCGAACTTGAGGCGGTGGAACAGGAGCCCGCCGCCCATGAAGCGACCCGAGTCACCGATGGGCTCGTACACGCGCGAGAACGACGCCTTCATCCACCGCATCGATTCGAAGGTGCTCTCGGGCGGCCAGAGGCCGAAGTGCTGCAGGCCGGCGACCACGCACGAGAGCGCGAGCGTCGAGAACGCGGCGACGGCCAGGGTGCGCCACTGCGCCGACGTGAGGGTCGAAGCGGCGTGCGCGACGAGCGGAATGACGGCCCAGTCGAGCGTGCGCGCGAGGCCCGTGCCGTTGGGCGGCTGGCCGGTGAGCGTGGGCGCGACGAGCGACCAGCCGATGAAGAGCCACAGCGGCTCCCACACGCGCAGCGCCGGCAGTGACAGGCGCCGCACCTCGGGCAGGGAGCTGACCACGAACGCCGCGAGGCCGATGGTGCCGATCAGCTCGTGCACCTGCACGCCGACGGCCCACACCACCAACGCGACGAAGCGCAGCCGCAGCACGACGCTCCCTTACACCTGAACCGGCTGGTGTACATACCGCCGCATGGAGCGCGCCCGCGCCGAACTCTTCATCCGCTTCGCCGTGCTGTGGGTGCTCCTGGCGATCGTCGGCTCCGTCTCGCTGTGGGCCGCGGGCGGCCAGCCGGTGAGCCCGTTCAGCGACGAGCTCGCGCGCTGGCCCTTCCTCGACATGTGGGCCCGCTGGGACGGCCAGTGGTACGAGCGCATCGCGCGCGAGGGCTACTTCTTCGAGCCGGGCAAGCAGAGCTCGGTGGCCTTCTTCCCGCTGTACCCGCTGCTGATGCGCGCGCTCACCACGCTGGGCCTCGGGCCGCTGCTCTCGGGCGTGCTGCTCACCACCGCGCTGGGCGCGACCGCATTCTTCCTCTTCTGGAAGTGGAGCCAGCACTTCGTGCCTCCGCAGACCGCGCGGCTTGCCGGCTGGGTGCTCGCGCTGTGGCCGATGGCCTTCTTCCTCTACGGCGCGGTCTATTCCGACGCCCTCTTCCTCGTGCTGGTGAGCGGCGCCTTCCTCTCGCTCGAGAAGGGGCACCGCGGCCTCGCCACGCTGCTCGGCATCTTCGCCACCGCGACCCGCCCCGTCGCGCCCGCGGTGGTGATCGGCCTGCTCGCGCGGAGCATCGAACTGCGCGTGCGCGAGAAGCAGCCCCTGCGCCCCATCGACTTCGTACCCGCGCTCACCGGCCTCGGGCTGGCGGCGTACATGGCGTACCAGTGGGTGAAGTTCGGCACGCCCACCGCCTTCATCGAGACCCAGGCCGGCTGGAACCAGACGCCCGGTCCCGCGACGTGGTTCAAGATCAACTGGGTCACCGGTGAGCGCTTCCTCGAGCGGCTCCCGCGCTCGCTGATGCACCTCGGGCTGGTGTCGCTCTGCCTCTCGATGATCCCCCGCGCGTGGAAGAAGCTCGGCGTCGGCTACGCGGTCTACCTCGCGCTGATCCTCGGCATGCCCTTCGTCTCGAGCATCGACTTCATCGGGCTCGGCCGCTACGCGCTCGCCGGCTTCCCCGCGCTGCTGTGCTTCACCACGTGGCTCGAGGAGCACCCGCGCGCGCTGCGCGTGTGGTTCCCGGTGAGCACCCTGCTGCTGGGCATCTCGGTCTCGAAGTTCGCCATCGGGCGGTACATCTCGTGAGCCGCGCGCGCGCTGCCGTCCTCGTGCTCGCGGCGGTGAGCCTCGCCATGCAGGGCGCCCACCACACCGACGACACCGACGCTTCGCTGTACACCGTCGTCGCGCGGCACCTGGTCGAAGACGGCGCGTGGCTCGACCTCCGCTACACCGAGAACGTGCACCCGCACTACCGCGAGCACCTGCCCTTCGGGCTCTGGCCGTCCGCGCTGGTGGTGAAGGCGCTCGGCGAGGGCGCGCTGCCATGGCTGTCCGTGACGTGGACGCTGCTCACCATCGCGCTCCTCATGGAGCTCGGCCGGCGCCTCTTCTCCGAGGAGCTCGGCGTGCTCGCCGGCTTCCTGCTCGCGACCACGCACCAGTTCATCGTCACCGGCGCGCTCCACCGGCTCGACCCGCCGCTGGTGTTCTTCTCGCTGCTGTCGGTCGTGCCGCTGCTCGGCGGCGCGGCGACGTGGCGCAGCTTCGCCCTCACCGCGCTCGCCATGGGCGCCGCGGTGGCGATCAAGGGGCCTTTCGGGCTGGTGCTCCCGGCCGCGGCGACCGTGGCCCGCGCGCTGTCCGACGAGCGCCGCCTCACGTGGCTCGCCTTCGGGGCGGGGGCGGGGCTCCTCGCGGTGCTCCCCGTCACGCTCTTCCTGGGCTTCGCCAGCGCCGACTGGTGGACGGGCTACGTCGAGGCGCAGCTGCTGGCCTCGGCGAGCGGCGCGCGCACCGACGGCACCTCCGCGCCGTGGTTCCCGCTGATCGCCATCGGCTCGCACTTCTGGCCGTGGCTGCTGCTCGTGCCGTTCGCCCTGCGCCGCCCCGACGCCCCCCGCCGGCGCGCGCTGATCTGGCTGGGGCTCTCGGTGCTGGCCCTCGCGCTCCCGGGTCGCAAGCTGTGGCACCACGTGCTGCTGGTCTTTCCGGCCCTCGCGCTGGTGGCAGCGAGCGCGGTGCCGCTCGAGCGGCTCTCCCTTCGCGCGCGGCGCCTCGCGGCGCTGGCGATCGCCGCGGGCGCGCTCGTCACCATGGCGCTGGTGTCGGGCGGGCGCGCGGTGTCGTGTCGGGAGTTCCGCGAAGACCTCGCCCTCCACCCACGGGGAACACGCGTGCTGGTGGTGGCGGCGGGCTCTCCGTGGCGGGAGATCGGCGTGCTCGCCGGCGAGCTCGAGCTGCGCCCCTGGCTCGAAGGCACCGTCGAGCAGGCGCCCGCCGACGTCAGGCTGGCGATCGTCTCCGAGGAGCGCGCCCCGGCCTCGGGCTGGCACGAGGTGCGGCGGGCGCGCGGCTGGGTGCTGCTCGAGCGCGACTGACTACTTCGCCGCCGACTGCTTGCGCTCCCACGACTTGAGCGTGGCGTCGATCTCGGCGTTCACCATCTTGAGCAGATCCTGCTTCTCGCGGAACGGCAGGAAGGCGCTCTTGAAGCCCGACACCATGATGGTGGTGAGGTCCTCGAGCGAGAGCCCGAGCTCCTTGTGGGCGATGAGGTACTCGCGGGTGACGGTGGTGTCGGTGATCAGCCGGTTGTCGGTGTTGATCGTCACGCGCAGGCCGTAGTCGAAATAGAACTTCAGCGGGTGCGCCTTGATGTCGGTGACCGCGCGCGTCTGCACGTTCGACGACGGGCAGCACTCGAGCGGCACGCGGTGATCGTTGACGTAGTTGAGCAGATCGCCGTCCTCGCGCAGGCGCACGCCGTGGCCGATGCGGTGCGCGCCGAGGTAGTGGAGCGCCTGGCCGATCGACTCCGGTCCGTACGCCTCGCCCGCGTGGGCGGTGCAGTTGACGTTGTTCTTGAGGATCAACTGGAACGCCTGCCGGTGCTCCTTCGCAGGGAAGTTCGCTTCGGCGCCCGCGAGATCGAAGCCCACCACGCCGCGGTTCTTGTAGGCCACGCACAGCTCGGCGAGGCGGAGGCTGGTCTCCGGGCTCATGTGGCGAATGCCGCAGAGGATGACGCCGTACTTGATGCGGGTCTGGTGCTTCGCGGCCCGCAGCCCCTCGAGCACCGAGTCGACGATGTGCGTGAGCTTGAGGCCGCGCGCCTGGTGCAGCACCGGCGCGTAGCGCACCTCGAGATAGCGCACGCCCTCCGCGGCCGCGTCGAGGCCCAGCTCGTAGGCCGCGCGGTACAGCGACTCTTCGGTCTGCAGCACGCTGCACGTCACGTCGAAGGCGATGAGGTAGTCCTCGAGGCTGTTGCACGTCTCGCCCATGTGGATCGCCTTCGCCAGGCCGTCCTCGGTGTCGGCCGGCAGGCGCACGCCCTGCTTCTCGCCCAGCTCGAGGATCGTCTTGAGCCGCATGCTCCCGTCGAGGTGGCAGTGGAGATCGGTCTTGGGCAGCGCACGCAGGAGCTCTTCCGTCACCTCGAGCTTGGGGATCTGCAGCGTCGGAGGCGGCGGCGGGTGCCACGCCGTGCTGCTGATGCCAGCGTCTGCGGGTCCGTCGTCGTCGTGGAAAGAGGGCATGCCGAAGGTATAGGCCCGCCCGTCCAGCCCGGCCAATCTGCGGTCAAATGTCGCGCGCTGTAGCGGCGTGTGGTCACCGCGTTCGACCGCGCGAGACTTCTCCATTCCGCCGACAACCTCCGTGCGCGCCCTCGCATTTTGCGCGTGGCTCGCGCGGCGAAAAGGGCGCACGATCTCGGCGATGCCCGCCTCATGCCTCGCCGCCTCGTCCACGCAGTCCACCGCAGCGCTCATGGCCGGTGAGCTCGCCAGCAAGGCGCGCTCCGCGGGCGCGCGGTTCGGCTTCATCACCTGCACCATCGGCGTCGACGTCGAGGCCCTGCGGCAGGCGCTGGCGGCCGCGCTCCCGGGCGTCCCCTTCGTCGGCGTGACGTCGTGCCGCGCGGTGATCGGCAACGGCGCCATCGCGCCCGGGCCCCGCGCGGCGAGCGCGCTCTGGCTGACCGGCGACGTGAAGGCCGGGGTGGCGGGCCAGAGCGTGGTGGTCGCCGACGAGGCGGTCGGCCGGCAGCTCGTGCGCAAGGCGACCCAGGCGCTCGGCGGCGCCGCGCCCACGTTCGCGCTCTTCCACGGCACGCCCGGGACCGAGGAGGCCCTGCTCCGCGGCGCGGGGCCGGAGCTCAAGCCCGGCACGCTGCTCCTCGGGGGCTCGGCCGCCGACGACGAGATCGCCGGCAAGTGGAGCGTCTTCACCCACGAGGCGCGCTTCGTCACCGGCGCGGTGCTGGCGCTGGTGAGCTGGCCGGGGAAGGTCGCCGCGCCGTGGATCTCCGGCGCGACGCACACGCCGCAGAAGGGCGTCGTCACCCGCGCGCAGGGCCGCACCATCCTCGAGATCGATCACCGCGCCGCCGCCGTGGTCTACGACGAGTGGCTCGGCGGCGCGCTCGGCGGAGCGATGAGCAGCGGCGAGGGCATCCTCTCGAAGACCTCGCTCAGCCCGCTGGGCGTGATGCGCGCGTCCGGCATCACCCTCGTGCACCCGGAGCGCGTGGTGCAGCCCACCCGCGGCCTCGCCACCTTCGCCGAGGTCGCGAAGGGCGAGACGGTGACGCTGGTGCGCTCGACGAAGGTGGGCATGCAGGGGCGGCCGGCGAACCTCGTGTCACGCGCCATGTCCGACGCGGGCATCTCGCAGCTCAAGGGCGTGCTGCTCATCTACTGCGCGGGCTGCATGCTGGCGATCGACCCCGACACGCAGCTGATGGTGAAGGCCCTCCAGGGCGTGGTGGGCGGGGCGCCGATCGTCGGCTCGTTCAACTTCGGCGAGCAGGGCTGCCACGCCGGCGCGAAGCCGGAGCACGGCAACCTCATGACCGGCGCGCTGCTGCTGGGCTGATCAGCCGGGAGTGAGGAAGCGGGCGATCACCGTCTTCACGCCGAAGCTGTCGAAGCGCACCGTGAGCTTCGCGTTCTGGCCCCGCCCCACCACCTCCAGCACCTGCCCGGGGCCGAACTGCGCGTGGTTCACCCGCATGCCGCGGATGTCGCCGTCCTCCGCGCCGCCCTGGTGGAAGTCGGTCGATTGATCGTACGAGCGATCGACGTGCACGCCGTCTTCGTCGCCCCCGCGCCGGCGGATCTGCGGCGGCCGGTGGCTGGGGCGGTGCTCGGGCTCCGGCACCTGGTGGAAGCCGAACAGCTCCTGCGGCACCTCGGCGAGGAAGCGTGACGGCGCGTTGAACTTGAGCTCGCCGAACAGCGCGCGGCTCTGCGCCAGCGAGCAGAACAGCCGCTTCCGCGCGCGCGTGAAGCCGACGTAGCAGAGGCGGCGCTCCTCGCTCATCTCCTCCTCGGTCGCGGTGGGGCTGATCGCGCGGCGGCTGGGGAAGACCTCCTCTTCCATGCCGGTGATGAAGACGGCGTCGAACTCGAGCCCCTTGGCGGCGTGCATCGTCATCAGCGACACGCGCTGGCGGCCGACGCCGGTCTCGCCGTCGGCGTCGCCCACGAGGCTCAGCTGCTCGAGGAAGCCCTGCAGCGGCGGCACCTCGAGCTCGAGGCCGACCTCCTCGTCGCCTCCGGCGCGCACGGCAGGCGGCGGTGGCGGCTCCGGGGGCGGCGGAGGCGCTGGCGCGGGCGTCTTCTTCGGCGGGAGCGGCTTCGCGAAGTGCGCGAAGAGATCGCCCTGCGGCGACGGCTCGACCTCCGGCTCGGGCTCGGGGTCGGGCGTGCCGGGCGTCCCGGGCGGCTCGGGCATCGCCACCAACGCCGGCAGCGGCCGCCCCGACGCGGCGAGGCGCTCCTCGCGCTGGCGATCGAACTCCTGCGTGGCGGTGAGCAGTTCCTTGAGGTTCTCCGCGCGGCCGATCGACTCCTCGGAGCCCTCGTTCATGTGCATCTGCACGAGCCCCGTCTGCTCGAGCATGTACGTCGCCGCGCTGGTGGCATCGGGGGCGTGCCGGGCGAAGGTGACCAGGCGATCGACGAGCTCGCGGAACGCGCCGAGGCGCTTCACCGCCGCCGACCCGAGCGACGAGATCCGCTCCGGGTTGCCGATCGCCTCGTAGAGGCTCACGCCCTGCTCCGCCGCGAACTCGCGCAGCCGCTCGACGGTGGTGTCGCCGATGCCGCGCGCCGGCACGTTGATCACCCGCTCGAGATCCGCGTCGGATCGGGGGTTCGCCATCAGCCGCAGGTAGCTCGCCGCGTCCTTCACCTCGGCGCGCTCGTAGAAGCTGCGCCCCGAGACGAGCACGTACGGCACGCGCATCAGGCGGAACGTCTCCTCGAGCACGCGGCTCTGCGCATTGGCGCGGAAGAAGACCGCCACCTGATCGAAGTCGGCGATGCCATCGCGCCGCAGCTCGTGGATCTTCGCCGCCACCTCCTGCGCCTCGCCGCGCTCGTCGCGGCTGATCACCAGCCCGAGCGGCTCGCCCTTCGCCCGCGAGCTCCAGAGCTTCTTGTCCATGCGGCGGCGGTTGCGGCTGATCACCGCGTGCGCCGCCTCGAGGATCGTCTGGTCCGAGCGGTAGTTCTGCTCGAGCTTCACCACCTTGCAGCCGGGGTACTCGACCGGGAAGTTGAGGATGTTGTCGACCTCGGCGCCGCGCCACCGGTAGATGCTCTGATCGTCGTCGCCGACCACCACCAGGTTCGGGGTGTGCTGCGGCGGCGCGAGCAGCTTGAGCAGCTGGTACTGCACCGGGTTGGTGTCCTGGAACTCGTCGACCAGCACGTGGCGGAAGCGGCGCGAGTACTTGAGCCGCACCTCCTCGTTGGTGCGCAGCAGCTCGACCAGCAGCAACAGCAGATCGCCGAAGTCGACCGCGTTCGCCGCGCGCAGGAGCTGCTGGTACTTGCGGTACACGCGCTGCACCGCCTGCTGCTTCGGGTCCTCGCCGGGCTTCATGTCGTCCGGCAGGCGGCCCTGATTCTTCTCGCCGTCGATCTTCGAGAGGATGTCGCGCGGCGTGACCGAGGCCACGTCGATGCCCGAGTCGCGGATCGCCCGGCGCACCACCTGGAGCTGATCGCCGTCGTCGTAGATGACGAAGCTGCGGTCGAGGCCCACGTGCTCCGCCTCGCGCCGGAGGATGAGCGCCGACGCCGAGTGGAAGGTGCTGACCGTCAGGCCCTGCGCCGCCGTCCCCAGGAGGTGCTCGAGGCGCTCGCGCATCTCGCGCGCGGCCTTGTTGGTGAAGGTCACCGCGAGCACGCGCCACGGCTCGACGCCGCGATCGCGGATCAGCGAGGCGATGCGCCGGGTGATGACGCGCGTCTTCCCCGACCCGGCGCCGGCCAGCACCAGCAGCGGCCCCTGCTCGTGCAGCACCGCCTCACGCTGCGGCGGGTTGAGATCGTCGAGGAGATCTTCCACGCGGGGGGAAGAACCACGCCCGAGCGAAGGAATCAACGCCCGTTCGGTTCAGCTCGCGGGCGACAACACCCCGCGGCGCACCAGCTCCGCGAGCGCCACCTCGGCGTCTTCCGTCGCCAGCTGCGCGTGGGCCGCGAGCGTCGCCAGATCGGCCGGGGCGTGCTTCACCGCGTCGAGCACCTTGAGCTCGGGCACCGTCGCCACGCGCGCGAAGAGCGCCGCGAGCTCGGGGTTCAACACCAGCAGGCCCGGCCGTTGCGTCGCCTCGTGCAGCTTGCGCTGCTCGGCGTCGCGGGCCACCTCACACAGCTCGTCGAGCACCTCGAAGAGCCACCGCGCCCCCTCGGGCGGCGTCTGCTGCTCGAAGACGAAGCGCCCCTCGCCCCGGCTGGCCACCAGCATCTCCAGCGCGGGGAGCCCCACCAGCCGCAGGCTGCCGACCTGCGCGGCGACCTCCACCAGCTGCCCCTGCGAGAGCGACAGCTCGTAGCGGCCGAGCGCGTCTTCCAGCTCGAGCCGCCCCTGACAGTCGAGCTCCGCGAGGGTGCGGAGCAGCCACAGCGCCCCCAGCGCCCGCACCTCGATCTTCGTCGCCCGGCGCGCGGTGAGCGAGTTCCACGCCCGCACCCGCGGCGCGGAGAGGAGCGCCATGGTGTCGAGCAACTCCTTCGCGCGGCCCGACTTCTTGAGGTACGCGCGCGCACCGGCCCGCGCGACGCGCAGCGTGTCGACGACCTGCTCCTGCGCCGAGAGCAGCAGCACGCCGACCTCCCGCAGCGAGCGGTCGGCGCGCATGGTGCGCAGCACACCCCACCCGTCCACCACGGGGATGTCGAGATCGACCACCGCGAAGTCGCAGCGGGTGGTCAGCGCGCGCTGGAGCCCCGCCTGGCCGTCGGCGGCGGTGTCCACCAGGTAGTGCGCCCACTCGAGCTGCTTCTGCAGCAGCAGCCGCAGCGTCGCGTCGTCTTCGATCACCACCACGCGAGGGCGGTAGCCGTCGGGCTGCGGCGACGGCACCGGCTCCGTCCCCTCGTCCCAGCTGATGTGGGCCCCGTCGAAGTCACAGAGGCGCTCGAGGGCCCGCTCGCCCTCGAGACCGGAGAACGTCGCGGCGTGCAGCTCACCGTCGACGAAGGTCGCCCGGCCCTCGAAGGGCGTGCCCGGTGAGGTGGTGACGGTGCCGTTGAGCTGCGAGCGCCGCGCCCACGCGAGGAGCCGCACCCGCAGCGGCGCGAGCTGCACCTTCGTGCGATCGCACTCCACGATCAGCGCCCGCGCCCGATCGGTCAGCCCGAGGCGCGCGACGCCCGGCCAGAGATCGACCGCGCCCACCCGCAGCCAGCTCAAGATGTTCACCGGCGTCTCGTCGCGCAGCACGCCGACGATCGGCACCCCGAACAGCGCCCCGAAGGAACGGATCGACAGCGCGACCTGGCGGCCCGCGCGCCCCGGCAGCAGCTCCCCGAGCACCACCAGGTCGGCGCGCCACTCGGTGAGCACCGTCGGCACGCGGAGCGGATCCGCCTCGGCGCGCACCTCGAAGCCAGAGCCGGCCAGCCGCTCGACGAGCTGAGTCCCCACCTCGCCCGCCACCACCACCAGCACGCGCCTCGCGATTCGAGCCGTCGGCACCTCTTGCTCGGACTGCATGCGACGCACGTTGACCGAATCAGCCGCCCCTCGTCGAGCATTGAAATTGAATGGTGCCGCGCGGCGTGGTTGGGAGAGGTGCGTGTTCTCCGACCTCCTCGCCGACGCCAGCACCACCGCCGCCTCCCTCGCCTCGTGGCTCGACGGCCTGCCCGCCGAGCGCCGCCTCGCCGAGACGCTCTCGCTGAGCGCCCGCGATCAGGCCCGCCTCTTCGAGCTCGTCGCTGGCGCCCGCCGCTTCACGCTCGAAGACCTCGCCCCCGCCACCACGCCGCCGCTCAGCGGCGTGCGCCACGAGGGCCGCAACTCGCTGCTGCTCTTCACGCGCTTCGCGAAGGTGTTCGCCGTGCCCGACGACGAGCGGCTCCGCGCGACCGAGCGCTGGGGCTTCAACGCCACCTCGGGCCTCGTCACCACCACCGTCGGCCCCGGCTACTTCGTCGCGGTGCAGCAGGGCGACGAGGTGCTCGTCGACTACACCCGCCTCCCCGCGAGGCCCCTCGCCGGCGCGCCCGCCATCCTCCCCAACGAGGCGCGCCTGTCGCGCTTCGTGTACCACCAGACCCGAGACGTGGTTCGCGGGGTGTCTGCCCACGTGTCGATCGGCCGGGCGTGGCGCGGCACCCGCCAGCTCGACAACTGGTTCGTGCTCTGCCGCGTCTGAACACACTGTGCGCGGGTGTGGCACGCGCGCGGCGAATCGCGTGGCTCGGGCGACGCCGTTAGGCTCTCGAAGAGGCCTTCGGGGAGCAGGCATGTCCACCTTCGAGATGCGGCTGCGGCAGCTGAAGCGGACGGTCCGCTACATCAAGGGCTACTTCGACTTCGATCGCACGACGAACCAGATCGTCCGCCGCACCGACTTCACCAACTGTCAGCGGCCGGTGCTCCTGCTGTACGGCTTCATGTCGACGCGGCAGAGCTTCGAGATCCTCGAGCACCGCCTGCGGCGCGATCAGTTCTGCGTGTGGAGCATCAACCTCGGCGGCTGGAAGCAGGCCTTCAACACCGACGCCATCGACGTGCTCGCCGAGAAGGTGCACGAGAAGGTCGAGCGGCTGTACCAGCGCTACCCGCAGATGGGGCCGCTGTCGATCGTCGGTCATTCCAAGGGCGGGCTGATCGCCACGTACTACGTGAAGCGGCTGGGCGGAGATCGCCGGGTGAAGAACGTCATCACCCTCGGCACGCCGCACAACGGCTCGGCCTCGGCGTACTTCGGCATCGCCGCCTATGGGCTCATCTCGCGCAGCATCTGGCAGCTCACGCCGATGTCGCCCTTCATCCGCCGGCTGAAGATGGGCGCCTTCCCGCGCAACGTGCGCCTCACCTCGATCTTCTCGAAGGCCGACAAGGTCAACGCCTTCCCGAGCTGCATCCTCGAGGAGGCGGGCGTGGTGCCGAACCTCCACAACATCGAGATCTCCGACGTCGTGCACCGCGAGTTCCTCACCAGCCGGAGCGTGTACCAGCTGGTGCGCCGCGAGCTCTTCACCGGCTACGGCCTCGAGGTGCCCGCCGAGCCGCGCTCGAAGCGACTGATCCCCATCCGCTAGCAGGGTGCTGAGAAAGGCCGGTCGCCAAGGCATCGGCCAGTACGTCTTGCGGCGGGTCGCGCTCTCGCTGCTGGTTTTGCTGCTGCTCAGGCAGGCGTCAGCAGCCGTGCCATCCGAAGCAGGTTGAAGGCTGCGCCCGCCATCGTCGCAAAGAAGCCAGTTCGCTCGACTCCGCGGTACCGCGACTTCCTGCAGCCACCGACCGTCTTCTTCCACCCGAATATTGACTCGATTCGCCGTCTCACCACCTGACTCGCTGAGTAGCCAGGATGTCTCGTGATGCGCGCGTCCACCGCGCTGCCGCGTCTCGCGTTGATGTGTTGCGCGACGTGTGCGGTCATCTCCATCGCTCGGCACTCGCGGACGAAGTCCTTCGTGTCGTAGCCCTTGTCCGCGCCGACGGTGATGCGACCTGTCGGCAGCGCGCGGGTCAGCAACTCAAGCGCGGCCTCCGGCTCTGTCACGCCGACGGCTGGCGCCACCAGCATGTCGACGATGAGGCCGTTCCGATTCTCCATGAGGACGTGCTCCGCGAAGCAGAGCTTCGCTTCCTTCCCCGCACTCTTCCGAAGCAACTTCGCCTCGGGGTCCGTCTTCGACTCGTGAGTCTCGTTGTTGCGCTTCTGTCCCTTGAAGTCGCCCCAGCCATTGCCGTCGCCGCGGTCGTCGTCCTTCTCGTCTTTTGGGCGAAACGACTTCATCGACGCCCAGGCCTCAATGAGCGTCCCATCCACGGAGAAGTGCTCGCTGCTCATCAGCGCGGCCTTCCGAGCGCGATTGACGACGGCCTGAAGAAACCGGTGAGCCACCTCATGCTCCAGCAGGCGGTCGCGGTTCCGCGAGAAGCTGCTCGCGTCGAAGACCTCCTCCGTCATCGACATGTCGAGGAACCAACGGAAGAGCATGTCGTACTGGATGCGCTCGCAGAGCATCCGCTCGCTCCGCACGCTGTACAGCGCCATCAGGAGCTGTGCCTTCAACAGCCTCTCGGGTGGAATCGACGGCCGCCCGACGCGCGCATACATCTCGTCGAAGGTGCCCGAGAGTTCCGTCAGGCACTCGTCGGCCAGCTTCTTCACCGTCCGCACGGGATGACGTGCCGGGATGAGCTCGTTGAGCGACACCAACGCCAGCATCGAGTCCTGCCCGCTCTTGCGTCCGCGCATGCGGCGCAAGAGATCATGCCGAGGTGCGGGTTGTCGATGCGGGGGCGTTTCTCAGCAACCTGCTAGTCGCGGTATGAGCGGCGCGTGCAGCCCAGCAAGTGGGACCTCATCCTCGATCAGAAGCCGATCCCCCTCGCGGCCCACCTCCTCGAGGAGGTGTCGAAGCTCTTCGCGAAGGATCTCGCCGCCTGGCCGCCCCGCGTCGAGGAGTTCGACCCCCAGACGGGGCGCAAGCTCGCCGAGCTGCTCGCCGAAGCGCCGCTGGAGCCCGATCGCCGGCTGTATGAGGAGGCCTTCACGGTGACCCGCCTGGACGTGGGGCGCGAGTTCGACGCCCTCGACGACTACCTGCGGAACCAGCGGTGGATGACGGGCGGCTTGACGGTTAAAGACCGGGCCATGTTGCTGTTCCTCTCGCGCTTCATGGCCGAGCAGCTCCTCGGTCTCGCCGAGGCCACCCAGGGGCGTCTGACGCGCGCCAACCTCCTCGACGTGCTCGATCGCACGCGCCGCCACTTCTTCGCCCAGAGGGCCACTCCGTGAACTCCACCGCCGCGGCGAGCCGCCCGCCCCACAAGCTGCCCAAGCCGAACGACGCCTGCTGGTGTGCCAGCGGCAAGAAGTACAAGAAGTGCCACCAGGAGCTCGACGGCGAGTACCTCAAGGAGGAGCGCAAGCGCCTCGAGGCCAACCGCGTGCGTCCGGGCAAGCTCTCGCCGAAGCGCGAGGTGCCGGCGCACATCCCGAAGCCCGACTACGCCGAGACGGGCGTCCCGGGCCGCGGCACCGGGCGCGTGGTGCGCACCGCCGAGGAGCTGGTGCGCATGCGCCGCGCCTGCCAGGCCGCCGCGCGCATCCTCCGCAAGGCCGGAGAGATCGTGAAGCCGGGCATGACCACCGACGAGATCGACGCCTACGTCCACGAGCTGACGATCCAGGAAGGCGGCTACCCCAGCCCGCTCAACTACCGCGGCTTCCCCAAGTCGGTGTGCACCTCGGTCAACGAGGTCATCTGCCACGGCATCCCCGACGATCGGAAGCTGCTCGACGGCGACATCGTCAACCTCGACGTGACGATCTTCCTCGACGGCATGCACGGCGACACCAACGCCACCTTCTTCGTGGGCAACGTCGACGACGAGTCGAAGCAGCTGGTGCGCGTGACGCACGAGTGCCTGATGAAGGGCATCGCGGCAGTGAAGCCCGGCCGCCCCATCAGCGACATCGGCCGGGAGATCGAGAAGCACGCCGATCAGTACGGCTACGGCGTGGTGCGCGCGTACTGCGGGCACGGCATCTCGGAGACCTTCCACGCGCCCCTGCAGATCCCCCACTACTTCGACGCGCGCTCCACCACGAAGATGGAGGTGGGCATGACCTTCACCATCGAGCCGATGATCGCCCTCGGCACGCACGAGGAG
This sequence comes from Myxococcota bacterium, assembly GCA_049322495.1. Classification (GTDB taxonomy): domain Bacteria; phylum Myxococcota; class Myxococcia; order Myxococcales; family Myxococcaceae; genus Archangium_A. The sequence continues at coordinate 5,595 of JBMORD010000092.1, read as the reverse complement.
GTCACCTGGGACGACGAGTGGACCGCGGTGACGAAGGATCTCAAGCGCACCGCCCAGTTCGAGCACACCGTGCTCGTCACCGAGACCGGCGCGGAGATCCTCACGAAGGAGTGAGCTGCTCGCCGGCCGCGGCAACTGTGCTTGCGGCGGCGGCCCGCGCGGCGCACATCGGTGTCCCATGGCAGTGCTCGGTCTCGGCCTCGCGGCCCTCGGTCGCCCCGGCTACATGACGCTCGGTCACGCGAGTGACTTCCCCTCGACCTCGGTGGAGGCGATGCGCACGCGCACCTTCGCGGTGCTCGACGCCGCCTGGGCCGCTGGCGTGCGCCACTTCGACGCCGCCCGCAGCTACGGGCGCGCCGAGGAGTTCCTCGCCGAGTGGCTGCGCGCGCGCGGCCACCGTGAGCTCTTCGTCTCGTCGAAGTGGGGCTACCGCTACACCGCCGACTGGCAGAGCACCGCCGCGGTGCACGAGGTGAAGGACCACTCGCTCGCCCAGCTCGAGCGGCAATGGCCCGAGTCGCGCGCGCTCCTCGGCGGGTGGCTCTCGCTGTACCAGGTGCACTCCGCGACGCTCGAGTCGGGCGTGCTCGCCGACGCCGCGGTGCACGCGAGGCTCGCGCAGCTCCGCGCCGAGGCGGGCGTGAAGCTCGGGCTCTCGGTCACCGGGCCGCGGCAGGCCGAGGTGATCGACGCTGCGCTGCGCGTCACCGTCGACGGCCAGCGGCTCTTCGACTCGGTGCAGGCGACCTGGAACGTGCTCGAGCCGTCGGCCGGGCCGGCGCTCCAGCGCGCCCACGACGCCGGCCTGCTGGTGATCGTCAAGGAAGGGGTGGCCAACGGCCGCCTCTCGCCGCGCAGCGACGTGCCGGGCTGGCTGGCGCTCGCGCGGGGCCGCGGGGTGTCACCCGACGCGCTCGCGCTCGCCGTGGTGCTCGCGCAGCCCTTCGTCGACGTGGTGCTCTCGGGCGCGGCGACCATCGCGCAGCTCGAGTCGAACCTCGCCGCGCGCAACCTCGACGCACGCGAGGTGAAGGTGGCCGACTTCCGCCTCGAGCCCGCACGCTTCTGGAGCGAGCGCGCGAAGCTCGCGTGGACCTGACTCAGGTCTCGGGCGGCGGCATCACCAGCCGGAACACGCGGCAGGTGCCGGCGTCGGAGGTGGTCGAGGGGCAGTTGTCGGCCGGCACCAGCGGGCCACCGACGTCGGCCGCGTTCTCGAAGCAGCCGTAGCCGAAGCGCCGCCCCGACGGCAGCTTGGTGTTCGAGTCGGGCGCCCCACCCCACAGCTCGGTCCAGATCAGGAAGTCGCTGCCGGTCTGGGTGTTGACGAAGGCGTACGAGATGCCCTGGCCCAGCTGAGGGTTGGTGACGCGCGTGACGTCGAGCCCCTGCACGATGAGCTTGCCGCTGGCCTCGATGGCCCCCGGGGCGTTGCGGTCGGCGGCGATCGCGGCCACGGTGGCGCAGGTGACGGGCGTGCCGTCGCTGGCGACCTTCTTGATGAAGCGCGTGGTGCCCGACTGCGGGTTGAGCGTCAGCCCCTGCCAGTTGGTGCGCGTGTTCAGCTCGATGCGCGGCTGAATGAAGGTCTCGGTCGCCGTGCAGACGCCGTTGGTGCAGTAGGGGATCGGCCGCTCGTCGAGGTAGCTCGTCACGCACGTCGGCTGGCTGGTGCACGGCAGCGAGCACTTCGAGCACTTGCCGTAGTCGGGCGGGATGCACATCGGCTGCCCGATGCAGTCGCGATCGTCACAGTCCTTGAGGCCGTTGCCGTCGTTGTCGAGGCCGTCACCGCAGATCTCCCGCTCCGGCTCGGGCTGAGGGCAGGCGACGAGCACGAAGGACGAGCAGAACGCGAGAGCGAAGGGGAGAAGCCAGCGGGTCATGGGCACTTTCCGGTGCAGCTGCGGTCAGAGGGAATGCAGGCCTGCTGGCCCGTGGTGAGGGTGAGGCACGCGAAGCCCTGGGGGCACTCCTGCTGGCCGGTGCCGCAGAAGCGCGCGCACACGCTCTGGCCGACGCCCACGCCGCCATCGGGCAGCGAGACGGGGAGCGCCACGCACGTGCCCCCCGCGCACTCGGTCGACGAGCTGCAGGGCTGGCAGTGCGGGAAGGTGGTGGTCGCCACGCCGCAGGTGTTGGTGACGCCGTCGCAGAGCTGGCAGGTGGGGCAGGCGCTCGTCGCCTGGCAGATGCGCGAGCTGCCCACCACCGGGCCCTCGCACTGGTGCGTGCCGGGGTTGCAGCGCTGATCGAGCGCGCAGCCGGCGTTCGTCGAGCAGCCGGGCTTGCAGGCCGCGCGACCGCCGCTGGTGGTACACGTCGAGCCGAAGGGGCACTCGGCGTCGGAGCCGCACGAGGTCTTGCACTCGCCCACCGCCGCGCCGGGCGCGATCGCGCAGCTCTTGTTGGGCGGGCACTGATCGTCGGTGGTGCACTCGCTCACCGGCTCGCAGACCCGGTTGACGCAGCGGAGCGTCGACAGGCCGCAGTCGACGTCCTGCACGCACTCCGCGACGCACAGCTTGAGGCGCGGATCGCACGTGGTGCCGAAGGGGCAGACCTGCTGCGCGGCGACGCACTTGCCCTGCGCGGGATCGCACTTCTGGCTCGCGTCGCCGCAGTCGGCGGTCGTGTTGCAGGTGCGCAGCGAGTCGGGCGTGCAGCCCGAGAAGTTGTTGCAGGTCGCCGGCTGGCCGGTCGAGGTGCGATCGGGCCAGCACTGCTTGACGCCGCCCTTCTCCTGGCAGGTCGCGCCGCGCGCGCAGTCGGCGTTGCCGGTGCAGGCGGTGCCGCAGAACTTCCGGTTGAGCGTGGTGTCGAGGATGCAGTTGTCGCCCTGCCCGCCGCACTCCTTGTCGGTGGTGCACGCCTGGCAGAAGCTCTTGAGCGGGCGGCACGCGCGCGTCGAGCTGTCGCAGAACTCGGTCGCCGCGCAGTCGGCGTCACCGCGGCAGCCGGAGATCTCGCTGACGCACAGGCCCGTGTAGTTGTTGCAGAACTTCGGCGGGGCGAGCGGATCGCTCGAGGTGCAGCTCAGATCGGACAGGCAGATGCACTGCCGGCGGATCTTGTCGCAGCGCAGCGACCCGCACTCCGCGTCGACGTTGCACGCGCGCCCGACGAAGTCGGAGGTGCCGGCGTCTTCGGGCAAGGGGTTCTGTCTCTGGGGGCACCCCAGCAACACCAGCCCCAGCGCCATGACGGAGAAGATCCGGGTCATCAGGGACGAGGCGTCTAGCCCACCCGGCGGGGGCGATCTACAGGGGTTCAGCCGCAGCGCGGCTCGACCGAGACGGCCACCGTGCACCGCGCGTCGCGGCACACCGGCAGCCCGCAGCCACAGCGCACCTGCGCCTCCGGGCACTGCCCGGGGCACATGACGGTGGAGCACGACGGTGCGTCCAGCACGTGGGTGGCGGCCGTGCCTTCGCCGCAGCAGCCGTTGGGCACGCACTCGCTGTCAGCGGTGCACGGACGGCCCGCGTCGGGCGCGGGAGGCTCGAGCACCTCGCCACAGCCCGACGCGAAGGACAGCAGCAGCGCGAGCGCGCGCGCCCGCATCAGAAGGCGAACAGCACGCCGAACTTCACCATCGGGTAGCCGACCTCGGCGCGGATGCCGAACGACTTGCTGAACATGTAGTTGATGCCCACCACCGACACCGGGCTCGCGTAGACGGGCGTCAGCCAGCCCGGCCAGATGCGCAGCGCGACGCCGAGCTTGGCGAAGGCCGCGAACTTGTCGGTGATGTGGAAGGTCCACAGCACGCTCACCGGCACCGAGAGCGAGAAGATGTTCGAGTAGCCGAAGTGCAGCGTGGCGTCGGCGCCGAAGTCGATGCCGAACTCGTCGTTGACCGGCGGGATGAAGCCGTTCTTGACGATGGGGATGTAGAAGGTCGCGCCGACGCCGAACGGGAAGCCGTAGCCCACGCCGAGGTAGCCGTAGGGCAGCACGGCATGCACCGAGAGGAGCATCGGGCGATCCTGCGGCGAGGCGTCGAGCAGGTAGCCCGAGCGGCGCATGCCGGTGCCGCCACCCTCCGGCGCCGCCTCCTCGTCGGCGAAGGCAAACGGAGCAGTGAGCAGCGCAGCAGCCAGGGCAAAGCGAGTGATGGTCTTCATGGTCGTCCCCTCCGAGCAAACGTGAGGCCCGGGAGCCGGGCCTGTGCTTCTGCATGATTGCGACGGTACTTCCGCGCAGAGTCTGCGGAAGCCGAGGCAGATCAAGTCTTCAGCGATTCATGCCGCCGAGGAACTCGACGTTCGAGCGCGTGGGCCGCATGTGCTTGAGCACGAACTCCATCGCGTCGATCGGCGTGAACGGGTGCAGCACCTGGCGGAGCGCGGTGATGCGCACCAGGTCGGCAGGCGTGAGCAGCAGCTCCTCCTTGCGCGTGCCGGACTTGTTGATGTCCATGCACGGGAAGACGCGCTTCTCGAAGAGCTTGCGGTCGAGGACGATCTCCGAGTTGCCGGTGCCCTTGAACTCCTCGAAGATCACCTCGTCCATGCGGCTGCCGGTGTCGATGAGCGCGGTGCCGATGATGGTGAGCGAGCCACCCTCTTCGATGTTGCGGGCGGCGCCGAAGAAGCGCTTCGGGCGGTGGAGCGCGTTGGCGTCGACACCACCGGACAGGATCTTGCCCGACGGCGGCACCACCGTGTTGTAGGCGCGCGCGAGGCGGGTGATCGAGTCGAGCAGGATGCACACGTGCTTCTTCTGCTCGGCGAGGCGCTTGGCCTTGTCGATCACCATCTCCGCGACCTGCACGTGACGGGTGGCCGGCTCGTCGAACGTCGAGCTCACCACCTCGCCGCGCACCGAGCGCTGCATGTCCGTCACTTCCTCCGGGCGCTCGTCGACGAGCAGCACGATGAGGTGGATGTCGGGGTGGTTCTGCGAGATCGCGTGCGCGATGTTCTGCAGCATCACCGTCTTGCCCGCCTTGGGCGGCGCGACGATCAGGCACCGCTGGCCGAGGCCGATCGGGCTGAACATGTCGATGATGCGCGTGGTGAAGTCGCCCGACTCGTGCTCGAGCTTCATCTTGTGCGTCGGGTAGAGCGCGGTGAGGTTGTCGAAGAGAATGCGCTCCTTCACCTCGGGCGCGAACGGGTCGGCGAAGTTGATCTTCTCGACGCGCTGGAGCGCGAAGTACCGCTCGCCCTCGCGCGGCTGGCGGATCGGCCCGGTGATGGTGTCACCCGGGCGGAGGTTGAAGCGGCGTACCTGGCTCGGCGACACGTAGATGTCGTCGGGGCTCGGCTGGTAGTCGGAGTCGGCGCTGCGCAGGAAGCCGTAGCCGTCGCTCATCAGCTCCATCACGCCCTCGGCCTGCACCTCGTACCGCTTCTCGGTGACGTTCGAGAGGATGGCGACCAGGAGCTCCTGCTTCTTGAGCCCCTGCGTGCCCTCGATGCCCAGGTTGTGGGCCATCTTCGAGAGCTCGGTGATCTTCATGCGCTTGAGGTCGTTGAGCCTCAGCACCTGGAGCTTCTTCTCGGTGGGCTCGGCGGCCTCGGGGCTCTCCTCGGCGGCGGCCTCGTTCACCGCGGCCTCGCCGCTGATGCGGGCCTCCTGGAGATC
>JBMORD010000091.1:0-21286 GCA_049322495.1 Myxococcota bacterium | reverse complement strand
CGTGCCTGACGCGGGCATGCCCGACGCGGGAATGCCCGACGCGGGAATGCCCGATGCGGGCGCTCCAGACGCAGGCATGCCGGATGCGGGCGCGCCGGACGCGGGCGCGGTCGACGCGGGCTTCGATGCAGGCGTGGACGCTGGCGAGCCCGACGCGGGCGTCGATGCGGGCGAGCCCGACGCCGGTGCGCCCGATGCGGGCGACGACGCGGGCGTCGACGCAGGGTGACTACTCGGCCTTGAGGCCGTACTTCGCGACGAGGCGGTGCACGTAGTTCCGCGCGATGCCCGCCTCGCGCGCCATCTGCGAGATGTTGCCGTTGCACTTCTCGAGCAGCGTCACGAGGTACTCCTTCGTGAAGCTCTCGACGAGGCGCTCCTTGGCCTCCTTGAAGGGCAGGTCGGTGATGTCTTCGCCGGCCGAGAGGGCGCGCGCCGCCACCTGCGACTCCTGGGGCAGCGGCTCGACGTCGGCGCCCGCGAGGCTGCGCTCGACGAGGTTGCGCAGCTCGCGCACGTTGCCCGGCCAGTGGTAGGCGGCGAAGCGCGCCATCAGCGAGCGGGGCAGCTCGAAGTCGCCGCGGCCCATCGACTTCACGAAGTGCTGCGTCAGCAGCGGCAGATCGTCGAGCCGATCGCGCAGCGCGGGCACGTTCACCAGCACCACCGCCAGCCGGTAGTAGAGATCGCGGCGGAAGCGCCCCGCGGCCACCTCGGCCTCGAGATCGCGGTGGGTGGCGGCCACCACGCGCACGTCGACCCGGCGGTGCTTGTCTTCGCCCACGCGCCGCACGGTGCCGGCCTCGAGCACCCGCAGGAGCTTGGGCTGCAGCTCGAGCGGCAGCTCGCCGATCTCGTCGAGGAAGATGGTGCCGCCGTCGGCCTCGAGGAAGGCGCCGTTGCGATCGCTCACCGCGCCGGTGAACGAGCCGCGCACGTGCCCGAAGAGCTCGCTCTCGATGAGCGTGGGCGCCACCGCGCCGCAGTCGACCACCACGAAGGGCCGGTGGGCGCGCTTGCTCTTCTCGTGGATCGCCCGCGCCATCACTTCCTTGCCGGTGCCGGTCTCGCCGAGCAGCAGCACCGTGGAGTCGGACGGCGACACCTTCTCGAGGATGCCGAACAGCTGCTTCATCGCCGCCGACGCGCCGATCGCCGGGCCGAAGCTCGACTGGGCTTCCGGCTTGCCGAGATCGGCCTCGATCATCGACACCTTGAGGGTCGTCTTGCCGACGCTGAGGATCGCCTGGTCCTCGACGATCACCTCGGTGATGCGCGCCCCGCCGAGGTAGGTGCCGTTGGTCGACTCGAGATCGCGCACCCGCACCCCGTCGGGCCGCGCGGTGAGCTCCACGTGGTACCGCGAGACCGTGGTGTCGTGGAGGCACAACGCCGCGTCGGGGTGCGAGCCCACGGTGAAGGTGCCCTCGATGGCGCGCGTGGTGCCGGTCCCGGGGCCACCGATGATCGCGACCTGGTACTTGCGTTCCTTGAGGGTGCCCGACGCGCGATCGAGCCTCAGCAGGGCGCCCGGAGACTGCAGCGGTTCGGTGGCTTGCATCAGCAACCGTGACTACACCGATAGGTCAGGCGCGACAACGCAGGCCCGCGCGGAAGTTGATCGTTGACGGGGAACCCTCCGGGGCCCACATTCCGCGCGGTTTTTCATCACCCCCACACGGAGTCATCCCAATGGCGAATGGCGAGAAGATCACGCTGAAGGACGGCAAGCTGAACGTCCCGAACAACCCCATCATCCCCTTCATCGAAGGCGACGGCACCGGCCCCGACATCTGGCGCGCCTCGGTCGCGGTGATCGACGCGGCGGTCGCGAAGGCCTACGGCGGCAAGCGGAAGATCGAGTGGATGGAGGTCCTCGCCGGCGAGAAGGCGTTCAAGCTCAAGAACAACTGGCTGCCCGACGAGACGATCACCGCCTTCCGCGAGTACCTCGTGGGCATCAAGGGCCCGCTCACCACGCCGATCGGCGGCGGCATCCGCTCGCTGAACGTGGCGCTCCGCCAGATGCTCGACCTGTACGTCTGCCTGCGCCCGGTCCGCTACTTCAAGGGCGTGCCCTCGCCGGTGAAGTCGCCCGAGAAGGTCGACATGGTGATCTTCCGTGAGAACACCGAAGACATCTACGCGGGCATCGAGTTCGAGGCCGGGTCTGATCGCGCGAAGAAGGTGATCGAGTTCCTCAAGGCCGAGTTCCCGAAGGACTTCGCGAAGATCCGCTTCCCCGAGAGCACCGGCATCGGCATCAAGCCGGTCTCGAAGGACGGCACCGAGCGCCTGGTGCGCGCGGCGATCAAGTACGCGATCGAGCTCAAGCGGAAGTCGGTCACCTTCGTGCACAAGGGCAACATCATGAAGTTCACCGAGGGTGCCTTCATGAAGTGGGGCTACGAGCTCGCCGAGAAGGAGTTCGGCGACAAGGTCTACACCTGGCAGCAGTGGGAGAAGACCAAGGCGGCGAAGGGCGAAGAGGCCGCCAACGCCGAGCAGAAGGAGCAGCTCAAGGCCGGGAAGATCCTCATCAAGGACTCCATCGCCGACATCACGCTGCAGCAGGTGCTGACGCGCCCTGACGAGTTCGACGTGATCGCCACGCTCAACCTCAACGGCGACTACCTGTCGGACGCGCTCGCCGCGCAGATCGGCGGCATCGGCATCGCGCCGGGCGGCAACATCAACTACGTGACCGGCCACGCGATCTTCGAGGCCACGCACGGCACGGCCCCGAAGTACGCCAACCTCGACAAGGTGAACCCGGGCTCGGTGATCCTCTCGGCCGAGATGATGCTCCGCCACCTCGGCTGGCACGAGGCGGCCGACCTGATCATCAAGGGCATGGACGCGGCCATCGACAAGAAGACCGTCACCTACGACTTCGCGCGCCTCATGAAGCAGGAAGGGCACAACCCGACCGAGGTGAAGTGCAGCGAGTTCGGCCAGGCCATCATCAACAACATGTGACGCAGGACCCTCTCAGCAAGGAACCACGACCATGAAAGCTCCCGTCAAAGTCGCAGTCACCGGCGCCGCCGGCCGCATCGGCACCCAGCTCCTGTACCGCATCGCCGCGGGCGAGATGCTCGGCAAGGATCAGCCGGTCATCCTGAGCCTCCTCGAGGTCCCCGACGTCAAGGACGCCAACGGCAACGTCACCTTCAGCGCGATGAAGGGCCTCAAGGGCGCGCTGATGGAGCTCGACGACTGCGCGTTCCCGCTCCTCCAGGGCGTGACCGCGTCGGACGACCCGAAGGTCGCCTTCAAGGACATCGACTTCGCGCTGCTCGTCGGCGCGACGCCGCGTGGCCCGGGCATGGAGCGCCGTGATCTGCTCCAGAAGAACGCCCAGGTCTTCATCGCGCAGGGCCGCGCCCTCAACGAGGTGGCCAAGCGTGACGTGAAGGTGATCGTCGTCGGCAACCCGGCGAACACCAACGCGTACATCGCCATGAAGTCGGCGCCGAACCTCAAGCGCGAGAACTTCACCGCGATGCTCCGCCTCGATCACAACCGCGCGCTCGCGCAGCTCTCGAAGAAGACCGGCAAGCCGGTCGACTCGATCGAGAAGCTGATCGTCTGGGGCAACCACTCGCCCACGATGTACCCCGACATCCGCTTCGCGACCTCGGGCGGCGCGCCGATGAAGCAGCTCGTCAACGACGACGCCTGGCTCAAGGACACCTTCATCCCCACCGTCGGGCAGCGCGGCAAGGCGATCATCGACGCCTCGGGCATCTCGTCGGTGCCGTCGGCGGCCAACGCGGCGCTCGATCACATGAAGGACTGGTGGCAGGGCGCGGGCAGCAAGTGGGTCACCATGGGCGTGCCCTCGAACGGCGAGTACGGCATCCCCAAGGACATCATCTACGGCATGCCGGTCATCTGCTCGGGCCAGGGCAAGTACGAGATCGTCAAGGGCCTCGAGATCGACGAGTTCTCGAAGGCGAAGATGGCCGCGACGCTCAAGGAGCTCGAAGAGGAGCGCGACGCGATCAACTCGATGCTCGGGTGATCGCGACCCGCGCGTCGCGGGGCTTGTGGCCCTGCGAGCTCACGTAGTCTGCTCGGCTCCGTGGATCGCGAGGTCACCTTCCTGACGCAACTGGCGGAGCGACCGGAGGATCGGTCGCTCCGCCTCGTTTTTGCGGACTGGCTGCAGGAGCAGGGCGATCCCCGCGGCGAGGTGATCGCCCTGTGCGCGCGCGGCGACCTGTCGCTGACCGAGCAGCGCAAGGTGGCGCGCCTCACCACGCAGCTCGCCGCGCGGTGGCTCGGGCCGCTGGCGCGCGTCGCCGATCTCCACCGCACGCGCTTCGTCGACGGCTTCCTCACCGAGCTGGTGGCCTCGGTGCGCCCGGAGGTGACCTGGGGCAGCCTGGTGGGCGACCCGCGGCTGGCCACGGTGACGAGCTTCGTGGTGCCGCCCACGCAGGAGTCCTCCGAGCTCCGCGCCTTCGTCTGCCACCCGGTGCTGCGGCGGCTGCGGCGCCTCGAGCTCGGGTCGACCGACTGGCGCGCGCTCCGCTTCGTCGACGACGCGCCCTGCAAGCCGGAGACGGTCGTCGTCTCGAGCTGGGGCACCTTCACGCGTGAGCTGGCGGGGCTGACGGAGGCGCCGCTGTTCCGCGGCGGCCGCGTGCTGGGGCTCGCCACCACCGAGTTCATCAACGGCCTGGTGGTCAACGACGTCTTCGACACCCTCGTCGCGCAGTCGAACCAGGTCGCGTGGTTCGACGCGGTGGTGCTCTCGTCACGCTACGGCATCTTCGAGGGCTCGGCCGCGTGGCTGCTCAAGGCCGACGAACTCTCGCGCGCGATGCCCGCGGTGCGCACCTGGGGCGTGGAGGCGGGCGACGTGAGCTTCACGCGCACCTTCGAGGCCGGCCGCTGGGGGCACCTCGAGGTCGATCTCTCGCTGCCAGACGGCCTCGGGGAGCGGCAGCTCGCCCCCGGGCAGACCAAGTCGACGATCGAGGTGCGCGTCGCCACCGCCGCGAGCGTGCTGGTGCTGCTCGGCCCCGCAAGGATCTCGTCGGTGGAGATCAAGCTCGCAAAGGGTGCGCGGCTCCGGCCGCAGGAGCGCAACACGCTGCTGGTCGCCGCGCGCCGCTGGGGAAGCCTCGAGCGCTTCGTGGTGCACGGCGAGACCGTCTTGCCTTGACGGTGCAGATCTCCTCCCCGAGGATTCGCACCGCAACGTCGCAGCTCGTCTGATCCCCCCACATCGGAGTTGTTCATGACGCCGCAAGATCAACAGCAGAACATCCAGTCCGTCGGAGGCGACACGGTTCGTGAGCAGGACAAGATCATGCTCGTGCTGGCCTACTTCGGCCTGCTCGCGCTGATCCCCTTCCTCACGGTGAAGGACAGCGACTTCGTGAAGTACCACGCGAAGCAGGGCCTGGTGCTCTTCGGCGCGATGGTGATCGTCGCAATCCTCAACATCATTCCCGTCATCGGAACGATCATCTACTGCCTCGGCTTCGTCGCCTACCTCGTGGTGTCGATCATGGGCATCATGAAGGCGCTCAAGGGCGAGCGCTGGCAGATCCCCGTCGTCACCGACATCGCCGCCAAGTTCTGAAGACCGCAGTCGTCTGACCGAGAAGCCCGGCGCTCCTGGGAGGGGGGCCGGGCTTCTCTTTTGCGGGCGCGCAACGAAAAGCCCCGGCCCTCACGAGGAGGCGCCGGGGCGTGCTCGACGGTCAGTGAGCGTTCCGCTCAGCGATCGTCGTCTTCTTCGACATCGTCGTCGTCGTCGAGGTCGTCGTCGTCGTCATCCTCGTCGTCGTCGTCGAGATCGTCGTCGTCATCTTCTTCGTCGTCGTCCTCGTCCTCATCGGCCTCGAGGTCGGCGCTGCCGAGATCTTCCGAGTCGAGCTCGAGCGACGCGGTGAACTTCTTCGAGATCGCCGTCATCTGCGCGATGAGCTCTCCGAGGGCCGCGGTGAAGTCTTCGTTCGCGGTCTTGGCGAGCTTGTTCTCGCAGTGCGGGCACTCGAGCTTCTCGGTGCCGTCGACGAGATCCTGCGAGTCGAGCTCGAAGTTCCCCTCACACTTCTGACAGGTGAAATCGATGGTCGCCATGGGCGGGGTCGAGATAGCGGCGACATCGTTGACCTGTCAACGACGTTCAAGAACGCTCGGCGCATGTCACTCAAGATCCCGCGCACGATGGTGCACCAGCTCCACGAGATGGCCGAGCGGCTGAAGGACGAGCCTGCGCTGTGGACGAAGCGGGGGAGTGAGTGGGTGCCGACCTCATGGCGGCAGTACGCGCAGCGCGTGAAGGACTTCTCGCTGGGGCTCCAGTCGCTGGGCTTCGCGCCGAAGCAGGCGATGACGGTGATGGGCTTCAACCGCGAGGAGTGGGTGGTGGCCGCGCTCGCCGCGATGGGGGCCGGGGGCACCGCGGTCGGCGTGTACACCACGTCGTCGGCGGAGCAGATCGCCTGGCTCACCGAGCACTGCGAGGCGCCGATCGCGCTGGTCGAGAACGAGCAGTACCTCGACACGCTGCTCTCGGTGCGTGCGCGGCTGCCGAAGCTGCAGCACGTGATCGTGATGGACGCGCCGTCGTCGCCGCGCGAGGGGGTGCTCACCTTCGGCGAGGTGCTCGAGCGCGGCGCGCGGGCCAACGAGGCCGACTACTACGCGCGCGTCGAGGCCCTCGAGCCGCAGGGCGTGGCGCAGCTCATCTACACCTCGGGCACCACCGGCAACCCCAAGGGCGTGATGCTCAGCCACCACAACCTGTGCTGGACCGCGGTGCACCTCTCGGAGTGTCACCGCGTGGGGCCGGGCGACATGCTGCTGTCGTACCTCCCGCTCTCACACATCGCCGAGCAGGTGTGCACCATCTACGCGCCGCTGCTCAACGGGCTCCAGGTGTCCTTCGCGGAGAGCTTCGAGAAGCTGGGCGACAACCTCCGCGAGGTGCGGCCCACGCTCTTCTTCGGCGTGCCGCGCGTGTGGGAGAAGTTCAAGGCGAAGGCCGAGGCCGCGCTCGCCAGCCAGCCGGTGCCGCGTCAGAAGATCGTCGCCTGGGCGCGCGACGTCGCCGCGCGGTACCACGACGACGTGCTCTCACACCGGCAGCCGTCGATCAGCGTGCAGGCGCAGTACGCGGCGGCGAAGCGGCTGGTGTTCGCTCCGCTCAAGGCGCGCATCGGGCTCGATCGCGCCCACGTGCTCGCCACCAGCGCCGCGCCGATCTCCCGCGACGTGCTGGAGTTCTTCGCTTCGCTCGATCTCCCCATCGCGGAGATCTACGGCCAGTCGGAGGTCACCGGGCCGACCTCGGTCTCGACCTACTCCGCGATGAAGCTCGGCAAGCTGGGGCGCCCCATGCCCGGCGTGGAGGTGCGCATCGCCGACGACGGGGAGATCCTCGTGCGCGGCGGCAACGTGTGCCTCGGCTACTTCAAGGAGCCCGCGGCGACCGCCGAGCTGCTCGAAGACGGCTGGCTCCACTCGGGCGACGTGGGGCGCCTCGACGAAGACGGCTTCCTCGAGATCACCGGGCGCAAGAAGGAGATCATCGTCACCTCCGGCGGCAAGAAGACCGCGCCGTCGAACCTCGAGGCCTTCCTCAAGGGCATCGAGCCCGTCGGCAACGCGATGGTGGTGGGCGACGGCCGCAACTACCTCGTGGCGCTGCTGGCCCTCGACCCCGAGCGGGTGGCGTCGTTCGCCGCGAAGCACGCCTTCCCGGGCGAGCCCGCGCAGCTCGTGGCGCACGAGGGCTTCCGCGCGTACCTCCGCGAGGCCATCGAGCGCGAGGTCAACGCCCGCGTGGCGCGCTTCGAGACCATCAAGCACTTCGACGTGCTGCCGCACGACTTCACCATCGAGGGCGGCGAGCTCACCTCGACCCTCAAGGTGCGCCGCAAGGTGGTGGCCGAGAAGTACGCCGACCGCATCGCGAAGCTGTACGCCTGACTGGCGAAGCCACTGAAACGAAAACGGCCGCCCCCGAAAGGGAGCGGCCGCTCGCACGGCACTCGACGCGCGGCTCAGCGCTTGTCGATCGCCACGTAGTCGCGCTGGCGCTTGCCGGTGAAGACCTGACGCGGGCGGGCGATCTTCTGCTCGTCGTCGGTGATCATCTCTTCCCACTGGCTCACCCAACCCACGGTGCGCGGGATGGCGAAGAGGTTGGTGAAGAAGTCGGCCGGGAAGCCCATCGCCTCGTAGATGAGGCCCGAGTAGAAGTCGACGTTCGGGTACAGCTTGCGCTTGACGAAGTACTCGTCCTGCAGGGCGATGCGCTCGAGCTCGACGGCGATCTCGAGGAGCGGGTTCTTGCCAGTGACCTCGAACACCTCGTCGCAGGCCTTCTTGATGACCTTCGCGCGCGGATCGTAGTTCTTGTAGACGCGGTGACCGAAGCCCATGAGCTTGGTGCCGTCGCCGCCCTTCACGCGGGCGATGAACTCGGGGACGTTCTTCACGTTGCCGATCTCACGCAGCATGCGGAGCACCGCCTCGTTCGCGCCGCCGTGGAGCGGGCCGTAGAGCGCGGTGATGCCGGCCGCGACCGCCGAGTACGGGTCGACCTCGGACGAGCCGACGACGCGGGTGGCGGTGGTCGAGCAGTTCTGCTCGTGATCGGCGTGGAGGATGAAGAGCAGATCGAGCGCCTTCACCAGCGCCGGGTGCGGGCGCCAGTTGGTCTTGCCGATGCTCTTGACCATCGTGAGGAAGTTCTCGGTGTAGCCGAGATCGTTGTTCGGGTAGACGTACGGCAGGCCCTGGCTGTGCCGGTACGAGAACGCCGCGAGCGTGGGCATCTTCGCGATGAGGCGCATCATCTGGATGCGGCGCACCTCGCGGCTCTTCACGTTCTTGGCCTCGGGGTAGAAGCTCGAGAGCGCCGCCACCGTCGACGCGAGCATCGACATCGGGTGCGCGTCGTAGCGGAAGCCGTCCATGAACGACTTGATGTTCTCGTGGACGTAGGTGTGGTGGGTGATGATGTTGACGAACTCGTCGAGCTGCGACTTCGTGGGCAGCTCGCCGTTCATCAGCAGGTAGCTCACCTCGAGGTGCGTCGACTTCTCAGCGAGCTGGTCGATGGGGTAGCCGCGGTACTCGAGGATGCCCGCGTCACCGTCGATGAACGTGATCGCCGACTTGGTGTTGGCGGTGTTCAGGAAGGCCGGATCGTACGACATGAGACCGAAGTCCTTGTCGTCGACCTTGATCTTGCGAAGGTCGATCGCCTTGATGCAGCCATTCTCAATCGGGAACTCGTACTGCTTCCCCGTACGGTTGTCGGTGACGCTGAGGGTGTCCTTGGCCATGGCGGGTGAGTATTCACGCGCCCCCCGCGCCTTCAACGAAAAAGAGGAGAAGTCACGCCCGTGTCGCGCCGAACGAAGATTTTTTTGCTGATTGCCTTCATCATCGGCGGTGCAGCGCTCGCGAGGACCTTCTTGACGGATCGGTTTTCCGTCTCGGGGCTGCTGGCGACGATGCGCGAGGCGGGCTCGGCGGCGGTGGCCATCCCCCTGTTCGTGCTGCTGTTCGGGCTCGCCACCACGTTCTTCGTTCCCGCCGTGGCGTTGATGGTCACGGCCGGGGTGACGTGGGGCTTCTGGCCCGGCTGGGTGGTGGTGTGGGCCGCCGCCAACGTCTGGGCCAACGTGCACTTCTGGGTCGGGCGGTGGCTCGCGGCCGACGACCTGCGCCCCTGGCTGGAGCGCAAGGGGGCCGGCTGGCTGGTGCGTGAGCTCGAGCAGGGCGGGGCGCTGACGACGATCATGGTGCGGCAGCTCCCGTTGCCGTACCCGATCGTCAACCTCTCGGCCGGCGCGTCGCCGATGCACTGGCGTCAGTGGGTGGTGGGCAACGCGCTGGGGCTGGTGCCGAATTGCCTCATCTACACCCAGCTCGCGGCGGCGCTGGCCGATGGCGTGGAGGGCGCGCGCGAGCAGGCGGCGATGCGGGTGGTGACCGCGGCGGCGGGGGTGATCTCGCTCTCGTTGTTGTCGCGCTGGCTGCAGCGCCGCTTCGCGCGCGCCTGAGGTCGCTCAGTCGGCCCGAGCGCGGGCGAGGAGCGCGACGCGCGCCTGCTGCGTCTCGGGCGGCAGCACGGCGAACCGTTCCCAGTACCCGGCCACCTCGGTGGACCTCGCGGAGCGGAGCTCGGTCTTCACCCGGCGCTCGAGCTCGGCGTCGTGCGCCGCGTGCGCGAGCACCCAGTCGCGCACGCCGAGCTGCTCGTCGGGGAGCGTCGAGAGCGCGGCGAGCGCGGCCTTGAACTCGGGCGTCGCGGTGAGCGCCGCGGCCATCTCCGGGTCAGCGAAGAGGGCGTCGAGGAAGACCGCCTCGTCGCCGTCGCGCGCGTGCTCTTCCCAGTGGCGCTGGAGCTTCGTGCTGCGGGCGCGCGCGTCGAGGACCGCGGTCTGCAGCAGCTCGTCGCGGAGGTCGATCACCAGCTCCGGCCAGTCGCGGCGCGCGGCCTCGCACTCGTCGAGCGACTCGTGCGCGCGCTTCGCGTCGCCGACGACCCAGGCCAGCCGCGTGCCGAGGGCGCACCGCTCGAGCCTCGCCGTGGCGCGGGTCGGCGCGTGCGCATCGCGGGTCACCCCCGCGAGCGCCGAGAATTCGGCCTCGAGCCGCGAACGAATCGGCGCGTCCTGCTCGTGCCGTCGGAAGCGCTCGAGCCTCGAGAGCATCTCCGAGAGATCGTAGTGGCCGGTGGCGCGCGCCATCGTCGCGCGGAACGCCTCGTCGTCGCGCAGGCGCTGCGCCCAGGCGGCCCGGCGGATGAAGGGCTCGGGGCGGCTCGGGGCGAGGGCCTCTTCGCGCGCCGAGAGCTCGTGCATCTCGCGCAGCGCGGGCGCGGCGGCGATCCGCGCCCGGAGCGCGTCGCCGCCGGGGCCGTGCAGCAGCGCGTCGATGAGGCGGTCGGCCCCGTCGCTGTCGAGCCGGAGCGGCTTGACGTGCACCAGCGGCTCGACGAGCTGGACCAGCAGCCGCTGCTCGAGCGCCTCCGCGAAGTGCGAGACGAGGAGCGCCTCTTCGGGGTTGAGCCGGAGCGCGGCGCGGAAGTGGGCGAGGGCGCGATCGAGCTGGGAGAGCTCTCCGGTGTAGCGGTACTGCTCGAGGAGCGCGACGGCTGCGTTGTTGGCCTCGGCGGCGCTGTGCGCAGCGCTGCGCTCGTAGAAGGCGATGACCCCGCCGAGCTCGCGCGCCGCCTCGGCGAACTTGCCCTGCTCGGCGAGCCGCCGGGCCTTGATCGCCGAGAGGCGCGTCGTCACCTCCGCGGTCCGCTCCTGCACGCGCCCGAGCCAGAGCTCCTCTTCCTCGGGGCTCGAGGCCATGGCCGAGAGGCCCAGCGCGGCACCGTCCTTCTCGGGCTGCGAGGCGCTGCGCCACACCGCCTCGTAGGCCGCCTTCGCCCGCTCCTTGAGGCCGAGCTCGCGCAGCGCCAGCGCGACGCGGATGCGCTGCACGGCCGTGCCGTTGGCGAGCACCGCCTCGAGCAGCTTGTCGCCTTCTTCGGCGCGCCCGAGCCGGTGGAGCACCTGGCCGTAGCCGAGCTGGAACTCCGGCGAGCCTTCACGCTCGGCCTGCACGGCGACGAAGTGGCGCTCGGCGCGGCGCAGTAGCTTCTGTCGCGCCTCGCCCGTCGCCGAGACCGCGTCCACGAGCTCGCGCGAGCCGAGGAGCACCGTGACGTTGGCGACCTGCGCCACGCGCGCGTAGCGCGCCCGCGCGGCGAGCACCGTCGCGTCCTTCTCGAGCTCCTGGTCGAGCCACTCCGCGAAGCGCTCGCGGGCCTTCTCCTTGCTCTCGTGCTCGAGCGCCTGCAGCAGCGCTCGTGGCAGATCGTTCCGCTCGGCGCGGGCGATCAGCCGGCTGCGGCTGGCGTTGATCGCGTCGTCGAAGGCGGCGCGCGCGGTGCGCAGCCGGGGCAGGTTGCGATCGACGACGGCGGTGAGGAGCTCCATCGCGGCGGTGGAGTGGTCGCGCTCGAACTCCAGCATCGCGCGCAGCTCGAGCAGGTCGCGCGAGAGCAGCGCGGTGGTGCCGGCGTTCTGGACCACCTGCCACGCGGCCGCCACGTCGCCCTGGCCGAGGAGCGTGAAGCCGAGCGCTGCGCGCAGCTCCTCGTCGGGCTGGGTGGCGATCGCCTGGCGTAGCCGCTTCACGTCGCGCGACTCGAGCAGCGCCGTGCGCGCAGGGTCCTTCTCGAGCGCGCGCGCGGCCTCGAGCCGGCCGCGGAGCTCCGCGACCAGCGGCGCCCGCTTCGTGACCTTCATCCACGCCGCCAGCTCGGGCTCGCTCTCGAGCAGCACCATCGGCCGCTCGCCGATCGAGGTGGCGAGCTCGTCGGCGAGCTGGACCGCCTTCTCGTCGGGGAACGCCTGGGCGAGGTGATCGAGCGCCGCGAGCGGCCAGCGATCGTACAGCCGCTGGGCGACGTCGAGGTGGAGCGCGCGCACGCGCTCGCCGACGGCCGCCTGCTCCCGCGCGGGGAGGATCCGCTCCGCGGCGGAGTACAGCGTGATCGCGCCGTCGAGGTGCTCCTCGTCCTCGCTCCCGAGGGCGGCCGCGCTCTCCTGGTAGAGCGTCGCCAGCGGGCGGGCGCGCTCGCGCAGCCAGTTGTCGCCGAGCGCCTCGATGCGCGCGCCGAGCGTGGTCGCCTTGCCCAACTCGGCGAGGGGCACGGGGCGGGGGAGCGGCTTCATGCCGAGGCGGAGCCACGCGTCGAAGGCCGGCGCGAGCACGTCGGGCGAGACCTGGCCGTGGAACTCGGTGAGCACCGCGTCGAGGGCGCGCGCGGCGGCCTGCTCGTCCTTCGCCTCGAGCGCGAGGGCCTCGGCGACGGCGTTCTTCGCGCGGTGTGACGGCGAGTCGAGCTCGGCGGCGATCATCGAGCCGCCGATGCCGAGGAGCACCGCGGCGGCGACCAGCGCGCGGTAGATGCGCCAGGCGCGCGGCAGGCGGACCTTGCCGAGGAAGTAGTAGCTCCGATCACCAGCGTCGGCGACGCGGTACGCCGAGAGCGGGAAGACGGGGATGAAGAGCACGCAGAAGCAGAGCGCGGCGACGTAGCTCCCGTCGGGGCGGCGATCGCTCCTGCCGTACAGCGAGGTGCCCACGCCGTTGAGCGTGAAGAGCGAAGGCGCGGAGGTGATCGGCTCGGGCTGCTCTTCGGCCTCGCGGAGCGCCGCCACCGCCTCGCTGCGGATGAGCCCGTCGGGCGCGTGCTTCGCGACGCGCTCGAGCTGCCGCCGCGCCGCCGCGGGGTCGCCGCTGCGCTGGAGCCACTCGGCGTGGGCGAGCTCCACGTGCCAGTCGAGCTGCTCGCTGCCCGCGTGGAGCCGGAGCTTGCCCGCCTGGCTCGCGGCGATCGCCTCGGCGCGGCGGAGCAGCCGGATCGCCTCGTCCGCGCGGCCGGCGGCGCCCAGCACCGCGGCGACGCTCCCGCTCACGCGCCCGACGACGTCGCGGAACTTCCGGTGCTCGTCCTCCGAGAGCTCCTGGATCGCGGCGTCGAAGGGCGTCAGCACCTCCGCGTCGAGGCGCTGGGCCAGCGCGTCGAGCGCCGCCTGGTTCCAGTCGCGGCGCGGTCGATCGGGCGCGAGCCCCTTCTCGCCGAGAGACGCCGACACGCCCTTCAACCCCGCCACCACGCCATCGAGCACGCTCATGGGGCTCGGAGATACCGCACTTGTCGGTGCCTCCGGATAAAGAAGGGGCGTGCGACGGATCTCCGAGCAGTCCCTGTCCAACGCGGCGCTGCACTACCTGCGCCGCTACTCCGCGAGCCGCAAGGGCCTGGCGTCGGTGCTCGAGCGCAAGGTGAAGCGGCACGTGCGCGAGAAGGGCGGGGATCTCGAGGCCGCGCGGCCGCTCATCGCGCAGGTGGTCGAGCGCATGGTGCGCGCGGGCTACGTCGACGACGCGCGGCTGGCCGAGTCGAAGTCGGCCTCGCTGCACCGCCAGGGCAAGAGCGTCCGGGTCATTCGCCTCAAGCTCAAGCAGAAGGGCCTCGAGCCGGAGGTGATCGCCCAGTCGACGGTCACCACGCCGGAGCGCGAGCTGGAGGCCGCGTCGACGCTGGTGCGGAAGAAGAGGCTGGGGAAGGACCCCGAGCGCCGCCAGCGCGACCTCGGGGTGCTGCTGCGCGCGGGCTTCGGCTACGACGTGGCGAAGCGCGCCCTGCAGGCGGCGTGAGTCACTTCACGGTGCCGACGTACACGTAGGCGAGGCCCCAGAGCAGCGGGTGCGCCTCGGCCTTCGCGTAGCGGTCGCTGTCGTTCATCATCGCCACGAAGCGCTCGCCGGCGGGGAAGGCGGCCATGGTGCGCGGCAGGTACTCGTAGGCCGCGCGCGAGCCGGTCAGGAGCTGCCCCAGCAGCGGCATCACGTGCTTCGCGTAGAAGCGGAAGAAGGCGCCGAACAGCCCGCCGGGCTGGCCGAACTCGAGCACCACCACGCGGCCGCCGGGCTTCACCACGCGCGCCAGCTCGCCGACGCACACCTTCGGATCGTCGACGTTGCGGATGCCGAAGGAGATCGACGCCACGTTGAAGCGCGCGTCCTCGTAGGGGAGCTTCATCGCGTCGGCGACCTCGAACTTCACCTCGAGGCCCGCGTCCTGCGCCTTCTTCGGCGCGAAGGACAGCATGTCGGCGTTGAAGTCGGTGCCGAGCACCGAGCCGCTCGGCCCCACCGCGCGCTTGAAGGCCAGCGCGAGATCGCCGGTGCCGGTGGCGCAGTCGAGCACCGCGTCGCCGGCCTTCGCCCCCGACAGGCGCACCGCGACGCGGCGCCAGAGCCGGTGCACGCCCATCGAGAGCACGTCGTTGGTCGCGTCGTACTTCGGCGCGATCTGCGAGAACATCTGGTGAACCTGCTCGCTCATCGCGCACCTCCCACGGCGGCGAGGGCCTCGGGGTGCGAGAGCCTCCGGCCGGTGGCCTCGAGAATGCCGGGCAGCGTGTTCATCAGCCCGGCGAACATGTCGGGGGTGAGCGCCTGCGGCCCGTCGCACAGCGCCACCTCCGGCGACGGGTGCACCTCGACCATGATGCCGTCGGCGCCGGCCGCGGCGGCCGCGAGCGCCATGGGGATCACCAGGGAGCGCACGCCCGTGGAGTGGGAAGGATCGACGATCACCGGCAGCCGCGAGCGCTCCTTCACCCACGCCATGCCCGCGAGATCGAGCGTGTTGCGCAGGGTGTTGTCGAAGCTGCGGATGCCGCGCTCGCAGAGGATCACCTGATCGTTGCCGCCGTCGAGGAGGTACTCCGCCGCCAGCAGCCACTCCTCGAGCGTCGCGCCGAAGCCGCGCTTGAGCACCACCGGCCGCCCCGTCTTCGCCACTTCGCGCAGCAGCGAGAAGTTGTGCATGTTGCGCGCGCCGATCTGCAGCACGTCGACGTACTCGACCATCAGCGCGAGCTGCGAGACGTCCATCACCTCCGAGACCACCGGCAGGCGCTGCTTCTTCCGCTGCTCTGCCAGCAGCTTGAGGCCCATCTCGCCCAGGCCCTGGAACGAGTAGGGCGAGGTGCGCGGCTTGAAGGCGCCGCCGCGGAGCATGTGCGCGCCCGCCGTCTTCACCGCGCTCGCCGTGCGCTCGACCTGCTCGGCGTTCTCCAGCGCGCAGGGGCCGGCGATCACCGTGAAGGCGCCGTCGCCGATCGTGAGCCCGCCGACGGTGACCTTCACCGTCTCGTCGCCCGCGCTCCTCAGCACCTTCCTGGCCTGCTGCCCTGACATTGGCGGACTCCTGTTCAACCAGTTCAAGCCGTTTTGAACTTGGTGATGCATCTATAGCGTGGATGCCTTAGAAGACAACCGCGCCGTGGGTAAAGACCTCGCCAGAGAGGCGTTCGTCGGCCTCGTTCGACCCGCCGAGGCGGGGGCGTTGTTGCGCATCGGCCCGGAGCCGCTGTCGGTGGCGTGGAGCAACGCCTCGCGTGGGGTGCACGCCACCGGCCTGGGCGTCGCCGCTGAGTCGAGGACGCCCTCGCGCGCGCCGGTGGAGTGGCTCGGCGCAGCGCCTCCGGTGCCGCCGCCCGGGCCGTGGTTCGGCGGGTGGGCGTTCGACGCGGAGCGCGCGTGGGCCGGCTTCGATGCGGAGCGCTGGGTGCTGCCCGAAGTGCTGGCCTGGTGGGACGGCCGGCGCGCGTGGATCGCCGCGTTCGGCCCGGCGGGGAGCGACGCCTCGGTGCTCGAGGCGCGGCTGCGGCGGGTGGAGGAGGTCGAGCCCTTCACCGGGGCGCTGGTGGCGGCGGCGCGGAGTCGTCCACGCGACGCCTGGGATGGCCTGATGGGGCGCGCGCTCGAGGCGATCGGCCGCGGCGCGTTCGACAAGCTGGTGCTGGCGCGGGTGATCGACGTGGAGTGCGAGCAGCCCTTCGTCGAGCGCGCGGTGCTCAAGGCGCTCGAGGCGCGGCACTCGCGCTGCTGGACCTTCCTGGTGCGGGGCCGCGACGGACGGGCGTTCGTCGGCGCCACGCCCGAGACGCTGTGCGAGGTGCACGGCACGGAGCTGATGGCCGACGCGCTGGCGGGCACCGCGGCGCCGGGGCAGGGCGCGGCGCTGCTCGACAGCAACAAGGATCGGCGCGAGCACGCGGCGGTGGTGGAGGGCATCCGCGAGGCGCTCGGCCCGCTGGTCGCCGCGCTCGACATTCCTTCGGCGCCGGTGGTGAAGACGCTGGCCAACGTCGATCACCTCCACACGCCGATCCGCGCGGCGCTGCGGCCCGCTGTGGAGGCGCTCGAGGTGGCCAGGGCGCTGCATCCGACACCGGCCGTGGCGGGGCGCCCGCGCGCGGAGGCGGTGGCGTGGCTGCGGGCCCACGAGGGCTTCTCGCGCGGCTGGTACAGCGGCGCGGTCGGCGCGGCGGGCCCGAGCGGTCTGACCTTGAGCGTGGCGCTGCGCGCGGCGCTGTTGAGCGGTCGCCGCGCGGAGGTGTTCGTCGGCGCGGGCGTGGTGGCCGGGAGCACCGCGGAGGCGGAGTGGCTCGAGACGGCGCGCAAGGCACGGGCGGTGCTACCCGCCCTCGGGGTGCACGATGAGTGAGTGGACGTTCAACCAGCGCTGGGCGGCGACGATCGTCGGGACGCTGGTGGGCTGCGGCGTGCGGCACGCGGTGATCGCCCCGGGCAGCCGCTCGACGCCGCTCGCGCTCGCGTTCGCCGATCGCGGCGACGTGAAGGTCTGGTCGGTGATCGACGAGCGGAGCGCCGCGTTCTTCGCGCTCGGCCTCGCGAAGGCGACCGGCGCCCCGGCGGCGGTGGTGTGCACCTCGGGCAGCGCGGGGGCGCACTTCCTGCCCGCGGTGATGGAGGCTTCGGAGGGCGCGACGCCGCTGGTGGTGCTCACCGCCGATCGGCCCTGGGAGCTGCACGGCTTCGGGGCGCCGCAGACCATCGCGCAGGTGGGGATGTTCGGCCGCCACGTGCGCGGCGCGGAGGCGCTGCCGACGCCTGACGAGCCGGCGCTGGCGCACGTGGTGGCGGTGACGGCGCGCCTCACGCAGCTCGCGCAGCAGGCGCCGCGCGGCCCGGTGCACCTCAACGTGCCCTTCCGCGAGCCGCTCGCGCCGGCGGTCGCCGGCCCGGTGATCGACCCGCCGATCCCTCGCTTCGTGCGCGAAGGCGGGCCCCTCGCCTGGCCCGCGGAGGTGCTCGCGGCGATCGCCACCGCGAAGCGCGGGGTGATCGTCTGCGGCCCGCGCGAGCGCGACGACGGCTTCGGGGCGTGGGTGCACGCGCTCGGCGAGCGGATCGGCTTCCCGGTGCTCGCGGAGGCCGCGTCGAATGCGCGCTTCGGCTTCCCCGCGGCGATCGGTGTCGCCGACGCGCTCCTGCGCAACGCCGCGTTCGCCGAACGGCACCGCCCCGACGTGGTGCTGCGCTTCGGTGGGGGGCTGACGCCGAAGGGCCCTCAGGCCTGGCTCGATGGCTCGGGCGCGAAGATCTTCCAGTTCCACACCGACGGGCTGCAGTTCGATCCCTCGCACGTCGCGGCGCTCTCGTCGCGCGAGCCGGAGCGCGTACTTCCGCCCGCGGCGAGCGGCGGTGAACGGGCGGTGTGGCTCGAGGCGCAGGCGAAGCTCTCGGCGCGGCTCGAGGCCGAGCGTGCGGCGCTCACCGAGCCGCTCGTGGCGCGCACCTTCGTCGCCGCGCTGCCCGAGGACACGCAGGTCTTCCTCTCGAGCTCGATGCCGATCCGCGACGTGGACGCGTTCGCCTCGTCTGGGCGCCGGCTGCGGGTGTTCACCAACCGCGGCGTCAACGGCATCGACGGCGTCACCTCGACCGCGCTCGGCGTCGCCGCAGGGAGCGGACGGGCCACCGCGATGCTCATCGGCGACGTGGCGTGCCTGCACGATCTCGGCGGCTGGCTCATCGCGAAGCGGCACGCGCTGTCGCTGACCGCGGTGGTGGTGAACAACGACGGGGGAGGCATCTTCCACTTCCTCCCCATCGCCGGCCGCACGCCGCACTTCGAGGATCTCTTCGGTACTCCGCACGGCGTCGAGCTCGCGCACCTCGCAGCGCTCGCTGGCGGGCAGCTCCACCGGCCGACGTCGCTCGACGAGCTCGGCGCGACGGTGAGCCGCTGCGTCTCGGGCGGCGGGCTGCACCTCGTCGAGGTCCGCACCGATCGCGCGGCCAACGTCGACGCACACCGCGCGCTGTTCGCGCGTCTCTCGGAGGGGCTGTGATGAAGCTGCCGTTCGTCACCTGGGGGCGGGGCGAGACGCGGGCTGTCTTTCTGCACGGCTTCGCGGGCTCCTCGCGCACCTTCGAGCACCTCGAGCCGTTGCTCGGCGACGTGCTGTCCGCGACCTGTCTCGAGCTGCCGGGCCACGGGCAGGCGCCGCTGCCTACGTCGTGGGACGAGGTGGTCGACGCGGTGGCCGAGCACCTCGACGGACGCACGGTGCTCGTCGGCTACTCGCAGGGCGCCCGCATCGCGCTGGGCGTGGCACAGAAGTACCCGCGGCGTGTCGAGCGGCTGGTGCTCGAGTCGGGCGCGGCGGGGCTCCGGCGACGTCACGATCGGCTGCTCCGCCGGAGGTCGGACGAGGCGCTCGCGGAGTTGCTGCGCGCGCGCGGCGTCGATGGCTTCGTCGCGCACTGGGAGCAGCTCCCGCTCTTCGCTGGCATTCGCGCGCTGCCGTCGTCGGCGCAGGAGGCGCTCCGCGCGCGCCGCTCGAGCCACACGGTGGAAGGCCTCGCCGCCGCGCTCCGGGTGATGGGGCAGGGGGCGCAGCCGGATCTCTGGCCGGGGCTCCAGGCGCTGCGGGTGCCGACGCTGCTCATCACCGGCGCCGCCGACGAGAAGTACACGCGGCTGGCGCGGAAGATGACCGCCGATCTGCCGATGGCGTGGCGGGTGTCGCTGCGCGGCGTCGGGCACGCGCCGCACCTCGAGGCTCCCGAGGCGTACGCCGCGGAGGTCCGCTCCTTCCTCGCGCCGCGCTGGCTCGCCGAGCCGCAGGAGCACGTGCCGTGATCGGCTGGCGACTCCAGTTTGCGGTTGCGGGCGCCCCGGCGCTGTCGCAGAGGAGAGGGCCGTGACTGACGTCGCCGCCAGACCGCCGTCCCCGCTCGCCGCGTGGTTCCTCGCCACGCGCCCGAAGACGCTCGTGGCGGGCGTGGTGCCGGTGGCGGTCGGCTCGGCGATCGCGCTGCGCGAGCAGGTGTTCCAGCCGCTCCCGGCGCTCGCCGCGCTCGTGGGGGCGCTGCTGATCCAGATCGGCACCAACCTGGTGAACGACTACTTCGACTTCAAGCGGGGCGCCGACACCGCGGAGCGCCTCGGCCCGCCGCGCGCCACCGCGCAGGGCTGGCTTTCGCCGAAGGCCGTCTTCACCGGCGCGATGGTGTGCTTCGGCCTCGCCTTCGTGGTGGGGCTCTATCTGGTCGCGGTCGCGGGCTGGCCGCTGGTGGTGATCGGCCTCACCTCGCTCGCCGCCGGCTACGCGTACACCGGCGGTCCGTTCCCGCTCGCCTACAACGGCCTCGGGGATCTCTTCGTGCTGGTGTTCTTCGGCTTCGTCGCAGTGGGCGGCACCTACTTCGTGCTCGCGCACGCGCTGAGCGTCACCGCGCTGATCGCCGCCGTGCCGGTGGGGCTGCTCGGCGTGGCGCTGCTCGCGGTGAACAACACGCGCGACGCGAAGACCGACGAGGCGGCGGGCAAGCGCACGCTGGTGGTGCGCTTCGGCACCGGCTTCGGCAAGGCGGAGTACGTGGCGTGCCTCGTGGTCAGCGCGCTGGTGCCGTTCGCGCTCTGGCTCTCGGGCCTCACCACCGCGTGGGTGCTGCTCGCGCTGCTGTCGGCGCCGCTCGCGGTGCCTCCGCTCAAGACGCTCTTCACGAAGACCGGAGTCGCCCTCAACGAGGCGCTCGCCGGCACGGCGAAGCTGCAGATGATCTACGGAGTCCTCTTCGCCCTGGGGCTGTCGCGATGAAGCTGGAGATCGTTCCTTTTTCCCTGCGGCTGAAGAAGCCGATTCAGACCGCGCGCGGGCCGATGGACGTGCGCGAGGGGTTCCGCGTCACCCTGAAGGCCGAGGGCATCGTCGGCCGCGGCGAGGCGATGCCCATGGCGTCGTTCGGGACCGAGACACCGCAGGCGGCGCAGGCGGCGCTCGAGCGCTTCGAGGTGCAGAAGCTCCCCGAGACGATCGAGGAGATCGCCACGCTCATCGAGGGCATGGAGAAGACGCCCGCGGCGCGGCACGCGGCTGAGTGCGCGCTCCTCGAGCACCTGGCGATCCGCAAGGGCGTGCTGGTCGCGACGCTGCTCGGGCCGGTGCGCCGCTCGCACTTCGCGGTCAACGCGCTGATCGAGGGTGACGACGCGGCCGGGCTCGCGGCCTCGGCCGAGGAGGCGGCGAAGAAGGGCTTCGGCGTGGTGAAGACGAAGGTGGCGGCGCGACCGCTGGGCATCGAGGCGCAGCGCCTGCTCGCCGTCCGCCGCGCGGTGGGCCCGCACGTGCGCATCCGCATCGACGCCAACGGTGGCTGGAGCGAGGCCACGGCCCGCTCGGCGCTGCGCGGGCTCGAGGCGCTCGGCCTCGAGGTCTGTGAGCAGCCGGTCGGCCCGCAGGACGTCGAGGGCCTCCGACGGCTCCGTCACCTCGCGCCGTGCCGCATCGCCGCCGACGAGACGATGCTGCTGTCGGGCGTGCTGCCGCGCCTGCTGGAGAAGGATCCGCGCGCTGCGGCCGACGTGATCGTGCTGAAGCCGGCGGCGCTGGGCGGGCTCATGCGCTCG
>JBMORD010000090.1:0-21361 GCA_049322495.1 Myxococcota bacterium | reverse complement strand
GCCTCCGTCTTCTTCTCTTCCTTCTTCTCCATCGCCTCCGCCTTCTTCTCGGGGCCCTTGCCCGCGGGCTGAGCGAAGGCGACGAGCGAGAGCGACGCGGCGAGCAGCAGGATCGACCGTCTCATTTTGCACTCCTGGTGGGTGGTGAAGGGGCCAGCCAATCACAGCGCGCCGAACAGGCGCAGGGCGTTCTGTCCGAGCAGCCCGGCCTCGACCTCGTCGCCGAGGCGGAGCTTGAGCAGGTGCTTGAGCTCGCGATCCCACGCGTAGGGGAGGTTCGGGAAGTCGGTGCCGTAGAGGATGCGCTCCGGCCTCGCCTCGTAGAGGCGGCGCGGCACGTCGAGCGCGAAGTACTCCGCGCCCATCATCGTGGTGTCGAGCCACAGCGAGTCGTGGCGCTCGAGCAGCGAGAGGTAGCCCTCGAACTCGTCGGCGCCGAGGTGCGGCACGCAGAGCTTGAGCCGTGGGTGGGCCTCGAGCACGCGCTCCACCCGCTCGGCGCCGCACAGCGCGTACACGTCGCAGGCGTACGCGCGGGAAGCGGGCTGACGGCCGGCGTGCATCACCAGCGGCACGTCGGCCTCGACGCACGCCTCGTAGATCTCGTGCAGCTCCGGCGCGTCGGGCGCGAAGCACTGCACGTGACAGTGGAGCTTCACCCCGCGCAGGCCCCGGGCGAAGGCCTCGCGGAGGATCTCCTTCGCGCCCGGCTCGCCCGGCAGCACGGTGGCGAGGCCGACGATGCGGGGATCCTTCGCGGCGAGCGCGGCGACGTACGCGTTGAGCGAGCGCGCCATGCCCGGCTTGTGCGAGTAGTGCAGCGCGACGACCTTCGACACGCCGCGCGAGAAGAGGAACTCGAGCACCTCCGGCGTCTTGAGCTGGTAGCGGATCGGCCAGCCGTGCGTCTCGAACCAGCGCCAGATGGCGGCGAACACCGGGTCGGGGAAGAGGTGCACGTGCGCGTCGACCACCGGCGGGAGCGAGGCCGGCAGCCGCGGCCCCTCCTCGTCGTCGAGCGCCGGCAGCGGCAGCGTGACGCCGCGCTCGAGCAGCGGCGCGGCCAGACAGCACAGCGGACCTTCGGGAGGGAGCGCGTCGAGCTGCATCGCCCGACTTCTACGACACCGTCACCCGCCGCGCCGGTGCATCTGGAGGTGCGGCTCGGCCGCGAGCTCCGAGGCGGTGCGCAGCGGCCCGCGCAGGCTCGCCAGCCGCGCCCGGTCCTCCGCGCCACGATCGCGCCGCGCCTGCCACACGCTGCGCAGCGTCGCCTCGAGGGCCGCGTCATCCGCCCCGCTGCGCACGAGCGCGCGGAGATCGGTCCCCCTGGTGGCGTAGAGGCACGTGAGGAGCTGGCCATCGGCCGTGAGCCGCACGCGATCGCACGTGCCGCAGAAGGGCTGCGTGGTCGAGGCGATGATCCCGAACACCTGGCCATCGGGGAGCAGGAAGCGCTCCGCGGGCGCGCTGTCCCGCTCGGGCAACGGCCGCGGCGCGGCGCCGAACGCCTCGGTGAGGCGCGCGAGCAGCTCCGACCGCGAGACGACGAGCTGCGAGTTCCACCGCGTGGCGCCGCCGACGTCCATGTACTCGATGAAGCGGAGCTCCGCGCCGCGCGCCCGGGCGAAGGCGAGCAGCGGCACGATCTCGTCGTCGTTCACCCCGCGCATCAGCACCGTGTCGAGCTTGAGCGGAGCGAGGCCCGCCTCGAGCGCCGCGTCGATGCCCGCCAGCACCTCCGCGTGCTGCGTGCGGCGGGAGAGCTGGAAGAAGCGCTCCGCGGAGAGCGTGTCGAGGCTGACGGTGAGCCGGTGGAGCCCCGCGCGCGCGAGCGCGCTGGCGATCGGTGCGAGGAGCACGCCGTTGGTGGTCAGCGCCAGCTCCTTGAGCCCGAGCGCAGAGAGCTGCTCGATCAGCGTGGGCAGCTCGCGCCGCACCAGCGGCTCGCCTCCCGTCAGCCGCACCTTCGTCACGCCCAGCGACTGGAACCGCGCCACCAGCCGCGCGATCTCCTCGAAGCTCAGCAGCGAGGGGTTGGGCAGCCAGTCGTAGCGCGCTTCGGGCATGCAGTACGCGCAGCGCAGGTTGCAGCGGTCCGTCACGGACACCCGCAAGCTGCGCAGAGGGCGATGCAGTGCGTCAGAGATCACGGCAGGTTGCGAGAGCCCGAGCGCGGCCTTTTCGATTCCAAACGGCCCCAACCACCCGGTTTTGCTGCCGTATTCGCTGATCGAATCGAAATCGTCAGCCGCGGCTCTCAGCGCACATGCTCAGGAATCTCTTTGCCCTCACGATCGTGTGCGCGCTGCCGGCGCTCGCTCAGGACGTCTTCATCAGCGCCGATGACGCGCTCAAGCTGGTCGGCAAGGACACCGTCCGCTTCGTCGCCGCCGATTCGGAGAAGGACTTCGACAAGGGCCACATTCCCGGCGCGGTCGAGGCGTTCGCGCACGATCTCCAGCTGCTCGACGACGTGCGCAAGTGCAAGGGCCTGCCGATGTGCGAGGCGGCGGCGTTCGACTTCATCGGCAAGAAGCTCGGCATCGACGCGGCGACGCAGGTCGTCGTCTACGACTCGGGCATGGGCGTCAACGCGAGCGGCGACTGGTTCTTCCTCACGCTCTACGGCCACAAGAACGTGAAGATCCTCGAGGGCGGCCTGGCGGCGTGGAAGGCCAAGAGCGGCGCCATCGAAGAGGGCCACGGCAAGGCGCCGGCGGCGAAGACCTTCAAGGGCGAGGTGCAGTGGCAGATGATCGCCTCGCGCGCCGACGTCGAGGCGGTGGTGAAGGATCCGTCGAAGGCGCTGATCCTCGACTCGCGCCACAAGCTCGAGGAGTACACCGGCAAGGAGCTGCTCGCCGGCCTCTCGGCGCCCGGCAAGGAGATCACCGTGGCCCGC
The DNA here is from genome assembly GCA_049322495.1 of Myxococcota bacterium. GTDB lineage: Bacteria > Myxococcota > Myxococcia > Myxococcales > Myxococcaceae > Archangium_A. The sequence goes on along the minus strand of JBMORD010000090.1, from coordinate 18,456 downwards.
GGCGGCTTCATCCCCGGCGCGGTCTTCTCGCCCTGGACCAAGTACGCCGGCAACAAGGACGCGGAGGCCGACAAGCCGACGCTCAAGGACGCCAGGGAGCTCCAGAAGCAGCTCGAGAAGCTCAAGAAGAATGGCTACGACGCGAGCAAGCCGGTCATCACCTACTGCCACGTCGGCCTCGGCCGCGGCTCCTTCCAGTACCTCGCCCTGCTCAAGGCCGGCCACACCAACACCAGGGTGTACGTCGGTGGCTGGAGCGAGTGGGGCAACACCCCTGAACTTCCGCTGGGCACCCAGCAGTAACCGAAGCACTCAGCTTCCGAGGAGCTGACCACATGAAAGCTGCGCTCACAGGGCTGCTGACAGGAGCAGCCTTTGGCTTCGTCCTCTACAAGGTGGGCGCCAGCCGGTTCTCGCGCATCATCGGCATGCTGACGCTGCGCGACACGAAGGTGATGAAGTTCGCCTTCACTGCCATCGCCACCGCGTCGACCGCGTACGGCCTCGCGTCGGTGCTGGGCCTCGCCGAGTCGCTCAACCTCGTGCCGCGCGTGATGCCCTTCCTCGGCAGCGCGCACGTGCTCGGTGGGGTGATCTTCGGCGTGGCGATGGGCACCACGGGCACCTGCCCTGGCACCTGCATGGCCAAGGCGGGCGGCATGGGGGGCGAGAAGAAGTTCGCCACGCCCTTCGCCCTCTTCGGCCTGGTGCTGGGGGTCCTCGCGTACTCGGTGCTCAAGACGCCGCTGAGCGACGCGGGCATCATCGCCGCCAACCAGAAGCCCATCACCATCCACGGGCTGCTCGGGCTGCCCTACGGCGTGGTGGCGATGGTGTGGGGCGCGCTGTTCTTCGTCATCGCGGTGGTGGTGAACAAGCTCACGCCCGAGATGACCTACCCCTCGTCGCACGAGCGCAAGACGGTCATCGACTACGTGCGCGGCGAGTGGAGCTGGCTGGCGTCGGGCGTCGCCGCGGGGCTGATCATCGTCGCGGCCACCGCGCAGAACGGCTACCTCGGCTTCTCGGGCGCGGTGCTGGCGGCGGTGGGCGGCGCAGCGCACCTCGTCGGCCACCCGCTGGAGCTGGTGCCGAAGATCAACGACGACATCCTCTGGCGCGCGATGCTGATCATCGGCGTGTTCCCCGGCGGCTTCCTCGCGCGCACCGTCTCGTACAAGTCCGAGGCGGCGGCGCACAGCACGCTCCAGAAGACCTTCAGCCTCGCGGCGTCGATGAAGTCGCTCGCCGGCGGCTTCGGCCTGGCGCTCGGCGCGATGATCGGCGGCGGCTGCACCACCGGCGCCTTCATCGCCGCGTGGCCCACGCTGTCGATCGGCAGCCTCGCCATGGGCGGCACGTTCTTCGTGGCGTCGATGGCCACCAGCAACCTGCTGCTGCTCACCCGCCGCATCGATCTGTCGAAGGCGCAGCGCGTCGGCGACGAGGTGTACGACTGATGACCCGCTCGATGCGCATCATGTTCCTGGTGTTGATCGCCGGCCTCGCGGTCGGGCTGATCGAGCTCCGCGTGAAGAACGACGCCCTCGCGGGGCAGGTGAAGACCTCGAAGACGACGCAGGGTGCCGAATGAAGCGCTTCGAGACCGCCATCTACGTCGCGGCGATCGCCATCCTCGGGGTGCTGCTGATCCTCGAGGGCCGCCGCACGACGGACCTGCTCGCCCAGCAGGCCGTCACCCCGAAGGAGCTGTACGCCCAGCTGTCGAACCCGCAGCTGAAGGTCCAGATCGTCGACCTGCGCGCGTACGATGACGATCACTACATCGACACCCACATCCCCGGCGCGATCCCCCTGCCCGACTGCGACGACGCGAAGGCGCCCGAGAAGGCGAAGGACCGCGTGTACTCGTACGTCAGCACGGTGATCGTCACCGACAGTGGTGATGCTGCTGCGTTCGAGAAGTGCCGCGCGCGCTTCGGTCAGGCGCGACTCCTCGCGGGCGGCATGGAGGGCTGGAGCGACGCCAACCTTCCCGAAGACACTGGCGACTACTCGCCGCCGAAGAACGCGGCGGGCGGCGGCTGTCTCTGAAGCAGGCTGAGCGGTTGTTTCACAACTCCTGGAGTGCCCCGTGTCCATCTCCCGACGTGACGCGCTGAAGAACCTCGTCGTCGGCTCGGTCGCCGCCGGCGTCACCGCGAAGGCTGCGCCCAACCAGCCGCCCAGCCCGAAGCCCCCGGTGCGCGTCGACGACCCGCGCGCGAGCTACCCCGACACGAAGACCACCGAGGACTTCTACCGGGCCGAGTTCCAGGCGGTGCGCGGCAACCCCGACGAGCGCGGCTTCGCGTACCACTGCGTCAACTGCCAGGGGAACTGCGCCTGGGAGGTGTGGACCGAGAAGGGCAAGGTCACGCGCGAGAACCAGTCGGCGAGCTACCCGCAGCTCCACGAGCGCCTGCCCGACGCCAACCCGCGCGGCTGCAACAAGGGCGTGCAGCACAGCCAGACGATGTACGAGGCCGATCGCCTGCTCTACCCGATGAAGCGGGTCGGCGAGCGCGGCTCCGGCCAGTGGAAGCGCATCTCGTGGGACGAGGCGATCACCGAGATCGCCACCCACCTCCACGACGGCCTCGTCGAGAAGGGCCCGTCGTCGAACTACATCCACGTCGGCGCGGGCGTGCTCACCGAGGCGCGCGCGGCGTCGGTGAAGCGCCTGGGCGCGCTGCTGGGCGCGGTGCGCCCGTACATCGCCAGCTACGTGGGCGACATGTTCCCCGGCGTGAGCGTGGTGTACGGCGAGGGCAACATCGGCTGCACGTACGACTTCGTCTTCCAGTCGAACGTGAACATCTTCTGGGGCTGCAACCCGAACACCTCGCGCATCCCCGACGCGCACTACCTGTGGGAAGGCAAGTACAACGGCTCGAAGATCATCGTCATCACGCCGGAGTTCAACTCGACGGCGATCCACGCCGACCTCTGGGTGCCGGTGAAGGCGGGCTACGACGGCCACCTCGCGCTGTCGATCATCCACCGCATCATCCAGAAGAAGCTCTTCAAGCCCGAGTTCCTCAAGGAGTACACCGACCTGCCGTTCCTCGTGCGCGCCGACACGAAGGAGCTGGTGCGGCTCTCGGAGATCGACGTCAAGGCGAAGGACTTCGACGCCGAGTCGGCGAAGAAGTTCGTCAAGCACGACCACGAGTGCTTCCTCACCTTCAACGCGAAGACGAAGAAGTTCACCGTGATGCCCGGCAGCGAGGGCAGCGCGCTCGAGACCCTGCGCCTCGAAGACAGCGACTGGGAGCTCGACCCCGCGCTCGAGGGCAGCTGGACGCTCACCCTGAAGGACGGGAAGAAGGTGAAGGTCACGACCGCCTTCGCGCTCTTCAAGAAGGAGCTCGAGCCCTTCGCCGCCGAGAAGGTGCAGAAGCTCACCGGCGTGCACCCGGCGATCGTCGACGAGCTGGCGATCGACATGACGAAGCCGAAGGTGAGCCTGCTCACCATGGGCTTCTCGGTGGGCAAGCACTTCAACGGCATGCTCTCGCAGCGCGCCATCGCCTCGCTCGCCGCGTTCTCGGGGCGGCTCGGCCCGCAGGGCGGCCTCAACACCGAGAACGAGTGGAACATCTCGGGCCTCGAGGGGCTCTCGGGCTTCCAGGGCAGGTACCAGCACCGCTTCGCTTCGGGCTTCGTCAGCGAGTTCATGCTCGGTGACGGGCTGAAGGACGCCGAGATCCTCTACACCGACGAAGACATGAAGCGCGGCACCGGCGAGTCGAAGGCCGAGTACCGCAAGAAGGTCGAGGCGCTGCTCGAGAAGGGCAAGAACGACGCCGGCTACAAGGAAGGCAAGCCGTACTGGACCACCGTCGAGAACTTCCTGCTGTTCGCCGACTCGCGCTTCCGCCGCAACAAGGGCCAGTACCGCAAGTCGTTCCTCGAGAAGGCGAAGTTCATCGCGTACGGCGACGTGCGCGCCAACGACATGGCGGTGTTCGCCGACATCCTGCTGCCGTGCAAGACGCCCTACGAGAGCTGGGATCTCCGCACCAACCCCGGCTACCACCGCTACGCCAACCTCGCGTACCCCTCGCCCACCCTGAAGCCCGTCGGCGAGTCGAAGAGCGAGTGGGAGATCTGCACGCTGGTGGTCGAGAAGCTCGAGGCCATCGCCAAAGCACGCCACAAGGCCACCGGCGACGAGAAGCAGATCAAGATCGTCGACAAGACGCACACCCAGGAAGGCGTGCGCCACCTCGACACCCTGGTGAAGGACTTCACGAAGGAAGGCGCGCTCCGCACCGACAAGGACGCGGTCGAGTACGCGCTCGAGCACGTCGATCAGTTCAAGCCGAACAACGTCAAGAGCGTCTACGAGCGCGGCGGCTTCCTGCAGCTCAACGAGAAGGCCGGCAAGAGCTCGCCGCTCTACAAGGACCGCCCCTACAACACCTTCGAGAACCAGCTCTTCCTGCACCAGCGCTTCGAGACGCTCACCGGGCGCCTCACCTTCTACGTCGATCACCCGCTGTGGATCGCCGCGAACGCGCACGTGCCCACCGCCAAGCCGCCGATTCGCCCGTCGCACCACCCGTTCGTGCTCATGACGCCGCACGCGCGCTGGTCGATCCACTCGACGTACAAGACCTCGCCCATCCTGCTCCGCCTGCAGCGCGGCAAGCCGTACGTGATGATCAACCCCGCGGTCGCGAAGGCCCGCGGCATCAAGGATGGCGACGACATCAAGATGTTCAACGAGCTCGGTGAGGTGCGCCTGATGGCCAAGCTCTCGCCCGCCGTGCCGCCCGACGCCCTGGTGATGGAGCACGGGTGGGAGCCCTTCATGTACGCCGGCAAGAAGGGTCACAACTCGCTCGTCGGCGACATGCTCAACCTGCTCGAGCTCACCGACGGCTGGGGCCACCTCAAGTTCGGCACGAACTGGGACGGCAACCAGCACGCCTACGAGACGACGCTCGACATCGCGAAGGTCTGAAAGGAACTGCCATGTCGAAGCGCCAGCTCGCGATGGTGATGGATCTCAACAAGTGCATCGGCTGCCAGACCTGCACGGTCGCCTGCAAGACGCAGTGGACCAACCGCAACGGCCGCGAAGGGATGTACTGGAACAACGTCGAGACGAAGCCGGGTGACGGCTTCCCGCGCAAGTGGGAAGAGCTCGGCGGCGGCTTCGACGAAGGCGGCAACCTCCGCGACGGCGTGGTGCCCAGCCGCTACGGCGACTACGGCGTGCCGTGGGACTACAACGGCGACGAGATCCTCGCGAACAAGGAGTTCCTCCCGAAGAGCGACCCGACCGTCGGCCCCAACTGGGACGAAGACGTCGGCGCCGGCGAGTTCCCCAACTCGTACTTCTTCTACCTCCCGCGCATCTGCAACCACTGCAGCAACCCGAGCTGCCTGGCCGCGTGCCCGCGCGAGGCGATCTTCAAGCGCGATCAGGACGGCATCGTGCTGGTCGACCTCAACCGCTGCGAGGGCAACCGCATGTGCATCGCGGCGTGCCCGTACAAGAAGATCTATTTCAACACCAAGCTCTCGAAGTCGGAGAAGTGCATCTTCTGCTTCCCGCGCATCGAGCAGGGGCTCCCGCCGGCGTGCGCGCAGCAGTGCGTGGGCCGCATCCGCTTCGTCGGCTACCTCGACGACGTCGAGGGCCAGGTGCACAAGCTGGTGCACCAGTACAAGGTCGCGCTGCCGCTCCACCCCGAGTACGGCACCCAGGCCAACGTCTATTACGTGCCGCCGATGTCGGGCCCGCGGAAGTTCGACAAGAACGGCAAGCCCATCGAGGGCAGCGAGCGCATTCCCACGCCGTACCTCGAGAGCCTCTTCGGGCCGAAGGTGCACGACGCGCTCAAGGTGCTCCACGCCGAGCTCGACAAGCGCAAGGCCGGCCAGCCCTCGGAGCTGCTCGACACCCTCATCGCCTACAAGCACTCCGACATGTTCCGCCTCGACAAGCCGAAGCCCGCTGGCTTCAAGCTCCCGGTGCTCAAGTGAAGATCCGCACGACCCTGATGAGCGCGCTGCTGGCCACGAGCGCGCTGGCGAACGAGGCCTTCTTCAAGACCGAGGTGGTCGACGCGATCGCCGCGCCGAAGGCCCCCACCACGCCCGGCGACGCGGCCTGGGGCAAGGCGTCGGCGAAGCGCTTCCTCGTCTCGGCCCAGCGCACCATCTTCCTGCACGATCGCACGGCCAACGCGATCCTCACCCAGCCCGCGAAGCGGCACATCGAGGTGAAGGCCATCGTCGGTGACGACGCGCTCGCGGTGCGCCTCGAGTGGGAAGACACCGCGCGCGACGTGATCCGCGACGACGAGGTGAACGCCTTCGCCGACTCGGTCGCCCTCGAGACGCCGCAGGTCTTCGGCCCCGGCAAGCGGCTCCCGGCGATCAGCATGGGCGACGACGAGGCCTTCGTGAACGTGACGCTCCTGCGCGCGACGAAGAGCGGCGCGCTCGAGAGCCAGTTCGCCGCCGCGGGCTTCGGCTCGCTCACCCGCCAGGCGCCGGCGACGCCCAACGACGACGCGATCTCGTGGGACGAGGCGAACAAGAGGTGGAGCGCGGTGATCCGGCTCCCCCGCGCGCACGCCCAGGCGCTCACGCCCGTCGCCTTCGCCACGTGGGACGGCGCGCGCCGCGAGCGCTCCGGCTACAAGCGGCTCTCGTCGTGGCACTTCGTGCGGCTCCCCGGGCAGGCGCCCGACGCGAGCTACGTGAAGGAGGTCTCGTGGGGCTTCGCGCCCGGCGATCTCGGCGACAAGGAGCAGGGCCGCACGCTCGCCGAGCAGGTGTGCATCGCGTGCCATCGGCTGCCGGGCAAGGCCTTCGCGCCGGCCGGCATCGCCCCCAACCTCGAGAACATCGGCGCCATCGCCACGCCCACCTACCTGCGCGACTCCATCGTCACGCCGAGCCAGGTGATCATCCACGAACCGAACCCGAACCAGCACTACAGCCCGAGCGCCGAGCGCGATCCGAACGGTGCCGCGCCCAACTCCGACGGCTTCCGCTGGTCGAGCGTCGGCCCCGACGGCAAGCGCGTCTCGAAGATGCCCCCGTTCGCCGCCTTCACCCCCCAACAAGTGGCAGACCTCGTGGCGTTCCTCCGGACGCTCGACGAGCCCACGCCGGAGCCCCGTTGATCATGCGCCCTCTCCTCACCGCCCTCGTCCTCCTCGCCGTGCCCGCCTTCGCCGCCGATCCCGGCGAAGAGGTGGAGCTCAGCTCCGCCCCCGTCACCGCGCTCAGCTGCGCCCAGAAGGCCATCGAGACCGGGAAGCTCGATCTGCTCACCGCCTGCCCGCTCGAGGAGACGCAGAAGGGCCTGGTGGTCTTCGACGTCGCCGAGATGACCTTCTACAAGCTCGAGAAGAAGAGCATCCGCACCTCGGAGCTCGAGCGCGCCTTCGGCGGCGGCTCGATCGACGTCACCGGCACGGTGAAGCGCGTCGACGCGAAGGACAAGGTGGCCGTGGTCGAGGTGACCGAGTTCCGCATCACGCCCAAGCCGAAGCCGGGCGCCTTCAAGGGCTGCCTCTGAAAAAGAGAGCGGGGCGCGCCTGCTCGGCACGCCCCGCTTCGCTGCATCGGCGGTCTTCGATCACTTCCAGTTCGACATGCCGCCGAGGTCGTGCACCTTGGTGAAGCCGGCCTTGAGGAGCATCTCGCGCGCGCGCGCGCTGCGGGCGCCGCTGCGGCAGTAGACGACGATGTCCTGGTCCTTCTTCGCGGGCAGGCTGGCGAGCTTCGACTCCAGCTCCTGCACGGGGATGTTCGTCGCCCCGTCGATGTGGCCGTCCTGGAACTCGCCGGGCGTGCGCACGTCGAGGAGGAAGGCGCCCTGCTTCGAGACGAGCTGCTTCGCCGTCTCGCCGGTGATGGAGGGAGCGGCGCAGGCCTGGCCGACGAGGAGCGCGGAGGAGAGCAGCGCAGTGAGGATGAGGTTCTTTCGCATGGCGGTCTCTGAGCCAATCACGTGAGGGGCCGATTCACAGCCCGTTGATCGGGGTGCGGAGGTAGCGCCGCCCGTTCGGCTCGGCCGGGGGCAGCTCGCCGGCCGCCATGTTCACCTGGAGGCTCGGGTAGAGCAGCCGCGGCGCGCTCAGCGTGCGGTCACGCCCGGTGCGCCGGGCCACGAAGTCCTCCTTCGTGTTCGACGCCTTGAGCTGCACGTTGGCCTGCTTCGCCGCGCCCACGGTGGTCATCGCCTTCCAGGTGCGACCGGCGGGCGGGTAGTCGTGGCCCACGAAGATCCGCGTCGAGTCGGGCAACGTGAAGATGCGCTTCGTCACCGACTCGTAGAGCGTGTCGGCGGAGCCCTTCGGGAAGTCGCAGCGCCCGACGCCGATGTCGTCGAGGAAGATCGCGTCGCCGGTGAAGACGGCGTCGCCCACCACGAAGCTCATGCACGCTGGCGTGTGGCCGGGCGTGGGGATGGCCTTGAGCTCGAGGCTCCCGGCCTTCACCACCTGATCGTCCTTCAGCAGCGTGTCGAACTGCCGCCCGTCGGTGGGGAAGTCGGGCCAGTTGAAGACGCCCTTGAAGACCTCCTGCACCTCGGTGATGCGGTGGCTCACCGCCACCTTCGCGCCGTAGCGCTTCTTGAGCCACTGGCTGCCGGAGAGGTGGTCGGCGTGCACGTGCGTCTCCATCACGTAGTGCACCTTGAGCTGCTTGCCGTCGACGAAGCTGGCCAGCTTGTCGAGCGAGTCGGTCCAGATCTTCCCGCCGCCCGGCTCGTAGTCGAGCACGGGGTCGATGATGACGGCGTCTTTGGTCTGCTCGTCGAAGACCACGTAGGTCAGCGTCGAGGTGCGATCGTCGAAAAAGGTCTCGATCTGCATGGCTGCCTCCTGATCACCAGGCCGTCATCGGCCCGATGTCCTTCACCTGGTAGCCGGCCTGCTTGAGGATCTGCGTGGCCGCCGCGCTGCGACCGCCGCTGCGGCAGTAGACGACGACGGGGCGCGTGGTGGGGCCGACCTCGCGGATGCGCTGCGGCAGCTCCTGCACGGGGATGTTGAGCGCGCTGGGGACGTGCCCCGAGACGAACTCGGCCGGGGTGCGGACGTCGAGCAGCAGGGCGCCCTGCTCGACGAGCTTGCGGTGGTGGGTGTCGTTGATGCTCATGGTCGTTACTCCTCAGGTGTTGCGGCGGGCGCCGCGGGGGGTGGTGAGCCGATCCCCGGCTCCGGGTTCTTCGCCTGGCGTGCGAGCACCAGGCCTCGAATCTTCTGGACGGCTCCGAGCCCGAGCAGGGTCGGAGTGGCGACGACGCACAGCGGGCAAACCGCACCGAGCGCTGCGCCGACGACGCCGATCGCACCAACTGAGAGCCCCATGCGCAGGAAATCGGTTCCCGACGTCGACGCCGCCTCGGCGTCGTGCTGCAGCTGATCAGGGGTGCGCAACGTCTTCATGGCCCCACAGGAGCCCGTGCGCCACGCGCAGGATTCGCCGGAACCGGCCGCCGCCCGACCGGGCTCTCAGGGCCATGTTCGGCTTCCTCACCGGCCTCGCCCTCGGCCTCGTCTTCTCGGTGCTCGGCGCCGGCGGCGGCATCATCGCCGTGCCCGTCCTGCTCGTGCTCTTCGCCCTGCCCATGAACGACGCCACCGGCGCCGGCCTGGCGATCGTCTTCACCGCAGCCCTCACCTCCGCGGTGGCCTACGCGCGGGCGCGGCGCGTCGATTGGCGCACCGTGCTGCTCCTCGGGCCGATGACGATGATCGGCGCGGTCGGCGGCGCGAAGCTCAACGCCTTCATCCCCGAGCGGGTCACCGCCGCGCTCTTCGCGGTCGTCCTGCTGGCCGCTACCGCCTCGCTCTTCCGCAAGAAGAACGAGCAGCCGAAGCGCGCGCCGACCCTGCTTCTCCTCGCGACGGGCCTCGCCCTGGGCGTCCTCACCGGCGTGCTCGGGGTCGGCGGCGGCTTCCTCCTCGTGCCGGTGCTCGTCGGCCTCGCGTCGCTCCCGCTGCACCGCGCCGTGGGCACCTCGACCGCGCTGATCGCCATGAGCAGCCTCGCGGGCGGCGTCACCACCATGATCTCCAAACCCCACCTCGCGACGATCATCCTCCCCGTCGCGGCGGGGGCGATGGCCGGCGCGGTGCTGGGGGTCCCCCTCGGCGGGAAGCTCCCCGAGAAGGGCCTCCGCATCGGCTTCGCCGCGCTGTCGCTCACGGTCGCCGCGGGCATGGCGGTAAAGGCGATCGCGCCTTGATCCTCCGGGCGCCGCGCCCGGGTGTGCTCGAGTGGACCGGCGATCCGCTCGCGCCACGCCGCCTGGCCTGGCTCGCGGTGGTCGATCACTGCGCGCTGCTGGAGATCGAGCTCCCCGCTGACACCTCAACCACCTGGCGCCGCCACCCGGAGCTCACCGCCGTCACCGCGGGCGAGCCGATCGCGCTGGTGGGCGACGACCCCGTGGAACGCGCCGAGTGTGAACGCGCCGAGCAGCAGGCGCTCGAGCGGCTCGATCAACGACTGCAGAGCGAGCTCGCGCGACTCGGTGAAGGCAGCTCTCCACTGCAGCGCGAGCTCCTCGCACCCGAGCGACGACGACTCACCGAGCGGCTCGCGCGCCTCCGCGCCGGCCGCTGAGGCTCCCTTCTCGGCCCCGTCGAGGTGCTGCTTCATCGAAGACGCGCGCACGAGAGGCGTTGGAGAGATCGCCGCCGCACGCCGCTGAGGCGCGAGGAAGCGCGCCCGTACCGTTTTGCGCTCCACCGCCCGTCGCGCTGCGGACCAGCGGCCGCTCAGGGCCGCGTCATCTTCGCCACCAGCTTCTCGAGGCGCTCCACCGTCGCGTCGGCGTCATCGAGCGAAATGCGCACCTTCCCCAGAGGGAAGCCGTCGGCGTCGACGAGAATCAGCGTGGGCGTCACCGTCACGCCGTACTTGTCGAGCGCCTCCGGGTGGGCGTCGATGTCGACCTTCTCGAGAGCCAGGCCCTTCGGCAGCCGCGTGAGCGCCCCGCTCGCCTCGAGCCTCTTGCAGCCCCCGCACCACGAGGCGGTGAAGTAGAGCAGGCGCACCTGCTCGATCGTCCGGCGGAAGCGCGGCTGGGCGACGCCAGCGTCGGGAACCTCACCGGCGAAGACGGGTGACGAGAGGACGAGCAGCGGCAGCAACCAGCGCATACGACTGAGAGCCTACGCAGCCGGACCGCGATGCGGAAACCTCGGCGCGCGCCGCTGGCTCCAAGCGACATGGGCTGGTTCACGAAGCTGCTGGGGCTCGAGACGGAGCCGCACGAAGTGGTTCACGTCACCGACGAGACCTTCAAGAAGGAGGTCCTCGACAGCCCGCTCCCGGTGCTGGTCGACGTGTGGAGCCAGGGCTGCGGGCCCTGCAAGATGCTCGAGCCGGTGGTGATGCAGCTCTCGCGCGACTTCAAGGGGCGCCTCAAGGTGGTGGAGTTCGACGTCGAAGCCGCGCCGAAGACCGCCGCTCGGCTGCGCGTCACGGGCACGCCCACCGTCGTCTACTTCCGCAAGGGCCGCGAGGTGGAGCGGGTCGTCGGCTACCGCGCCGGCCACTACCATCGCGAGCTCATCGAGCAGGAGCTGCTGCCCGCCGCGCAACGCGCCCCTGACGCGCCCGCGACTGCTCCGAAGGCCTGAAGCGAGGCGCACGGCCCCGGAGCTGAGGCCCCAGGGCGGACGCCGCCCCCTCGGCAGCTCGCGATCCGACGAGGCGCGCGAGGTCACCTGCTCCAGGCCGGACACCGGCCCCTTCGGCAGCACGCGATCACCGTCGCGCCGAGCACCACGCGTCACCTCTCGAGCAACCCTCCGGCGAGGAGCCCGTCCACCAGCTGCGCGTACCACTCCTTCTGCGCCGCCGAGCCGGAGACCGCCAGCGGCACCCCGGCGTCCCCCGAGACGCGCACCGCGACGTCGAGGGGAATCTCTCCGAGGAAGGGGACCTTGTACTGCTCGGCCAGCAGCCGGCCACCGCCTTCACCGAAGATCGGGTGCCGCGAGCCATCGGGCGCGATGAACGCCGACATGTTCTCGACGACGCCGGCGATGGGCACGTCGACCTCCTGCAGCATGCGGATCGCGCGGCGCACGTCGTCGGTGGCCACCACCTGCGGCGTGGTCACCACCAGCGCGCCGGACACGCGGAGCTCCTGCGCCATCGTGAGCTGCGTGTCGCCGGTGCCGGGCGGCATGTCGACCACCAGCAGATCGAGCTCACCCCAGTCGACGTCGTCGAGGAGCTGGATCATCGCGCTGGTGGCGACCGAGGAGCGCCAGATGAGGGGCGTGTCGGGCGTGGGCGTCGTCATGCCGACGCTCATCACCTTCATCCCGAAGTTCTCGGCGCACACGATGCGCTCGGCGTCGTTCCACCGGAGCCGCTCGTCCTCCACCTGCAGCATGCGGGGGATCGACGGGCCGTAGACGTCGGCGTCGAGCAGCCCCACCCGCCAGTCGCGCTGGGCGAAGGTCGAGGCGACGTTGACGGCGACCGTGCTCTTGCCGACGCCGCCCTTGCCGCTGGTGACGATGAGCACGTTGCGCGCCCACGGCGCGCGGTTCTGCTGGCGCACCGAGACGCCCTTCTTCTGCAGCAACTCGTCGCGGGAAGATCCGCCCATGGTCCTGTGAGCCGGAGCGCGCGCGCCGGGTTTCAGAAGCCCGGCACCTGGCTCGCACGGAGCGCCTGGCGCACGGCGGCCTTCACCGGCGCCGGCACATCACCGCCGGGGATCGCCCGGCACATCGACACCGTGCGCTTGAGCGCCTCGCAGGCCGCGGTGCACTTCGGGCACTTCTCGAGGTGCTGCTCGATGCGCGCACACGCCGCCTGGTCGATCTCCGAGGCCGCGTAGGCGGTGAGCTCCTGCTGCAGCTCGGGGCAGCCGATGTCCGTCGTCTCTTCCTGCAGCACCGCCGAGAGGCTCTGCTTGAGCTGCATGCGCGCCCGGTGGAGCCGGCTCTTGAGGGCGCCGACCTCGATGCCCACCACACCCGCCGCCTCCTCGGCCGAGAGCCCCTCGACGTCACGCAGCACGAGCGCCTCGCGGTAGTCGTCCTGCAACGTGTTCATCGCCGCCTGGATGACCTGCCCGACCTGCCGGGCGTGGGTGCGAGAGTCGGGCTCCGACACGTCGGCGGCCAGCTTCTTCACCTCGGTGCCTTCGATCGCCTCGTGGTGCTGCGGCTCGCCCTCGCGGCGGCGCCGCTGCTTGATGCAGAAGCTCCGCGCCACCTGGTAGAGCCACGTCGAGATCTGCGAATCGCCGCGGAAGGTCGCGAGGTTCTTGAACGCCGCGAGCAACGTCTCCTGGAGCACGTCGCGGGCGTCCTCCTCGTTGCCGCACATGCGCAGGCCGAACCGGTACACCCGCTGCTCGTGCCGCGCGAGGAGCTGCTCCATCGCCTTCGCGTCCCCTGCCCGCGCCTTCTCGATGAGCTCGTTGTCGGTCAGCGAAGCCATGCGACCTCCATATAACCATCGGGGTATTGGACGCACCGACTACTGACGCTGACCGGTGAGCTTGAACCAGTAGCGGCACACGCACTCGTCGGGCTGGCGCGCCTCGTAGCTGATCGACATCGCCCCCTCGAAGCTCGTCGGGCTGAGCGTCGTCGTCTCGAGGTGGAAGGTCACCGCGTCGAGGAGGCACTCGCGCCCGCGCAGCACCGCCTGGAAGTTCGACAGCGAGCCGTCGAGCGTCATCTGCTCGGCGCTGCTCAGGTAGGTGCCCACCAGCCGCAGCTCGGGCTGCGTGAGCGAGAAGGCCACGAGGTGCCCTTCGGTGCGGAGCGTGCCGCCGGTGACGATGGGCGCGCCGCTCGAGAGCGAGCAGTCGTCGCGCAGCACCTCTCCGGGAGTGAACGCGTACGCCCCGTCCTCGAGCACATGATCCCGACAGGCGCTCAGCGCCAGCACCGCGAGCCACAGGAGCCGCTTCACCGGTCCGACTGTACCCGCTTGAATCACGTTTGCAGCTTCACGACGCGGCGCGTAAGAGTCGAACCTGCCCATGGCCCCCCAGTACAAGAACCCGACGCCGACGGTGGACTGCATCGTCGAGCTCCCTGGCGATCGCATCGTGCTCATCAAGCGGCGCAATGAGCCCCTCGGCTGGGCGCTGCCGGGTGGCTTCGTCGACGAGGGCGAGCCGCTCCACGCCGCGTGCGTGCGCGAGGTGCGAGAAGAGACGGGCCTCGAGGTCGATCTCTCGGAGCAGTTCTTCACCTACTCCGACCCGCGGCGAGATCCGCGCAAGCACACCATCTCGACCGTCTACATCGGGTGGGCGGAAGGAGACCCGAAGGGCAGCGACGACGCCGCGGACGCGCGCGCCTTTCCGCTCGACGCCATCCCGCTCTCGGAGCTCGTGTTCGACCACGGGACGATCGTGAGCGACTACCTCACCTACAAGCGCACCGGGAAGCGCCGGAAGATCTGAACGTCGTGGACACTCCCAACTCGAAACGCGCGGCGACCCTCAAGCGGCTGGCTGAAGAGACCTTCGACCTCGTGGTGGTGGGCGGCGGCATCACCGGCGCGGGCATCGCGCGAGACGCCGCGCTCCGCGGGCTCAAGGTGGCGCTGCTCGAGAAGCTCGACTTCGGCGCGGGGACCTCGTCGAAGAGCTCCAAGCTCATCCACGGCGGGCTCCGCTACCTCGAGCAGGCGGAGATCGGGCTCGTCTTCGAGTCGGTCAACGAGCGCAAGCGGCTCATGAAGCTCGCACGGCACCTCGTGCGCCCGCTCCCGTTCCTGGTGACGAACTACAAGGGCGATCGCCGCTGGCTGGCCACGCTCGCGCTCGGGCTGTGGATCTACGACGCGCTCTGCTTCTTCGGGAACTACCGCAACCACGTCACCTACGGCGCGAAGAAGACGCTCAGCCTCGAGCCCGGGCTGCGCCCGAGCGGCCTCAATGGCGGCATCCTCTACTACGACTGCATGACCGATGACGCGCGCCTGACGCTCGAGTGCGTGCTCGACGCGACCTCCCTCGGCGCGGCGATCGTCAACCACGCGCGCGCCGGCAAGCTGCTGCGCGACGCCAGCGGGAAGATCTGCGGCGTGGTGGCGCACGACGAGGAGACCGGCGGCACGGTCGAGGTGCGCAGCAAGGTGGTCATCAACGCCACCGGCCCCTGGAGCGACGAGGTGCGCGCCCTCGCAGGTGAACCCCGCATCCTCAAGCCCACCAAGGGCATCCACGTCGTCATCGACAGCCAGCGGCTGCCGATCAAGCACGCGCTGATGATGAGCTCGCCGCGCGACAAGCGCGTGGTGTTCGGCATCCCCTGGGGGCTCGGGCGCACGGTCATCGGCACCACCGACACGTTCTTCGACGGCTCGGCGGACAAGGTCGAGCCCACGAAGGCCGACGTCGACTATCTGCTCGAGGTCGCCAACGCGTACTTCCCCGGCGCGGAGCTCAAGGCCGACGACGTGCTGTCGACGTGGTCCGGTCTCCGCCCGCTGCTCGCGCCCGAGGACGAGAGCGCTGGCGCCTCGGCCGTGTCGCGCGAGCACATGATCTACGACTCGCCGGGCTTCCTGACGATCGCCGGCGGCAAGCTCACCACCTTCCGGCGCATGGCCGCGGAGGTCGTCGATCGCGCGCTCCCGCAGCTCGGCGTCGCCACGAAGTCGGCGACCATCGATCGCCCGCTCCCCGGCGCGGTTGGCCTCACCGAGAACGACGAGCAGCTCGACGCGCTCACCAGGTCGCTCGAGCGCCCGGGGCTGGCCGACGGCGCGGCGCGCTACCTCGCTGGCGAGTACGGCGTGCGGGCCCCGAAGGTGCTCGAGCACGCGCAGCGAGACCCGGCCGCCCTCGAGCGTCTCGACCCGGAGCTGCCGTCGATCTTCGCGCAGGTCGATGAGGCCATCGACGTCGAGTTCGCACGGACGCTCGATGACGTCCTGTCGCGCCGCATTCCGCTCGTGCTCCGCGCGCGAGACCAGGGCCTCGCGGTCGCCGAGAAGGTCGCACAGCGCATGGCGAAGCGGCTCGACTGGTCGCCGGAGCGGACCGCGGACGAAGTGGCGAAGTACCGCGCGGTCGTCGCCTCATCGCGCGCCTTCCGCAGCTGACGCGCCGAGCGCCTCGAGGGGGCCGGCGAAGACATCGAGGTCGACGGGGCCGTCGATCCCGGGCACGTGCCCCGAGGGCTCGAACTGCCAGAACCGCCAACCGCCGCGAGGCTCAGCCGAGATCGACCGAATCCACCGCGCACGCTCGAGCCCATCGAGCAGGGCCTCGTCAGCATCGGGCGTGGTGTAGACCACCGCACGCCCCAGCTTCGGCTCGACGAGCGAGAGCCAGGTCTCGAGCTCACGACGGATCTGCGCTGGCGACGGTGGCTTGCGACAGTTGCCGACGAACTCGACGTCGACCGCTGGCGGCAGCGCGAGCGGCGTCTCGCCCACCACCGCGAGGAAGTTCTCCGCCTGGTCGGCGCCCGCTCGGCAGAACGTGAAGAAATGGTAGGCCCCCACGCGGACGCCCGCCGCGTGGGCCTCGGCCGCATGGGAGCGGAAGCGGGAGTCGCGAACATCCCCTCCCTCACTCGCCTTGAGCCAGGCGAACGCGATGCCTGACCGCGCGACCTGCGACCAGTCCACGCTCCCGTTGTGGTGGGAGACGTCGACGCCATGCACCGGGTAGTGGGCCGGAAACTGCGATCGGTCCTCCGTGGCCGCCGGCGCCGCCCACCACGCTGCTGCGAGCCCCGCCACGCTGGCCGCCATCAGTCCAGCCGCCCACCTCGTGGTTCCGGTCGCCATCATTGGATTGTGGCGCGAGGGCGGTTTCCGGGTCTGGACCCCGCCGCCAGGCAAACCGTTGATTTCACGACAAATGGCATGGCCTCTCGCCTGCTCAGGGCAACCCTGCCCCATGAGTGAGAAGACCCACCAACCCAGCCAGAAGAAGCTGGATGACGCGCGCAAGAAGGGACAGATCGCGCGCAGCAAGCTCCTCACGTCTGCGGCCGTGACGCTCGGCGGCCTGACCGCCACGCTGGTCTTCGTCGACGACACCACGAGGCGCCTCGTCGGCTGGACGCGCGCGACGCTCTCGACGCCCGACCTCGAGCCCGCCGCTGCGCTGGAGCAGGCGGTCACGCTGCTCGCCACCTGCGTCGCGCCGAGCCTCGCCGGCGCGCTCCTGGGCGCGGTCGCGGCGAGCGTCGCCCAGACGGGCCTCGCCTTTCAGGCCGACGCCGTGGCGCCGAAGCTCGAGCGGCTGAACGTGGTGGAGGGCTTCAAGAAGCTCTTCTCGGTGCGGCAGCTGGTCGACGTGCTCAAGGGGCTGCTGGTCGCGGCGATCATCGGCTGGCTCTTCTGGGGCGCGGTGAAGGATCACGCGTCGCTGGCCTTCGTCGCCCTCCAGCACGACGGCCGCAGCGCGGCCACGGCGCTCCTCACGGTGTTGCGGCCGGTGGTGCTCGAGGCCGCGGTGGTGCTGGTGGTGCTCGGCGTCGCCGACTGGGCGCTGGCGAAGCGCCGCCACATCAAGGACCTCATGATGTCGCACGAAGAGGTGAAGCAGGAGCACAAGAACTCCGAGGGCGACCCGCACCACAAGGCCAAGCGGAAGTCGCTGCACAAGCAGCTCGCCAACGGAGGCAACGCGCGCGGCGTGAAGAAGGCCAGCGCGGTGGTGGTGAACCCGACGCACATCGCGGTCGCGCTCCGCTACTCGGAGGACGAGTGCGACGCCCCGTACATCGTGGCCAAAGGCCAGGAGGAGGACGCCTTGAAGATCCGCAAGGAAGCAGAGTCGCTCGGCATTCCCGTCGTGAGGGACATTCCCCTCGCGCGCAGCCTCATTCACTACGACGTCGGCGAGGAGGTGCCCGAGGAGCTCTACCAGGCAGCCGCCGCGATCCTGAAGGTCGCCCTCGAGGAGACCGAGTCGAAGCAGCAGAAGGAAGGAGCCACGCCGTGAACCAGGTGCTTGCCGTCGTCGAGAAGGTCCTCGCGCGCGCCAAGACGTCGTCCGACGTCGTGCTCGCCATCGTGATGGCGATGATCATCGGCGCGATGATCGTCCCGCTCCCGAGCTGGCTGCTCGACGTGGGCCTCGCGATCAACCTCGCCGCGGCGCTCTCGCTGCTCGTCGCGGCGCTCTACGCGAAGGACGCGCTCAAGGTCGCGTCGTTCCCCACGCTGCTGCTCATCACCACCCTCTTCCGCCTCGCGATGAACGTCAGCTCGACGCGCCTCGCGCTCTCGGAAGGCCACGCCGGTGAGATCATCCAGGCGTTCGGCGAGTTCGTGGTGCGCGGCGACTACGTGGTGGGCGCGGTGATCTTCGCCATCCTCACGCTCGTGCAGTTCCTCGTGGTGACCAAGGGCGCGGAGCGCGTGGCCGAGGTCAGCGCCCGCTTCACCCTCGACGCGATGCCCGGCAAGCAGATGAGCATCGACGCCGATCTCCGCGCCGGCGCGATCACCCAG
>JBMORD010000089.1:0-21527 GCA_049322495.1 Myxococcota bacterium | reverse complement strand
GATGCGGTCTTGACCGCATCGCGGCCCGAAGCGCCAGCAGCCCAGCGGAGGGCCGGGAGTCGATGCGGTCGCATCGCGGCCCGAAGCGCGCCAGCAACCCAGCTCACTTCTCGCGCTTGCGCTTGGTCTCCTTCACCTCGACCGTCTTCTCGGCGTTCGCGAGGCGGGTGAGGAGCTGCTCCTTGTCGTCGAGGTCGAGCTTCTCGATCGCGCTGCGCAGCGTCTCGAAGCTCAAACGCGCGGCCTTGACCGCCTTGCCGTCGCGGTAGTCGTCGACCACCGGCAGCTGAACGATCTCGCGGACGAGGCCCTCGAAGTCGAGGCGCACGTCGGCGGCCGACTGGATGCAGCCGTCGCGGGCCGAGATGATCTGCGCGCTGCCCTCCTGGTACGCGAGATCAGGGTTGCGGGAGATGGCCTCTTCGAACTTGGCGGTGCGCTCCTTCACCTTGTCGAAGAGATCCATGTAGGTGTTCAGGCGCTTTTCCTCGGGCGCGGAGTCGTCGCGCGCCTTCGAGAGCTCGCTGGTGATGTCGTCGCACTTCATGCCGCGCAGCTCGTCGGCGGTGGAGGAGGCCATCGCGTCGCTGCGCTTCGTCTCACGCTCGAGGCGCTCGTCGCTCGAGATCTCCTTCACGCAGGCGGTGAACAGCAGGGCGGAGGACAGGGCGACGGCAATGCGCTTGCTCATTGGCGCGGGAGTTTTGAAGGGATAAGGGCGTTCGTCAACGACGGTCTCACCCGGGAGCCATCGGTGCACGCCACCCACGAAAAGATCCTGATCCTCGACTTCGGGAGCCAGTACACACAGCTCATCGCGCGGCGCGTCCGCGAGCTGGGCGTGTACTGCGAGATTCACCGCCCGAACCTGCCGCTGGCCGACATCAAGGCCTTCAACCCGAAGGGCATCATCCTCTCTGGCGGGCCGATGTCCGTCGAGCAGGAGGGCAGCCCGCGCTGCGTGCCCGAGGTGTTCGAGCTCGGGCTGCCGGTGCTGGGCGTCTGCTACGGCCTGCAGCTGATGGCGAAGATGCTCGGCGGGCGCGTCGAGAAGAGCGCGCACCGCGAGTTCGGCCCGGCGGAGGTCGAGGTGTCGGGCGCGCGCGGCCCCTTCTCGTCGTTCAAGCCGGGCAACGCCCTCAAGGTGTGGATGAGCCACGGAGACCGCGTCGAGGCGCTCCCGCCCGGCTTCGTGGCCATCGGCCGCACCCCGAGCGCCCCCTTCGCGGCGGCGGCGCACGAGACCCGGCCGCTGTTCGGCGTGCAGTTCCACCCCGAGGTGGTCCACACGCCCGAGGGCAAGGAGATGATCCGCGCGTTCCTCTTCACCGAGTGCAAGGTGAAGGGCGACTGGACGATGAAGAGCTTCATCGAGGAGTCGATCCAGGAGATCCGCGCGAAGGTCGGGCCGCAGGGCAGGGTGATCTGCGGGCTGTCGGGCGGCGTGGACAGCTCGGTCGCGGCGCTGCTGCTCCACCGCGCGCTCGGCGATCGGCTGCAGTGCATCTTCGTCGACAACGGGCTGCTCCGCTCGGGCGAGCGCGAGCAGGTCGAGGCGCTCTTCGTGGGCCGCTTCCACGTGCCGCTCAAGACCATCGACGCGCGCAAGCGCTTCCTCGACAAGCTGGCCGGCGTCACCGACCCGGAGCAGAAGCGCAAGACGATCGGCTACGAGTTCATCGCCGTCTTCGAGGAGGCCGCGGCCGAGTTCACCGACGCGAAGTTCCTCGCGCAGGGCACGCTGTACCCCGACGTGATCGAGTCGATCTCGGTGGTCGGCAAGTCGGCCACCATCAAGAGCCACCACAACGTCGGCGGCCTGCCCGAGAAGATGAAGCTCGCGCTCATCGAGCCGCTCCGCGAGCTCTTCAAGGACGAGGTGCGCGTGCTCGGCGCGGAGCTCGGGCTGCCCGACGAGATGGTCTCGCGCCACCCGTTCCCGGGGCCGGGCCTGGCGATCCGCGTGATCTCCGATCTCACCGAGGAGCGGCTGACGGTGCTGCGCAAGGCCGACGTGATCGTCCGCGAGGAGATCCAGTCCGCCGGGCTCTACAAGCAGGTGTGGCAGGCCTTCGCCGTGCTGCTGCCGGTGCAGAGCGTGGGCGTGATGGGCGACGAGCGCACCTACGAGAACACCTGCGCGGTGCGCGTGGTGACCTCCGTCGACGGCATGACCGCCGACTGGGCGCGCCTGCCGTACGAGGTGCTGGCGAGGATCTCGAGCCGCATCATCAACGAGGTCCGCGGCATCAACCGCGTGGTGTACGACATCTCGTCGAAGCCGCCCGCCACCATCGAGTGGGAGTAGGCTCGCCCGCTCCCATGGCCGCGAAGAAGAAGGCGTCGAAGCCGAAGCAGAAGCACCTCCTGCCGACGCCCGACTCGCGGGAGGCCGCGCTGGGCTGGTTCGCCACCCTCTCTGCGCGGCTGAGCGCCCCGACCGTCGAGGAGCTCCAGGCGCTCGTCGGCGAGGCGCGCACGTACGATCTCGTCGGCCTCGAAGAGGTGCTCGGCGATCACGATCAGGTGCTCCAGCTCAACGAGGCCGCCAACCAGCTGATTCAGGCGGCCCTCGACACCTTCGGGGCGACCAGCGCCGAGGGGTTCCAGCTGCGCGTGCTGCGCGACATCATCAACGACAGCTGAGCCGCGTCAGGGGATTGGCGTGACGCGCCAGGTGAGCCCGTTACAAGAGGACCGTGGGAGCAGAAGCCGTCGCCGCAGGAGTCCCGGATCGCGTCTGGTATCGCAACGCGATCGAGGGGCTGTTCATCAGCGGGCTCGGCGCGCTCTCGACTCCGGCGTTCCGTGAGCGGCTCCGCCTCGAGGCCGGCATCGATCTGCGGAAGCTCGCGCCGTCGTACCCGCTGAGCAGCAGCGCCTGCTGGGGCAGCGCTTCATTCGCGGCTACTTCTCGACGCCGCTCGGCCATGCGCTGTCGCTCGCGCAGCGGCTGGCGGGTCCGGAGTTCGGGCTCGCCCGGCTGCCGCAGACCTGGCGCACGGTGACCAACTACGTCGACGCGCGCGCGACGAAGATCGAGCGGGGCCGCGCGACGATCACCTGGGCGCCCGTCGCCGGGCTCAGCGGTCTGCTGGTGGGCATCGGCGAGGAGACCTTCGCGGTGCTCCACCGCCCGCTGCGCAGCACCGAGCTCTCGCTCCGCGACGATCGACTCCAGGCGATCGTCGAGTGGGACTGACGAAGACCGGAGCAGTCAGAACCGCCGGAGGCAGCGAAGGGAGTGGCGGTGGCTCGCGGCAGTATGCGAGCCGCCGCGGACGACCGGAGCAGTCAAGACCGCCGGAGGCAGCGGAGGGAGTGGCGGTGGCTCGCGGCAGTATGCGAGCCGCCGCGGACGACCGGAGCAATAGAAAAAGAAAACGCCCGCGCAGCGGGTGCGCGGGCGTCGGTGCTGCAAGCGGAGCGTCGCTCAGGGCTGGCCGGTCTTGGTGCCCGCGGCCGAGCCCTTGAGCTCGGTCACGAGGCGGCTCGCGCCGTACACCTTGTCGAGCGCCTCGAGCAGCGCCGAGGAGTGCACGGCGACGGTGCGGTTGACCGACTCGTCGAAGCCGAAGTCACCGCCGAGCGACTGGATGTTGCCGTCGAACACCAGGCCGACGACCTCGCCCTTCGCGTTGACCATCGGCGAGCCGGAGTTGCCGCCGATGATGTCGTTGGTGGTGACGAAGTTGAACGGCACGTCCATGCCCAGCTTCGCCTTCGCCGCCAGCCACGACTTCGGGAGCGCGAAGGGCTCGGCGCCGGTGTGGCGATCGAACGCGCCGGCGATGGTGGTGAAGGGCTTCACCTGCGCGCCGTTCTCCTCGTAGCCCTTCACCGCGCCATACGAGAGGCGGAGCGTGAAGGTGGCGTCGGGGTAGATGCTGTCGCCGTAGACGGCGAAGCGGGCCTTCGCGAGGAGCTCCTGCTGCTTCTTGAGCGGGCCGTCGACCTCGGTCTCGAACTTCGTGCGGATCGCGCGCGCGTCGGCGTCGAAGGCGCGGGCGAGCTCGATCATCGGGTCCTTCGAGGCGTCGATCTTCGCCTTGCCGCCGTCGAGGAGCTCCTTGCGGAAGCCGCCGGTGGCGTTGCCCGTCTTGTCGGTCTTGATGTCCTTGAGCTTCGTGCCCTTGACGGCCGCGGCGGCGATCTCCGCGGGGCTCTTCGTGCCGAACACACGCTTGATCACCGGGTGATCGGGGCCGAGGTCCTCACGCATCTTGGTGAGCGACCAGGTGAGCATCGCGACCTCGAGCTCGTCGTAGATCGGCGCGTTCGAGAGGATGCGCTGCTTGAACTGCGGCAGGCGCGCGTCGGTGTACTCCTTGAGGCGCTCGCCGTTCGGCTTCGCCGTCTCGTCGGCGTAGCGCACCAGGCCGCGGGCCAGGCCGAAGAGCTCCGAAGACGGGCCGCGCTCGAGGGCGCCGTATTCCTTGCGGAGGCCCTGCGCCTTCTTCACCAGCCCGGCGATGTTGTCCCACACCTGGCCGTACTGCTTCTCGAGCTCGGGCTTCGCCTTCACCTTCGCGCGGAAGTCAGCCTCGTTCTTCACCAGCTGGCCGTAGAAGGCCTTGTCGGCGAGCGCGCCGTGACGGCCCTTGTACGCCTTGAAGCCGTTCTCGACGCCGAAGAGCACGTCGTTGGAGTGGCGCTTCTGCTCCTTGCCGCGCTCCTGGTACATGGTGATCAGGCCGCGGAGCTCCGCCATGCGCATCAGCGCGGCGGGCATGCGGAAGTCACGCTCGTCGTCGAGCTGGGCGACGGTGAGGCCGCGCGAGGTGCCGCCCGGGTTGCCCGAGACGAAGGTGACGTCGCCTTCCTTGATCGAGCCGTCGGACCACGAGAGCCAGTGGTCCATCTTCATCGGCTTGCCGTCCTTGCCGTAGATGCGCACGAAGGACACGTCGAGGTCGTACCGCGGGAACATGAAGTTGTCGGGGTCGCCGCCGAAGAAGGCGATCGCGTCTTCCGGCGCCATCACCAGGCGGATGTCCTGGAAGCGGCGGTACTTGTAGAGATCGTAGCGGCCGCCCCGGTACAGGGTGACGACCTCGCAGCGGAACTCGTCGGAGGTCGCGCAGTCCTTCTCGATGCCGGCGATGGTGGCCTTCTGCGTCTCGGCGAACTTCTCGGGCGCGACGTCCCTGGTGGCGTCCTGCACGCGCCTGGTGACGTCGGTGATCTCGGCGAGCTGGTTGAGCTCCATGCCCGGGCAGCGCGCCTCGTCCTTCTCGGTCTTCGCGAGGAAGCCGTCCTTGTTGAAGTCCTTCTTGGTGAGGCCCGAGAGGTTCTCGATGCACTCGCGCGCGCAGTGGTGGTTGGTCATCACCAGGCCGTCGGGCGAGACGACCGACGCCGAGCAGCCGCCGGCGATGCGCACCGAGGCGAGGCGGAGGTGATCGAGCCAGTCCTTCGACGGCTCGAAGCCGTACTTCGCCTTCACCTTCGCGGCGGGGAAGTTGTTGTAGGTCCACATGCCTTCGTCGGCGAAGGCAGGGGCGCTCAGCACGGCCGCGATCGAGATCGACGCGAGCGTCTTCTTCATGAGTGCAGCTCCTTGAGAGGGGAAAACGGCGGGCGGGTTGTGGTCCGCCCGGTGCCTCAATGCAAGGAGGTCTGCGTCACGAGCCGCCCCGGGAATAAGGGGACGGCCGGGCTGTTCAGGCCGGCTTCGACTTTCCCCACAGCTCCTCGAAGCGAGCCTTGAACTGGGTGGCCGTCTCCTCGTGGTTCTTCACGGTGATGCGGTTCTCGGAGTGCTTGGTCGACGACGACTCGGAGAAGTTCGCGCTGCCGAAGAAGACGTCGTTGCCCACCACGCCGAACTTCTCGTGCATCGTCTTCGCCTTCTGGATGCGCACGTCGACCGGGTAGCCCTGCGCGGCGAGCGCCTTGAGCGCGGAGGCGGCGGGCCCGGTGTAGTCGTCGTTGAGCACCACGCGGACGACCGCGCCGCGTCTGGCGGCCTCGAGCAGCGAGCGGAACTCGGGGGACGACGGGCTGGCCCCGTACATCGCCACGTCGATGCGCTCGCCGGCCTTCGCGCGGTTGAAGAGATCGGTCGCCGCCACGGTCACCGACGCGCGGGCAGGGGACACCACGCCGTCGGCGCCGGCGACGAGCGCGGTGCGATCGCCCGCCGGCCCATAGCCGGTGCCGCCCTGGGGCGCGCCCGCCGGGCGGGAGTTGAAGAAGGCCTCGACGTCGACCGCGGTGAGGAAGTCGCGGAGGCGCTCGATGGTCGCCTTCGGCACGCCGACCTTCACCAGCTCGTCGATCGAGTCGAAGTCGCCGTGCTGCTCGCGCCAGGCGACGAGCGCGGTGGCCTGCTTCTTCGTGAGGCCGACCTTGTCGAGCTCCTCGAGGGAGGCGGTGTTGATCGACACCTGACCCGAGCCGAAGCCGAGGGCCTGCCGCTCTTCGGCGGAGAGCCTGTCGGCCACCTGCGGGACGCGCTCGAGGAGATCCTCGAGATCGGCGAAGCGGCCGAACTTCGCGCGATCCTGCATCACGGTGCGCGCGAGCGTCTTCGAGCCGAGGAGCGTGCCGAGGCGCGCCTCGTCCTGCGCGGTGAAGCCGTTGACGTCGACGCTCTTCGTGTCGGACGGCACGGCGTAGGCCGCGTACGCGTCATCGGGGCGGTTGGTGGTGGCCGTGGGCGCCTTGCCGTGCGCGCGGAGCATCTCGTTCCACTTCGTGCCCTTGTAGTTGGCGAAGTTGTTCGGCGAGAGCGCGGCCTCGGGGTTGTTCCAGTAGCCGGCGAACTCGCCACCGAACTGCTCGATCGCGCGGCGCGACGACGAGTCCTTGTTCTGGAAGATGGTGAGATCTTCGTAGTTCTTGGTGTCGGCGGTGGCCGACCAGTTGAACGAGCCGGTGAGGAGCGCGTCGGGCTTGCCGTCGATGAAGGTGACGAAGCCCTTGTGGTGGTTGAGGCCCTGCGTCGCGCCGTGGTTGTAGTCGGGGCGCTTGAGGGTCTCGTTCCACACGTAGGGGAAGTCCTTCTTGAACTTCACCTGCACGTTGGGGAGCTTGAGCTTGAGGATCTCCGGCAGCGCGTTGCCGCCGGTGCTGCTCGCCTGGCCGGAGTCGGCGATCACCCGGAAGGTGACGTTCGGGTTCTGCCTCGCGAGGTCGGTGATCGCCTGCTGCATCGCGTCGCTCTGGAACTCGAAGATCAGCATGTTGACGTCCATCGGGCGGCCGTTGGCGCGCGCGACGGCGTCCTGGAGCTCCTTCACCATGCGCGCCTCGACCGACGCGTTCTGGAGCGTGAAGACGTTGCTCACGCCGTCGAGGTTGCCGAGGTCGGCCATCGACTTGAGCGTGACGTGCGCCTGGGCGAGGCCGACGCCGATGAGATCAGGCGTGAGCGCCCCGGTGCCGGCCTGCTCGAACGCGTCGGCGATGGCGCGCACCTCGTTGAGCGAGAGCACCTTGTTGAGATCGGCCCCCGCGGCGTTGACCAGCGCAGCCTGGATGCGCGCACGGTCGGCGTCGGTGGTGGCGCGCGCGAGGACCTGATCGACGACGGGACGGGCCGCCGCGGAGAGCTTGAGCTGAGAGAACGAGACGGGCATGGGCGGGCCAGTCTCGCCAGCGGGCCGCGGAAAGTCACCGACTCTCGACGGGGAGAGTAGGGTGCGCGGCGACGTGAAGAACCTCGCGACGCTCGCGCAGTGGCTCGGCCTGGGGACCCTGGTGGGCCTCGTCTGCGGCGCGGCGTCGGCGCTCTTCCTCTGGCTGCTCGACGAGGCGACGCGCTTCCGCGGCGCACACGAGTGGCTCGTCTTCACGCTGCCGCTCGCGGGGCTGGCCATCGGCTGGCTCTACGAGCGGCTGGGCGCGTCGATCCGCGGCGGCAACAACCTCGTCATCGACACCATCCACGACGACGGCCCGGAGCTCCCGCTGCGCATGGCGCCGATGGTGCTCGCAGGCACGGTGCTGACCCACCTCTTCGGCGGCAGCGCGGGGCGCGAGGGCACCGCGGTGCAGATGGGCGCGAGCCTCACCGACTGGCTGTCGCACCGGCTGCGGCTGTCGAAGGGGCTGCGCCGGCAGTTGCTCGCGGCCGGCGTGGCGGGCGGCTTCGGCTCGGTCTTCGGCACGCCCATCGCGGGCACCGTCTTCGGCCTGGAGTTCATCGTGCTCGGCCGGCTCGAGTACCACGCGCTGGTGCCGGCGCTGGTCGCGTCGGTGGTGGGCGATCTCACCACGCGCGCGCTGGGGATCTCCCACGCGAGCTACCCGCCCGCGCCGCAGCTCGCGCTCACGCCGCTGGTGCTGGGGCAGTGGGCCGTCTTCGCCGCGGCGATCGCCCTGTGCACCACGGCCTTCATCGAGCTCACCCACCGCCTGCGGCGCGAGGGCGAGCAGCGGGTGAAGCGGCTCCCGGTGCGGCTGTTCTTCGGCGGGCTCGCGGTGGTGGCGCTGTGGCAGGTGGTGGGCACGAGCGACTACCTCGGGCTCGGGGTGCCGACCATCGTCCGCGCGTTCAGCGATCCGCACCTCGCGCCGTGGGCCTTCGCCGCGAAGCTCGTCTTCACCGCGATCACCATCGGGGCGGGCTTCCTCGGCGGAGAAGTGACGCCGCTCTTCTTCATCGGCGCGGCGCTGGGCAACGTGCTCGGCCGCGCGCTGGGGCTCCCGCTCGAGCTGGCCGCCGGCGTCGGCATGGCGGCGGTGTTCGCCGCGGCGTCGAACACGCCGCTCGCGCTGTCGATCATGGCGATGGAGCTGCTCGGCGCGCACGCCTTCCCGCACGTGGTCATCGTCTGCGTGCTGGCGTACCTCCTCACCGGTCACCGCAGCATCTACCCCTCGCAGCGCGTGCTGCGGCAGAAGGGCGGGGCGACGCTCGAGCGGGCGACCACCATCCGGGAGCTGGGCAAGTGACTCGTTCGTCCCTCTGCGTCGTGGCGTTCCTGGTGCTGACGGGGTGCGCCGGCATCGGGCCGGGCGCGATCCACCGCACGCGCCTCAGCTACAACGAGACGGTCAAGACGACGTCCGAGCAGGAGATGCTGCTCAACATCGTCCGCCTCCGGTACGGCGACACGCCGAGCGCGCTGGCGATCTCCAACATCGCCGCGCAGTACGAGCTCTCGGCGGGCGTGGGCGCGAACCCCTTCTTCGCCGCGGGGGCCGATCGCTCGTTCACCTCGGTGCTTCCCCAGGCGAACCTCGGCGGCGCCGATCGCCCGACGATCAGCCTCACGCCGCTCGACGACACCGAGTTCGCGCGGCGGCTCTTCACCCCGCTCACCCTCGAGGGCGTGGTCTACCTCGCCAGGACGACGTGGCCGATCGGCACGGTGTTCCGGCTGTACCTCGAGAACCTCAACTGGGTGCCCAACGCGCAGACGGCGAGCGGCCCGACGCCGGCCCTCGCGCCTCCCGGCTCGGCCTTCAACGAGGGCGCGCGGGCGCTCAACGTGCTGCAGCAGCGCGGCGACATCGTCTTCGGCTCGGAGCCGCGCGTGGAGCTGCTCGGCCCTCCGCTCCCGACGCTGACCGCGCAGGATCTGATCGCCGCCACGCAGCAGGGCCTGGAGTTCGCCCCGCAGCCTGACGGGAAGAGCTGGCGGCTGCAGCGCTCGACCTCGCGCTTCGTGCTCCACGTGAACCCCGCGGCGCTGGCGAGCGCGGAGATGGCCACGCTGCGGCGCGCCTTCCGCCTCAAGGACAAGACCGATCACTTCGATCTCACCATCGAGTCGATGGAGCCCTTCGCGGTGCCGCCCGAGGGCACCGATCGCATCGATCTCGAGCCGCGCTCGCTGCTGCAGGCGCTCTTCTTCGTCGCCCACGGCGTGCAGGTGCCGCGCGAGCACCTCGAGCGGGGCCTCGCCCGCCAGACGCTGAACGCCGACGGCACGCCCTTCGACTGGGCGGCGCAGCTCGCCGGCCTGTTCAGCGTGAAGTCGGTGCGCGGGCCCTGTGCGCCGGAAGAGGCGCACGTCGCGGTGGAGTACGCCGGCGCCTGCTTCTTCATCGAAGCGAGCGATCACGAGACGAAGAGCACCTTCTCGCTGTTGATGGAGCACGCGCGCCTGGAGCTGTCCGGCAAGACCGGGCAGGGCGCGCCGCTCCTCACCATCCCGCTCGGGAGGTAGTCCGATGCCCACCCTGGTCGAGCAGCTGCGCGGCGCGACGAAGCTGGCGGTCGAGGCGACGAAGAGCGTCACCAGCCTCGTCCAGGAGATGCACACCGCGATCGGCGGCGGTCCACAGCTCCTCGGGCGGCCGTTCGACGAGCTCCTCCGGCTCCTCTCGGCACCGACCTACGAGACGATCCGCGGGGTGGCGGGCGTGGTGGGCACCGGGCTCGATCTCGCGCTCCAGGCGCTCGAGCCGCTGATCCAGCGCGCGGGGGCCGATCGCGGGTTCCTCCTCGCGGTGCTCAACGGGGTGATGGGCGACTACCTCGCGGCGACGCACAACCCGCTCGCCATCGAGCCCTGCCTCTGCGTCGCGGGCCAGCCGCTCGAGCTCACGAAGGAGGCGCTCGCCGCGAAGTTCCCGACGCCCGGCGCGCGGCTGCTGGTGCTGGTGCACGGCTCGTCGGCCGACGACTCGACCTGGCGGCGCAACGGGCACGATCACGGCGAGGCGCTCGCCGCCGGTGGCCTGGTGCCGATCTACGCGCGCTACAACAGCGGGCTCCACGTCTCCGAGAATGGGCGCACGCTCTCGGCGCTCCTCGAGCGGCTGGTCGAGGCCTGGCCCGGCCCGGTGCAGTCGATCGATCTCCTCGCCCACAGCATGGGCGGCCTCGTCTGCCGCAGCGCGCTGCTCGCCGCCGAGGCCGAAGGCCGCGCCTGGCGCCGCCGGGTGCGCACGCTGGTGACCCTCGGCACCCCGCACCACGGCGCCCCGCTCGAGCGCGGCGGCAACTGGCTCGAGGCGCTCCTCGGCATCCACCGCTACAGCGCGCCGCTGGCCTCCCTCGCGCGCCTCCGCAGCGCGGGCGTCACCGATCTCCGCTACGGCTTCGTGCTCGACGAGCACTGGCAGGGCACCGATCGCTTCGCGCGGACCGACGATCCCCGCGAGCGCCTCGCGCTCCCTTCAGGCGTCGCCTGCTGCGCCGTCGCAGGTTCGACCAGCCCTGCGCACACCGCAGACGCTGCGGGAGACGGCCTGGTCCCCGTCGACTCAGCCCTCGGGCACCATGTCGACCCGAAGCTCGCGCTCGCCTTCGCCAGCGAGCTGGTGGCCTGGGGTTGTTCACACCTTGATCTCCTCGACAACCCGGTCGTCTCCGAAAAGCTGAGAGAGTGGCTTCTCCCTTGAAGACGGGGGCGCGTGACGCGGCAATGACACGTGGGGGGTCGACGCGCTTACTCTTCCGATGACTCGAGTGGGGAGCGACGAATGGGAAGCTCGGTGCTGCTGGTCGACGACGACGAACATGTGCTGACCGCGCATGGACGGATCCTGAAGCGCGCCGGCTTCGAGGTGGAGCGCGCCGACAGCGGGAAGCGCGCGCTCGAGATGCTCGCGGCGAAGAAGTTCGACGTGGTGGTGACCGACGTGCGCATGCCGAGCATGGACGGCGTCGAGCTGCTGCGGGAGATCCGCGCGCGGGACGCCGACCTGCCGGTGATCCTCCTCACGGGCGCGCTGACGGTCGAGTCGGCGGCGATGGCGATCAACCTCGGCATCATGAAGTGCCTGCTCAAGCCGGTGCCCGCGGTGGAGCTGGTGTCGACGCTCACGCGCGCGGTGAGCATGCACCGCCTCGGCGTGGCCAAGCGCGAGGCGCTGCGCGCGATGTCGAGCACCATGGGCGAGGCGAGCAGCCGCGTCACCCTCGAGCTCACCTTCCAGCGCACGCTCGACTCGCTGTGGCTCGCCTTCCAGCCGATCGTGAAGATGAACGGCGGGCTCTTCGGCTTCGAGGCCCTCATGCGCAGCCGCGAGCCGCTGCTCCCGCACCCGGGCGCGGTGCTCGACGCGGCGGAGCGGCTCCAGGCGCTGCCCACGCTCGCCCGCACCATCCGCCGGCTGGCGATCGACGCGCTGCCGCGGGCGCCGAAGGAGGCGGCGTTGTTCGTGAATCTCCACCCGCGCGATCTGCTCGACGACGAGCTGTACCGCGCGCTGGCCGAGCGCCCCGACGCGCAGCGCTTCGTCTTCGAGCTCACCGAGCGCAGCTCGCTCGAGGAGGTCGACGGCATCACCGAGCGCGTGGCGCGCCTGCGCGAGCTCGGGTGCCGCATCGCGATCGACGATCTCGGCGCGGGCTACGCAGGCCTCGCCAGCTTCGTGGCGCTCGAGCCGGAGCTGGTGAAGCTCGACATCGCCCTGGTGCGCGACTGCGACAAGAGCCCCCTCAAGCGCAAGCTCATCCGCTCGTTGACCTCGGTGTGCGAGGAGCTCGGCGTGCTGGTGGTGGCCGAGGGCATCGAGACCGCGGAGGAGAAGGTGGTGCTCGCCGAGCTCGGCTGTCAGCTCGCCCAGGGCTACCTCTTCGGCCGGCCGCGCGAGGAGTTCGTCGAGTACGTCGGCCGCTGAGCTGCCTGAAACGGGCAGTGAAAGCAGGGCCTCCGGTGCGTAGGGTGCGCCCTCCCGGAGGGAGTCCATGTCTTCCCGTCGCATCCTGGTGCAGCTGGCGCACCCGGTCCTCGAACGCTCGCGCGTCAACCGCCGCCTCGCCGACGTCGCGCGCGCCGTGGCTGGCGTCACGATCAACGATCTCTACGAGGCGTACCCGTCGCTCCGCATCGACGTTCGGCGCGAGCAGCGGCTGCTCGACGAGCACGACGTCGTCGTCTTCCAACACCCGTTCTACTGGTACTCGGCGCCCGCCATTCTCAAGGAGTGGCAGGACCTCGTGCTCGAGCACGGCTGGGCGTACGGCTCGAAGGGCCACCACCTCGACGGCAAGCTGACGCTCAACGCGATCTCCACCGCGGGGCCCGAGCAGGCGTACCAGCCCGAGGGCGCGAACCGCTTCACCATCCGCCAGCTCCTGGCGCCGTGGGATCAGGCGGCGCACCGGTGCCGCATGCGCTACCTCGCGCCCTTCGTGGTGCACGGCGCGCTCCGGCTCGAGCGCGACGAGGACTACCAGCCGGCGATGGCCGACTACCGCGCGCTGCTCGAGGCGCTGCGTGACGACGCGCTCGACCTCGACGCGGCGGCGAAGGCCGAGAAGCTGAACTTCCCGTTGTCGGCGGTGCTGCGGAAGGAGCCGAAGGCGTGAGCAACTCGATCCTCTTCCAGGCGCTGGTGTACCTCGTGGCGGCGGTGACGTGCGTGCCGGTGGCCCGGCGGCTCGGGCTGGGCAGCGTGCTGGGGTACCTCCTCGGCGGCGTGCTGATCGGCCCCCACGTGCTGAAGCTGGTGGGCGAGGGCGCCCACGTCATGCACTTCGCCGAGTTCGGCGTGGTGATGATGCTCTTCCTCGTCGGCCTGGAGCTCAAGCCGTCGCTCTTGTGGGAGCTGCGCAAGCCGATCTTCGGCCTGGGCGGGCTGCAGGTGCTCGGCGCCACGGCGGCGGTGGCGCTGGTGGGCGTGCTCTTCGGCGTCGACTGGAAGATCGCCCTCGCGGTGGGCATGACCTTCGCCATGTCGTCGACGGCGATCGTCCTGCAGAGCCTCGGCGAGAAGGGGCAGCTCAAGACGGCCGGCGGGCAGGCGTCGTTCTCGGTGCTGCTGTTCCAGGATCTGTCGGTGATCCCCATTCTCGCGATCTTCCCGATGCTCGCGGTGGGCGGCGTCACGGCCCCGACCGGCGAAGACTCGAGCGGGCGGCCGGGCTGGGTGCAGGCGCTGTTCATCGTCGGCGCGGTGGCGGTGATCGTGCTGGCGGGGCGCTTCGTGATCCGCCCGGTGTTCCGCTTCCTCGCCGAGACGCGGCTGCGCGAGGTGTTCACCGCCTTCGCGCTGCTGCTGGTGGTGGCCATCGCGTGGCTGATGCAGGCGGTCGGGCTCTCGCCGGCGCTGGGCACGTTCCTCGCGGGCGTGGTGCTGGCCGACAGCGAGTACCGCCACGAGCTCGAGTCGGACATCGAGCCCTTCAAGGGGCTCCTGCTCGGGCTGTTCTTCATCTCGGTGGGCGCGGAGATCGACTTCCACCTCCTGGTGGAGCGGCCGGGGCTCATCGCGGCGCTGCTCGTCGGGGCGATCGCCCTGAAGGCCGGCGTGATGTACGCGCTGGCGCGCTCGTTCGGGCTCGATCGTCCCGGGCGGTGGCTGACGGCCCTGGGGCTGGCGCAGGTCGGCGAGTTCGCCTTCGTGCTGATCTCCTTCGGAGAGCAGAACCACGTGTGGGGCCCGGAGATCGCCCGGCCGCTGGTGGCGGTGACCGCGCTCTCGATGCTCGCCACGCCGGCGCTTTTCATGCTGCTCGAGCGGGTGGTGCTGCCGCGGGTGTCGGACGGTGGGCCGAAGCGGGCGCACGACGAGGTGAGCCACGACGGCGCGCAGGTGGTGATGGCCGGCTTCGGGCGGGTGGGGCAGGTGGCTGGGCGCATGCTGCGCATGTCGGGCTTCGGGGTGACGGTGCTCGACCTCGACCCGGCGATCGTCGACATGCTGCGGCGGCTCGGCCAGAGCGTGTACTACGGCGACGCGTCACGGCTCGATCTGCTGGTCGCGGCCGGGTGCGAGAAGGCGAAGCTCTTCGTGCTGGCCATCGACGAGCCGGAGAAGTCGATCGAGGTGGCGGAGCTGGTGCGACGGAACTTCCCGAACCTCCCGATCCTCGCGCGGGCGCGGAACCGCCAGCACTACTACCGGCTGCGGCGCATCGGGATCACCGCCATCTTCCGCGAGACGCTCGGCACCTCACTCGAGCTGGGTGAGGCGGCGCTGCGGCAGCTCGGCGTACGCGCCCACACCGCGCACCGCATCGCGCTCCGCTGGCGCGAGCACGACGAGGCCTCGCTCGAGGAGATGCTCAAGTTCGCCGGCGGCGATCAGGCGGTGTGGCTCAGCGAGGCGAAGAAGGCGCTCGAGAACTTCGAGCGCTCGATGAAGGACGAGCTCCAGGGCACCGCGACGCCCGAGCGCGACGCCGGGTGGGACAACGAGTCGCTCCGCGAGGAGAGCCGCGGCGCGCCGCGCTGACGTCAGACGTGCTGGTCGATGAGGATCGGGTTCCCGTCGGGATCGATGAGCGTCAGGTGCTCCGGCCCCCTCGTCCGCCCGCCGCCCTTCAGCTGTCGCTACAGCTCGCGCGTCCCAGCCCGAGGTGAAGGTGAGCGCGCGACGCGGTCAGGCTGGGGTTCCCGTCGGGATCGATGAGCATCAGGTGCTCCGGCCCCTTCGTGGACTCGTCCGCCCGCCGCCCTTCAGCTGTCGCTACAGCTCGCGCGTCCCAGCCCGAGGTGAAGGTGAGCGCGCGACGCGGTCAGGCTGGGGTTCCCGTCGGGATGAGCATCAGGTGCTCCTTCGTGGACTCGTCCGCCGTCCGACGGCTGGACGTCCGCCGCCTTCGCCGCGCACGTCGGTGAACGCGGGAGCGCGTTGCCGTTCAGCCCGAGCGCGCGACGCGTCGAGGTCTTTCACGGTCAGGCAGAGGAGGCGGCGCGTCGCATCGCTCCGGGCACTCAGCTCGACGTGGCGGAGCCGTGCGCCTCGCGCCACGCGACGGTCCCGCCGCACAGCGAGCGCACGTCGCGGATCCCCAGGGCACGGAGCTCCGCGGCACCGCGCTCCGAGCGCCCGCCACCCTTGCCGCACACGGTGATCACCGGCCGGCCGCGCAGCTCGCCGACGTGCTGCGGGAGCGCCTCGAGCGGGATGTTGCGCGCCCCGGCGACGTGGCCCGCGGC
The DNA here is from genome assembly GCA_049322495.1 of Myxococcota bacterium. Classification (GTDB taxonomy): domain Bacteria; phylum Myxococcota; class Myxococcia; order Myxococcales; family Myxococcaceae; genus Archangium_A. Next base: position 5,736 of record JBMORD010000089.1, on the reverse strand, counting down.
GAACTCCTCGGCGGAGCGGACGTCGACGATCACGTGCTGCGGGGTGAGCCCGCTGAGGGCGAGGCACGGCGGCGGCGCGCGCTGGAGCGTCTCACGCATGCGCACCGCGACGACCACGCCCGACGCGAAGGTGAGCGCCGCGACCAGCCCCATCGCGGGCGCCAGGCCGAGCGCGTCGGCGGTGAGCCCCGCGAGGAGCGCGCCGACCGCGTAGCCGAGATCGCGCCACAGCCGGTACACGCCGACCGACGAGGCGCGCCAGCTCGGGTGGGCCACGTCGCCGATCGCCGCGAGCAGCGTCGGGTACACCATCGCCGTTCCGACGCCGAGCAGCGCCGCTCCCGCGGCGAACCCCGCGAAGCCGCCAGACGAGATGACGAGCGCGATGCCCGCGGCCTGGACCCACATGCCGCCGGCGATCAACCACTTGCGGCCGACCCGGTCGGACCACGCGCCGGTGACGAGCTGCGAGAGGCCCCAGGTCGCCGGGTAGATCGCCGCCAGCGTCCCGATGCGGGCGAGATCGAGCTGCGCGGCCGCGAAGAAGAGGGGGAACAGGCCCCACGCCATGCCGTCGTTGAGGTTGTTGACCAGGCCGGCCTGGCTGACGCTCGAGAGCTCCCGATCGGTGAGGGTGGTGCGCCAGAAGATCTCCCGCTGCGAGAGGGCGGGCAGGGCGGCCGTCTGCTGGTTCGCCTCGACCGCGACGTGGTGCTTCGTCTCACGAACGGCCAGCACCGAGAGCGCGAGGCCCGCCACCACGTAGCCGACGCCGAGGAAGAAGGGCTCGGGCCGCAGGCCGACGCGCTCCGCGATGAGCCCCGTCGCCAGCGCGCTCGCCGCCACCGCGAAGTACCCCGCGAACTCGTTGAGGCCCATCGCCAGGCCGCGCTTCTGTGGTCCGGCGAGATCGATCTTCATGATCACCGTCGTCGACCAGGTGAGCCCCTGGCTCACGCCGAGCAGCGCGTTGGCCGCGAGCACCCACTCCCACGAGGGCGCCCACATCAGGAGCAAGGGCACCGGCGTCGCGACCAGCCAGCCGCCGACCAGCACCGCCTTGCGCCCGAGACGATCCGACAGGCGTCCCGCGAGGTAGTTGGTGAGCGCCTTGGTGACGCCGAACACCACGATGAACGAGAGCACCGCGCTCTTCGCCGCGAGGTGGAACTCCTGCTCGGCGAGCGCGGGGAGGATCGAGCGCTCGAGCCCGACCATCGCGCCGACGAAGGCGTTGACCAGCACCAGCAGCGAGAACTGGCCGAGGTTCTCGCGCAGCCCGAGACGAACCGGCGTCATGAGGCCACCTCCTCACCGGTGGCGACCCGGAAGCCCCGCGCGCGCAGCTCGGCCACGCCCAGATCCAGCCGGTGGGCCTTGAAGCCCTTCGCGCGCAGGCGCTCCACCGCCTCGGCCGCCATCACGCACAGCGGCCCGCGGCAGTACGCGACCACCTCCCGACCGCGGGGGAGCGCCTTGACGCGCGCCTCCAGCTCCGCCACCGGCACCGACAGCGCGCCGCGGACGTGCCCCGCGCGGTACTCGTCGGCCGGGCGCACGTCGAGCACCGTGACTTCACCGCGGCGCGCCCGCTCGAGCAGCTCACGGCTCGGTACCGGCTCCAGCGTGCCGCGCGCGTGGTGGAAGTCGCGCCTGACCTGCTCGACCTCGGCCAGCCGCTGCTCGCCGAGCTGACGGAACGAGAGGAAGAAGTCGCACACCGCCTCGCTCGCCGGCCGGTACTCGACGTAGAGACCGCGCTTCTCAGCCTCGACCAGCCGCGCGGCGCGGAGCACCTTGAGGTGCTGCGAGGCGTTGGCGACCGAGATCGCCGCCTCGCGCGCCAGCGCCTCGACCGTCTTCGGGCCCTGGCAGAGGAGATCGAGCAGCTCCAGCCGCTTCGGCGCCGAGGTCGCCTTCCCCAGCCGCGCGAGGTGGCCGTACACCTCATCCTTGAACCGGCGGTTCACTGAACTCACGGATCAACTATTCAAGCAACCACGCAACTGCGCAACCCGTTCTGCCTGACCGGGCGGCCCGCTTCAGAAGACCGAGAGTTCCTCGATCTGCGACAGCCCCTCGCCGAAGGTCACCACGACGCGCCGAGCATCGACGCCTCCATCCGCGTCGAGCACCACGAACGCCGTCCAAAGGTAGCTGTACCCGGCGTCGGGAAGGCGGACGAAAGACGGCGCCGTGTCGCCGAAGGTCGGTCGTTCGTTCAGAAGGGTGCGCTCAAAGGCGGTGCCGCCGTCGTCCGTCTCCAGGCGGAGCGCAATCGAAGCGCCCACCATTTCTGCCCCTCGGACCACGACTGCCTGCACGCGCTGAGTTGCGCCGAGGTCGAGGGCAATGCTCGCCCGCAGGCCGGCGTCGACCGCGTCGAGCTGCCCGTCGGTCAGCGGGCACGGGGAGCCCAGTTCGGGGCAGGGCAGTCCACGGCTGAGGGGCACACCTCCTCCGCGCAGCGTGAACGTTCGATCGGCGGTGAGGAGGACGCTCGGGAGGCGTGCCGGATAGAGGCCCTCCATCCGGGTCTCGCCCTCGTCGAGCGACGCGAGCAGCTCGAGTCGACCTTCGAAGTCCTCAAGCGCGAAGTCCGACAGGGTGAGCGCTCTGCGTTGAAGGCCTTCCGAGCCGATACAGCACTTCGACGCGCTCGTGTGCCTTGAGTCGCTCGATGACGCGCGGGCGGTGTCCGGAAGCACTGATCCGCAAGCGCACTTCGCCCGGAGCGAGATCGAGCTGGAACCCGCCGTCAGGTCCCGACTCGGCGAGCTGAACTCCGCCGTCTTCGAGCGACACTTGAGCCAGCACCACGACGTCGCGAGTGCCCCTGGTCAACACGATGCCCGAAAGGGTCGCGCTGGGGACACCGGGCAGAAACCCCGCATCGCGAGCGTCCTCGACCGACGCAGGGGAGAGCCCCGCGTCGAGCGCCAACTCCTGCGCCGCCCCGACGCCAGCCGAGCACCATGTCACCACCAGGACCATCGCCGTCGCCTTCACCGCCGCCTCCCGCTGCCACCAACGACACACCATCGATCGCGCCAATTGCACCAACGCGATGGCCTCGCGAGCCTCGCGAGTGGCGGGGGCCGAGCACCTGATCGCCGCAACCGAAGACCACGAACGCCGATCCAGAACCACCTCCGAGGACCAATCAGCATAGTTTACATAACGCTCATTATCCGACGTCGGCTTGTGGCGTTCTCCGAGGGAGAAGCCGTGTATCTGCGGTGGTCCATGCGTTCAGTGATCGTCGTCCTGGTCGTCGCCGTGGGACTCCTCGGTTGTCCTTCGCGCAAGCCCGAAGCTGTCGACGCAAGCGCGCCCGAATTCGTCGATGGAGGTGCCGGCGAAGATGCGGGCGCGATCGATGCCGGCCCGCCCGCTCCGACGACGCTCGAGCCCATCGTGGTGGCCGCCTTCGCGGATGGAGGAACGATTCCGCTGACCGCGTCGGCCACGATTGAGCCGCCGACTGCGTTCACGATCACGCTCCCGGTCCGGCTCAAGGACTTCCGCCTGCGCCTGATTGACTGGCGAGATCAGGTGGTCAGCTCCGACGACGAGCTCCTCGCAGATGGCGTCACCTACCTGGTCACGCTCACCGAGCCGCTGAAGACCGGCCGCGGCTACACCTTCGCGCTCGACGCTGAGCTCGGTCCTGTCGTCACGGCCCTCAACGGCGCCACCTTCAACGACTGGGAGCTCGCCTTCCGCATCTCCGGCGAGGTCCAGCCCGAGACTCCGGCGCGGAAAACGGCCCCGAAGAAGTCCGGGAAAAAGAAATGAGTTTGCAGGCCGGGTTCGCCTCCGGGGTTCTCGCACAGATGCGCGCCCTCCGATTCGCTTCGATCATCGTCCTTGGCCTCGTCGTCATCGGCTGCGGCGTGCCTGCCGAAATCGACGACGCTGGCGACGATTCGCAGCCCGACGCTGGCTCGCAGCTCGACGCCGGCGCGCAGACCGACGCCGGCGCGCAGACCGACGCCGGCTCGCAGTTTGACGCCGGCTCGCAGTTTGATGCCGGCTCGCAGTTTGATGCCGGCTCGCAGTTTGATGCCGGCTCGCAGTTTGATGCCGGCTCGCAGCTCGATGCTGGCTTGCAGCTCGATGCTGGTTCGCAGCTCGACGCCGGTTCGCAGCTCGACGCCGGTTCGCAGCTCGACGCCGGCTCGCAGCTCGATGCCGGCTCGCAGACCGACGCCGGCTCGCAGACAGATGCTGGTTCGCAGACCGACGCCGGCGCGCAGACCGACGCCGGCTCCACGTTCCCTGGCGGCTGTGTTTCAGGTGCTACAGGTCACTACGCCGCGCGATTCCACTGGGCTGGCAACGGCTCCAATTCGACGGCGTACGTTCAGTACGATCTCAACAACTTGCCCGATCACTCCCGCTGGCGGGCGGGCGCCTTCAGCCGCGGCGGCATCGGCTACACCCCTGTGTTCGTCGATACATTCCTGGGCAACGGCGGGCTCGAGCTCGGCAGCACCACCTTCATGGACGTCGAGCTGAGCACGGCGAACCTCACGACGATCCGTGCGGTGACCCTCGCGATCCGCGGGCGCAGCTACAACACCACCGCGAGCGGCTCGTTCGGCTGGCAGACCTTCGACGGGTCCGGCGCGGCCCCGAGCGGCCTGGTCGCGAACTCAGCGCCCTACCAGTGGTACCGCGCCGACGCGACGGCAGCGTTCCGGCCCGGGAACGCGTCGGTGCTGCTCCGCATCAGCGCGGGACCTCCGTCGTCTTCGCTGGTGGTCAACGCGGTCGAGCTCTGCGTCGACGGCGAGTGAGGTTCACCGCTCGTTGAACCCGCGGCCGGCGAGGATGTCCTCGGCGCACCGATCGACGCGACGTTCCCGCGTCTCGGGCTGCTTCGCGCCAGCGATGTGGAGCACGTGGCTCCGCTGCCTGCCAGGCGTGAGCGCCTCGAACGCCTTCCCGAGCGCAGGCTCGGCCGCCAGCCGCCGCGCGAGCTCTTCGGGGAGCTCGAGCGACGCCGCGGGCTTCTTCTTCACCGTCACGCCGGCGCCCTCGAGCTCGATGGCCTGCGCGAGGAACCGTTTCACGGCAGCGCGGTGCTTCGTGATGTCGGCCGCCGAGCGCAACTTCAGGAGCCGCACGTGCTGCGAGTTCGGCCCGGGGCTCTCGAGCAGCGCCTCGGGGTCCTCGAGGAGCGAACCCTTGAAGAACTGGATCGCGCAGTACTCCTTGAGTGACACGAGCATCACGACGTTCTTCCCGCCGAGCGTGTAGCAGGGCGATCCCCACTTCATCTCTTCGACGAGCCCGGTGGCCTTCACGAGCGCGCGCAGCGCCTCGAGCGGCTTCGTCCACAGGTGCACCTTGCAGGCGGGCGTCTGGTACTTGTCGCAGCGCCCGCAGCCATCGCGGAGGTACGCGTCGACGCTGGTGGTGTTCATCGGCAAAGTGTGCCCTCGGTTTGACTCCCAACGAACCGTGTTCGTCCGTGGGTGTGCCCTCCCCTGCCCCCGGAGCCACCAGAAGAACCTCGCAGGTTAAATGGCCAGTAGCCCGCGACGCACCGATGGAGGTCGACTCGCGCGCTCGGAGGTCGCCATGCGAACCAGTCTTCTCATTGCCAGCATCCTGCTCGTCGGCTGCTACGGCGAGGTAGCGATGCTCGACAAGGACGACGCGGGGGCGGGCGGAGGCGGCGGCTCCTCCACGGGCGGCGGCGCGGGGACGGGCGGCGGCGCGGGGACG
>JBMORD010000088.1:0-21534 GCA_049322495.1 Myxococcota bacterium | reverse complement strand
CGAAGACGCCCGAGCCGAAGAAGGCCGAGCCGAAGGTGGCGAAGCAGCCCGAGACGACGCCAGAGCCGGAGCCGGTGAGGGAGACGCCGCCTCCGCCTCCGACCGAGACGGTGGCCGCGCCGACGGCGACTGGCGGCTACGGGAAGTTCGCCCGCCAGCGCGATCAGATCGAGAAGCTGTTCGAGGCCGATCCGACCGTGCTGCGCAAGAGCCCCGAGCTGCAGAAGCTGTACGGCGATTACAGCGAGGCGGTCTACGACCTCGACAAGAAGTGGGGCAAGGAGACGGCGAAGAAGCCCGAGCTCGCGAAGCTCAACGCGCGCCTGCGCGACGCGGAGCTGTTCGAGAAGACCGGCAAGACCATCGAGCAGCTCGCCGGGAAGCTCGGCCTCAAGTGAGCTGACGACGCGAAGGCCGTGCCGCTCGTCGGGAGCGCACGGCCCTTCGTGTGTCCAGGATCAGCGCTGGCGGCGATCCGGCAGGTAGCCGTGCGAACGGAGCCAGCTCTCCTCGACCTTCGGCTTGTCCTGCGGACGCCAGGAGGACTCGACGACGAGCTCGCCCCAGACCGAGGCGGGCGCGCCGCGGCGGCGCTCCATCGAGAGGGTGTCGGACGTGTTGCGCTCGTTCATGGGACTCTCCGTGAGGTGGAACAGGTGGCTACGGCCTGATCCAACGCCGAAACGGCGCGTCGTCAAAAAAGCGGCTCAGTCCGCCCGCAGCAGCGCGCGAATGACGATGCCTTCCTTGACGTGGATGACGCGCTTCTCGGTCCCGCAGCGCATCGCGTCGGGGGCGGTCACGAGCTTCCACCCGGTCGGGCCGATGACCTCGTTGACCCACGGAGGCTTCACCTCGACGTTGAAGTCGTCGCAGCCCATCGACCACCGCGGCACGTCGCGCGGATCGATCTTCACGAGGGCGTGCACCACCGTGCCCTGCTCGCCCGGGTAGATGTGAAAGGCCGCGTCGAGCGGCATCGTCGGGCACAGCGCGAAGTCACAGAGAAACGCCGCGCGCTCCTTCGCGCTCGTCAGGCTCGTCGAGCGATGCTCCTCGGTTCGTTTCGAGCAGCTGACGAGAGTGCAGAGCGCGAGGAGCAGCGCACCCCTCACTGCTTCACCTCGTTGCAGCTCAAGCCGTTGGCCGGGGCGCAGTTCTGGCCGATGAGGCACCCGCCCCCGCCCTGGAAGTCGACGCAGCGGATGGAGCGGCAGTCCTGATCGGTGACGCACGCTCGCCGGCTGATGCTGCACTCGCCGGCGCTGCACGTCTCCTGGGCACAGTCCTCGTCGACCTGGCACGAGCAGAAGCCGTTCTCGTCACCCTCCTCGACGGCGCAGCGGCCTGCGCAGTAGCCGTTGGGCTGACCGGGTGCCTTCACGCAGGTGCCGCCGCGCCTGCACTCAGCGTCGGTGGCGCACGGCAGTTGCGGGTTCGTCGGGCACGAGGGGTTGGTCCGCGAGCACGCCCACTGACTGACGACGACGATCACGTCCTGGCACGAGTAGCCGCGCGGGCACGACTGCCCGGCACCGCAGTCGGTGCCGCAGAAGTAGTTGCCGGGGTGACGCGTGTCGATCAGGCAGTAGTTGGGCCCGGTGCCGCAGATGTTGGTTCCGCCGCCGAAGGTGCAGTTGTCGCAGTACGGCCGCAGGCGCGTGTCGTAGTCGTCGTAGCAGTGCGCGCGCGGTGAGCCGGCGTCGGGCTGCACACCGCAGGTCTCGCCGAAGCGGCAGAAGGTCGAGTCGGCGCAGAACTCCGCGTCGCACACGCCGATGGTGCAGCGTTCGCGCTCTTCGGGCGTGGTGCCCGTGCAGCTGCACGCCACGTCGCCACAGCGGCAGCTCGTGCCGGGGCAATCGCCGTTGGTGCGGCAGCCGGCGACGCAGCGCGAGCGGGCCGTGTCACAGACCTCGCCGAGCTCGCACTGGATGTCGGACGAGCAGCGCCCGCGGGGGATGCACTGACCGCTGGCGGTGTCGCAGTAGGTCGTCGTGTCGGCGCAGTCGGCGTTGCTCTCGCAGCCCGAGCGGTCCTGACAGAAGCCCACCACGTTGCAGAACTGCGCGCCGGGGCAGGCCTGGTCGGTGCGGCAGTAGCAGACGCCGGTCTCGGGCTCGCAGCGGTAGGCCGACGCCGGAGTGCCGCAGTCGCTGTCCTGCTGGCAGCCCTTGCCGCTGAGCCGCGTGTCTCTGCAGCCGACCACGCCCGCGAGCACGACGACGATGAGCGAACCACGGACTCTCATGGCGTGATGCCGTCGCTGACCGCGATCGTGTAGCTCGACCAGCTCACGCCCGAGAGCGTGTCGTAGGTCCACTGGTTGTAGGCGAACTTCGGCGAACGGCTCGAGTAGACGACCACGAAGAGCTGATTGCCGGCCTCCTCGCGCAGCAGCTTGTCGACGGCGGCCTGAGGCACCACCACCTGCGTCTCGGTGCCGGGCAGCACCATGTCCCAGACGGTGACGTTGCCGAACAGGGTCGGCCGGAGGATCTGCACGTTGTGGAGATCAGCCACCGCACCGGCGGCGATGGTCCACGAGATGGTGCCCGTCGTCGTGAGGCTGGCGATGGGGTTGAGGATCGGCGTGGGGAGCATCGGGCCGATGGTGACGCCCATGCGCAGATCTCCCGGCTGTCGGCGGAAGTAGTAGCTCACCGGGTACGTCGCCGAGCCTGAGCTCTCGTTGAGGAAGATGAAGTTGCTGCCGTCGAGGCGCGGGAAGCCCGGGAAGGTGAGGTTCGAGCCCGCGGAGGTCACGCTGCTCGAGAACGCGGTGCCGGTGGACCAGTTGTACGGGTTGGGCACGAAGCCCTCGGCGCCGAGCTCGAGCCACGCGTAGAGGCTGTTGGTGCCCGGCTCGAGCCCGGTCATTCCCGGGAAGGAGAGCGGCGAGTCGATGGTGATGGGCACGTTCAGGTCGAGCGCCATGTCGAGCACGATGTCGCGCCCGGTCGCCGGGTTGTCGGGCGAGGTGGTGATGCCGCGGCGAACGCCCATCGCCACCGGCGTGAAGGTCGAGCCCTGCACGATGCCCAGCACCGCGTAGACCGCGCGCAGGCCCGCGCCGGTGAACACGAGGTACTCGCCGCCGTCGCTCGTGATGCGCCACTTCTCACGAGACTTGTCCGGACCGCCGCTGAAGGGCGGGCCGCCGTAGAGCGAGGTCTGCGCGACGAAGACGCGCGCCTCGAGCGACTCGCCCTGCGCCAGCACGCGCGGCGACTTGAAGCCGGTCACGCGCCCGGAGATCGTCGACGGCGGCGTCCCCGGAGGAGGCTGGCCCGAGCCCGGCTCGCCGCCACCGGTTCGCGAGATGAAGACCGTGAGGTTCTCCGCGTTGACGCCCGAGACCGTCGCCGACTCGTAGAAGTCCTTGAACACCGTGACCGTCTGCGCCTTCACGAGCGCCGGATCGCTGAAGGTGATCTGCCCGCGCTGATCGGTGATGCCCTGGTACGGCGTGGTCGGGTCGAGCCCGAGCACCACCGTCGCTCCCGACACCGGCGCCCCGTAGGAGCCCTGCGTCGAGTCGAGCACCGTGATGTTGAGCGTGCCGACGAGCGGGCCGCCGGAGAGGCCGCCCGAGATGCTCCGCGGATCGAAGTATGAGAAGCCGCCGGGCAGCGTGTCGTTCTCGGTGAGCCGATCGACGCGCACGTCGACCACGCCCACCGAGCCCTTCGGCGTGCGGCAGGTGATGGTGTGGCTGTCGACGAACTTGAGATCCTTCGCCATGAAGCTGCCGAACTTCACCGTCGTCGAGTCGCCGAAGCCGGAGCCGAGCACCGTCACCAGCGTGCCTCCGGCGATCGCGCCGCGCTCCGGCTGCACCCGGCCGATCGACAGCGGCTCGAGGAAGGTGAAGCCGCCGACGAGCACGGCGTCGTTCTCCGGATCGCCCGACTCCACCACGCGCACGTCGCTCGGCGCGCCGCCGCTCCCCGCGGGCGTGGTGAGCTGCATCGAGGTCTCGGAGGCCACCGTGACCGCAGTCGCAGCGAACGTGCCGACCGTGACGTCGACGGAGGGAGGGAGCGCCGCGCCGGTGAGCGAGGCCTGCGTGCCGCCCGCCGCGGGTCCGGTGGCGGGGCTGAGCGACGAGAGCGAAACGCGCCACTTCGCCGCGCCGGGGAGCGTGAGCGTCGAGCTGCCCACCACCTCGACGTCGGACACGCGCGCCGCGCTGCCGCGCGCAGGCACCGTCAGCACCGCGGTCGAGAAGGTGCGCGCCCCGACGGTGGCGGCGACCCCGCCGATGGAGACCGAGAGCGCGCCGCTGTCGAGCGCCTGGCCGGTCAGCACCACCGTGTCTCCCGGGCGCACGAGGCGCGGGCTCACGGCGTACGCCGCGAAGCTGCCTGCGGGGTCGAAGTAGGTGAAGGCCTTCCGCGCGGTCCACGCGCCAGCAGGCGTCGTCACCGTCACGTCGACCGCGCCCGCGCCCGCCGCCGGCGTGACCACGGACAGCTCGCCGTCGGAGGTCACGCTGAGCCCGGTGCCGGGCACGGAGCCGAACGACACGCTGGTCGCGCCCGTGAAGCCGGTGCCGACGAGCGTGACCGTGGTGCCGCCCGTGATGGGCCCCGTCACCGGGCTGAGCGAGGTGACGCGGAGCTCCGGCACGTAGCGGTACGCGCGGCGCTGATTCGAGACGCCGTTCTTGTTGTAGACGACGAGGTCGACGAGGTCGGCGCTCGCGCCCCGGGGGGCCACGACCTTGAGCTGACTCGCCGAGACGAAGGTGATGCGCGGGCTCGAGAAGGCGCCGAAGAGCACCTGCGTGTCGGCCGTGAAGCCCTGGCCGTTGATGGTGACCTCGGTGCCGCCCGCCAGCGGGCCCTCGCGCGGCGAGAAGCCGGTGATGACCAGCTCGTCGAAGTACGTGAAGCAGTTGTTGCAGATGAAGTTGCCGTTCGGGTTCTGCATGGTCACCGACGCGGCGCCCGCGACGCCCGGCGGCGTGCGCACTTCGATGGTGGCGTCGTCGATGATCTGGAAGTCCTGCACCTGGTTGCCGCCGATGCGGATGGTGGTGACGCTCCTGGCCGCGGTGCCGCTCGGCGCGAAGTCACGGAGGAAGCCCGAGCCTTCGATCATCACCGGCGTTCCGCCCGCGGACGCGCCGCGCGGAGGCAGCAGGCGGGTGATCTTGAGCTCCGGCGGTGGGCCCGCGTCTTCGTCTCCGGCGTCGGGGACGACCATCCCCGCGTCGAAGCCCGCGTCGACCTCGACCGAGGCGTCGGGCTCAAAGCCCGCATCGGGCGGCGGGCGGACCGGGTTGCAGTTGCACGCGGCGAAGAAGAGCGCGGCGAACAACAGCGGAGCTGCGGAGGAGGTTCTCATGGGAACTCCAGGGACAGCGTGTACGAGTTGGCGATGCGCTCGGTGTCGCCGAGCACGCGCACCAGCACCGACGCGCCGGTGAGCGAGGCCGCGTCGACCGAGACCACCGGCATCGGGTCAGCGCTGCAGGCGATGAGCGTGGTGCCGTCGGACTGGAAGAGGCAGAGCCGCAGCAACCCGCTGCCCGAGGCGTAGTTGCTCAGCCGCGCCCGAGCGCCCTTCCCCGGTGGCACGCTGGCGCGGAACCAGTCCTGATCCTGCGGGCAGACGCGGCCATCGGCCTGCGTCGCGGTGTTGAGCAGCGTCGGCTGCGCGGCCGAGTCGTTCGGCTCGTGGGAGTCGTCGTCGCACGGCGTGCCACGCGACTTGAGGAAGGTGACGTCGTACGGCTGGAAGGCGTCGATGGTGCTGATCACCACGAAGTAGGTGGCCGGCAGCGGCGCGACGTACGAGGTGAGCAGCCGCCCTCCGGCCACGGTGCGGCCGGTGGAGTCCTTCACCAGCGTCGAGAAGTTGTTCTCAGCGAACGGATCCGCGTCGACGTTGACGCCGAGCTGATCTCCACGCGCCAGCGCGATGGAGTACCAGTCGACGTCGCCCGGGCAGAGCGTGAGGTTGCGGTACGCGCCGGGCGCCACGCCGAAGGCCTTCGTCTCGTCGTTGTTCGGCTCGTAGGCGTCGGGCTGGCAGTCGCGCGCGATGCACCGCCCGCTGGCGACGTCGCAGCGCTGGTTGCTCGCGCAGTTGTCGTCGCTGCGGCACGCCGGCGCCTTCTGGAGGCACGCGCCGGTCTGCACCAGGCACACCAGCGGCACCGGGCAGTCGCGATCGGTGTAGCAGCGGCTCCCGGCGCTGCAGTTGCCCGCAGGGTCGCAGCTGAGGCCCACGCCGCACTCGGCGTCGGTCGCGCACTGCACGCACTTCTCAGCGACGCAGCGCTGCCCGGCGGCGCAGACGTCGGCCTGGGTGTCGACCGTGCAGCGCGGCTGGCACTGGCGCGAGCCGGTGTTGCAGATCTCGCCCGCCGAGCAGTCGTCGTTGGTCGAGCAGCCGAGATCCTCCTCGCACACCAGGGTGATCTGGTTGCAGCGCTGCCCCTGCGGGCACTCGCTGCTCTTCCCGCCGGGGCACAGCGAGACGTCGGCGCGCGCCTGACAGAGCCCCTGCTTGCACCAGAAGCCGGCCTGGCAGTCGTCGTTGATCGCGCACTGCGTGCCCCAGCCGGCGCGCAGCGCGCAGAGCCGGGTGTCGGCGTTGCACTCTTCCTTCACGCTGCACTGACCCGAGGTGCTGCAGGTCGAGCAGTAGCTCTCGGTGGTGCACACCAGGCCCGCGTCGCACTCCGAGCGCGAGGTGCACTCCGGCTCGCGGCCCGCGTCGACGGTGGGCTTCGCCGGTGGACAGGCGGCCAGCACGAGCAGCGCCGGGAGGAGAAGCAGCGTCTTCATGGCAGCACCGTCACGTCGCCCGACGGCCAGGTCACGTCGAGCACTTCCCAGATGGCGCCCCTCCGCTCGAGGGTGCGCGAGGTCTCGGCCTTCAGCACGCCGAAGAGGTACACGCGCACCGTCACCCGGCTCGCGGGCATGGGGCTGAGCAGATCGTTCTCCAGCACCGCCAGCACGCGGTACGTGGAGTCGACGGGGTTGACGTAGCCGAAGACCTCCGGGCCGTAGCCGGTGAGCGCGTCGCGCACGAGCTCCGGGTCGTCGGTGGCGTCGCCCTGCACGCCCCAGTCGGGGGTGCGGTTCTGGTAGAAGCAGTCGTCCGGCGGCGTGTAGAGCACGGCCTGGTTGGTGCGCAGCACGTGCAGGTCGACGTCGGTGCCCGAGTTGTCCCAGAACATCTCCACGAGCAGCTTCTGCGCCGGCGCCGCCACCACCGTCGCGCGCGCGGGGTGACACGACTTCGCGCCGGTGGCGTCGGTGACGTCGAGCTGCACCTCGTACGCGCCGGGCACGGACGGGTCGAGCGTCATCTCGGTCGTCGCCGCGTCGGGCATCGCGATGGTGGTGTTCGACGCGAGCGGCTTGCTGCGCATCGTCCACTTGAAGGTGAGCGGATCATCGGCGTCGGGATCCATCGAGCCGGAGCCGTCGAGCGCGATGCGCTGCCCGGGCGCGCCGTTGCCCAGCATGCCGATGACCGGCGTCGGCGCGCGGTTGACGTTCGCGGTCAGGGGGACGATCAGCTCGCGCCGCTCGGGATCGGTCGAGCGCAGGCGAATGCCGCCGGTGAGCATGCCCGTCGCGCCCTCGGGCACCGACACGCGCACCGTGAGCTGGATCTCCCCGGGCAGGCCGTTGGTGCCGACGGTCTTCACGGTGGCGGGGGTGCGCGTCGAGCCGACGAAGGCGAAGGCCGGCGACGTGCCCTCGGTGAAGGCGATCTCCTCGACCACCAGGTCGGCCGAGCCCTGCGACTTGATGGTCAACAGCTGCACGCCAGAGCCGCACTCGGCGACGCGCCCGAAGTCGACGGTGGTGGGCTCGACGGCGATCTGCGCCTTCGTGCTGCCCACGCCGGTGAGCGCCAGGCTGAGCATCGCGTTGTCGTCGTCGTCGGTCGCGAAGCGGAGCGTGTCCTCGTAGGTCTTCTCTTCGGTGGGCTGGAAGAGCACCACGATGTTCTCCGTCTCGCCGCTCTCGACGACGTCGGGCGCGCTCACCACGCGGAAGATGCCGTCGTTCTTCTCGAGCGCCACGCCCGACACCGTGAGCTTCGCGCGGCCGACGTTGGTGAGCGGGAGCTCGAGCGACTTCGTGTTGAGCACCGGCAGCGTGCCGAAGTCGACCGGCGAGCCCGGCGGCGAGAGGCGCGGGCGAACGCCCTGCACCGTGCCGCCGTCGCAGTTGCAGCCGGCCAGCGCCGCGAGCGCGAGCGTGACGACGAGTCTCCTCACGGGCCCTTCCCTTCCTCGTAGTACTGGAGCTCGATCTGTGCCGAGAGGCCCGGCACCGATTCACCCTGGAAGTAGACGAGGTTGCCGCCGGCCTCGTATTCCCAGCCGTCGGGCGCGCCCTGCTTCGGCTTGCAGACCACGTTGCGCGAGTCGGCGGGGTTGCCCTCGCACGCGGTGCGGTCGACCGACGTGCACGAGGCGATCTGATCTGCCGGCACGTTGCACGGGTAGCGCAGCCGCACCTCGAGCGTCTGGAGGTTCGGCTTGTCCTGCAGCGCGAACTTGCGCTTGAGGCCCACCGCGTTCCTCGCGAGCTTGGTGAGGGTGGTCGAGAAGTTGGTGTCGCAGATGCTGCCCACCTCGCCGCCGGTGAGCTCCGACAGCCCCTTGTAGCGGGTGCCCGGCGTCGCGCCGCAGCCGTTGCTCGGCACGTCGCCCATGATCGCCGCGGTGGTGACGGTGCCGTCGTTGCCCACGCCCTTGGCGGTCTCGAAGTAGCGGTAGAAGAAGCGCACGTCCTGGGCCGAGCGATCCTCTTCGTCGGTCACGAAGATGAGGTACAGGTACGCGTCGCGGCGCAGGAACTGGAAGACGGTGTCGGTCTCGCACCGCGCCTCGCACGACGCGCGGCCGGACGACGGGCAGGCGCTCTTGCACTGCAGCACCGCCGCGGCGTTGGCCTGGTTCTGGAGATCGATCGACAGCTTCGCGGCGTCGAGCCCCACCTCGTACGGGCTGCCGTTGATGCCCACCTTGATGTTGTTGGCGAACGCGGTGACGACGTTGGGCGTGGTCGGTGTGAGGATCTTCGGCGAGCCGACGAAGCGCCCCGCCTCCTTGAAGATGTCGGTGGTGGTGATCGCGATGCGGTAGTCGATGGAGTTGCGGGTGAACTCGTTGATGAAGGCGCTGAAGTTCCGCGCCAGGTTCTCCTGCCGCGGCGCCATCGAGCCGGAGTTGTCGACCACCCACAGCACGTCGATCTTCGACGCCGCCTCCTGGAGGTAGGTGTCGACGCGCACGTCGGGCGGGAGGGTGTTGGTCAGCCGCGTGGTGCCGCAGTCGCAGCCGGCCAGAGAGGCACACACCAGAGCGATCGGAAGGAGGGAGCGCAAAGCCCTCGAGGTATAGCAAGCAGCGCACCCCGGCGACGTCCCCAGAAGTCGAGCTACTTCAAAGACTTGGGTCGCGGGTCCCTTGTTCATTGACTTGGTTTCCCGCGCCCTCTATGGCGCGCCCGCCATGGCTTCCCTCCGCGACATTCGTAAGCGCATCCGGTCGGTCAAGAACACCCGGCAGATCACCAAGGCGATGAAGATGGTCTCGGCGGCCAAGCTGCGCCGCGCGCAGGACAACGTGATCGCCTCGCGCCCGTACGCGCAGACGCTCGACGCGGTGATGTCGGCCCTGATCGGCCGCTCGGAGCCGGGCTCGCTCTCGCACCCGCTGCTCACGCGCCGCGAGGTGAAGAAGGTCGAGCTGGTGGTGATGACGTCGGACCGCGGGCTCGCCGGCGGCTTCAACGCCAACATCAACCGCAAGGCGCTCAAGTACCTCGCCGACAACAAGGGCCTCGAGATCTCGATCTCGACCATCGGCCGAAAGGGCAACGACTTCCTCCGCGGCCGCGGCGTGACCATCCGCAAGGATCACCCCGGCACGTTCCAGCGGCTCAACTACGCGACGGCCGACGCGCTGGCGAAGGACCTCAGCAAGCGCTTCCTCGACGGCGAGGTCGACGCGGTGTTCCTGCTCTACAACGAGTTCGTCTCCGCGATCGCTCAGGTGCCGACGATGGCGCAGCTGCTGCCGTTCGAGGCGAAGCACGCCGAGCAGAAGACCGGCGCGTCGCAGGTCGACTACAAGTACGAGCCGAACCCGCAGGCGGTGCTCGAGAAGCTCGTGCCCCAGGCGATCTCGGTGAAGGTCTACCGCGCGATGCTCGAGAGCTTCGCGGCCGAGCACGCGGCGCGCATGACGGCGATGGAGAACGCCACGCGCAACGCCGGCGACATGATCGGCTCGCTGACGCTCTTCTACAACCGCAGCCGCCAGGCGCAGATCACCAAGGAGCTCGTGGAGATCGTGTCGGGCGCCGAGGCCCTCAAGGGCTGAGCCGGCCATCAGGCCTGCAGCGCGCGGCGTCGACGGGCTCGTCTCGTCGGCGCCGTCGTCGTTTCTGCGGCCGAAAAAAACGAGCGGGACGGGCCGTCCCCACGGCCCGTCCCGCTCTCGCACTTCAAAGACGCCGCCCCCTTTCGGCAGTTCCCTCAGCAAGCACAGCCATGGTTCCCCAACCTGGCGCGCTCGCGATGGCCCCCTTCCCTGCCGAAGTGCTCCCTCCTGACTGCGGTACTGCTTCCCCTCCGCGCGGCCGCCGCTCTCACGGCGACCGCCCGTTTCACGCAGCTCGCGCGAGCCGAAGCGCGCGCTTGTCTGCGTACATCTCGGCGTCGGCCCGCGACAGCAGCCGAAGCTCGTCATCTCCGAAGGTCCAGCTCGCCACGCCGATCGACAGGCCCTGCTGCCCGAGACCGACGCCCTCGAGCGCCGGCATGTGCGCGCGCAGCCGCTCGACGATGACGCGCGCCTGCTCGGCGTCGGTCTGCGGGAGCAGCAGCGCGAACTCGTCGCCGCCGAGCCGGCACACCAGGTCCTCGGTGCGCACCAGCATCTCGAGCACTCCGCCGACCGCGATGAGCGCCGCGTCACCGGCCGCGTGGCCGCGCGAGTCGTTGAGCGCCTTGAAGCCGTTCACGTCGACGCAGATCACCGAGAGGTTGCCCTCGGGGTGACGCTCGAGGCGGCACAGCTCCTCGCGCAGCCGCTCGGCGAAGAAGCGGCGATTGCGCAGGCCGGTCAGCGCGTCGCGGTACGCCATGGTGGCGAGGCGCTCGTTCTCTTCCCGGAGCCGCTCGATCTCCGCACGCATGCGGATGAGCTCGCGGCGCTTCGTGAACTCGACGGTGCTGGCGACGTTCGGCATCATCACGCCCATCCCCTAGAGCAACCGGCTTGCCAGCGTGTGGCGCGTGACGCGTCATGCGTGGATCAGCGACTTAGCCCGCTACACGTCAGGCGCCTGACACGGGGCCCGGCCGAATCCTCACCCCACGTGGGGCGCGAATGACCGCGACGCTTCCGGTGCGGCTGCAGCTGGAGCAAGGTGCGCGCATGAATCTCCGCGTGATCGTTGCCGCCGCTGTCCTGACGAGCGGATGTGAGAAGTCGAAGACCGCCCCCGCCGCCGAGGCCGCTACCACGCCGTCGAAAAAGGAGCTGCGTGCGACAGGGAACGCCGAGGTGGAGTTCTTCGGCACATGGTCGCCCGGTGAAGTGAAGGCGGCGCGCGTCATCTTCGTGGCGCAGGCCGAGCCCTGTGTGCCCGTGCCCGACAAGCCGACGCGCTTCGGCGAAGAGAAGATGAAGGCGCCAGGCAACCTCTTCGCGGAGTTCTTCATCCCCCAGGGCACGAAGGGGAACGCCTGTCTGTACGGGCTCGACGACGCCGGGAAGGTGGTGGGCGTGGCGAACACCACCGGCAACCCCATGACATTCGAGGGCGAGGGTGAGGTGGTGAAGTCGAACCTGAGCTTCACGCTGCAGGCGCCCTGATCAGGGCAGCATTCGCTTCACCACACCGCCCCGCTTCACCTGCTCCAGCCCGACACCGACCCCGTGGACGGCGGCGAGCACCAGCAGCGCGACGACGAGGCCCTCGTGCACCTGCCGCGAGAGGAGGTGGCCGAGCGCGGGCGCCGAGGGCAGCTCGCCCTGCACGAAGGCATGCCAGTCGCTGCCGAGCGCGGTGCCCACGCCGCTGGCGCCCAGCCCGAAGAGCGTCACGTAGATCAACGCCTGCACGAGGCTGGCGAGCCGACGCTGCGCTGGCGGCAGCACGAGCGGCGTCGGCGCGCTCGTGAGGCGCCGCAGCAGCAGCCGCGCGAAGGTGAGCCCGCCCACCAGGAGCCCGAGCACCGCGTGAGCGCGTCCGAGCCCGCGGCGCAGCGCATCGTCGGCGGGGAGCTCGACCATCGTCACGCCCACGGCGACGAGCGCCACGAGGAGCATCGGGGTGAGCCAGTGGAGCAGCACGAGAGGCAGCGGCCAGCGATTCTTCATGACGAGTGCTCCGGGGTGTGAAGGGCTGACGGCTCGTCGGCCGTGCCGCTGCGCGTCCACGGCACCCACTTGAGCTGCTCGACGAACACCACGTACAGCACCGGCACCACGCCCTTGGTGACGAGCGTCGCCAGGAGCAGCCCGCCGATCTGCACGTAGACGAGCTGCTGCCACTTGGGCCCGCCCTCGAGCGCGAGGGGAATGAGGCCTCCGACGGTGGCCAGCACGGTGACCAGCACCGGGCGCAGCCGCACCAGCCCCGCGTCGATGACCGCGCGGTGGAGCGGCACGCCGTGCTCGCGCGCCTCCTCGATGAAGTCGAAGAGCACGATGATGTGGCTGACGATCACCCCGATGAGGCTCGCCACGCCGAGGAAGGCCATGAAGCCGAAGCGCGTGTTGGTCGCCACCAGCCCGAGCACCGCGCCCACCAGCCCGAAGGGGATCGCGCCGAACACGATGAGCGGCTTGAAGACGCTCTCGAACTGCCACACCAGCACGAGGAGGATGAGGAACACCGAGACCACCAGCGCGATGCGCACATGGCCGAAGGCGCGCGACTGCTGCTCGAACTCGCCGCCGTACGACAGGCTGTAGCCGGGCGGCAGCTCGAGCTTCGACAGCTCCCGGCGGGCGTCATTGAAGAGCACCGAGGGGAGCTCGCCCGGCCGCGGGAGCGCCCCGACGGTGAGCGTCCGCGCCTGGCGGTAGCGCACCAGCTTCTGCGGCCGATGCTCGAGCTCGACCGAGCCCACCTGCTCCAGCGGCACCGGGCGGTTGGTGCGGGAGCTCCACACCGACAACGCGCGCAGGCTCGAGGCGGTGGTGCGCTCCGACGCGCGCAGCCGGAGGTGCACGTCGATCAGCCGATCGCCCTCGCGGAGCTGCGTCACCGCCTGGCCGCTGAGCGCGAGGGCCGAGGCGGTCGCCACGTCTTCCCGGGTGACGCCCGCGCGGTTCGCGCGCACGTCGTCGACCTCCACCCGCAGGCCCGGCGCCTCGGCGCCCCAGTCGTCGGTGACGTCGGCGGTGGCCGGGAGCCGCCGGAGCACGCCGCGCACGTCTTCCCCCAGGCGGCGCAGCGTCGCGACGTCGGGCCCGCTGATGCGCACCTCGACGGGGATGGTCGCCGGTGCGCCGGACGACAGGTAGAAGGCCTCGAAGCGCGCGCCGGGGATGGAGCGGGTGAGGAGTTCCTGCGTGCGCCGCAGCACCTCGCGCGTCTTGAACTCGTCGCGCGTGTGGACGATCAGCAGCGCGTACGCCGGGTTCCGCGGCTCGGGGGCGACGTTGCTCCACCAGCGCGGCCCGCCATCGCCGATGAACATCGTCAGCCGCTCGAGGTCATCGCCTTCCTGCTCGAGCATCAGCGCCCGCGCCTGATCGGCGAGCCTCGCGGTGGCGCGCACGTCGGAGCCCTCCGGCAGCCGCACGTGGACGTAGAAGCGGTTCATCGGCTCCTCGGGGAAGAAGTGCGTCTTCACCTTCACCACCGGCGCGAGGCCGAGGACGAGGAACGCGAAGAAGCCCACCGAGGTGACCAGCTTGTGGTCGAGCATCCAGCTGGTGATGGCGTTGTATTTGCGCGCGAGCTCCGCGGTGCGACCGCCGCCCTCGAGGGCCGCCTCGAAGCCCTTCTGGCCGCGGAGCAGGTACCGGCCGAGCAGCGGCATGAAGGTCATCGACACGATGCGGCTCGAGACCAGCGACGCGGTGACCACCACCGGCAGCGAGTAGATGAACTCGCCCATGCTGCCTTCGATGAGGAGCAGCGGCGCGAAGGCGACGATGTTGGTGAGGGTGGCGAAGAAGATGGCCTTCGCCAGCTTCGTGGGGCCCTGCCAGGCCGCCTGCACGCGCGGCACGCCGGCGGCGATCTCCCGGTTGATCGCGTCGCTGGCCACCACCGGGTCGTCGACCAGCAGCCCGAGCGCGATGATCAGCGAGGCGATCGACACCTGCTGCAGATCGATGCCCAGCAGCCGCATGATCCCGAAGGTCATCGCCAGCGTGAGGGGAATCGACGCGGCGACCAGCAGCGCGCTGCGCCGCTCCATGAAGAGCAGCGCGACGGCGATGACGATCACCACCGCCTCCACCAGGCTGCGCATGAACTCGGAGATCTTGTCGTGCACCAGCTCTGGCTGATCGGCGGTGCGGACGATCTCCAGATCGTCCGGCACGCGGCCGCGCAGCGAGGCGATGGTGGCGGTGAGCTCCTCGCCCAGCTTCGTCACCTGGACGCCGGAGCGGGCCTGGACCGCGAGGGCCACCGAGCGCGTCCTCCGCCAGTCGCCCTTCGGCCCGCGCCACACGAGCCAGCTGGTGTCGGACGAGGGATCGTACGTGCGCCGCACCTCGAGCACGTCGCGCGCGGAGACCGCCTTGCCGTCGGGCGTGTTGGCGACCACCGTGTCGAGGATCTCGTTCGCGTCGTCGAAGGTGGCGCGGGGATCGACGAGCAGCAGCTGCTGGCCGGTGTTGAGCGTGCCGCCCGGGAGCGCCGCGTTGCGCGCGCGGAGCGCCTGGGCGACCTGCCGCGGGTTGACGTTGAGGGCCGCCAGCCGCTCCTGCGAGAAGAACAGCGAGACGCGCTCGGGCACCACGCCGTACAGCTCGGCGCGCCCGACGCCGGGCAGCCGGGTGACCTCGTCGCGCACCAGCCGCGCGGCGTCGTCGAGCTCGCGGTAGCTGTACTTGTCGGGCGCCGCCGCGCGCAGCGTCGCCTCGAGCGTGTCGAGCGGACCGACGCGCACCGGGCCCCACACGTCGGGGTGCGGCTGCTCGGGGCCGACGACGTCCTTCAGGAAGCGCTCGTCGAGCTCCGCCAACCCCGCCTCGGAGCGCGGAGAGAAGTCGATGGCCACGAAGCGCGCGCCGCCGAGCACCGTGGCGTCGTCGAGGGCCTGTGCGGCCCGACCGCGGCCCACGTACTCCGCGGCCGCGGCGTGCACGCGCGCCGGGTCGACCCCGTCGGGGAAGACGATGATCGTCGTCTGGCGCTCGCCCGGGCTCCGCGCGCGGCGCGGCTCGACGACCCGGCGCACGAGCTCGGCACGCAGCGACACCTCGAGCGGGTCGGCCGGCGGGCTGGCGAGGCTGTACACCACCGTCGCGGTGTCGCCGAAGTTCGAGTTGAGGACCGGCCTCTGCGCGGTCGCGGGCAGTCCCTTGAGGGTGTCGAGCCGCCCGCGGAGGTCCTCCCACACCGGCTCCACCTGCGAAGGACGCACCGAGTCTTCGAGGGTGACGAAGACCGTCGAGCGCCCGGCACGCGACGTGGAGGTGATCACGTCGACGCGCGCGACCTGGCCGGCGAGCAGCTCGAGCGGCCGGGTGACGAGCTGCTCCACGTCCTCCGCGCTCGCGCCCGGCCAGACGGTGGTGATGACCGCCGTCTTGATCTTGATCTCCGGATCCTTGCGCTGCGGCATCTTCACGTACGAGACGCCGCCCCACACCAGCACCGCCACCAGCGCGACCCAGCCGATCTGCGGCTTCTCGGCGAACACCCGGGCGAGGTTCATGGCGTCACCACCACGCGCTCGCCGGTGCGCAGGAAGGCTGCGCCGTCGGTGACGACGCGCTGCCCCACCTCGAGCCCCGAAGAGAGGACGACGTCGTTCTCGAGGAGATCCGCCACCGTCACCGGCGTCAGGGTGACCACGTCGTCGGCGCCCAGCACGAAGACGCCGTAGCCTTCGCCGGCCGGCACGCGCACCACCGCGGCCAGCGGAAGCACGAGGGCGTCACGCGCCGCCTCACCCAGGCGCACGGTGGCGCTCATGCCCGGCCTGAGCGCAGGCTCGCCCGACAGCCGCAGCTCCACCGCGTAGGTGCGCAGCAGCGGGTCGGCGGTGGGGGCGATCTTCGCCAGCATGCCGACGAGGTGACGACCGGGGAACGCCTCGACCTCGACCGGCAGCGCGGCGCCGACGTGGAGCTCGTTGACGCGCGTGTCGGGCACGCCAAACACGAGGCGCAGCTCGCTGAGGTCGACCACCGAGAAGAGCGGGACGTTGGGCGCGACCAGCTCGCCGGGGTCGATCGCCTTGCGCGAGAGCACGCCGGTGATGGGGCTCGCGAGCGTGGCGTCGGCCAGCGCGCTGCGGGTGAGCGCGAGCTGATCGACGCGGCCCTGCTCCTGCGCCTCGAGGGCCGCGAGCGAAGAGCTGGCCGCCGCGAACGCCGCCTCGGCGCGATCGAGCTCCGCCTGCGAGAGATCGCCCCCGGCGAAGAGGCGGCGGGCCCGCTGGACCTCCTTCTCGGCCTGCCCGAGGTTGGTTCGGGCGGTGCGCACCTGCGCCGCGGCGCCGCTCACCGCGGAGGCGGCGGCGCTCTGCTGGCGGCGGAGATCCGCGAGATCGAGCGCCGCGAGCACGTCGCCCACGCGCACCACGTCGCCCTCCTGGAGCTCGCGCACGCCGCCGTCGACGCTGACCTGCCCGACGCGCGCGACGCGGCCGGGCACGCGGAACGCGAGGTCGAGCTGCGTGCCCGCCTCGAGCACACCGCCGTAGCGCGCGAAGGGCACCACCGGCCGCGGCGCAGCGGTCACGACCCGCACTGCGCGCGGGGTGACCTTTCCCGGCGGGGGCTGGCCGCAGGCGGCCGAGAGGAAGACGACGGCGACGACGAGGAGCTGCTTCATGGGACACCCGGGACCGCGAGGAGAGGGTTGCGTCATGGGAGCTCCGGCGCGGAGAGCGTGCCGGTGGCGCGCCGGAGCTGGCTGACGGCGAGGCGTCGGTCGATGCGCGCCTGCACGAGGTCGGCCTGCAGCCGCGACAGCTCGGCCTCCGCGTCGAGCACGGTGATGCACGCGAGCTGGCCGGCCTCGCACTGACGCTGCGCGCGCTGCAGCGAGAGCGCGGCGGCGTCGACGGCCGCGCGCGTGGCCTCGAGCTTCGACGCGGCCGTGTCGAAGTCGACGCGCCGGCGCGCGACGTCGATGCGGGCGGCCTCCTCGAGCTGCGCGGCGCTGTGGCGGGCGGCCTCCGCCTCGAGCGCCGCCGCGCGGTGCGTGTGCCAGGTGGCGCCCCAGTCCCACGCGGTCCAGGAGAGGATCGCCGACGCCTCCCAGCTCGGGTTGAACTCGTTGCGCAGCGGGAAGTAGCGCGTGTTCGGGCTGTCGAACTGCACGCTCGCGCGCGCGAGGAGCTGTGGCCAGAGCCCGCCCGCCAGCGCCCGCGCCTGCGCCTCCTTCGAGGCCGCCACCTCCCGCGCGGCGATCAGCTCCGGCCGCACGCCTTCCTGGCCTGGCGCCATCGCGGGCTCGTCGTCGGCCGGCAGCTCGCACGTGGGCTCCGCGTCGGGGTCGAGGCCGAGCAGCGTCACCAGGCCGAGGCGCGCCACCGCCTCCGCGGCGCGGGCCTGCAGCACCTGCACGCGCACCGCGGCGAGCCGGGCGCGGGTGCGCGTCACCTCGAGGCTGGTGATGGCGCCGGCGTCGGCCATGCGCTCGAGGCGCTCGAGGTGCGCGCCCAGCACCTGCTCCGACTGCTGCGCCACGCCCGCCAGCTGGCGCGCGCGCACGAGGCCCAACCACGCCTCCTCCACGCGCAGCGCGAGATCCTGCCGCTCCTGCTCGAGCTGACGCTCGGCCGCCACCAGGCTGCGCTTCGACGCCTCGCGCTGGTTGAGCAGCGAGAGCCCGGTGAAGAGCGGCTGCTCGAGCACAACGCTCGAGGCGAACGCGTTCTCGATCGCCTCGCCGAGCTGAATGGGCTCCGGCGGCGGCTGGTTGGGCAGCGAGAACGGGAGCGAGATCTGCCCCGGCGCGACGTAGCTCAACCGCGAGTAGCGCACGCCGAGCGACAGCCGCGGCAGCAGCCGACTGGTGGACGCCGTCAGCCGGTGGTCGGCGCCGTCACGCAACGCCCGCCGAGCTGCCAGGGCCGGGCTCCGCTCCGCGGCCAGGCGCTGCGCGTCGCTCAGGCTCAGCGACACCGGGCTCCCCGCCACCACCACCAGCACTGCGACAAGACCGCTCGACATGGGCGAACCTCCAACGCCCACAACCTTACGCTTGCAAGTGCTTACTTGCAACTGCGTCTAACAGAACATCATGCAGCGCTCTTTCTCAGCATGATTTCAACGACTTGCCAGATGCTTTCGGGGTCCATCTGACTCTTTTTCCCCAATCGATGATGGGTGAAAGCGCTCGCCTGGAGGGTGCCGAGAACGACCAGGGTGAGGGCCTCGGGAGGAAGCGCACGCGACACCGAGCCCTGTTCCTGCGCCTCGACGAGGCACTGGCGCACGAAGGCCTGCGAGCGCTCGATGATGGAGCGGACGAGCGGCGCGTCTTCCCCCGCGGCCTCCTCGAGACGATCGGAGAACGCGGCGAAGAACAGGCTGGGCATGCTGCGCATGAGCTCGAGGCGGCCGACGAAGAAGGTCTTCAGCCGCGCGAGCGGGTCCTCGTCGGCGGGCGGGAAGCCACGGAAGAGGATCGCCTCGAGGTGGCCGATCGCCGCGCGGACGATCTCCGCCTTGTCCTTGAAGTGGCGGAACACGGTGCCGTCGGCGATGCCGACCTCGCGGCCGAGCTCCTGGGCGGTGAGGCGATGCACGCCCTTGCCGCTGATGATGCGCAGCGCGGCTTCGGCGATCTGCACGCGGCGTTCTTCGGTGGGACGGCGGGTGCTCATGGGCAGCGCAAGCTACTCAATCGGACGACAGGCCGTACTTCTTGAGCTTGTCGTGCAGCGTCGCGCGACCGATGCGCAGCTGGCGCGCGGCCTCCGACACGTTGCCCTTCGCGGCGTCCATCGCGGCGACGATCAGCCCTCGCTCGGTGGCCTCGAGCTTCTCCTTGAGCCCGGCGCCGGGCGTGGCGTCGGTGGGAGGCGCGGCGCCCTGCGCCGGGAGGAGCGAGAGATCGAGCGCTCCGTCGGGGCTCAGCGCGACGGCGCTCTCGAGCACGTTCTCGAGCTCGCGCACGTTGCCTGGCCAGTGCCACGCCGCGAGGCGCTCGAGGAGCGGCGGCGTGAGCTGCGCGACGGGCACCCCGAAGCTGCGCGCGGCGCGCGAGAGGAAGTGCCGCGCGAGCACGGGCAGATCTTCCGGGCGCTCGCGGAGCGAAGGCACGTGCAGGTGCACCACCTTGAGGCGGTAGAAGAGGTCTTCGCGGAAGCGCCCGGCCTTCACCTCCGCGGCGAGATCGCGGTGCGTCGCCGCGAGCAGGCGCACGTCGACCTTCACCGGGCGGTCCTCCCCGACGGGGCGTACCTCGCCCTCCTGCAGCACGCGCAGCAGCTTCGCCTGCACGCCCGGCCCGAGCTCGCCCACCTCGTCGAGCAGCAGCGTGCCCCCGTCGGCCTCGCGGAAGAGCCCGGGCCGCGCGCGCACCGCGCCGGTGAAGGCCCCGCGCGCGTGGCCGAAGAGCTCGGCCTCCGCGAGATCCTCGGTGAGCGACGCGCAGTTGAAGCGCACGAAGGGGCGATGGGCGCGGCGGCTGGCGGCGACGAGGGCCTCGGCCACGCGCTCCTTGCCGGTGCCGCTCTCGCCGGTGACGAGCACCGTCACGTCGCGCGGCGCGACGCGGCTGACGAGCTCGGCGAGCCGCGACATCGCCGGCGAGACGAAGACCAGGCTCCGCAGCAGCGTCACCTCGCCCTGCAGCCGGGTGTTCTCCCGGGCGAGCGACACGGTGCCCAGCGCGCGGCGAACGACCGCGAGCACCTCGTCGAGCTCGAAGGGCTTCTTGAAGTAGTCGTACGCCCCCTTCTTCATCGCCTCGACCGCGAGCCGCTCGTTGCCGTGCGCGGTGACGAGGATGACGTTCGGGCGCGGCTCCGGGAGCTGGCGCACCTTCTCGAGCAGGCCGAGCCCGTCGAGCCGCGGCATGCGCACGTCGCTCACCACGAGGTCGACGCCGCCCTTCTCGAGGCGGGCGAGCGCCTCGAGCCCATCGCCGGCCTCGAGCACCTCGAGCCCCTCGTCTTCGAGCAGGCCCTGCAGCGTGAAGCGCACGCCCGCGTCGTCGTCGACCACCAGCACCCGGCTCACGGCGCGCTCCCCGGCAGCGTGAGCTCGGCCACCGTGCCGCCCCCGTCGCGCGGGCTCAGCCGCACGTCACCGCCGTGCTGACGCGCGACGAGCCGCGAGACGGTGAGCCCCAGGCCGTTGCCCTTGTCCTTGGTGGTGACGCCCGGCTCGAAGGCGCGCTCCACGTCGACGACGCCCGGCCCGCGATCCATCACCAGCACGCGCGCGCCCGTGCCATCGGGGGCCACCACCACGTCGACCGCGCCGCCCGGCGGGGTGGCGTCGAGCGCGTTCTGCACGAGGTTGATGATCACCTGCTTGATCTTCCGCGCGTCGGCCTTCACCTCGACGTTGGGGCGCGCGTCGAGGCGGATGGTCACCCCCCGCTCGTGGATGACGCCCTCGTGGAGCGCGGCGACCTGCTCGGCGAGCTCGGCGAGCCGCACCGGCGCGACGTCGAGCGGCACCAGCGGGCGGCTGAAGGTGAGGAACGACTCGAGGATCTCCTGCATCCGGTCCACCTCGCGGCGGAGCACGGTGAGCCGGTCCTTCGTCTTGCCCTCGGCGTCGCGATCGACGAGCGCGGCCAGCCCCTTCACCGAGGCCAGCGGGTTCTTCAGCTCGTGGGCGATCTCCGCCGCGAGGGTGGTGAGGGTGCGGGTCGACTCGTCCTGCGTGTCGAGGAGCTGGTCGTGCGCGTCGACCGCGCGCTGGATCGCCGACTGGTACGCGCGCCGCATCGTGTAGCCGAGCAGCGCCGCCCAGCCGATGCCCATCGAGTAGAAGACCGCGCGCGTCAGCAGCAGCGCCGGAGGCGACGCGCTCGCGCCCCCGCCGAACAGCGCGGGCATCAGCGTCGTCACGTGCCCCTCGACGGCGATCGTCGCCAGGGTCCAGGTGTACGCGAGGGCGAGCGTTGCGAAGACGACGCCGAACACCGGGCGCAGGAAGAGAAACAGGAAGACCGTCAGCATCGGGAACATCAGGAAGAGCGGGCTGTCGACGCCGCCCGACGCGCCGACCACCACGAAGACGAGCCCCATCGGCACCGGCACCACCGACATCCGCCGCGTGGCGGGCGACCCGGGCCGGCAGCGCATCGCCGACCGCGTCCTGGCCGCCATGGAGGCGGCGGGGGTGATCCACGAGGGCTTCAACTTCCAGAT
>JBMORD010000087.1:0-21536 GCA_049322495.1 Myxococcota bacterium | reverse complement strand
GCGGTGCTGCAGCTCGTCCCCGGCGTGGCTGGCGTGCTGTTCCTCAAGCGGCTGAGCGCCACCGGCGTGCTCGCGGGCCTCGTCACCGGCCTGGTCGCCTGGGGCGCGCTGCTCGCGCTGCCGGTGGTGGGCTTCATGGGGCTCCAGCTGCCGCCGTGGCTCACCGACGGCGACGCGCTCGGCGTCAGCGCGCTGGTGGCCATCACCCTCAACGCGCTCGTCACCGCGGCGCTGAGCCGGCTGGCGCCCGCCTCGGCGATGGAGCTCCGCGCCGCGCAGCTGTGCCGCGACGAGGTCGAGTCGCTCGCGCCCGGGCGGCGCGCCGCGTCGCTGGAGGATCTCGTCGGCCGTGTGGCCCGCGTGCTCGGCCGCAGCGCCGCGCGCGTGGAGGTGGAGCGGGTGACGGCGGAGCTCCAGCTCTCACGCGACACCACCGACTGGGCGGAGCTCCGGCGCGTGGCCGAGCGGCTCGAGACCAACCTCACCGGCCTCGTCGGCCCGATGCTCGCCCACGCCGCGCTCTCGGCCGAGGGCGACGACGAAGACGTGCCGCTCGCCGCGCGCCTGCAGCTCCTCGAGGCCGAGGCCCAGCGCGGTGGCGCGGCGGCGGCCCAGGCGCTCCGCGAGTGGCTCAGCAACGTCTTCGCGTCGCTGCCGGTCGGCGTGTGCGTGGTGAGCGCCTCGGGCGAGGCGGTGTGGTGGAACGGCTCGTGGACCGCGCTGCTCGGCACGCCCGCCGACGCGCTCTCGCGGCTGCCTGCGCAGGGCGAGTTCACCCATGAGGGGCGCACCCTCAACGTGAGCGTCGCGAGCGTGACCGACCCGCGCCTCCCCGGTGGCCGCGTGCTGGTGCTGGAGGACCTCACCGCCCGGCGCGCGCTCGAGCGCACCGTCGCCCATCAGGAGCGCCTCGCCTCCATCGGCCGCCTCGGCGCGGGCGTGGCGCATGAGATCGGCAACCCGCTCGCCGGCCTGCTGATGGTGGCGCAGAACCTCGCGCGCGAAGAGCAGCCGGTCGACCTCAAGGAGCGCCTGGGCGCCATCGTCGAGCAGGGCCGCCGCATCGACGAGATCGTCAAGGCGCTGGTGGCCTTCGCCCGCCGCGAGCAGCAGGGCCCGCGGCAGCCGCGCCCGGTGTTCCTCGACGCAGTGGTGCGCGACGCGGTGTCGCTGGTCTCGATGACGCGCAAGCGGCCCTTCGAGGTGGAGGCCGAAGAGGGGCTCGCGGTGCTGGGCGTCGCCGGGGAGCTGGTGCAGGTGCTGGTGAACCTGCTCTCGAACGCCGCCGACGCCTCACCCGCCGACGCGCCGGTGCGGCTCACGGTGCGCCGGAGCGACGACGGCGTGGAGCTGAAGGTCATCGACACCGGCGTGGGCATGACGGCCGAGGTCCAGGCGCGGCTCTTCGAGCCCTTCTTCACCACCAAGGAGCCGGGCGCCGGCACCGGCCTTGGGCTGAGCATCGTGTACTCGCTCGTCACCGCCCACGGCGGGCGCATCACCGTCGACAGCGCGCCGGGCCGAGGCACGACGGTCACCATCCGGCTGCCGGGGCTGGTCAGCAGGTGACCTCCGCGGGCGACGCGACGCAGCCGCCGCGCCGCCCGGGAGGCAACAGCACGTCAGTTCGCCGCGCCGACGAGCTTGCCGCTGATGGTCAGCGACGGGGCGACGGTGAGCTTGCGCACCACGCAGGTGTTCACGAAGTTCTCGAGCACCGTCTTGCGGCGCGGGAGGAACGTGCCGGTGAGGGCCGACGAGAGGGTGCGGTTCTCGGTGACGTGCACGAAGCCCGCGCTCGAGGGCCAGCTGAAGGTGCCGAGGTTGGCGCCGTTGCTGAGCTGGTGGCAGCCGGCGCACGACTGGGTGGTGGCGCGGTTGAGGACATGGGTCGAATTGAGGCCCGAGCCCGCCGGGAGCGCCGCGGTGATGTTGGCGAGCAGCGCCGCGTTGCCCGCCGCCTGGGTCGCGTAGTTGTTCTGCGAGCCCTGCGAGAAGCTGTCGCCCGCGTTGAACTGCTCGCTGTTGAGCAGCCCGATGTCGTTCGCGTTGCCGGCCAGCAGCGAGCCCATGTTGGCGACGAACTCCGTCTGGAAGTCGGCGCTGCCCGCCACGCCGCTCGTGCCGAAGAGCGGGCCGAACGGGTTGGCCTTCACCGTCACGTGGTTCATCACCAGCGAGCACGAGAGCGCGGGCTCGATGGGGTCGATGGGCTCGATGATGGGGTCGATGATCGCCGCCTTGGTGATGGTGGTGGTGGTGGTCGCCGCCTTGACGAGAACGCGACGGCAGACGCGCTGCACCTTGAACTCGCGGAGCAGCCAGTTGAACTGCATGAACTGGTTGGTGCGGATCTGCCCGGCCGAGCCGACGTAGCTGCTGGTCGTGCCGCCGTAGTGCGCGGCGTCGACCACGGGCGCGAAGCCGGTGAGGCCGTTGTAGTAGAAGTTCTCGAGCTTGGTGGCGCGGCTGGTGGCGTCGGCGTCAGACGAGAGGAGCGCCCAGAACTCGGCGACCGGGCGGCAGCCCTCGATGCCCGCCGACGGGTTGGGGTTGGGGAGCGCGGCCTCGAAGATGATGAAGGTGCGGTTGAGCGAGTTGGTGAGGCCCGAGTCCTTCGCGTAGACGATGCGGTACTCGCCGCAGTTCGAGCCGTCGCTCGGCGCGAGGTCGAAGCGGTTGAACAGCGCCACCGGCGTGAAGTGGTCATTCCCCGCCACGAAGGGGTTGGTGCTCGCCAGCGCACCCTCAGCGCGCGGGCACTCGATGGGGAAGCCGTTCTGGTTGGGGTTGGTGTCGTTGCAGTGCCGCGTCGAGGTCACGCCCGTCGCGTCGTCGTTCTGCGTGTCCCACCACTGCTTGTAGAGGTCGAGCGAGGTCTGCCCGGTCGTCACGTCGCCTGTGGTGAGGATCTGATCCATCGTGCGCTGGAAGCTGAAGCGCGACAGGGCGGTCGGGTCGGTGACGGCGAGCGACCGCGTCGGATCGACCACCACACCGCAGAGCGCGTCCTTCTTCTGCGCCACCGCTGCTTCCTCACGATCCCCGAGGCCAGACACGCCACACCCAAAAACAGACACACCAATCACGACCGAGCCAAGAGCCCGGCGCAGACCGCGCTTGAACATGCACTGCTCCCTGTTTGGATTTGGGCCGCCTCACCCCACGGCCGCGCGGGTGTATGCCCTGACCCGGCGCAAAACACAACACCAATCACTCACAAATCTGTAGATTCTGCGCTGGCTGCAACCAGTGTGAATGTAACGTCTTTGAGGACAGCGGCGCGGCGCGGCGGCCAGCTGCGCGGCCGGCAGTTCGGCTGAAGGCGGCCTGATCGTCGGTGTAGGGTCGGGAGGACATGGCCCGCGTGCTGGTGGTCGAAGACGAGGCAGTGGTGCGCAGCGAGCTCAAGCGGCTCCTGCAGCGCGCCGAGCACACGGTGGTGGAGGCGAGCACGGTGCGCGAGGCGCTCGAGGCGCACCCCACGGCGTTCGACCTCGTCATCAGCGACCTCCGGCTGCCGGGCGGCCTGGGCACGGAGCTCATCGAGCACGCGGAGGGCGTGCCGGTGCTGATCATGACCAGCTACGCGTCGGTGCGGAGCGCGGTGGAGGCGATGAAGAAGGGCGCGGCGGACTACATCAGCAAGCCCTTCGACCCCGACGAGCTGCTGCTGCTGGTCGAGAAGCTGCTCGGGCAGGCGAAGCTCGAGCGGCAGCACGCGGCGCTGAAGGCCGAGAGCGAGCGCATTCACCCGGTGCACGGGCTGGTGGGCAACAGCGAGGCGATGAAGGTGGTGTTCGACCGCATCGGCCGGGCCGCGCCGACCGACGCCACGGTGCTGGTGCTGGGCGAGTCGGGCACCGGCAAGGAGCTGGTGGCGCGCGCCATTCACGCGCAGAGCCCGCGGCGCGACGCGGCCTTCGTGGCGGTCAACTGCGCGGCGATCCCCGAGGCGCTCATCGAGTCGGAGCTGTTCGGCTACACGCGCGGGGCCTTCACCGGCGCCAACGCCGACCACGCCGGCCTGGTGGAGGCGGCGCACGGCGGCACCCTCTTCCTCGACGAGATCGGCGAGCTGCCGCTGGCGGCCCAGTCGCGGCTGCTGCGCGTGCTGCAGGACGGCGAGGTGCGCCGCGTGGGCGCCACCGGGAGCCGCCGCGCCGACGTGCGCCTGGTGGCCGCCACCCACCGCGACCTCAAGAAGATGAGCGAGGCGGGCACCTTCCGCGCCGACCTCTACTACCGGCTGCGGGTGGTCGAGGTGCGGCTGCCTCCGCTGCGCGAGCGGGGCGACGACGTGCTCGCGCTGGCGAAGGTGCTCGGGGCGCGCGCCGCGAAGAAGCTCGGCCGGCCCGAGCCGCGCTTCACCCCCGAGGCGCTCACCGCGCTGCAGCACCACCACTGGCCGGGCAACGTGCGCGAGCTCGAGAACGCGCTCGAGCGCGCGCTGATTCTGAGCGACGACGTGCCGCTGACCCCCGAGCTGCTGGGGCTCGACGAGCCGGCGCCGGTGACGCACGCGCCGGCGACCGACGACCCGTCGCTCGAGGGCTACTTCCGCCGCTTCGTCGAGGAGCACCAGCACCACCTCAGCGAGACCGAGCTGGCGAAGAAGCTGGGCATCAGCCGCAAGACGCTCTGGGAGCGCCGCACGCGCTTCAACCTCCCGCGGCCGGGGAAGACGCCTACGCCTTGAGCGGCTCGGGCGTCGGCGCGGCCTGCGGCTTCGCGGGCTCGTGCGAGTGCCCCGGCTCGTCGTCGTGCTCGTGGTGGTGGTCGCCGGGCACGCGCTTGAGCGAGACCTCCACGCCGTCGAGGGCGGCGACGGGCACCGCGAGCAGCTCGGCGGCGAGCGTGCGGAGGTCGTCGCGGTGCTCGTGCGGGAGGATGTCGCTGCCCGCGGAGATCTCGACCACCAGCGTCGACTTCTTCGTCGCCGCGTCCTCGCGGTAGGTCAGCGTGATGCGGCGGCCGCGTTCGATGGTGCTCATGTCTTCACCCGGATGACGAGCTCGAGCCCGTCGGCAGACCGCCGCTCGTCGACGGACTCCACGGCGCCGAGCTGCGCCGCCCGCTCGACGAGCGCGCGGCGGGTGGTGGCGGAGGTCACCTCGTCGACCTCGTGCTGCACGTCGCCCGCGACCCGCTCGAGCTTGTCGAGGTTCTCGCGCACCACAGCGTCGCGCGCGAGGCGCTTGCGCTGCTCGAGCTTGCCGGTGGCGTCGGCCTCCGCGCGCGCGCCGATGGCGTCCTGCGCGGCCTGGTCTTCCTCGCGCGCGGTGCCGGTGGCCGTCGCCTCGGCCGCGACCCTGCGCGCGCCGGAGACCGCGAGGCGGATGCGTGAGGCGTCCTTCTCGAGCGTCGCGACCGCCTCGCCGAAGACCTTCGTGAGGGCGCCGTCGGGCGCCTCGTCCCAGCCGCGCTTCAGCAGCTCTTCCCGCAGCAGCGCGCCGAGCCGCTCCGGCGCGAGCACCGGGAGCAGCCGCACGTCGAGCTCGACGTGGTCGCCCTCGGAGACCTCGTCTTCCTTCCGCACCGTCCGGCGGACGCGGAGCCAGCCGACCTCCAGAATCGCGCCACAGGGCATGGGGTGAACGTAGCCCGCGCGCGTCTACCCGAGCGAGGGGTAGAGCACCGGGCCCGGGCGCGCCTCGTCGTCGGGCAACGCCGCGAGCAGCTGCGCGAGGTGCCGGTTGTTGGGACAGCTGGCGTCGTCGCAGATGGCGAACTCCGCGGGGCCGCGCCCGGCGAGCACCGCCCGCGCCTCGGCCCGCCGGCCGGTGTGGGCGAGCACCGCCGCACGCAGCGCGAAGATGCGGCAGTAGAGCCCGTCGTGCTGGAGCGTGCGCTCGAGCTGGTGCTGCGCGTCGTCCCACCGCTCGTCGAGGATGGCCAGCGACAGCGCCGCGGCGTCGGCCTTGAGCGAGCCCGGCTGGAGGCGGTCGAGCGCGCGCGCGGCGTCGGAGAGCGTGGCCACGTCATGGGCGAACCACGCCGCGTAGCTGCGCATCGAGTGGGCCTCGACGTCGTCGGGGTGCGCCGCGAGCCAGCGCTTCGCCCAGTCGAGCGCGACCTGGAGCTCGCCGACCCACACCGCGATGGTCACCACGAAGTCGAAGCTGTCGGTCGTGCCGGGCGCCAGCTCGAAGACCTTCAGCGCGGCCTCGAGCGCCTCGCGCCGCTCGCCCGCCTGGTGCCCGTACTCGGCGCGGCGCTTCCAGCTCTGCACGTCGCCCGGCCGCAGCCGGCAGGCCTCGCGGACCTGCGCCATCGCCTCGCCCCACCGCTTCTGCTTCGCGAAGTACCAGGCGAGCTGGCGGCGGGCGTCGACGTCGGAGGGCGCGAGGCGCACCACCTCGCGCTGGGCCTCGAGCGCCTCGCCATGACGCTCGAGGAGCCCGAGCACGAGCGCCAGCTCGGCGTGGATCTTCGGCGAGTCGGGCCGCGCGAGGGCGGCGCGACGCATGACCTCGAGCGCGGCCGGGAGCGCCTGACGGTGGTCGCGCAGCTCGAACGAGAGCCAGAGCCACGCGGTGACGTCGGCGGGGATCGCCGCCGTCGTCTGCTCGAGCACCTGGATGGCGTCGTCGCGTCGCCCGTGGTCCGAGAGCGCGAGCGCGAGGTCGTCACACGCCTTCGCCAGCGCGAGCGCCTGCGCGCGGTCGCCTGGCGGCGCGGCGAGCAGGGTCTGCGCCTGCTCGCGCGCGAGGTCGAACGAGGTGTCGGCGGTGAGCTGACGGAGCCGCTCGACGCTCATCACAGCCCTCCGACCACGAAGAAGGCCGCGAGCACCGCGACGTTCACCATCAGCCCCACCGCGAGGCCGAGCATCAGGCGCGGCATGGGGTACGCGGCGGCACCACCGAGCGCGGCGGCCCGCACCACCGTGGTGTTCGCGACGCGGTCTCCGTGGCGCTGCTGGAGCGGGGAGCTGTCCATCGCCGCCTTGCCCACCAGGCCGAAGAAGAGCGCGTCGAAGAGGTACACCAGCTCGCGCAGCAGGTTCGCGCCGAGCCCCGCGCGCTGCCCGTCGGTGCGGATCACCCGCATGCCGAGCAGCGCCTTGCCGACCGTCGCCCCGCCCAGCCAGGTCGAGACCGCGGCGCCGAGCACGCTCGCGGAGGTGCCGCTGAGGAAGTTGAAGCCGAAGCCATGGTCGAAGCGCTCGAGCCACCCTGCGCGCGCCAGGCCGGCCGCCTCGAGGATGGCGAGCACCAGGCCTGCGATGACCCCGGCCATGAGGCCCGCGCCCTGGCTGACCACGACATCGATGATTCGCCCGCCGGCGCGGCGACCGAAGCCCTCCACGTCTTCCACCTGCGGCGCGCGCGCGACGCGGCCTTCACTGCACTGCGGACAGAGCCCTCCGACGAGGCACTCACCGCAGCGGAACGTTCCACAGCGCGTGCACGGCGTGCCGTCGCGATCGACGTGCGAGAGGCACTTCCCCACTGCATTCATGGTCGACTCCATCGACGCCCTCCGGAAAATGGGAGGGCGGATGCTGCCAGCGCGCGGGTCGTTCCGTAACGAGCAAGTGTTACCTCGCGTAACGAGCCCGGCGCGCGCCACGTCTGCTCACGCGCAATGACACAGCGGGTCGTGTGCGAAGCCGTGTGCTTGCGTGTGACGCGTCGCGTGAGCCTCGCGCGTCATGAGCGTGGCGCGTGCCTTGCGATGCGGCCGCGACATGGAAGCCATCAAGCCGCACATCGCCGCGAAGAGCCATGTGAAGCGCCTCGAGGACTACCAGGCGCGCTACCAGCAGAGCCTGAAGGACCCCGAAGGCTTCTGGGCCGAGGAGGCGAAGAAGCGCCTCACCTGGTTCCACCCGCCGGAGTCGACGCTCGACGTCGACCTCGAGGAGGTGGACTTCTCGTGGTTCGGCGGCGGCCGCCTCAACGTGGCCTTCAACTGCGTCGATCGCCACGCGGCCGCGACGCCGAACAAGGTGGCGCTCATCTGGGCGAAGAACGAGCCGGGGGAGTACGAGCGCGTCACCTTCCGCGAGCTCAAGCACCGGGTGGGCCGCATCGCGAACGTGCTCAAGGCGCACGGCGTGCAGAAGGGCGATCGCGTCTGCCTGTACCTCCCGATGATCCCCGAGCTGACGTACGCGATGCTCGCCTGCGCGCGCATCGGCGCGGTGCACTCGGTGGTGTTCGCCGGCTTCTCGGCCGACGCGCTGCGAGACCGCGTGCTCGACGCGGGCGCGAAGGTGGTCATCACCGCGAACGAAGGCCTGCGCGGGAGCAAGCGCGTGCCGCTCAAGGCCATCGTCGACGAGGCGGTGCAGGGCCTGTCGGTGGTGCAGAAGGTGCTCGTCGCGCGGCGCACCGACACCGACGTGCCGATGATGCAGGGCCGCGACCTGTGGCTCGATGACGAGGCCGCGAAGCAGCGCGCCACCTGCCCCGTGGAGTGGATGGCCTCGGAGGACCCGCTCTTCATCCTCTACACCTCGGGCAGCACCGGGAAGCCGAAGGGCGTGCTCCACACCAGCGCCGGCTACCTGCTCTACGCGATGATGACGTTCGAGTACGTCTTCGACATTCAGCCCGACGACGTGCACTTCTGCACCGCCGACATCGGCTGGGTGACGGGCCACTCGTACATCGTCTACGGCCCGCTCGGCCTCGGCACCACGACGGTGCTCTTCGAAGGGCTGCCCACGGTGCCCGACGCGTCGCGGCTGTGGCAGGTGGCCGACGACGTTCGCGCGAACACGCTCTACACCTCGCCCACCGCGCTGCGCTCGCTGATGCGCGAGGGCGACGCGCCGGTGAAGAAGACGAAGCGCGACTCGATTCGCGTGCTGGGCAGCGTGGGCGAGCCGATCAACCCCGAGGTGTGGCGCTGGTTCCACGACGTGGTGGGCGAGGGCCGCTGCGCGGTGGTCGACACCTGGTGGCAGACCGAGACCGGCGGCGTGCTCATCACCCCGCTGCCCGGGGCGATCGCCGCCAAGCCCGGCTCGGCCACCCTGCCCTTCTTCGGCGTGGAGCCGGTGCTGGTCGACGACGAGGGCCGGCTGCTCGAGGGCAATGGCGTGAAGGGCAACCTCTGCCTCGCGCGACCGTGGCCGGGGCAGGCGCGCACGCTGTACGGAGATCACCGCCGCTTCCGCGAGACGTACTTCAGCCGCTTCCCCGGGCTGTACTTCACCGGCGACGGCTGCACGCGCGACGAAGACGGCTACTACTGGATCACCGGGCGCGTCGACGACGTGCTCAACGTGTCGGGGCACCGCATCGGCACGGCGGAGATCGAGAGCGCGCTGGTCAGCCACGACGCGGTGGCGGAGGCGGCCGTGGTGGGCATTCCGCACGAGCTCAAGGGCCAGGGCATCTGCGCCTTCGTGCTCACGCGGCAGGGCCTCGAGGACTGGGATCCGCTCCAGCTCGCGGGCGCGCTCAAGGAACAGGTGCGCCACGCCATCGGCCCCATCGCCACGCCCGACGTCATCCACGTGGTGCCCGGGCTGCCGAAGACGCGGAGCGGGAAGATCATGCGCCGCATCCTCCGCAAGCTCGCCGAGGGTCAGCGCGACGAGCTGGGTGACCTCACCACGCTCGCCGACCCCGGCGTGGTGGATCAGCTGATCCAGATCGTCGACGAGGCGTCGCGGCGGCAGGCGCTGCTCGCTTCGCAGTCTCTCCACCGGGGCGCGGCCCCGATTTCCCCCCGAGGTGCCCGATGACTCCCACTGCCCTTGCCGATGCGGCGCGCCTGGCGGCCGCCCAGAAGCCCACGGAGGCCCGCTTGACCCCACGAGACCAGGCCGTTCACGCGCTGTCCCTGCGTCGCTGGAAGGTGGCGCTCGCGCTCACCTCGGTGATGCTCGTCGTCTACTTCGCCTTCGTGCTGGGCATCGCCTTCAACAAGGCGGCGCTGGGCTCGCTGATCACCGACGGCCTCTCGCTGGGCATCGCGCTGGGCGTGCTGGTGATCATCGTCGCCTTCGCGCTCACCGCGCTCTACGCGCGCTGGGCCAACCGCTCGTATGACGCCGCGCTCGAGGCGGCCCTCAAGGAGGAGCACCAGTGAACACCTCGCTCGGGCAGCCCAACTTCGTGGCGGTGGCGTTCTTCCTGGTCTTCATCTCGCTGACCATGGTCATCACCTGGTTCGCGGCGAAGAAGACCAAGACGTCGAGTGAGTTCTTCACCGCCGGTGGCGGGGTGAGCGCGGCGCAGAACGGCTTCGCCCTCGCCGGTGACTTCATGTCGGCCGCGAGCTTCCTCGGCATCGCCGGGCTGGTCGCCACCAGCGGCTTCGACGGGCTCATCTACTCGGTGGGCTGGCTGGTCGGCTGGCCGATCGTGACCTTCCTCGTGGCGGAGCCGCTGCGGAACCTCGGGCGCTTCACCTTCGCCGACGTGGTGGCCGCGCGCCTGCAGCAGAAGCCGGTGCGCATCGCGGCGAGCATCGGCTCGCTCACCGTCATCGCCTTCTACCTGATCGCCCAGATGGTCGGCGCCGGCAACCTGGTGCGCATGCTGTTCGGGCTCACCTACGAGACCGCGGTGGTCATCGTCGGCGCGGTGATGCTCGTGTACGTGCTCTTCGGGGGCATGATCGCCACCACGTGGGTGCAGATCATCAAGGCCATCCTGCTGCTGGGCGGCGCGACGCTGCTGGCGCTGATGGCGCTCTCGCGCTTCGGCTTCAACCCGCTCGAGCTCTTCAAGGCGGCGTCGGAGAAGTACGGCGCCGACGTGCTGGCGCCCGGCAAGCTGGTGTCGAGCCCGATGGAGGCGGTGTCGCTCGGCCTGGCGCTGATGTTCGGCACCGCGGGGCTGCCTCACATCCTGATGCGCTTCTACACGGTGCCCGACGCGCGGGCGGCGCGGAAGAGCGTGGTGTACGCGACGGGCCTGATCGGCGCGTTCTACCTGGTGACCTTCATCCTCGGCTTCGGCGCGTCGGTCATCGTCGGCCGCGACGCCATCAAGGCGGTCGACTCGGGCGGCAACATGGCGGCGCCGCTGCTCGCCGAAGCGGTGGGCGGCACGCCCTTCCTCGGCTTCATCGCCGCGGTGGCGTTCGCCACCATCCTCGCGGTGGTCGCCGGCCTCACGTTGTCGGGCGCCGCGGCGCTCACCCACGACCTGTGGACCCACGTGGTGCGGCAGGGGAAGGTCGAAGAGAAGGAGCAGCTCAAGGTGGCGCGCTGGGCGTCGGCGCTCCTCGGCGTGGTGGCCATCATTCAGGGGCTGCTCTTCAAGGGGCAGAACGTGGCCTTCATGGTCGGCCTCGCGTTCGCCATCGCCGCGTCGGCGAACCTGCCGGTGCTCATCCTCTCGATGCTGTGGAAGCGCTTCACCACGCGCGGCGCGGTGGCGTCGGTGCTGACCGGCACCGTCTCGAGCCTGCTGCTCATCACGCTCTCGCCCACCATCTGGGTCGACGTGCTCAAGAACAGCGCGGCGATCTTCCCGCTCAAGAACCCGGCCATCGTCTCGATGCCGCTGGCCATCCTCGCGGGCATTCTCGTGTCGCTCACCGCCCGCGAGCCGAGCGCGGAGGCCCAGTTCGCCGAGGTCACGCGGCGCATGGAGCTCGGCTCGCGCGCCTGAAGTCGCAGCTCCACTCACGCCCAGGACCCCTTCGATGATGCGTCTCTTCGCGCTGTGTCTCGTCGTGTCTTCGCTCGCCGCTTTCGCGCAGGAGGACGCGGGGGTCGCCGAACCCGCGCCGCCCGCAGCGACCACGCCTCCGCCCGCTGCGCCCGCGCCTGCGCCCACGGCGCTCGGGGTGCTCGAGACGCTGTTCCAGTTCGCGCGGCCGTACGCGACCATCAAGCCGACGGTCATCGCGTCGTCGGGGGCGGTCGAGTCGTACAGCCAGCCCAACGCCACGGCCATCACCGCCGCGGCGAACCCGGTCATCTCCACGCTGGCGGATCAGCCGCGGCTCTCGTTCCAGGTGGGCCAGTCGCGCGCCGGCCTGTGGTTCAACGAGAAGGGCCAGGTGCGCGGTCAGCTCGAGTTCGACTTCGTCGACTTCAGCAAGGCGTCACCGACGGTGGCCTCGCTGCCGCGCGTGCGCATCGCGAAGCTCGAGTGGGCGCCGAGCGAGAAGTTCTCGCTGCAGGCGGGGCAGGACTGGGACCTCCACGCGCCGGTGAACCCGCACGGCGGCAACCTCGTCGGCGCGCGCTTCCTCTCGGGGAACGCGGCCTTCATGCGGCAGCAGATCAAGGCGCTGGGGCGCGTGGGCGACTTCGAGCTCGCCGCCGCGGTGGGCATGCAGGGCGTCAACGCCACCGCGAAGGACGCGGCCTTCGAGCTGTCGATGGTGCCGACGGTCGCGGTGCGCGCGGCGTGGCTGGTGGGCAAGGGCCGCGTGGGCCTCTCGGGCATCGCCACGTCGCTGCGGCTGGGGCTCGGCACCACGAACGAGCGGCGGGCCTTCTCGGGCGGCGGCTCGCTCTTCGCCGACGTCACCTTCGGCCGCACCACCTTCCGCGGCGAGCTCAACGCCGGCCAGAACCTGGCCAACATCGGGCTGCTCACGCTCGCGTACGGCAACACCGCGAAGGACATCGCCGAGTGGGGCGGCTTCCTCTCGGCGCGCCACGGCTTCACCGACATGCACTTCATCTACGCGAACGCCGGGCTGATGCGGGTCATCAACCGCGACGCGGTGGTGCCGTCGTACGCGTACCCCACGGTGCCGATGGACGGCTCCGCCCCGGCGATGTCGACCGCGGCGCTGGCGGGCACCGGGCCGGGCATCCTCCACAACGGCGGCGCGACGCTCGGCTACGAGCTGCGCATCAACAAGAACCTCGCGTTCATGCTCGAGGGCTTCTTCCTGTGGACCGAGCACAAGCTCAACGCCTTCGACCTCGAGCGGGTGTCGAGCATCCGCCAGGCGTTCGGTGGCGAGCTGTGCGGCTACGTCTCGTTCTGAGCGACCGTCACCACTCCTTCCGCGCCGGGTAGCGCGACGCGTTCAGCGCCGACTGCACCGGGTACCAGAGGAAGAACGCGGGGCCGATCAGCACGACCAGGGCACTCCACCACTCGCCGGACAGCGCCATCAGCACCTGGAGCGGAAGGATCCACGCGGCGGCCCAGACACCGTTGAGCATGCCGCGGAGGGTCTGCGTGTTGAAGAGCCGCTCGCAGCGCTCGCACCGGTAGCGGATCAGGTGCCCGAGCGCGCCGAGGTCGGCGACGTCGTAGACCCAGCACGACCCTCCGCAGGTGCACTGCCGAACGGGAGGCCCTGACGAGAAGCGAACGGGGGGCGGCTGAACGCCGGGGACGACGGGCGCACGGCGGCGAAAGAGCAGATCGTACGTGCCGTTCACCAGGAGCGGCAGGCTGATCATGAGCAGCGGCAGCGTGAGCACGCCGACGGCGATCGACACCCAGCCGTTGCGCACCGAGCGCTCGAGCTGACGCGCACCGCACGCCTGACAGCGATGCTCGAAGGTCGCTGCGGCTTCCCACGGCCAGGGGCTGGTGCGGGAAGTCGAGGCGGGCCAGACGTAGCCCGCCACCATCGCCGCCTCTCTGCACCGCGGACATCGCCGGACCGCCTGCGCGCTCATTCCCTGCCCCCTCGCAACGATGACGCCTCAATAGCCCAGCTTTGGATCGAGCGTCAGCGCGCCACCGACTCTGAGTTTGCGTCAGCGGCACTCCGGGTCGACGATGGCGGCGATGCGCCCGCTGTCTGCAGAGGACCCGTTCGTCGTCGAGCTCGCCGTTGCCGTCGCGGAGGCGCGCGCGCGGATCGACGTCGCGGGGTGCCCGCCCCCGAGCGCCGACGAGCTGGCGGTGCTGTGCAACACGGCGCTCCGCCTGTGCGTCGCCCGCTACGAGGGGGAGCCGCTCTTCACCACGCTGATGCTCTTCGG
The DNA here is from genome assembly GCA_049322495.1 of Myxococcota bacterium. Taxonomy (GTDB): domain Bacteria; phylum Myxococcota; class Myxococcia; order Myxococcales; family Myxococcaceae; genus Archangium_A. The sequence goes on along the minus strand of JBMORD010000087.1, from coordinate 7,660 downwards.
CGCCGACGACGAGCCGCGCTCTCCCGCGTTCATGCACTTCGTGGCCGGGCCCGACTGGCGGGCGCTCGCGCGCGGCTTCCCGGAAGGCGTCGCCACGCGCGTGCTGGGCAGCGAGCTGCGCCCCTTCGCGGGGCTGACGGTGCCGCTCGCCGAGACGAGCGCGGCGAGCCTCCCGGTGGCGCGGGCGCTCGTGCTGCCCGGCGTGGTGGGCGTGACGATGGGCGGGGAGCTCCTCGCCGAGCTGCGGCCCGGCCTCACGTTCGACGTGCTCGCGCACCCGCGGCCGTCGTTCGAGAGCCTGCTCGCGCGCGCGGGCCTGCCCGACGACGCGCTGCTGCGGCCCACGCACCTGCGCCGACTGCTGCGCGCGGCGCGACAGCACCGGCACGGCGCGTCGCTCATCGTGACGTCGTCGCCGCGCGGGGTGCCGCCGCAGGCGCCGCCGCTCGCCGGAGCGCTCGTGCAGTGGGACGCGCTCCACGACGCGCTGCTCTCGACGGGCGAGCACAGCCCCGAGGGCGGGCGGCTCGCCGACGCGCTCGGTCGCCTGACCGCCGTCGATGGCGCCATCGTGCTGTCGCACGCCGGCACGGTGTCGGGCTTCGGGCTGCGGCTGAGCGCGGCGGCGAACCCGGCGGTGACGGTGCAGTACAGCGATCGCCTCGGGGAGGCGCCGAGCACGCGCGAGCTGCTGCCGTCCACCGGCTCCCGGCGTCGCAGCGCCGTCGACTACGTCACCGCGCACCCGGACTGCTTCGCGCTCGTGCTGTCGTCAGATGGCCCGCTCAGCCTCACCGCGCGGCGAGACGAGCGCACCGTCGTGGTCCAGCGCGGCCTCGAGTGCCTGCTCTGACGTGACCGAGGAGCGGCACGGTCCTCGAGTGCCTTCCGTGAAGTCGAACCGGATGGCCGACGAGACGACCTTGTCGCGCCGTCAACCGAACGTCACCGCGCGACCGCCGACCTTCACGGAGGCCTCATCGGCGCGGCGCCGCGAGGAGCACGTCAGCGAACCGGCGCGGCGCCTCGGGGTGGTGCCGGAAGAAGAGCTCCGGCTCGACCACCTCGAGCTCCATGAGGTGCAGCCGCCCCTCGTACTCGACGGCGTCGACGCGCCCGTAGGTCGTCCCCGGGGCGGCGAGCGCGAGCAGGGTGGTGGCCTCCTTCACCTGCTGCGGCGAAGGCGCGAACGGCTCCGAGACGCCCCCGTAGTCGTGCTGCACGCGCCACTCGCCGCGCGGCGGGCGCTTCCTCACCGCGTGGCTGAAGACGCCTCCGAAGAAGACGAAGGACAGCTCGCCCTCGGCGATCGACGGGACGAAGGGCTGGAGCAGCAGCGTCTCGTGCGCCGGCAGGCTCGCCGCGAGGTCTGCCGCCGCCTGCTCTGCCTCGTGACGCTCGAAGCGGCGCGCGCCGATGGCGTTGGCGGTGAACGACGGCTTGAGCACGGCCCGCGACCAGCCGCGCTCGTCGAGCAGCGCCGGCACGCGGGCCAGCTCCGCAGGCAGCAGCGCGACGGTCGGCACCACGTCGACGCCCCTCGCGGCCAACTTCGGGAGGTACTGCTTGTCGGCGAACTCGAGCATCACCTCCGCCGGGTTCACCACGCGCGCGCCCGTGTGCCGGAGCGCCTCGAGGAACGCGCGGAACTCGTCGCGCCGGTGGAACCAGTCCCACGGGCTGCGCATCACGAGCACGTCGAAGTCGTCGAGCCGGTGGGGCGCGGTCCAGACGAGCGGGCGAACCTCGTGCCCGCGCCGCGCCAGCTCCGCCACGACGAGGCGGTCGTCTTCGTACAGCTCGCGGAACCGCTCACTGGTGATGAAGCCGATCATCGCGTCCTCCGTGCTGGTGCAGTCATTCTTCGCATTTCGTCGACTTTCACTGGACCAGTCGCTTCACTGCTTGAGCACGATGCCGAACGCCGCGACGGTGTCGAGCGCGAGCGGCGTGCCCGCCGCGCCGCCGACCCGGAGCCCGAGCTCGGCGGAGAAGCCGAGGGTGCGCGTCAGCAGGTACTCGACGCCGCCCGCGAGGAAGACGCTCCCGAAGGCCACCAGGGGACCGCCGCTCGCGCTGGTGAAGCCGCCTCCTGCGCCGGGGCGGAGGAAGCCCGCCAGCACGCCCTGCTGCCGCGGGACGAAGTAGACGCGCACCGAGAGATCGAGCCCCAGGCGGCTGGCCGCACCGTTGGCGAGCACCGAGGGAGAGAACAGCACCGCCACCCGGCTCAGGCCGATGCCGAACGAGACGCTCGCCCCGAGCCCGGAGGTGCCCCCGAGGACCTCTCCGTGGAACTGGAGCCCGGGGCGCAGCCCCTCCGCCCGCGGCGCGACGACGCCGGGACGCGCGCCCGGGGTCCGCTCCGCAGGCGCAGGGCTCGCGGGAGGCACGCTGTTCCCGCCGCCGGTGGGAGGCAGCGCCCACTCCTCCTGGGCGAGGCTGAAGGTGGACAGGAGGGCCACGGACACGACGAGCGCTCGGCGCATGCGCGCGCATCCATCACAGGTCGGCGGAAGAGGCCAAAACCGAATATGAGCCGCGCCGATGCGCGCGCTCCGCTTCTCGTCGTTCGGTGGCCCGGAGGTGCTCGGGGTCGAGGACGTTCCCGAGCCGGCCGCAGGTCCCGGCGAGGTGCTCGTCGAGGTGCACGCGGGCGGCGTCAACTTCGCCGACACCGAGCGCCGCCGCGGGCTCTACCTCGCGAACGAGCCGCTCCCCGAGACGCTCGGCTTCGAAGGCGCGGGCGTGGTGGTCGCGCTCGGCCCCGGCGTCGCCGCGCACTGGCTGGGCAGGCGGGTGGCGTTCACCACGCCGCGCGCGCACGCCGAACGCTGCGTGGTGGCGATGGCGAAGCTCATCGAGCTCCCCGCGGAGCTCGACTTCGAGCGCGGCGCCGCCTTCCCGGTGCAGGCGCTCACGGCGTGGCACGTGCTGCACACGCTCGGTCGCGTCACGCCTGAGGACACGGTGCTGGTGCACAGCGCCGCGGGTGGCGTGGGGCAGCTGCTGGTGCAGCTCGCGCGCGAGGCGGGCGCGCAGGTCATCGGCACGGTCTCACGCGAGGCCAAGGCGCCGCTGGTCGCCGCGCTCGGCGCGCACCACGTGCTCACGCGCGACGCCGGCTTCGACGCTGCGCTCGCTCGAGTCGCGCCGCGCGGCGCGTCGCTGGTGCTCGAGGCGGTGGGGGCCGGGCTCGACGTGCTGTCCACGCTCGCGGCGCTCGGGCGCTGGGTGACCTACGGCACCGCGGCGGGCGCGCCGGCGCCGCTCGACCTCGAGAAGCTCTACGAGAAGTCCGCGAGCGTGAGCGCGTTCTGGCTGCGCACCAGGCTGCCGGCCGACGTCGAGGAGCGCGCCCGTCGCGAGGTCCTCGCGCGGCTGGTCGGCGGCCGGCTGCGACAGGAGCTCCACGTGGCTCCCCTCGAGGAGGCCGCGCGCGTGCACCGACGCCTCGAGGCCGGGCTCACCACCGGCAAGTGGGTGCTGCGCGTTCGCTGAACGACTCACGTCGGCGCGGAGGATGCGCGGTACCATGAGGCATGCGCCTCCATAGCCTCGTGCTTGGTCTCTGCCTGCTCTCACTCGCCGTGCCCGGTCGCGCCGCCGCCGAGACGGTGAAGCAGGTGGCCGCGGCTCGTCACGTGCTGCTGGTGCTGTCCGACGGCGCCGTCGTCGCGCTGGGAGAGAACCGGTCCGGGCAGCTTGGTCGGCCGAAGGCGAACGGGCTCCAGCCTGCGGCGCGGGTCGAGCTGCCGGCGAAGGCGGTGCAGGTCGCGGCGACGGCCGACACGTCGTTCGCGGTGCTCGAGGACGGCAGCGTGTGGGCGTGGGGGCGCGGCTACAACCGGCAGCTCGGCGTCGTGCTCTCGGAGGGCACGGAGCGCGCCTCGCCCGCGGCGGTGCCCGGGCTGCGCGGCGTCACCTCGGTGGCCGCGGCGGACAAGTCGGTGCTCGCGGTGCTGAGCGACGGCAGCGTGATGGGCTGGGGAGATCTCCCGAAGGTGATGACGGGCGGCAAGGCGGACTTCCCCGGCATCGCGACGCCGCTCGCCATCGACGGGCTCTCCGGCGTGACGCGCATCGCGTGGAACGGCGCCTTCGGCCTGGCGCTCACGAGCAGCGGGCGCGTGATGGCCTTCGGGAACAACAAGGACGGCTTCCTCGGGCTCGGCACGACCGGCGACGCGCAGCCGCCGCGTGAGCTCCCCTCGCTCTCCGACGTCGTGGCGATCGCGGTGACGGCCGACGCCTGCGCCGCGGTGACGAAGGACGGCCGCGCGTGGACGTGGGGTCACAACCGGCAGGCCGGGCTCGGCAACGGTCAGCGCGCCGACGTCGCCGTGCCCGGGCAACCGTCGCCGCAGCCCGTGAAGGGCATCACCGGCGCCGTCGACGTCGTCGCCGCGGACGCGGGGCGGCACTTCATCATTCGCACGAAGACCGGCGCGCTCGTCGGCTGGGGCAACACCGACTGGGGCCAGCTCGGAGCCGGCGCGTCAGGCACGTTCCAGCCGACGCCCACGCCCGTCAAACTCACCGGCGTCGACGCGCACTGGGTCGGCGGCAACTTCTCGTTCGCGCGCACGAAAGACGGCGCGCTGTGGTTCTGGGGCGAGCGCGATGGCGCGCAGGCGCTGCTCGGGGCGCGCAAACACCAGGCCGTGCCCGCGAAGGTGCCGCTCGACAAGGTGCTCGCCGGCGCGAGGTGACGGTTGCCTTCGTCCTTCGAGCGGCGCCCTTCGCGGAGCGCATGATGAAGTACGACGACGCGACCTGGCACTCCGGCGGGGAGTTTCCGCCCGAATCGCCTGCGGAGTTCGGGGGCACGCACATCGCCCTCTTCTTGAGGTGGTGCTTCGTCAAGGGCTGGCGAGCGCCATCCTGAAGAGGCGATTCGGCAGGTCATCTCGGGAGCGCTGTCGGCGACGAAGTTCCTGTTCGAGTGGTGCGACGGGCAGCTCACGAACGAAGACCTCACGGAAGCGGGCAATGCCTTCGCTTCGCAGGTCGAGGACTTCGGCGACCTGATGTACGTCGCTCCCGAGGAGAAACACGACTTCGGCAGGTTCTCCGCGATGGTGGAGGCCCGGCTTCAGAGCGGCGTCCTCACCAACGCGCAAGCCCGGGGCAAGCGGTCGTGGTGGACACGCACGCTCGGGTGATCGCAAGCTCACCGCGAGCGGGCCGAGCTAGCATCACCGCCATGCATGTCCCCGCACACGCCATCGCCCCGGAGGAGCTCCAGCGCGCGCTCGACGGCGCGCAGGAGTTCAGCGCGATCATCCTGGGCAAGAAGTCCTTCAAGACGTTCGACGTGTCCGGCCTGCACGCGGACTTCGTGCGAGCGGCGATGGCGCGGGCACGCCTGGCGCCTGGCGCGGACGAGACGCGGCTGGCCTGGACGCGCGCGGCGCGCTGCGGAGCCGCGACCTTTCTGCTGGCGCGCGGACCCGCGGGCGCACGGCTCCCGGTCCCCATCGACGAGCGGCTCCTCGTCGCGCCGGCCGACCCGACCACCGCGACGCCGGGCGTCTGGGAGTCGGCCGCCTGCGCAGCCATCGCCTCGGGGGACCCGCTCGCCCGCTGGCTGCTGCTCACGTCGCCACCGCAGACCAACACCCCCGGCGTCGTGTCCGCGCCGTGGTGCGCCCCGTTCGCCGAGGCGCTGCCGAAGCTCCTCACGGGCGACCCGACGGCCTCCCAGGCGCTCCTGCGCGCGGTCGACGCCACCGACCCCGACGCGCTCCAGGAGCCCTTGCGGACCGTCGCCCTCGACCTCGCCGCGCCCGGCCTCGAGGCGCTCTACCGCGCCTTCGCCGACCCCGCCGGCTTCGAGGGCGCGCTGGTGAAGGCCCTCGAGCACCACCGGGAGCACTGGGCGGGGCGCGCAGCCAGACACGAGGGCTGGGTTCCACTGCTGCCGCTCGCAGCTGCGCGGCTGGCGCGCGAGCGCGGCGTGCGCTTCGAGGTCACCTCGGAGTACCTGCCGCCCGCGCTCCTCGACGCGCCGGCCACGGCCGCGCTCGGCTGCCCGTACTGCCTCGCGCCGATCGACGCCGCCTGGCCCAGCTGCCCCAGCTGCCTCGAGACGCTGGGCAACGACGCGCCCTTCGAGCTGGAGCCCGGCGAGCTGGACCGCGTCGAGCGTCAGCCGTGCACCGCGTGCGCGCGGCGCATTCCACGGCTCGCGGTGCGCTGCCCCACCTGCCGCACGCGGCAGTGACCAGGCATCGGCGCTGCGTCGATTTCGGCTTCGCTGCTCAGGTCATTCGCCACAGGAGCCACGGCGGTGCCGAGTCCCAGCAGACCGACTCGAGTGCCCGAGCTGTGCGGCGGTGACACCGACACTGTCGCACGCGTCGACTGCAGATGCGCCGTGGCGTGCTCCTCAGCGAAACACCCGCGTACGACTGCGACGGCCTCCGCCGCAGAGTCCACCCACCGTTCCCTGCCGCGTCGCGGATGCCGCGAGCAGGCTCGCCCAGAACGGGACGGCGGAGGGACCCTCCATCGCTTCGGCCCCTTACTCGGCCGCCCACGCTCGCTCGCAGAGCTGTCTCATGAAGCGGCGCGCAGGGGGCATCGGCTCCGCGGCGCTCGGCTCGCCCACGGCCGGCTCGTCCTCGAGCCGCTCGACGATCATCACGCCAGGTCGTTCGGCGGCCTTTGGCATCGGCGTCGGGAGCTCCGGGTCTTCGCCGGGCTCCACGTCTTCGCCTCGCGCGCTGACGTCGTATTCGTCGAGCTCCGGCGCATCCTCCACCCACGTGCCTGGAGGCTCGGGCCAGTCGAGCACGTCATCCTCACCGGGTCCGCAGCCGAGACACGAGAGCACCACCGCCCAGCGCACGAGGGCGCCGAGCCACAGCCTGGACGTCATGCGTCCGCTCAGTGCAAGTCACCGGCCTGACAAACTGACAGCCGCGCCGCTCTGCCGTGACGTGATTCCGCAGGGCTTCCGCGGCACACGACGTGAAATCGCCAGCCGCTCCGGGGAGTGCCTCAGGAGTCGTCCCGTGCAGAAGCCCGCCGTCGCCGTCGTCGTCATCGAGTCCACCGAGGTCCGTCAGTCCGTCACCATCACGCTCGAGGCCGAGGGCTGGGTGGTGCTGCCGCTCGAAGACGCGGCGGAGCTCTTCGACTTCATCGAGTTCCTCCGCGAGAACCCGCTGCGCCTCGGCGCGCCGCGGCTGGTGGTGACCGAGCCCGGCCTCCCCGGACCGAGCCTCTTCGAGGTCATCGCCTGGGCGCGCGTGTGCGGACTCACGCTGCCGTTCATCGTGCTCACGCCCGACGACGACGACGACGCGAAGGAACGCGCACGCTCCCTCGGTGCGGTCGAGCTCAAGCCGTCCCTCGCGGCGTGACGTGAGGCGAAGCGCGCGGGCGAAACAGAAGAGGCCCTCCGATGCACGCACCGGAGGGCCTCGGAAGCTCAGCTCGTCGCCCGTTCAGCGACGCCGACGCGCGCGCGCGAACACGAGGCCTCCGAGCGCGAGCATCAGCACGTCGGGCGAGACCGAGGTGCACGCGCAGCTCGCGACGCCGCCCGAGCGGCCTCCGCCACCACCGCCCGTGCCTCCGCCGAAGACGAAGCCACCGCCCGCGCCCGCGAAGCCCGCGCCCGTGCCACCACCCGCGGAGCCTCCCGTGCCCG
>JBMORD010000086.1:0-21630 GCA_049322495.1 Myxococcota bacterium | reverse complement strand
GGCAGGCGCTGCACGCGCATCAGCGAGGTGATCAGCCGCCCACGGGTGTTGAGATCGAGGTTCTCGATCGACTGGAGGCGCATCGGCTTGAGCGCGCGGAGCACGGCCGACAGCGGCTCCTTCATCGCCGCGAAGTCGGTCTTGGTCAGCGCCTTCTCGAGGGCGCTCAGCTCGTTGACGACGCGGTACGCCGCGCCACCGCCGGGCCCGTCACGCCGATCACGACCACCGCGGCCACCCCGTCCGTCGCGATCGCCACGACCCCGGCCGCCTTCCTTGTCACCAAACGAAAAACCACCGCGATCTCCCCGGCCGTTCTGCCCGGGGCCCTTCGCCTTGTTCTCAGTCATTGGGCTTCTCTCGCTGAAGAAAATGAAAACGGCGGCTTGATCGCCGCCGCGCGAGAGGCCTTGTCAGGTCGACCCGCTCCCCGTCAAGGGCGCAGAGGGCCGGCCCTCACTGGAAGGGGAAGGCGTACTTGAAGGTGAGCAGCGTCGAGAAGCCGACCGACTGCGTGAGGGCCATGAAGTTGAAGTTCGCCTCCACGCCGATCACGAAGTGACGGAGCTTCGTGTAGTACTCGAGCGACGGGCCGGCGGTGACCAGCACGTCGAGCGTCGGCAGCAGCGCCTGCGGGCTGTAGAAGACGACGCCCGCGCCGCCGCGCAGCGAGATCCAGGTGCGCTTGACCTCCTGCGAGTCGGCGAACCCCACCAGCCGCACGCGCACCGCCGCGCCGGGGATCATCGAGCTGAAGTCTCCCGAGGCGGTGTTGGTGGCGTTGAGGCCCGTGTAGTCGGAGCCCATGCGGTTCGACGACGCGAGGAAGAAGATCGACGGCGAGACGCGCTCGCCGATGTCGAAGCCGAGGTCGACGCCCAGCGACTGACCGGGCGAGAAGTTGCTGCGCGTGCCGGCGGCGGCCGGCGGGTTGATGACGCCCGTGAAGCCGCCTCGCGCCTCGAAGAACAGGCCGCGCTCGATCTCGTTGTAGGTCGCCGCCTTCTTGTCTTCGAGCTTCCCTGCGGGTGCCTGAGCGAACACGAGCGACGACGAGAGCGCGAGAGCGAGCAGAGCGATCTTCATGAGGCGCGGACCCTAGCAGAAATGAAAACGCCCCCGCCTCGAAGAACGAAGCGGGGGCGCGATGGACGAGGCTTCAGCTCACTGTCCGCCCGACTGCGCGAAGATGAACGGGTACGTGACGATCACCACGCCGCCGCCCTTGGGCTTGGGGAAGGTCCACGTGCGCACGCGACCGGCGACGCAGGTCTCGAGCTCCGTGTCGTTGGCCGTCGACTGGGCGACGCTCGAGGTCGACACCGAACCCGACGGCGAGATCACGAACTTGATGGCCACCTTGCCGTTGAGCTTCGGCTTCTGGTTCAGCCGGCTCTCGTAGCAGTAGCGGATCTGACCGCGGTTGGCGTGGATGACCTTGCGGATGAGCTCCTTGTCGAGCGAGCCCATGACCATCGGCTCGGACGAGGTGATGCCGATGTCGACGTCCTTCTTGCCGCCGAGCACGCCGACGCCCGAGCCGTAGCCGCCCGTGCCGCCGCCGCGGCCCTTGGTGCCGATGCCGCCGATGCCGACGGTGTCACCGACGCCGCCGCCGCCCGAGCCCGAGCCGCGGAGACCGAGGCCGCCGAAGCCGCCCGAGTCACCGGCCGCCGCGCCGAACATGTTGCCCATGGCGCTCTTGAGCTCACCGCCGAGGCCCTGGTGGCCGAAGATGGTCGAGATGCCGCCACCGCTGCCGCCGAAGACCTTGGCGACGAGGAGGCGCGCCTGGTCCTTGTTGTTCGGGTCGCCCTTGGGAGCGGCGTGGGCGGAGCGCTTGGGGGCGTCCTTCTTGCCCATCTGGCCTTCGTCGCCCTTGTGCTTCTGCGCGATCTCGCCCGAGTCCTTCTTCTGCTTCTCGAACTTCTGGAGGATCGGGTTCTTCTCGGGCGGCTTGATCAGCAGCTTGGCGATGCGCGCCGAGTTCGAGTTGAGCTCGTCGTCGAAGGCCTCACCCTCGGCGTTGAGGTTCGCCGCGCTGATCACGAACAGCGCCGCGATGAAGAACATCAACAGGAAGATGTTGAGGACGGTGAAGTCGACCGACTCGGCGAACGGCACGAAGACGGCCTTGGGCTGCGGCTGGAAGAAGACCTCGACCACGATGCCGCCGAGGTCGACCCACGCGAAGTCTTCGTGCTGGAGCGTCAGCGCGAGCGCGTCGCCGTCGGCGTGGGCGATGCCCTTCTTCTTCGCCTCGTCGAGCGTCATCGTCTCTTCGCCGAAGTGGCGCTGGAGCTCGCCGTTCATCTTCGAGGTGAAGCGCAGCGTCGCGCCGGCTTTGCCGAACTTCACCAGCTCGAACGACGGCGCGCCGAACTTGGCGTCACCCATCTCGAAGTCGACGCCCTTGAGCGAGCCGACCCGGAAGGTGCGCTCGACGTCGGGGTGCAGGAAGAACTCGCCGACCATCTGGTCGCCCCACAGGAAGCGGAGCTCGACGCCGAGCGGGCCGGTGCCCTTGCGGCGGCGGGGACGCGAGCGCATCGACGCGCCGGTGGCCTCGTCCTGCACGTGCGGCGGAGGCGGCGGAGGCTCGTACACCGGCGTCGGCACCGGCACGTGCTGCACCACCTGCTGGACGACCTGCTGCTGCACGACCGGCACGACGACCGGCACCGGAACCACGGGCTGCGGCGCGGCGACGACCGGCACCACCGGCGCGGTCACCTCCGCGGGCGCGACGGCCGCGACGGACGGGGCGATCGACGGCGCCACCGAAGCGCCGGCCTGCTCGACCTTGATCGTCGTGTTGCCGACCTTCACCTCGTCGCCGAACTGCAGCGCGCCCTTGTTGACGCGCTTGCCGTTGACGAACGTGCCCTCGACGCTGCCCATGTCGATGATCGAGAGCGAGCCGTCCGGCGCGACCTCGATCACGGAGTGGATGCGCGAGACCTTCTCGTCGTCGAGGCACAGGTGCGCCGAGGACAGGCGACCGATCTTGATGATGTCGCGGTCGTAGTCCTTCGAGGCGACCAGCTCGTCGCCCTTGAAGACCTTCAGTGTCAGAGGAACAGCCAAGATGGCCTCCGGGAAAGGGTTCTTCGGGTCGTCCTGACAACGAAAGGCAGGCCGAGTTCCCGAAGGAGGGAAATCAGAGCTCGCCGACCGACTGCATCACCTTGTCTTTGAACTCTTCGCGGATCTTGATGAGGTTCGAGTGCTTCACCTTCTTGCGAGCCTCGACGTACTCACCGTCGGGCTTGGTGAGGTCGCCCTCGATCGTGTCGTCTTCGAAGGAGTACTCCGTCTGCTTCTTGTAGGTGACGCCCTTGTCCTGGGCGAACGCCGGCAGGGCCAGCATCGCGATCGTCAGCCACAACACCTTCTTCATGCTTCCTCCAGAGGAGTCCCTTTGTAACGCGGCGGGCATGCTACCAGAGCCTACTCATCCGCAAATCCCGTCGTCCGTTTCCCGGGTCTCACAAAGTGGGAAAGGTGTCACATTTCGTGCACACTCTCGCGGAGCTTGTCGTCGAAGTTCATGCGCACCTTGATGAGCGACTTGAACTTCGGGTTGGGCGGCACGAGGTAGATGCTGCCGAGGGGCTGCGCGAGCCCGCCTTCGATGAGGTCTCCCGTCTGGAAGTCGACCTGCTGCGGCTTCGGGGCTGGTCGAGGCGTCTCGGTCTGAGCGATGGCCGGCAGCGCGAGGAGCAGGACGACGGCGACGAGCTTCTTCATGGGTGATCTCCGCGTGGTGGGTGTGGAGCGACGGACACCGAGCGCGTGTCAGTTGGTTCCCCTCTCATCGAGCTGACCCGCTCGGCCTGATGGAAGTGCGGCGACTTGGGACAGGCACGACGGCTGCTGTCTCGAGCGCGCGTGCGCCAGCTGACGCTGCTTCTTCCCCTGCTGCTCGCGTGTGGACCCAACGTCGCGTCCATCGCGAACGATGACGAGCCCCTGCCCCGGGTCGCGAGCCAGCGCGTCGACACCGCGATCCCGGTCATGCCGATGGGCACGCTCCCGATGACGGGAGGCTTCGCGCGCCAGCCCCCGGCACCGGACTACTCGCTGGAACTGGCCCCCTGGGTGCTCGCGGAGGTGCAGCCTGCCCCTGAGCCAACCATCGATGCGGGAGTCGAGCCGCCTCTCGACGCGGGAGCTGAGCCGACCGTCGACCCGGGGCCAATCGACGCGGGACTCGAGCCGGGCTTCGACGCAGGGAGCACGACGGGCTTCGTCGACGCGGGAACGGAAGCAGACGCGGGCGTCGAGCCGTTCATCGACGCAGGTGTGATGACGCCCGATGACGGAGGCGTGCGAGGGATCAGCATCAGCCCGCACCTCGCGCTCGGCATCCCCGATCTCTCAGGCATCGGCCAGGCACGTCGGTGGCTGCTCGTTCGGTCGCAGTTCGTCAGCTCGTACGACACGCTCAACAAGGTGCCGAACTGGACCGCGTGGACGCTCGCGGCGAGCGACTTCGGCGCGGCGACGCGCGCGACGACGTTCAGGACCGATCCGCTCCTCCCGAGCGGCACGCCGCAGGCGGTGGACGGTGACTACCGGCTGAGCGGCTTCGATCGCGGCCACCTGTGCCCGAGCGCCGACCGCACCGCGACCGACGCCGACAACGACGCGACCTTCTTCCTCACCAACGTCGTTCCGCAGACGCACGCCAGCAACGCCGGCCCGTGGCTCGATCTCGAAGACGAGTCGCGCACGCACGCGACGGCGGGCCGCAAGCTGGTGATCATCGCGGGGCCGATCTTCGGCGTGACGCCGCAGACCATCGGCTCGGGCGTCGCAGTGCCGCTCTCGATGTTCAAGGTCGCGGTGGTGATGGACACGACCGCGACGATCAACGCGAACACCCGGATCTACGCGGCGGTGGTGCCCAACTCGACGGTGGTCAGCGGTTCGTGGCGGCAGTTCCAGGTCACGGCGCGGAGCATCGAGCAGCAGACCGGGCTCGACTTCCTGTCCGACCTCCCCCGCGCCACGCAGGATCTGCTCGAGAACCGGATCGACCCGTGACGATCAGCGGCACGCCGGCTGTTCGCCACCCGCGCAGCCGAAGATCAGCGTGTCCATCGCGCAGATCGCCTCGTTGATCACCCCGACCTGCACGAGATCGGCGACCGCCGGGAGCGCGAGTTCGGCGTTGGACCGCGCCTGTCCGGGCGCCTTCGCGGTCGAGAACACCGTGCGGCACACCTTCGCCGACGAGTCGATCGCCAGATCGTCCGAGCGGATCGCCTTCGCGAGCACGTTGACGATGAAGATGATCGACCCACGCTGATCGACGTCCTGCACGCCCTGGATCGCGTTGGTGAGGCGCGTGAGGCCGAACTCCGGGCACTGCTCCTCGATCGCCAGGCGGTAGATCATCCGCACGAGATCGTTGTTGCGGTCTTCGGTCGTGAGGCAGTTGAGCGACCGGCGGATCGGCCCCATCAGCTCGGGGTGTCCGAGGATCTTCACCAGGTCGTCGACCACCGGCTGCAGATCCATGCGCGTCTGCTGCGGCAGGAGGTTGAACGCGTTGCGCACCCCGTCCGCATCGGCGCCCTGGATCGCGGTGATGAGCGCGCGAGACAGCGTCACGGTGTCCGCCTCGGTGAGCGACTGCGGGTTGAGCATGCCGGTGATGGAGTCCTTCTTCGCGAGCTCGTTGAGGTGCTGCACCATCGCGCGCCCGTCGGCGGTGTTGACGTAGTCGGTGAAGGCGATCGCCATGTCGAGGCCGTCGGTGAGCTGGCAGTTCGCGGTCTGGGTGCAGAACTCGGAGATCAGCCCCGCGACCTCGTAGTGCGCCGCGCGCGGGCGCCCCTTGCAGTCGAGCCCGTCGCCGGTGACGTAGTTGAGCACCTGCATCGTCTGCGGCTCGATGAGCTGAATCGCGTCGATGCCCTTCCCTTCGTGCACCAGCAGCTGGAGCGCGCGGCGCATCTCGCACAGCTCGTTCGCGCTCGACAGCGGCGGCGGGTTCGAGATCGGCGCGCAGTACTCGTCGGCCGGCGCGTTCGGCTCCTTCGGCTTCATCGCGAAGGTGGTCATCGTCTTGAAGATCGCCCGCAGCACCTCGTTCACCGCCGGCGGCTGATCCGCGCGCTCGCTCACCAGGAGCTGCGTCTCGACGAGGTTCTTGAGGTTCTCGGTCTTCCCCTGGTTGATGGCCTCGAGGAAGTTCGGCATCAGCTGCTCGAACCCACGGCACTGCTGAATGTCGGCGCGCTTCTCGGCGGCCGGCGCCACGAGGTTCTCCGCCCCGCACGACGCGAACACCAGCACGGTGAAGACGACGGTCAGGGCGATCGCGAACCGCAGGTGGCTCATGAGAGCCGCAAGCCTAGCTGATGCCGCACTCGCGCAGGATCTCTTCGGTGTGCTCCCCCAGCGCCGGCGGCGGGCGAATCGGGACATCGCCGAAGCGCACCGGGGAACGAATCCACGTCACGTCGTCGGCCTTCACGAAGAGCCCGCGCGCCTGGAGCTGAGGATCGTCCAGCACCTCGTCACCCTCGCGCACGGGCTCGATACAGAGATCGAGCGGGGCGAGGAACGTCACCCACTCGTCGCGGGTGCGCGTGGCGAAGATCTTCTCGAGCTCGGCGCGCGTCTTCTGCCCGGCCTCGCCGGTGTCCCACGCGCCGTCGAGCAGCTCGGGCCGCTCGAGCGCCAGGCACAGCCCCTGGAAGAACTTCGGCTCGAGCGCGCCGACGGCGAGCCAGCGCTCGTCCTTCGTGCGGTACAGCCCGTAGCAGGCGTAGCCGCCGTTGAGCGCCTCGCGCCCGCGGGCGAGCGGGCCCGACTCGGCGCCCATCACCAGGCGCGAGGCGAGGTGCATGTGGAGGAACGCCAGCGAGCCGTCGGTCATCGAGACGTCGACGTGGCGGCCGCGGCCGGTGGCGTGGCGCTCATGGAGCGCGGCGAGGATGCCCACCAGCGCGAACAGGCTCCCGCCGCCGATGTCCGCCACCTGCACGCCCGGGAGCGCGGGAGTCGTCGGCGTGCCACCGTAGGCGAGCACCCCGGAGCGCGCGATGTAGTCGAGATCGTGCCCCGCCTTGAGCCGATCAGGGCCGGTCTGGCCGTAGCCGCTGATCGAGCAGACGATGAGCCGCGGGTTCTCCTTCGCCAGCGCCTCGTACGAGAGGCCGAGGCGGTCCATCACCCCGGGGCGGAAGCTCTCGACCAGCACGTCGTAGTGCCGCACGAGCTGCTTGAGGGTCGCCACGCCGTCGGCCGACTTGAGATCGAGCGTCAGCGAGCGCTTGTTGCGGTTGAGCCCGAGGAACAGCGCCGAGGTCTCGCCCTTGAGCGGCGGCATGTGGCGCGTGTAGTCGCCGGTGCCGGGCTCCTCGACCTTGTCCACGGTCGCGCCGAGATCGGCGAGCACCAGCGTCGCGTAGGGGCCGGGCAGCAGCCGCGAGAGATCGAGCACCTTCACGCCAGCGAGCGGGAACGACATCAGGCACCTCCAGACAGCAGAACGGCGCCGCCCCGGAAGGGACAGCGCCGACCATTCGCTCCAGCAAGGAGCGCCACGAAGAAACGAATCAGCCCATCAGCTTGGCGAGCTTCATCGCCAGGCCCATGTCCATCGGCTTGAACTTCAGCTTGCCGGTCATCGCCGCCGTCTGGGCGTTCATCTGCTTGTTGATGATCTTCTCGAAGTCGGCCGCCGCAGCGGTGATCGTCATCTTCGAGTCGCCGTTGGTGCCCGCGGACACCCAGCCCTCGGACTTGGTGCAGTCGAGCGTCCACGCGCCACCGCCGTCACCGGTGATGTTGAAGTGGACGACGGCGTTGATCTCCTTCGCGAGCTCCGGCTTCGCCTGCAGGCGCTTGGGGATCTCGGTCTCCAGAATGTCCTTCACGGCCATGGGTGCCTCACTTGGTTGGGTGCTGCGTTGACTTTGAAATCAACGGCGCGGACCGTAACGATCCGCCCCGGTACGGTCAAGGAATGGCGGCCTCCTTCGCCAGCAGCTCGGCGAAGGTCGCGGTCGACATCGTCTTGAGATCTTCGCCGCCGTGGCGCCGGGGCGCGACGCCGTTGGCCTCGACCTCGCGATCGCCGATCACCAGCACGAAGGGCGTCTTGGCGATCTCCGCCTCGCGGATCTTCTTCTGCATCGACATGCCGCGGTCGTCGTACTCGACGCGGAAGCCCCTGGCGGCGAGCTCGGCGGCGACCTTCTTCGCGTGATCGTTCTGGCGATCGGCCACGGTGACGATCACCGCCTGCGTCGGCGCGAGCCAGGTGGGGAACACGCCGGCGAAGTGCTCGATGAGGATCGCGATGAAGCGCTCGAAGCTCCCGAAGATCGCGCGGTGGAGCACGACCGGGCGGTGCTCGCGGTTGTCCTCGCCGATGTACGAGAGGTCGAAGCGCTCGGCGGCGACGTAGTCGAGCTGCACGGTGCCCAGCTGCCACTTGCGGCCGATGGAGTCGTTCACCACGAAGTCGATCTTCGGCCCGTAGAACGCGCCGTCGCCCGGCTTGATCTCGTAGGCGACCTTCATCGACTCGAGGGCCTGCTTGAGGGCGCCCTCCGCGCGATCCCACAGCTCGTCGGTGCCGAGGCGCTTCTCGGGGCGGGTCGAGAGCTTCGCCTCGTACTTGAGGCCGACCGCGTTGTAGACGCGATCGAGCAGCCGCACGAAGCGCGCCACCTCGTCGCCGATCTGATCCTCGCGGGCGTAGATGTGCGCGTCGTCCTGCGCGAACTGGCGCACGCGGGTGAGGCCTCCGAGCGCGCCGGCCGCCTCGTTGCGGTGCAGCACGTCCTGCGTGTGGAAGCGCAGCGGGAGCTCGCGGTAGCTGTGCTTGCCGAACGAGTAGTACAGGTGGTGCGACGGGCAGTTCATCGGCTTGAGCGAGTAGTCGAGCTCGCCCGAGTCGCTGTCCTGCACGAGGAACATGTTCTCCTTGTACTTGTCCCAGTGGCCGCTCTTCATCCACAGGCCCTTGTTGAAGAGCAGCGGCGTCTTGATCTCGACGTAGCCGTCCTCGCGGGTGAGGCGGCGCATCCAGTCCGACAGCGTCTGGTAGATCGACGTGCCCTTCGGGGTCCAGAAGGCGGCGCCGGGCGAGAACGGGTGGAAGTGGAAGAGATCGAGCTCCTTGCCGAGGCGGCGGTGGTCGCGCTTCGCCGCTTCCTCGCGCTGCTTCTGCCAGGCCTCGAGCGCCTTCTTGTCGAAGAACGAGATGCCGTAGATGCGCTGGAGCTGCTCGCGGGTGTGATCGCCGCGCCAGTACGCGCCCGAGGCCGAGAGCAGCTTGATCACCCCGACCTTGCCCGTCGACGGACCGTGGGGCCCGAGGCAGAAGTCGACCCACTCGCCGTGGGTGTAGAGCGTGAGCGTCTTCGCGCCCTTCGCCACGATGTCGTGGACGATCTCGACCTTGAACTTCTCACCCTTGCCCTCGAAGAGCTTCACCGCGTCGTCCGAGGCGATCTCGGTGCGCTTGAAGGGCACGTCCTTCGCGATGATCTCGTTGGCGCGCTTCTCGATCGCCTCGAGCTCCTCGGGGGTGAAGGCCGCGGGCTTGCCGTCCTTCTCGCGGTAGAAGTCGTAATAGAAGCCCTCCTCGATCACCGGGCCGATGGTGACCTGCGTGCCGGGGAAGAGCTGCTGCACGGCGTCGGCGACGATGTGCGCGGCGTCGTGGCGGGTGACCTCGAGCGCCTCGGCGTTCTTCGAGGTGAAGATCTGCAGCGACGAGTCGCCGTCGAGCGTGCGCGCGAGATCGACGTCGGCGCCGTTGACGCGCGCGAAGACCGCGGCCTTCGCGAGGCCGGGGCCGATGTGGTTCTTGACGAAGTCAGCGACCGTGATGCCCGCCTCGGCCTCCTTCTTCGAGCCGTCGGGGAGCGTGATGGTGACGAGAGCCATGGAGCGCTCCATAGCGTCTCGGCCCGCGTCGCTCAGGGGGAAAATGAAAAGGGCGGCTGGTCGCGAGGACCAACCGCCCTTCAGTGCGTCCTGGTGGTCTCGAACCACCGACCCCCACCGTGTCAAGGTGGTGCTCTACCGCTGAGCTAAGGACGCGTACGGCGCAACCGCTTGAAGCGCGGCGGCTTGTATCGATCCGACTCCGTAACTGTCAAGAACGCAGTACACGCGTTTCGACGTTCATGAGTCTTCTCCCTGACAGCGCCACCTTCCACGAGCGGGTCCAGGCGCTCTTCGTCGTGTTCCGCGGGCACGGCGTGAGCCTCTCGTCGGCCGATCTCGAGCTGCTCGACGCCTGGGCCGCGTCGGGGGCGCCCTTCGAGGTCGTGGCCCGCGGCATGCGCAAGGCGGCCGAGGCCGCGCTGTGGGACGCCCCGGAGGGCGAGGGCCAGCTCCGCTCGCTCAAGGCCTGTCGCCGCGCCGTCGACGTGGAGATCTCCCGCTGGGTCGCCACCACCGCCGGCCGCACCGAGCGCGGCGCCGACGAGGCCGCGCCCGAGCCGTTCCACGTCACCCGCCACCACAAGCTGGTCGCGGCGCTCAAGAAGGTGACGAAGCCCGCGCCGCCCGCGTGGCTCGCGAAGCTCCCCGTGCCGGCCGACTACGCCGCCGCCGATCGCCAGGAGGCGCTCGCGCTGCACCTGCTGGTGCGCGCCCTGCCCTTCGAGCGACGCAGCTCTCTCTTGCGCGAGGCCCGGCGGCTGGTGGAGAAGGCCGGAGCGATGACGGCGACCACGCGGCGTGAGTCGCTCCGATTCCATCGCGCCGCGCTGGCGCGACAGGCGTGGGCCCTGCCCGCATTGTGGTGAGGATCATCGACGTGGCGACTCCGACCGACTCCAACGCGACCATCGCCTTCGAGCGCGCCGGTGACTTCGCCCTCGCCCGCCTCACCCAGCCGCTCTCGGCGTGCCCCGACTGCGGCGGCACCGGCCTCATGCGCTCGACGACCCAGCAGAACGGGCGCACCTACGACGTGGTGACGCCCTGCCCGCGCGCGCAGCTCCAGCGGCGGGCGCAGCTCTTCAATGAGGCGCGGCTCCCGGCGGTGCACGCGGCGGCGAACTTCGAGGGCTACAAGCCGAGCAACGCCGAGCAGGCCCGCGCGCTGCAGCTGGTGAAGGACTTCGCGTTCCGCTGGCCGAGCCCGCGCGGCTTCGTGCTCTCGGGCCCGGTCGGCACCGGCAAGACGCACCTGCTGTGCGCGACCCTCAAGCACCTCACCACCGAGCTCGGGGTGCGCGCCGGCTACGTGGAGATCTCGCTGCTGTACTCGCAGATCCGCCGCGGGTTCCAGGAGGGCAAGTCGGGCGGCGAGATCATCGGCCCGCTCTCGCAGATCGAGGTGCTGGCCATCGACGAGCTGGGCAAGGGCCGCGGCAGCCAGTTCGAGCTCGAGACGCTCGATGAGCTGATCGCCCGCCGCTACAACGGCGGGAAGATCACCCTCTTCGCGACCAACTACTCGCTCAAGCCGCCCGAGGAGCGCGCCCAGCGCGGCTACTTCGGCACCGAGACCGTGCTCGAGTCGGCGAAGGACTCGAAGCTGCTCTGCGATCGCGTGGGCGATCGCATCTACAGCCGCCTGTGCGAGATGTGCGAGTTCGTCGAGTTCCCCGCGACGACCACCGACATGCGGCGCAGCCCCGCCCTCGCCAACCGGCGGCGGAGCTGAGCTGAGCCTCACGTCACTTCGCGCCGGTGCAGATCCAGTCCTTGAAGATCTTGAGCTCCGCGGCGGGGAGCGGATCCATGCCGCTGGGCATCTCGCCCTGCACGTTCTCGCCCTTCGGGCCGGAGCGCCCCTTCGGCGTGCCGCCGAGCAGCTTGAGCCACAGCGAGCTGTTCTCGAGCTTCTTCGACGAGTCGACGACCATCAGCGTGGCGTTCATGCCGGCGAACAGCGACTTCTTGCCGACCGTCGCCGCCGCGCTCTTCGTCGCGTCGGAGTAGTCGCCGTAGGTGTAGTTCGCGCCGTGACAGCTCTTGCACTTCGCGTCGAGGATCGGCTGCACGTCGGCCGCCAGGGTCTTCGACGCCGCGTTCGAGTCGCACGTCAGATCCGGGTCTCCGGGAGCACCGCAGGACACAGAGACCACCGCCACGATTCCAAAGAGGAGGGTACGCATGGGGCGGGATTGCTAACGCGGCTCTCGCCGCGCGTCGACCCGGAGTAAATGGAGCCGATGCGCTGGAACGTGATCCTCCCGCCGCTCGCCGCCATCCTCCTCGCCGCGCTCGCCTTCGCCTTCTGGCCGACGACGCACGACCCCGGCGCCGACGACCCCACCCCTTCACCCGCGCCCGCCGCGGCCACCGCGCCCGCACCGCCCGTCGCCGCCGCGAGGCCTGCCGCCGCGACGAACGTGCCCGCCCCGGCGCCAGCCGCCGCGACCGCCGCGCCGAGCGCAGCGCCCCCGCCGACGAGCGCCCCCGCGAGCGCCGACCCGGGCACGCTCGATCCCGAGCCCGATCCGGATCACCTCCGCGCGCTCGGCCTCACCGAGAAGGACCTCGAGCCCGCCGACGCCGGCCCGCTCCAC
Source organism: Myxococcota bacterium (assembly GCA_049322495.1). Classification (GTDB taxonomy): domain Bacteria; phylum Myxococcota; class Myxococcia; order Myxococcales; family Myxococcaceae; genus Archangium_A. The sequence goes on along the minus strand of JBMORD010000086.1, from coordinate 9,109 downwards.
GCGGTCGATGCGAAGGGCATCCGCTCGGCCGTGCAGGACAAGCTGCCGGAGATCAAGGAGTGCTACGAGGCGTGGCTCCAGCAGAACCCGCAGCTCTCCGGCACGCTCAAGGTGCAGTTCCGCATCGCGGAGATCCCCGGGCGCGACCGCTCGAAGGTGATGGACATCGACATCCCCGACGGGGGCATGGGGCACGCGATGATGGAGGGCTGCGTGAAGAACGTCTTCTCGGATCTGCGCTTCGAGACGCCGCGCGGCGGCGAGGCGCGCGTCACCTACCCGCTCCACTTCGAGGCCCGCAACGACAACGCCCCGCCTCCGTGAGGATGCGGGGCGCTGGAGACCGCGAGTCAGAGACTCACATGTCCATGTCTTCGCCGCCGTAGTCCGGCGCGCCGCCGCCCTTGCCCGCCTTCTTCTTGGGCTTGTCGGCGACCATCGCCTCGGTGGTCAGCAGCAGCGAGGCGACCGAGGCCGCGTTCTGCAGCGCCGAGCGCGTCACCTTGGCCGGGTCGATCACGCCGGCGGCGAGCAGATCTTCGTACTTCTCGGTGCGGGCGTTGAAGCCGAAGCCGCCCTGGCCCTCGCGCACCTTGTTGATCACCACCGCGCCCTCGTGGCCCGCGTTCTGCGCGATCTTCCACATCGGCTGCGTGATGGCCTTCTTGACGATCTCGACGCCGAAGTCCTGCTCGCCGCCGAGCTTGAGCGCCTCGAGCGCGGGGAGCGCGCGCACCAGCGCCACGCCACCGCCGGCGACGATGCCCTCCTCGACGGCCGCGCGGGTCGCGTGCATCGCGTCCTCGACGCGCGCCTTCTTCTCCTTGAGCTCGGTCTCGGTCGCCGCGCCGACGTGGATCACCGCCACGCCGCCGACGAGCTTCGCCAGGCGCTCCTGGAGCTTCTCGCGATCGTAGTCGGAGGTGGTCTCGGCGATCTGCGCGCGGATCAGCTTGATGCGACCGTCGATGTCCTCCTTCTTGCCGTTGCCGTCGACGATGGTGGTGTTGTCCTTGTCGATGGTGATCTTCTTCGCGCGGCCGAGGTCGGCGAGCGTGAGGTTCTCGAACTTGATGCCCAGGTCCTCGCTGACCACCGTGCCGCCGGTGAGCGTCGCGATGTCCTTGAGCATGTCCTTGCGGCGGTCACCGAAGCCCGGCGCCTTGACGGCGGCGATCTTCAGCACACCACGGAGGTTGTTCACCACCAGCGTCGCGAGCGCCTCACCCTCGACCTCCTCGGCGACGATCAGCATCGGCTTGCCCGCGCGCGCGACCTGCTCGAGGAGCGGGATGAGATCGGCCATCGCGCTGACCTTCTTCTCCGAGAGGAGGATGAAGGGGTCGTCGAGCTCGACCAGCATGCGCTCGCGGTTGGTGACGAAGTACGGCGAGATGTAGCCGCGGTCGAACTGCATGCCCTCGACCACGTCGAGCTCGGTCTCGAGGCCCTTGCTGTCCTCGACGGTGATCACGCCCTCCTTGCCGACCTTGTCCATCGCCTCGGCGATGATGTTGCCGATCGTCTCGTCGCCGTTGGCAGAGATGGTGCCGACCTGCGCGATGCCCTTCTTGCCGTCGACCGGCTTGGCGATCTTCTTGATCTCGCCCACCACGACCTCGACCGCCTTGTCGATGCCGCGCTTGAGATCCATCGGGTTGTGGCCGGCGGCGACGAGCTTGAGGCCCTCCTCGTAGATCGCCCGCGCGAGCACGGTCGCGGTGGTGGTGCCGTCACCGGCGGTGTCCGAGGTCTTCGACGCGACCTCCTTCACCATCTGCGCGCCCATGTTCTCGAACTTGTTCTCGAGCTCGATCTCCTTGGCGACCGTCACGCCGTCCTTGGTGACGGTGGGCGAGCCGAACGACTTCTCGATCACGACGTTGCGGCCCTTGGGCCCGAGCGTCACCGCGACCGCATCAGAGAGAACGCGAACGCCGCGAAGAATCGCCTCGCGCGCGCCCTGGTGGAAGAAGATTTCCTTGGCTGCCATTTTGTAACCTCCGAGAAGAACTGACTTTATTGCAAGCCCGGGCGTTAGCACTCGGGCATGGCGAGCGCCAAATTAAGGGCGGTCGGAGAATTGTCAACGGGGGACGGCGGCGACTCAGGGGCCCGGGGCGGGCGCGGTGGCGAAGCCGACGAGATCCAGCAGCTTGCTCAGCTCGAGGGGCTTGCTGAGCGTGAGCGCGACGCCCCGGCGCATGCTGCGGTCCTGCAGGCCGTCGGTGCCGTAGGCGGTCATCATGATCACCGGCACGTCGCGGTACTTCTCGAGCTGGTGGATCTGCTGGGTGAAGGCGATGCCGTCGACGTGGGGCATCATCAGGTCGGTGATCACCAGCTTCACGTCGTCGTGCTGGAGGAGCTCCAGGCCGCGCACCGGGTTGCTCGCGGTGAGCACGCGGTAGCCGTTGCGCCGGAGGAAGGTGCCGAGGAGCGTGAGCGTCGCCTCGTCGTCGTCGACGATGAGGATGGTGATCGCCGGCCGCCCCGGATCCGTCATGCGTGCGACGCCATAACACGGTTGCCGTCGGGCTGGTATGAGCCCGCCATGGACTCCATCGAGCAGGCGCTGGAGATGGCGGAGCAGGCCCTCGAGGTCGGCGAGTTCGAAGACGCGGTGGCGCTCGCGGATCAGGCGCTGGCGCTGGCGAAGGGCGACCTCGACGCGCTGGAGATCAAGGCCCTCGCGCTCGGCGAGCTGGGCGAGTGGGAGCGCGCCGACGAGGTCTTCGCCCAGGTGCTCGCGAAGGAGCCCGACCGCATCACCGCGCTGATCGCCGCCGCCGACGTGAAGATCCGCCAGCCGGGCGACGATCGCGAGCGCATCGAAGAGGGCCTCGAGCTGCTGGCGCGCGCCGAGCCCGAGGCGCGCCACGAGGCCGACCCGTCGATCGAGCTGTGGCTGCTGCGCGGCATCGCCGCCAACCAGCTCGGCGAGTTCGAGCAGGCCCTCGACGCCTTCGCGCGGGTGCTCGACATCGACCCCGAGCACGGCGAGGCGCGGCTCGAGAAGGCGCTGACGCTCTTCGAGCTGGGCCGCTTCGGTGAGGCGAAGAAGCTCTTCGAGCAGCTCAACCGCGACTACCCGGAAGACCCGTGGAACTTCCACTACCTCGGGCTGCTCGCCGAGCGCCGCGGAGAAGACGCGGAGCGGTGGTTCGCCCGGGCGCGCGAGCTCGACCCCGACGAGTTCCCGGCGCCGGTGAAGCTGAGCCAGGCCGAGTTCGACGCCGCCGTGCAGGACGCCATCGCCGCCCTCCCCGACCACGCCAGGCCGCACCTCGACAACACCATCATCACCGTCGAGCCGATCCCCTCCGACGACGAGATCCGCGAGGGGCTGTCGCCAATCATCCTCGGCGTCTTCGCCGGCACGCCGATCGACGAGCGGCTCGACACCGTGGCCGCGCACCACGAGACGGCGCGCATCACGCTCTTCCAGCGGAACCTCGAGCGCTTCGCCCGCACCCGCGACGAGCTGATCGAGGAGATCCGCATCACGCTGCTCCACGAGGTCGGTCACCTGCTCGGCCTCGACGAAGACGAGCTCTATGAGCGCGGGCTCGACTGACGCACGCGCCCGAAGTACGACGGCCGGCGGCGGAGCGGCCGTGTCTGGTGACCGGCGCGGTCTTCAAAACCGTTGGGCTGGCGCGCGAGCGTCGGTCGGTGGGTTCGATTCCCATGCTCCGCCGAATTTCGCGACGTCGGAATTCGCCAGTCATTTCATCGAGTTAAGCCATTTTCGATGGCGCAATCCGCGGCGACCGACTATGGTCCGCCGCCGTGAAAGAGCGGTTCCAGTCGATCGAAGAGAAGACGAAGAAGCTTCGCGATGTCCTCACGCAGAAGCGGCCCGAGGTTCAGGACTTCCTGGAGAAGTTCGAGATGGCCTGGGTGCACCACGATTGTGCGCTCGAGGGCTCGATCTACTCGCCGCAGGAGCTGACCGCGGCGCTGCACCCCGGCGCGGTGGTCGCCGAGGCCTCGCTCCTGCCGATCGTCTGGGAGATCCGCAACCACAAGGCGGCGGTCGACTTCATTCGCGAAGAGGCGAAGACGTCGAAGAAGCACGCCCCGCTGACGATGACCTTCGTGCGCCGGGTGCACGATCTGCTGTCGGGCAACACGCCCGAGGCGCAGCAGGCGCGCGCGCAGGCCGAGCGCCGTGAGCGCACCGAGAAGGAGCTGAGCAAGGAGCGCGAGAAGGCCGGCTTCCGCAAGGACATCCCGCTCCACAAGACGTACCTGCACGAGATCGCCCAGCCGGCGAAGGTGCAGCCGATGCTCGAGAAGCTCCTCGACTGGACCGCCTCGTCGGAGTTCCGCGAGTTCCACCCGATCCTCCAGGGGGCGCGGGTGCAGCACGAGTTCATCAAGGTGTTCCCGTTCACCGACACCAGCGGGAAGGTCGGTCGCATGCTGACCAACTTCATCCTCATGCGGAACGGCTTCATGCCCGCGGTCGTGGTCTCGGTCGATCGCTCGAAGTACTACGAGACCTTCCGCGCGAGCTTCACCACGTTCTCGAACCTGCTGATGGACTCGATGGAGAACTCGCTCGACAACGGGCTCAAGTACTTCAAGGACCTCCAGCGGTTCTACCGGTGATCGATCGTGGGGACGGCGGCCGACGCGCGAGCTGAAGCAGCCCCGGGGCCCGCCGCGGCGAAGAGCAACGGGCACGCGTCCGTGGCGAAGCTCTCGGCGCGCGCGAAGATCGAGCGCCTCACGAAGCTCTTCCGCGGCAAGCGGCGCCGCGCGGTGGTGGTCACTCACGACAACCCCGACCCCGACTCGATCGCCTCGGCGTGGGCGCTGGCGACGGTGCTCAGCGAGCGCGTGGGCGTGCCGGCCGAGCTTGCCTACGGCGGCATCATCGGGCGCGCAGAGAACGCGGCGTTCGTGAAGACGCTGAAGATCCCCATCCGCCACGTCGAGGAGATCGACTTCGGCGCGTACGATCTCTTCGCGCTCGTCGACACCCAGCAGACGGTCGGCAACCACGCCCTGCCCGGCGATCTCCGGGCGGACATCGTGATCGATCACCACCCGGTGCGCGACGGGGCCATCGAGACGCCGTTCGCCGATCTCGGCGGCTCGTACGGCGCGACGTCGACGATGCTCACCGAGTACGTGCGCGGCGCGCGGCTCGAGCCCTCGCCCGATCTGGCGACCGCGCTGTACTACGGCATCAAGGCCGACACCCGCGACCTGGGGCGCCAGACGAAGGACCCCGACGTCGAGTGCTACCTGTGGCTCTTCCCGCGCATCGATCGCGAGCTGCTCTCGCACATCGAGCACCCGGAGCTGCCGGTGCGGTACTTCCGGCTGTACCACGCGGCGATCGAGAAGGCCCGGCTGTTCTCGGACGCGGTGATCACCGATCTCGGCGACGTCTACTCGCCTGACATGGTCGCCGAGGTCGCGGAGCGGCTCTCGTTCATCGAAGGCCCGCGCTGGTCGCTCGCCTTCGGCAGCTACCGCAGCCAGCTGTACCTCTCGCTCCGCGTGACCGACAAGCGCATGAACGCCGGCCGGCTGATCCGCGAGACGTGCGCCGATCTCGGCGGCTCCGCCGGTGGCCACGGGAGCATGGCCGGCGCGCGCCTCCCGCTCGTGGGCCGCAAGCACCAGCGCGAGGCCTTCAAGCGCGAGGTGGTCAAGAAGTTCAAGGCCGCCTTCGGCGTCGACGGCGAGCGCGGCGTGTCGCTGCTGTCCGACGAGGCGTGATCTACTTCGATCACAACGCGGGCGCGCCGCTGCTGCCGGAGGTCGCCGACTTCCTCGCGCGCACCATGCCGCTCACCGGCAACCCGTCGAGCATCCACCAGGCCGGGCGCGCTGCGCGCCGCGTGCTCGACGACGCCCGTGAGCGCGTGGCGCAGGTGCTGGGCTGCACGCCGCGCGAGATCGTCTTCACCGGCTCCGGCAGCGAAGCCGCGGCGATCGCTCTCGCCGGCACCTGGCGGGCGCGCAGAGAGCGCGCGAGGACGAAGATCGTCACCACCGCGATCGAGCACCCGGCGATCCTCGGCACGGTCGACCAGCTCGAGCGCGAGGGTGCGGAGATCGTCCGCGTGCGCCCGGGCGTCGACGGGGCGATCGACGCCGCCGCCGTGCTCGCCGCGATCGACGAACGCACGCTCGTGTGCAGCGTGCAGTGGGTGAACAACGAGACCGGCGTGATCCAGCCGGTCGCCGAGCTGGCGCGCGCCTGCGCCGCACGCGGCGTGCTGTTCCACACCGACGCGGTGCAGGCCTTCGGGCGCGTGCCCGCGTCGCTGCGCGAAGTGCCGGCCGATCTGCTCTCCCTCTCGGCGCACAAGCTCGGCGGTCCCGCGGGCGTGGGCGTGCTCTACAACCGGCGCGGCGTCGACGTCGCCGGACTGACGCCCGGGCACCAGGAGAACGGCCGACGCGGCGGCACCCAGTCGGTCGCGCTCGCCGGTGCCCTCGCGCGCGCCCTCGAGCACGCCGTGCGCCACCAGGAGGCCACCAGGACCCGACTCGCGGCGCTGCGGGAGCTCTTCGAGACGCGCGTGCTCGCCGGCTGGCCGGGCGCCGAGCGCAACGGCAGCGCGCCGCGCGTCTGCAACACCAGCAACCTGTGGTTCCCCGGCGCCGATGGTGAGGCGCTCCTCATCGCGCTCGATCTCGCCGGCATCTGCGTGTCGACCGGCGCGGCGTGCGCCTCAGGCTCGACGAAGCCCTCCCACGTGCTGCTCGCGATGGGGCGCTCGTCCGAGCAGGCGTCGGGGTCGCTCCGCTTCTCCCTCGGGCTTCCCTGCTCGGAGGAGGACGTCGAGACCGTCGCCGCGACGCTGCTGCGCCTGCGCTCGGCGTTGCAGCCCTGAGGAACGCGGGGGCTGCGTCCCGTGCTCGTCACCTGCAGCTCCTCGACCTCGAGCGGCTCGTTGACGCCGGGGACGCGCGCTTCGCAGCGGTCGACGTTCCGGGGGCCTGAAGGTGTCGCGCCCGAGCACGTTCGCACCCGCAGAATGAATGCAGCAGACTGGGCCGTTCGTCAGTCGCTGGTCCCGAACAAGCCGCGCACGACCGCCGCGATGGCGAGCGGCGTGCCCACCCGCTCGTCGTACAGCGGAGCGATCGCATCGGCGAACTCGCGCGCCGTCTGAAATCGCATCGCCGGATCGACGTCGAACGCACGCGCGACGAGCCCCTCGACGATCGCCGGAACCTCCGGGCGGAGGTTGCGGACCGGGATGTACGTCGACGAGCGGATCGCCTGGAACACCTCGGGCGCCGTCTTCCCCAGGAAGGGCCGCTGCAGGGTGAGCAGCTCGTAGAGCGTCACCGCGACGGCCCACAGATCGATCGTCGCGTTGAGGTGGCCCGAGACGGCCTCCGGCGAGAGGTAGAACGGCTTGCCCATCACCTGATCCGGCCCGACCTCGATCAGCGAGCGCGCCACGCCGAAGTCGCCGAGCACGAGCTCTCCCGTGCGCGAGACGAAGAAGTTCGACGGCGACACGTCACAGTGCACGATCCCCAGCGGCTTGCCGGTCGGCCCCTTCGCGTGGTGCGCGTAGTCGAGCGCCTCGAGCAGCACGCGCGCCAGGTACAGCGCGAAGTCGACGGGCCACGGCACGTTCGTCTGCCGGCAGCGCTTGATGATCTGCGCGACGTCGCGCCCGTCGATGAAGTCCATCACGATGTAGATGTCGTCGGCGTCGTGGCCGACGTCGAGCACCTGCACGATGTTCGGGTGGTGGAGGTGCCGCGACAGCTCCGCCTCGGCCGTGAAGAGGCGCACCGCCTCCTCGTCCTTGCGGAGCGCCGGCAACAGCCGCTTGAGCGCCAGCTCGCGGCCCTTGTAGCGCCCCGCGATCGCCCGCACGCGGAACACCTCGGCCATGCCGCCTTTGCCCAGCAATCGGAGAATCTCGTAGTTCCCCGTGCCCACTCGAGTCACCTGGGCTTCTTGCTCGTGCGCACCTCGGCGACGAGCGCCTTGAAGCCAGCGTCCTTCCGCAGCGGGTTGAGATCCGGGTCGTTGAGCAGATCGTCGAGCGTCACCCCGCCGAGCTTCACCGCCTGCCGCAGCGAGGTCACCGCGCCCTTGTCGTCCTGCGTCGCCACCAGCGCGCACGCCTTGTTGTAGTGAATCTGCGCGAGCTGGGCGGCTGACGCACGCCGCGCCCCGGCCACCGTGAGCGCCCTCTCGAAGTGCTCGAGCGCGCGCTCCGGGAAGCCGAGCTTGAGCTCCATGAGGCCGAAGCCCGTGACCGCCTCCCAGCGCGTCGGGTCGGCCTCCATCGCCTGGCGGAACTTCTCGCGCGCGGGGCCGAACTTCTGATCCTGGAACAGGCGGTTCCCCTCGAGGATCGCCTCCGCCGCGATCGCCGCCGCGTCGCCCTTCACCTGCTTCGCCGCCACCGCCGACGCCGAGCTGTTGCCCAGCACCCGCTGCTTCTCCTCGACGGTCGCGGGGCGCAGGAAGAGCTTCCGATCCTCCAGCGCGGGGCTCGTGCAGCCGGAGTCGAGGTGGATCCACGCCGCCACCGCGTCGTCGTGGTGCACGCCCAGCACGGGGAAGCTGCGCTGCGCCGGGCAGCCCGCCCCCTCGAGGCACAACGTCACCGTGCCCACGAAGACGTTCCCTTCGAAGCTCCCGGTCACGACCGGCGTGTCCGCCACGAAGACGCACTGCGCCGACGAGCGCAGCTTGCCCACGATCTTCCCGTCGCTCATCGAGAAGTCGACCAGGCCCAGCTCCCCGACCGCGTACAGCCCGGAGAGCGTCGGGGTGGCCGCCGCGGCAGTCAGAGAAACCAGCGCCAGAGCGGCCACGAAATAACGCGTCATCGACTCAGGCAGGTTAGCACCTTGAAACCAGCGGGCGCGTCCTTATGATCAGCCCCGAAAGGAACTTCGACAGGCTGTTCCCTGCGGGGTGCGTGATGCTCGACTGACGCTCGAACCGATACAAAACCAACGGGGGTCGTCTCGTCCGACCGGGTGCAAGCCCTCCTCGAGAGGGACGCCGAAGGAAGGCAGAAAGGCCCCCACCTGAACCGTACAGGTTCAGTGTAGGTCGAGACACACGGCTCATGGCGGGGAACGTTTCATTGGACAAGGC
>JBMORD010000085.1:45668-136754 GCA_049322495.1 Myxococcota bacterium | reverse complement strand
GCCGTGGCCTCTTCCTTCATCCGCTCGACGGCCTTCTCGAGGCGCTGCTGCTCGCCCTGCGGCTGCGGCCGCTCCCGCGGCTCGGCCTGGCGTGGCCACTCGGCGCGGTGGTGCGGTGTCGGGAGCTCGCGCTCGAGGCCTTCACGCATGAGGCGCGCGGCCTCGTCCCCCGGCCCACCGGCGTCCTGGCCGAGCGCTGTCCCCGCCACCAACGACAGCATGATGAGCAGCCGACGCATGCGCCTCCTCCGAGCACGGGGCGTGCCGCGCGACAACCGGTCGAACCCCGAAGGGTGTCGGTGCTCGACCGAACCGGGCGGGACACCCACCTGTACCAGACGGTACACCCACCCGGCGTGGCGCGACCTCTTCCGAGGGAACGCGGCTGGCACCGGGTTTGCGATGGGGGCCCCGACCCATGCGCATGCCTCGACGAGTCTGGTTGGCGCTGCTGGTGCTCGCTGCCTGCGGCAAGAAGCTCGAAGGGCCCACGCCGTCGCTCGACGCGGTGAGCCCCGACGCGCTGTGCGTCGAGCAGCGTTCGACGACGCTGGCGCTCTCGGGTGGTGGGCTCGCGGCGCTGATGGTGGACGGGCTCACCACCAGCCCGCACCTCGTGCTGCCATCGGCGACGCTCACGCGGACCGTCGAGCTCTCCGGCGCGTCGGCGAGCGGGGCCGTCGACTTCTCCGGTGAGCCAGAGGGAGCCAACGCCTCGTTGTTGGCGTGGACCTCCCAGGCCGAGCTGCGCGCCACGGTGACGCCGGCGCTGGCGCTCGCGCCGGGGCTGTACGACGTCACGGTGACGCTCGCTTCAGGCGCGAGCGCGACGCGCCCCGGGTCGGTGCTGGCCGTGCCGCGGCCGACGCTCACGTCCCTCTCGCAGGACCTCGCGTGCCTCGCGCGCGACACGACGCTCACCCTCAGCGGCGATCTCCTGGTGCGCCACGGGGTCGACCTTCCTTCGGTGGCGGTGGGCTCGCGCACGCTCACCCCGACGCTCGCCGACTGCCGCGCGCTGCCGGGGACTGGCGGCTATGAGGCCTGCCGCTCGCTGGAGATCGTCGTACCGGCCAACAGCCAGCCGCCGGGCACGGTCGACGTGACGGTCACCAACCCCGCGCCGCTGGCGTGCGTGAGCGCGGTGCGCACCGCGACCTGGGTCGACCGCCCGAAGGTGACGTCGGTGCAGCCGCTCGCGGTGTGCAGCGCCGCGGCGATGCAGCAGCTCGAGGTGCGCGGAGTGGGCTTCCTCACCGTCGACGGCGTCGGGCCGGCGCTCACCGTCGGCGCGCAGCGCTTCACGCCCAGCGCGTCGGGCTGCGCGCCGCTGACCGGGCCGACGGAGACCGCGCAGCTGTGCACCACGCTGACGCTCACCGTGCCCGCGGGCACCTTCACGCCCGGCGACTACCCGGTGGTGGTGACGAACCCCGCGCCGGCCGACTGCGCGTCGAGCGACACCGTCACGCTCACCGTGCGGCCGCCGCCGGTGGTGACCGACGTCGCGCCGCGGAACCTCTGCTCGGGGAACGCGACGCTGACGGTGACGGGCACGGGCTTCGTTCCCGGCGCGACCGTCTCGCTCGGCGGCATTGCCGCGGTGTCGGTGAGCGTCGCCGACGCGGGCACCAGCGCCGCCGCGAGCTTCGCGATGATCGAGCCCGGCGGGCCCTTCCAGGTCGTGCTCGACAACGGCGATGGCTGCAGCGCGACGGCGACGGCGACGGTGAACGTCATCCCCGGGCCGCAGCTCTTCTTCGTCGACCCGCCCGTCGCCTTCAACGGCCTCACCACCCAGGCGACCGCCTACGGCACCGGCTTCACCGGCACCGTGACCTCGGTCTCGCTCGTGCCGCGCGGGGGCGGCGCGAGCGTGCCGCTGCAGTACACGACCAACGCCGCCCGGCCGGGCCAGGTGCAGGTGCTGATCCCGGCCGGGACGGCGGCGGGCGACTACGACGTCACGCTCACCGACGGCTCGACCTGCGGCGCGCGGCTGCTCGACGGCGTGCGCATCGTCGACCAGACGACGGTGATGCTCGCCACGCCCGCGCTCACGCCCGGCTTCGGCCACCTCGGCGAATCGACGGGCATCACGCTCGAGGCGCAGGGCGGGCTGGTGGCAGTGCCGCGCGTGTACCTCAACCCCACCAACGCCACCTCGACCACCGTCGCCGCGCCGCTGGGGGCGGTCGCGTACCTCAACGCGCGCCGGCTCACCGGCCTCGTCCCGGGCTCGCTCCCGGTCGGGAGCTACGACGTCATCGTGGTGAACCCCGACGGCACGGTGGGCCTCGCGCCCTCGGCCTTCCGCGTCGTGGCGCAGCCCCCGCCCGTCATCACCGCGCTCTCGCCTGGCAGCGTGGCCAACGCGAACCCGCAGACCTTCACCATCAACGGCACGGCGTTCCGGCAGCCGGCGGTGAGCCTCTCGTGCGTCGATGGTTCGGGCGCGCCGCTGGCGATGAACCCCGCGGCGACGGTGACGGCCTCGAGCGCGAGCAGCGTCGACGTGCGCTTCGACGCCTCGGCGGCCGGCGTGGCGTGCGTGGTGCGCGTCACCAACGGAGACGACGCGACGTTCTCGGACTTCTCGGCCCTCGTCATCACCAATCCCGCGCAGAACCTCTACGCGGCGCAGGCAGGGCCTTCGCTGGCGATCGCGCGGCGCGCGCCGGTGGTGCTCGGCGGGAACGCGACGACCGCGGCGCGCTACCTCCACGTCATCGGCGGCGACGATGGCGCGCGGCCGCTGGCGACGGTCGAGACCTCGGCGCTCGACGTGCTCGGCGTGCCGGGGCCGTTCGTCACCCAGCGGTACCAGCTCGAGCAGCCGCGCACCAACGCCGCGGGCGCGAACGTCGGGCGCTTCCTCTACGTCGCGGGCGGCGCCGACGATGCGGGCGTGGCGCTCGACACCATCGAGCGCGCGGTGGTGCTCGACCCCGACGAGCGCGAGGAGGTGACGGATCTGCTCCTCGAGGTCGGCGCGCAGGGCCTCGACGCGGGCACCTGGTACTACCGCGTCGCCGCGGTGATGGACGCGAGCGACCCGTTCAACCCCGGCGGCGAGAACCTGGCGAGCGACCCGTTCCCGGTGCGGCTGCCGGAGCTCCAGAGCCGGAAGCTCTCGGTCACCGTCTCGTGGCGCACGCAGCCCGGCGCGACGAAGTACGTGGTGTACCGCAGCCCCTCGCCCGGCGCCGCCGCGGGCACCGAACAGGTGATCGCCGAGGTCAACGCGCCGACGACGAGCTTCAAGGACACCGGGCTCGCGCCGACCTCGACGCAGACGCCGCTCTTCGTGGGCAGCACCGGGCGGTGGCACACGCTCGCCGCGCGCCTCTCGGCTCCGCGAGAAGGGCCGGGCGTCGCCTGGGCGATCGACCCGGCTGCGCCGACGCAGGCCTGGCTGTACGTGCTCGGAGGCCGACAGTCCTCTTCGGCGGCGAGCGCGACCTACGACCGCCTCGGGCTCACCCTCGCGCCCAACGGGGCGCAGACCGCGGGGGCGTCGGTCACCAGCGCGAGCGGGCTCGGCGCGGCGCGCTGGCAGCTGGCGGCAGCGCAGGCCACCAACGCGCTCTCGTCGCGCATCGCCGCGGGCACCACCTACGTCTACGCGCTGTCGGGCCTCGCGGCGGGCGGCGCGCTCGTCAACACCGCGGAGGCCGCGCCGGTGCAGGCCGGTGGCGCGCTCGGCACCTTCGTCGCGCTCGATAACCTCCAGCGCGCCGGGTACGGGACCATCGTCGCCGGCAACCACGTGTTCGCGTTTGGCGGGCTCCAGGGCTCGCCCGACACCGGCGTGGTGAGCGGGGAGATCTGCGGGCCAGGCGTGTCTGGCTGCGGCGCGGTCGCCCAGCAGGTGCCGCCGCGCATCGTGAACTGGAACGCGGGGCAGTCGATGCGCACCGCGCGGTACCGCCTCGGCGCGACGCTCAGCGGCGCCTTCATCTACGTCGCGGGCGGCACCACCTCGAGCGCCGCGGCGAGCAGCTCGACGGAGTACCGCCTGTGGTGAGGAGAACGACGATGAGAGCGAGCCTGCTGGTGATGCTGTGCGCCTCGTTGCCGGCCCTCGCCGAGGACGGCGTCTCGACGGCCGCGCCCGCGCAGGAGCGCGCGGCCTTCGAGGTCTCGCTCAAGGGCGGCGTGCACCTCCCGCAGATCGCCAACGCGCTGCAGACGAGCTTCGATTTCACGCTGAAGCTCGGCTACGCGCTGCCGCTGCTCGAGCGTCGGCTCCAGCTCTACGCCGACGTCGGCTACACGCAGCCCTCGACGACGCGCACCGGCGCCGACGAGCGCCTGCCCGGCGGCACGTTCTCGTCGCTCATCGTGACGAGGGATCTCGCGACCGCGCTCGGCCTCGCGTTCTTCATGCTCGACCCCGCAGGGGCCTTCGTACCGTGGATCTCCGCGGCCGTGCGCATCCACTTCCTGCGGGTCGAGACGGTGGGCACCGCGGGCGACGGCTCGCAGCTCGGGACCTTCACCGAGACCGACACCCGGGTCGGCGGCGTCTTCGGGCTTGGCGCCGGCTACCGCCTCGGCCCGGGACGCGTGCTGGCCGAGGTCGACGTCAACGTGCTGCCGGTGGACCAGCGGCTGACCGGCGACTCGAACGCCTCGTCCCTGTCGGTGCTGGTTGGTTACGGAGTCTTCTTCTGAGGGAGCGATGATGACGCGAGTTCTTGCGGTGGTGACGATGCTGGTGGTGCTCGACGGCTGCAGCTGCGCGTCGCCCGGCGGTGACGATGCGGGCAGTGACGCGGGCGGCACCGGCGGGAGCATGGGCGGTGGCAGCGGCGGCGGGGCCGGCGGAGGCGCGGGCGGAGGCACCGGCCTGCCGGACGGAGGGATGTGCATCGCCGCGGGCCAGCCCTGCAGCGCGACCGAGCCCTGCTGCGCCGGTCAGTGCGTCGGCTCGGTCTGCACCTCGTCGACGTTCTGCGCCGACCCTGGCGCGCAGTGCAGCGTCGACACCGACTGCTGCAACGCGAACTGCGTCAACGGCACCTGCGCGACGGCGGCCTGCACCGCCACCGGCCAGGCGTGCCAGTCGCCCGCCGAGTGCTGCACCGGCGTGTGCAACGCCAACACCTGCGCGCCCATCACCGGCGGCACGTGCAAGGTGCTCGGCGACGCCTGCACGTCCAACGGCCAGTGCTGCTCGACGCTCTGCAAGGCGGGGGCGTGCGCGAAGGCGTACTACTGCCAGCCGAACGGCGACCGCTGCTCGTCGAACGACGACTGCTGCGGGCGCGCGTGCAGCGTGAACGACGGCGGCGTCGGCGTGTGCCTCAACGTCACTGGCGGCGGAGGCGGCGGCTGCACCCAGGAAGGCAACCCGTGCAGCGGCGGCTCGAACTGCTGCTCGCGTACCTGCTTCGACCCCGGCTCCGGCGCGTCGGTGTGCCTGCCCGCGGGCGGCTGCCGGCTCACCGGCACCTCGTGCAGCGGCGACGACGCCTGCTGCGGCGGCGGCGTCAACCCCAACAACTCGGTGCAGTGCATCGGCGGGCGGTGCGACAACGGCCAGTCGTGCAACGGCGTGGGCAACATCTGCGGCGCGCCGGTGCTGCCCGACGGCGGGTCGATCAACGCCTCGCAGAACTGCTGCGACGGCATGAAGGACGTCTGCAAGCTCGACTCGTCCGGCATTCCCCGCTGCTTCGGCGGCTTCAGCGGGCAGTGCCCCACCGGCTACACCGGCGCGGCCGGCTGCTGCATCGCCAGCGGCGACGTGTGCCAGTTCCGCGACCAGTGCTGCAACGGCGCCCTCTGCCTGCCCGGCGACGGTGGCGTGCTGCGCTGCCAGACGCCGACCTGCACGCCGCTCGGCGGCGCCTGCTCGACCGACGCGAGCTGCTGCGGCGGCGCGTTCTGCGTCGGCGGCGTGTGCCGGCCCTTCGAGGAGGGCGGCGGGAGCACGGACGGCGGCCTGCTGCCGGACGGGGGCATGCGCGATGGCGGCTCGACGACGTTGCCCGACGGTGGCTCGACCCTCTGTCGCGCCAACGGCCAGGGCTGCGCCTTCTCGGCCGACTGCTGCTCGCAGATCTGCACCAACGGCACCTGCGGCACGCCGGTGGTCTGCCAGGGCGTCGGGAGCGTGTGCACCTCGTCGGCCGATTGCTGCAGCGGCTCGACCTGCGCCATCGCCGCGGGGGCCGAGTTCGGCACGTGCCAGGCGGCGATGTGCGTGGGCTCCGGCCAGACCTGCTCGGCGGGAGGCACCCCGTGCTGTGCCGGCCTGGGCTGCCTCGATCGCACCTTCGCCCCGTGCGGCGCCACTGGCTCGTGCACCTGCACCGTGCAGATCAACTAGTGGTTTCGCGATGCTTACATCGGAGCCGGGTGTCGCATGAGACATCCGTGCTCCGCATGTCAAAAGCGCGCGCAGAAACGTCGAAATCCTCTCGCGGGCCGCGAGCCGACAACCGGGCATGACCAGCTACACGATCCGCTCTGGAGACACGCTGAGCAGCATCGCCGCGCGGTACCGCACCACGGTGGGGGCGCTCGCGCAGGCCAACGGCATCAGCAACCCCAACGTCATCTACGCCGGGCGCACGCTGACCATCCCCGACGGGTACAGCGGCCAGGTGTCGTCGCGCTCGGGCGGCACCAGCGGCGTGAGCCAGACGTACACGGTGAAGAAGGGCGACACGCTCAGCGGCATCGCCTCGCGCTTCGGCACCACGGTGCAGTCGCTCGCGGCGCGCAACGGCATCCGCGACCCGGACCGCATCTACCCGGGCCAGCGCCTGCTCATCAGCGGCACCAGCGGCCCGGTGCCGTCGGCGCCCACGCCCTCCGGCGGCGCTTCGACCTACCGCGTGCGGCCGGGCGACACGCTCAGCGGCATCGCGGCGCGCTACGGCACCACGGTCTCGACGCTCGCCTCGCTCAACGGCATCAGCAACCCGAACATGATCTACGCGGGCCAGGTGCTGCGGCTGCCGGGCGGCTCCGCGCCTGCGCCGACGCCCACCGGGCCGGTGGCGCCGACCGGCCCCGTGCCGGGCCCGACGACCGGCGGCATCAGCGCCGCGCAGCTGCGGGCCATCATGCCCAACCTCTCGGCGGCCGACGCCAACCGCTACCTGCCGTACCTCAACGCGGCGATGGCCGAAGGCAACATCAACACCCCGAAGCGCCAGGCGGCGTTCCTCGCGCAGCTCGCGCACGAGAGCGGCCAGCTCCGCTACTTCGAGGAGATCGCCTCGGGGGCCGCGTACGAGGGGCGCCGTGACCTCGGCAACATCTACCCGGGCGACGGCGTGCGCTTCAAAGGCCGCGGCCCGATTCAGCTCACCGGGCGCTCGAACTACGCCGCCGCGGGCCGCGCGCTGGGCCTCGACCTCATCAACCACCCCGAGCAGGCCGCCACGCCCGAGGTCGGCTTCCGCATCGCGCAGTGGTTCTGGAACAGCCGCAACCTCAACTCGTACGCCGACGCGGGGAACTTCGACGCCATCACCTACCGCGTGAACGGCGGCTACAACGGTAAGGCGAGCCGCGACGCGTACTACGCGCGCGCCCGCCAGGTGCTCGGCGCCTGAGCGTCAGAGCTCGCAGCCGCTGGCGAAGCCCGTGGCGTCGAACTGCCCGCTGATGGAGCCGGTGAGCCGGCCCTCGCGCTCGGTCTCGACGCTCGCGGAGATCTTCAGCGTGTGCGTGCCGCTGCGCTTCGGGCTGCAGTACTCGAGCACGTAGAAGCGGTTGGCGAGGCCCGCGACGCGCTGGGAGATCTCCCTGAACGCGCCGGTGAGCTGGTCGGCCTTCGCCACCGGCCACCAGCCGTCCTTGCCGAGGCTCTGCAGCGTGCCGACGTCGACCTCGCCGCCGAGCCCGACGGTGAAGACGTGCTGCCGGCTCGCGCGCACCGCGTCGAGCGCGGCCGAGGTCGACACCCGCGCGGCCTGATCAGTGCCGTCGGTGAAGAGCACCACCGCGCCGTCGCGCCACGGCACCTCGCTCTGCGAGAGCTCGGCGTCGAGCTGGGCGAGCGTCTTCACGAGCGCGCCGTTGAGGTTCGTCGAGTCGTCGACGCAGCGCCAGCCGGCGCAGGTGCGGCGGTCGGCGAAGCCGGCGCACTGCGCCGACGTGGTGCACTCCGAGACCGCGAGCGAGTCGAGGCCCGCGAGCAGCGTCGGCAGGCTGGAGGTCGACGGCACCACCACCTGAGGCTCGGCGCGGCCGTCGAAGGTCATCAGCGCGACGCGGTGCCCGTCGCCGCCGGCCTGGAGCGCCGTCTCGAGGTACGCGCGCGCGGCGGCCTGGAGCTGCGGGAAGTCGCCCGAGCGCAGCATCGAGCCCGAGAGGTCGAGCAGCACCACCGAGTACAGCCGGAACTTCTCGGCGCGCGGCGCCACGCGCTGCTGCGACTCGAAGGCGCTCACCTGCTTGCCGTCTTCGAAGATCTCGAACTGCGCGGCGGTGAGCCCGGCCACCGGCTCACCGCCGCAGGTCTCGACGCGGAACAGCCACGACACCTTCGACGGCAGCGACGCCGCGAGCGAGGCACCGCCCGGCTCGGTCAGCGAGAGGCACCGCGAGCCGCTCGTCACCGGCTGATCCGTCACCGGGACGGGTCCGCACGCGGCGAGCGACAGGACGGCACAGGCGCTGATCAGGCTGTTTCGCATGTGGGCCAAGGTAGTTCCGTGCGCCCCGCCCGCAATTTTTCGACCCCGCAGGGGGCGTGACTGACCCGCCGTTCAGAAATGGGTTGCCGTTTCTGACCCGCGGGTTACTTACGGCGCCCGCATGGCTCGCCCCGCAGATCCCACCGCCCGGAGTTCGCTGGTCGCCGCGGCCCGCCGGGAGTTCGTGAAGAGCGGCATCCAGCGGGCGCGCATCGAGGACATCACCGCCGCGTGCGGGCTGTCGAAGGGCGCCTTCTACCTGCACTTCGAGTCGAAGGAGGCGCTGTTCCGCGAGCTGGTGCAGAGCGTCGAGGCGGCGGTCGACGGGCTGCGGCGGGCGCGCGAGCAGGCCTACGCGAAGCTGGTCGAGGACGGCTTCCCCCGCGGCAAGAAGGCGCTGGCCTTCGTCGCCGCGCTCGGTGACATCGATCGCCGCGAAGATCTCCGGCTCCTGCAGCTCCTGTGGGACTGGCGCGACGTGACGCGGGTGTTGCTCGACGGGTGCCAGGGCACGGAGTTCGAGGGCGTG
Source organism: Myxococcota bacterium (assembly GCA_049322495.1). GTDB lineage: Bacteria > Myxococcota > Myxococcia > Myxococcales > Myxococcaceae > Archangium_A. Next base: position 127,565 of record JBMORD010000085.1, on the reverse strand, counting down.
ATGTGGACCATCCTCGATCGCGAGGCGGGCCGCGTCGCCGAGGAGATCGACGCGCTCAAGAAGGCGCGCTTCATCCGCCCCGACGTCGACGGCGAGCTGGTCGGCTTCATGATCGTCGGAACGTACATGTTGGTGGCGCGCAAGTTCGCCACGCTCACCGAGAAGCCCGACTTCGAGCGCCTCGTGCGGCTGCTCCAGGGGCTGATCTCCGAAGGCACCGCGAGCGACGCGCTGCGCGAGGCCACGAAGGCGCTCCTGTCCACCCCCTCCGCGGCCCCCACGCGCCGCCCGTCCCCCCCACGCCGTCGCTGAAAGTCAGTCATGAATCGACTCGTCCTCCTCGTCCCGCTCCTCGCGTCCCTCGCGCTCGCCGAGGGCCCGCTCACGCCCGCGAAGGTGCGCGTGGTGCCCGCCCGCTCCGTCACCGCGAGCACGCGCGAGACCGTCACCGGCCAGCTCGGGCCGTCGAAGCTGCTCCCGCTGGGCTTCGAGGTCGGCGGGCGCCTCGTGGTGAGCCGCGTGTCGCGCGGCGAGGTGGTGAAGGCCGGCCAGCCGCTGGGCAACCTCGACCCGGAGATCATCAACGCGCAGGTCGCGCAGGCCGAGGCGGGCCTCGCGGCGGCAGAGGCGGGCGCGGCGCTCGCGCTCGACATGGCCGCGCGCAACGAGAAGCTCAAGGCCGAGGGCAGCGTGTCTGACGTGCAGTACCGGCAGGTCGACACGCAGGCGAAGGCGGCGAAGGCCCAGGTGGCGCAGGCGCAGGCGGGCCTGGCGCAGGCGCGCGCGGGGCAGCGCCGGCACTTCCTCGCGGCGCCCTTCGCGGCGACGGTGGTCGAGGCGCCCGACAACACCGGCGGCATGGTGGGCCCGGGCTCGCCGGTCTTCATCCTCATGCAGCTCGACCCGCTGGTGCTCAAGGTGACGGTGCCCGAGAAGGTGCGCGAGCTCATCAAGCCCGGCCTCAAGGTGCGCGTGGAGGCCGTGGGCAGCGGCGCGGCGACCGACGAGGCCACGGTGAAGGTGGTGCTGCCCTCGGCCGACCCGGCCACGCGGCGCGTGCCGCTGGAGATCACCGTGCCCAACGCCGACGGCCGCTTCGTGGCCAACACGCTCGCGAAGGTCATCGTTCCCCTCGGGGAAGCGAAGAGCGCGCTGGTGGTGCCCTCGACGGCGCTCGGCACCGCGGGCGGCGAGCACGTCTTCGCGGTCGGCGATGACGGCACGCTCAAGAAGGTGCCGGTGAAGGTGATGGAGCGCGCCAACACCACGGTCACCGTCACGGCCGACGCGGCGGTGAGCCAGGTCGTCGACTACCCGACGACCGCCCTCGTCGACGGAGCGAAGGTCGCGCGATGACGCTCTCGGATCTGTCCATCAAGCGACCGGTCTTCACGACCATGATGTCGCTGCTGCTCGTCGTGCTCGGCCTGCTCGGCGTGCGCGGCCTCGGCACCGACCTCTTCCCCGACGTCAGCTTCCCCTTCGTGGCCATCACCACCGTGTACCGGGGCGCGGGGCCGTCGGAGATCGAGTCGCAGATCAACAAGCCCATCGAAGACGCGGTGGCCGGCATTCAGGGCGTCGACGTCATCCAGAGCTTCGCGCGTGAGAACGTGGGGCTCATCTTCGTGCAGTTCAAGCTCACCGTGCCGCTCGACCGCGCGGTGCAGGAGGTGCGCGACAAGGTGGCCTCGGTGGGCACGCTGCCGCGCGACGCGGATCAGCCCAAGGTGAGCCGCCTCGACATCGGCGCGACGCCCATCGTCACCTTCGCCGTCAACGCCGACATGGAATCGAAGCACCTGCGGCAGCTGCTCAAGGACAAGCTCGAGCCGGCGATGGCGCAGCTCGAGGGCGTGGCGCAGGTGAAGATCATCGGCGGAGATCAGCGGGAGATTCGCGTCGACGTCGACCTCGATCGCGCCAAGGCCGCCGGCGTGGCGCCCGCGCAGATCGCCGAGCGCCTCGGCAGCGAGAACGTCGACGTGCCCGCGGGCCGCTTCGATCTCGGCCCCACCGAGCTCACCGTGCGCAGCCTGGGCCAGTTCAAGACCGTCGACGAGATCGCCCAGCTCCCCATCGCGCGCAACGCGCAGCTCGGCACCCAGGTGCGCCTCGACGAGGTGGCCACGGTGACCGACGGCGTCGCCGACCGCCGCACCATCGCCCGCCTCAACGGGAAGGACGCGGTGATGGTGGAGATCGTCAAGCAGCCGGGCAGCAACACCGTCGACGTGGCGCGCGCGGTGAAGCAGCGCATGGCCGAGCTGACGCCCGAGATGGGCCACGGCTTCGGCGCGTCGGTGCTGATCGACTCGTCGATCCTCATCGAGGAGAACGCCAAGGAGGTGTGGATCGCGCTGCTCTTCGGCGGCTTCATGGCGGTGCTGATCATCCTCATGTTCCTGCTCGACGTGCGCGGCACCTTCATCAGCTCGCTCGCGCTGCCCACGTCGGTCATCGGCACCTTCTTCGTGATGTACGCGCTCGACTACACCCTCAACCAGATGACGCTGCTGGCGCTCTCGCTCGCCATCGGCCTGCTCATCGACGACGCGGTGGTGGTGCGCGAGGCCATCACCCACCGCCTCGAAGAAGGCGAGTCTCCGGCCGCCGCGGCGAGCAACGGCACGAAGGACGTGTTCCTCGCGGTGCTCGCCACCACCTTCTCGCTGGTGGCGGTGTTCGTGCCGGTGGCCTTCATGCCCGGCATCGTCGGCCAGTTCTTCAAGCAGTTCGGCGTCACCATCTCGGCCGCGGTGATCATCTCGATGTTCATCTCGTTCACCCTCGACCCGATGCTCTCGGCGCGGCTGTCGAAGGCGCGCGTGCTCGGCGAGGAAGAGAAGGAGAACGCGGTGGCGCGCGCGCTGCGCCGCTTCTTCGAGGCGAACGAGCGCGGCTACGAGCGGCTGCTCCGGTGGACGCTCACCAACCGCTGGAAGACGGCGATCATCACCCTGGTCATCATCGCCGCGTCGCTCGGGGTGGCGAGCACGCTCGGCAACGACTTCATGGTGCCGCAGGACCGCTCGACCTTCCTCGTGCAGCTCAAGCTCCCCGAGGGCGCGGCGGTCAAGGAGTCGGAGACGCGCGCCATCGAGGCCGAGGCGATGCTCCGCAGCATCCCCGACGTCACCGACACCTACGCGCTCGTCGGCGCCGACCCCAACGGCTTCGGCGGCGACGCGAACACCGTGCGCTTCCGCGTGCTCACGAAGGAGCGCGCGCACCGCACGATGACCCTCAAGCAGATGAAGGATCAGGCGCGCGCGAAGCTGAACACCCTGCCGGCGACCGAGGTGGCGATCATCGACCCGCCCGACCTCGAGGGCGTCGGCGACTTCTACCCGATGATGATCTACGTGATGGGGCCGGAGTTCGACGGCCTCACCGCCGAGGCCAACCGCGTCGCCGAGCTGCTGCGCAACATGCGCACCGCGAAGGGCGAGCCGATGGTGAGCGACATCCGCGTGGTGACCAACCCGCCGAAGCCGGAGCTCGCCATCGACATCGATCGCTCGCGCGCCAACGACACCGGCCTCTCGGCGGGCGCGCTGGGCATGCAGCTGCGCCTGGCGATGAACGGCCAGGTGGCCGGCAAGCTGCGCGAGGGCGCCAACGAGACCGAGATCGTGGTGCGGCTCTCGGAGAAGGACCGCGCCAACCCCGAGTCGCTCGCGGCGCTGGAGATCTTCACGCCCTCGGGCCCGCGCGCCATCGGTGACGTGGCGGCGCTGAGCATCAAGGAGACGCCGTCGGTCATCGAGCGCTTCAACCGCGTGCGCCGGGTGATGGTCATCGGCAGCCCGTCGGAGCACGCCTCGCTCGGCGAGGTGGCGTCGAAGATCAAGCGGCTCCTCGAGGAGCAGCCCGCGCCCGAGGGCTACACGCACTTCTACGACGGGCAGATGAAGGTGCTCGGCGAGCAGAACGACGCCTTCACGCTGGTCTTCGTGCTGGCCTTCGCCTTCGTGTACATGGTGCTCGCCTCGCAGTTCGAGAGCTTCAAGCACCCCTTCACCATCATGGTGTCGGTGCCGCTGGCCCTCATCGGCGCGCTGCTCGCGCTGTTCCTCACCGGCTGGTCCATCACCATGGGCGCGATGATCGGCCTCATCCTCCTGATGGGGCTGGTGACGAAGAACGCCATCCTCCTCGTCGACCAGGCGCTGCAGAACCTCCGCGAGGGCCAGGCCCTCGACGAGGCGCTGCTCAACGCCGGCCCGCGCCGCCTGCGCCCCATCCTCATGACGTCGGCCGCGATGGCCATCGGCATGGTGCCCACCGCGATCGGCCGCGGGCAGGGCTTCGAGTTCCGCGCGCCGATGGCCATCAGCGTCATCGGCGGCGTCATCACCTCGACCTTCCTCACGCTCTTCGTCGTGCCGCTGGTGTTCGCGGTCTTCGAGAAGCTGATGCCCGGCAAGTACGCGCCCCCGCCGCTGCCGCAGGAGACGGAGCCATGAAGCGCCTCACCTTCACCCTCGTCGGCCTCTGCGCCGCCCTCGCCGCGGCCGAGCCGCCGCTGCCGAAGGCGCCGCCGGTGCTGCCCACCGCCGACCTCGAGGCGGCCTACGTCGCCACGCGCAAGCCGGTGTCGCTGGTCGAGGCGCTCAAGCTCGCCGAGCAGAAGAGCGCCGACCTCCAGGCGGCGCGCGCGTCGGCGCAGCAGGTCGCGGCGAAGGCGCGGCTGGTGTTCTCGGCGGTGCTGCCGGAGATCACCGCGTCGGCGAGCTACGTGCACACCACCGCCGAGCAGAAGTTCGACCCCTCGGCGTTCCTCGACGCCTTCGAAGGGGTGATCGACGCGTCGATCCGCGGCGCGGGCCCGGTGTACGGCTTCCCCATCATGCCCAACGAGCAGGTGCTCTCGGCGGTGAAGTCGGGCTTCCGCGACGCCGCGTCCGAGGGGCTCAAGCCGACCACCATCGTGGCGCGCAACTCGTTCTACGGGAACGTGGTGCTCACCCAGACCCTCTTCGCGCCGCAGATGTTCCTCCTGCCCGCGGCCGACCACTCGAACGAGGCGGCGAAGTTCGGCAGCCTCGAGGCGCGCGAGCAGGTGCTGCTCGCGGTGGCGCGGCTGTACCTGGGCATCGAGGGGCTCTCGGCCATCGAGCAGGCCGCGAAGGACGCGGAGCTGGTGGCGCTCAAGCGCGAGCGTGACGCGTCGGCCCAGCAGCAGCTCGGCGTGGCCACCGACATCGCGGTGCTGCGCGCGCAGTCCGAGACGGCGCAGGCCCGCTCGACGCTCGCCACGCTCCAGGGCCAGAAGGTCGGCCTGCTGGCGATGCTCGAGGCGCTGGTGGGCGAGCCGATCCGCCCGCTCGACGGCGAGCCGACGCGCTTCGAGATCTCCGCGAGCGACGAGGCGAGCACCCCGTGGGACCAGACCTACGCGGTGCGCGCCAACGAGTACGGCCTCAAGGCCGCCGAGGTGTTCAACACCTTCGACCGCCTCGCGTGGATGCCCTCGCTCGTCGCGCAGGCGAAGGGCTCGTACAACTCGAACAAGGGCTTCGCCGGCACCAACTTCATCTTCGACGGCGTCATCGCCGCGCAGTGGACGCTCTACGATCGCGGCCAGCGCTACGTCGCGATGCACGAGAACGACGCGAAGACCGCCGAGGCGCGCGCGCGGTACGAGGCGGCGAAGCAGAAGGCGAAGGCGACGTGGATCGGCGCGAAGACCAACCTCGCCGCCGCGCAGGTGGCGCTGGCTCAGGCCGAGTCGCAGCTCCAGCTCGCCTCGCGCGCGCAGAAGCAGATCGACTCCGCGTGGCAGTCGGGCTTCGCCACCAGCCTCGAGGTGAGCGACATCGACAGCAAGCGCTTCTTCGCCGCCTCGGCCGTCGGCCAGGCGCGCGCGCAGCTCGAGGTGCGCAAGGTCGAGCTCGCGGCGGCCGAAGGTCGGCTGGCGGCGGTGCTCGGGCTCGACGCCGCCCGGTGAATCAGGCGGCCTGCTTCGCGAGCAGCTCGCCCAGCTTGCGGTCGAACGTCTCGCGGTTGACCGCCACGATGTTCGCGCCGGTGAAGAGCGCCCCCGCGTTGATGGCCATCGCCAGCAGCGCCGACCGCTGGTGGAAGACGATCTCCGAGAAGCGGCTCTTGTGGAGCTTGCCGAACTGCTGCTGGCCCTCGCGGTACGCCGGCTCGAACGAGCGCACCTCGCCAGCGTCGCGGAAGAGGTGCAGCGAGGGCACGTCGCGGAACACCTTCTCGTAGAAGGGCACCTGCCTGGTCCACAGGTCGGTGGTCAGGAAGCCGGAGCTCACCACCACCACCACGTCCGGCCGCGGCCGGTAGATGACCACCTGTCCCTTGTCGTTCTTCAGCGTGAGCGCTGGCTGTCCGTACTCCATGCGGCCTCCGCCGCTCGATCAGGCAAGGAACCTGCCGAGCCGTGGTGACGCGTGCCTGCGCGGGCCGCGCCGGGGTCGGGTCTGCCGCGCGGGTGTGCGCGCACCCGCGCCCGGCGTCAGCGACCCGCCACGGCGAGCAGGGCGTCTTCGTCGCGGGTCAGCAGGCTCCGCAGCAGCGGGTGCTGGAACCGGCGGTCGACGGTGATGGCGTAGAAGGTCTCGAAGACGTCTGGCACCACGCACAGCTCGTGGAGCAGCCCACGCTCGAGCTCGTCGCGCACCACGACCGTCGGCACGAAGGCCAGCGCGTCGGTGTCGCGCGCCAGGAGGCGAATGGTCGGCATGTCGTCGACCTCCGCCATCACGTTCACCTCGAGCTGGTGGCGCTCGCACAGCGACTCGAACTCGGTGCGCACCTCGCTCTCGGGGCCCGGCACCACCACGCGGTGCGCCTCGAGATCTCGCGGGAAGCGGAACCGCGGCGGCCGGCGTGACGCCACGATGCTCACCGGCTGGCGCGCGAGGCGGCGGCACCGGTAGCGCCGCTCGAGCGCGCGCGGCGGCTGTCGGTTCGAGAGCACGAGATCGAGCGCGTGGTTCGACAGCCGCGTGAGGAGCTCGTCGAGGCTCCCTGCCTCGAGCCGCACCCGCACCTCGGGCTGCTCGAGCAGCGGCGCGACGAACGACCGCAGGAAGTTGCGCGAGAGCGTGGCCACCGAGCCCACGCGGAAGCTCTGCCGTTGCTCCCGACCCTCTCGCAGCGTCGACACCAGCTGTCCGCCCGCCGAGAAGATCTCCTCCGCGAACGAGAGGGCAATCTTCCCCGCCTCGGTGAGCTCGAGGCGCCTGCCGTCACGGGTGAAGAGGGGCTCGTCGAGCTGCTCCTCGAGCTGGCGGATCTGCGCCGATAGCGCCGACGGCGCCACCCGCAGCTGCTTCGCGGTGCGGGTCAAATTGCCCTCGCGCGCGACCGCCCAGAAGTACCGGAGGTGGTGGAAGTTGAGCTCGAGCCCGGTTTTCACGGCAGTTCTCCGAAAGTGAACGAATCAAGCTCAATTATGTCATTTCGAAGAACGTCGCTGATGCTTACTGAGGCCGCGGTGCTGTGGCTGCGGAGCTTCCGGACAGCGCGCGTCGATCGTTCCCCGTCGCAGCACCGCTCCGCCGACCGCCAGCCTGGGGCATTTCACCGTCGCGAGGAAAAACGCACGGAGCGTGGGCGGGCTCCGTCGAGAGAAGAGCCATGAATCGATTGACGTTGTCTCTGGCCGCGGCGGCGACGCTGTGGCTCGGCTGCCACCACGAAGCGCACGAGGGCGGTGAGCGCGTGCGGCTGCCGGTCACCACGCCGCTCCGGAAGTCGACGGAGCTGACCCGCGACTACGTGGCGCAGGTGCGGGCGATCCAGCACATCGAGGTGCGCGCGCTCGAGCGCGGCTACCTGCAGGGCATCTTCGTCGACGAAGGCCAGCTGGTGCACGCGGGCCAGAAGATGTTCCAGATCATGCCGCTGCTGTACCAGGCCGAGGTGCAGAAGGCCGAGGCCGAGGCGCAGCGCACGGAGATCGAGCTCAACAACACGAAGATCCTCGCTGAGAAGAACGTGGTGTCGCCCAACGAGCTCGCGCTGGCCAGGGCGCACTACGCGCGGGCGCAGGCGGAGCTGGCGCTGGCCACCACGCACAAGGGGCTCACCGAGATCCGCGCGCCCTTCACCGGCATCATGGGGCGCTTCCAGGCGCGGCTGGGGAGCCTCATCTCCGAGGGAGATCTGCTCACCACGCTGTCCGACAACAGCTCGATGTGGGTGTACTTCAACGTGGCCGAGGCCGAGTACCTCGACCTCCGCGCGCGCGCGAAGGACGACACCCGCATTCCGGTCAAGCTGCAGCTCGCCAACGGCCAGCTGTTCGATCAACCCGGCGTGGTGCAGACCATCGAGGCCGACTTCAACAACGAGACGGGCACCATCGCCTTCCGCGCGATCTTCCCCAACCCGCGCGGGCTGCTGCGCCACGGCGAGACGGGGAAGATCCTGATCGGCACGACGGTCGACGACGCGCTGGTGGTGCCGCAGAAGGCGACCTTCGACGTGCTCGACAAGAAGTTCGTGTTCGTCGTCGACGACAAGAACGTGGTGCGCTCGAAGCCGATCACCGTGCTGGCCGAGCTGCCGCAGGTGTACGTGGTCGCCAGCGGCGTGGGGGAAGGCGACAGGATCCTCCTCGATGGCCTGCGCAAGGTGCACGAGGGCACGGTGATCGAGCCGGAGTTCCAGAAGCCGGCCGACGTGCTCGCGCACCTCGACGTTCCCGCGGAGTGAGCCGTCATGACCGAGAGATTCATTCATCGCCCGGTGCTGGCGATCGTCCTGTCGATCCTGGTGGTGTTCCTGGGCCTGCTCGCGATGCGGTCGCGCCCGGTGTCGCAGTTCCCGGAGATCTCGCCGCCGCGGGTGCTCATCTCGCTCGCCTTCCCGGGCGCGAGCGCCGACGTGCTGGTGAAGTCGTCGCTCATCACCCTCGAGCGCGCGATCAACGGCGTGCCGGGCATGAGCTACCTCATCTCCGACGCCACGAGCGCCGGTGAGGCGACCATTCAGGTCGTCTTCGAGCTCGGCACCGACCCCAACGAAGCGCTGGTCAACGTGAAGAACCGCATCGACCAGGTGATGAACCGCCTGCCGCCGCTGGTGCAGCTCGAGGGCGTGATCGTCAACCGCGTGCAGCCGAGCATGCTGATGTACGTGAACCTGTTCAGCACCGAGAAGTCGGCTGATCAGAAGTTCCTCTACAACTTCGCGAGCGTGAACCTCCTGCCGGAGCTGAGCCGCGTGAAGGGCATCGCCCAGACGCGCATTCTCGGGTCGCGGCAGTACGCGATGCGCATCTGGCTCAACCCCGATCGCATGCGCGCCTACGACGTGTCGACCGACGAGGTGATGGACGCGATCAGCGAGCAGAGCGTCATCGGCCGCCCCGGCCGTCTCGGGCAGGCGACGGGCATCCAGTCGCAGGCGCTCGAGTACGTGCTCGTCTACGAGGGGCGCTTCAACAAGCCCGAGCAGTACGAGAACGTCATCATCCGCGCGAAGCCGGGCGGCGAGCTGCTGCGCCTGAAGGACATCGCGAAGGTCGAGCTGGGCAGCGAGTTCTTCGACATCTACTCGAACCTCGACGGCCACCCGTCGGCGGCGATCATGCTGAAGCAGACCTACGGCAGCAACGCGAGCGCGGTCATCGCCGACGTGAAGGCCAAGCTCGAGGAGCTCAAGACGACCTCGTTCCCCGCGGGGATGGACTACGAGATCAGCTACGACGTCTCGAGCTTCCTCGACGCGTCGATCGAGAAGGTGGTGCACACGCTCGGGGAAGCCTTCATCCTCGTCGCGCTGGTGGTGTTCCTCTTCCTCGGCGACTGGCGCTCGACGCTCATCCCCACGCTGGCCGTGCCGGTGTCGCTCGTCGGCTCGTTCATGTTCATGCAGGCCTTCGACGTGAGCATCAACCTCATCACGCTCTTCGCGCTGGTGATGGCGATCGGCGTGGTGGTCGACGACGCCATCGTGGTGGTCGAGGCGGTGCACGCGAAGATGGAAGCCGAGCACCTCTCGCCGTACGCGGCGGTGAAGAAGGTGCTGGGCGAGATCAGCGGCGCGGTGATCGCCATCACCCTGCTGATGACCGCGGTGTTCGTGCCGGTGGCTTTCATGACCGGCCCGGTGGGGGTCTTCTACCGGCAGTTCGCGATCACCATGGCCTCGTCGATCGTGCTCTCGGGCGTGGTGGCGCTCACGCTCACCCCGGTGCTGTGCGCGATGATCCTCAAGAACACGCACGGCCAGCCGAAGCGCCGCACGCCGGTGAGCATGCTGCTCGACGCCTTCAACCGCGCGTTCGACAAGGGCACCTCCTTCTACGTGGGCGTGCTGCGGAAGATCGTCGATCGCCGGGTGGTGACCTTCGGCGTGCTGGGGCTCTTCTCGCTCGGCATCGTGGGGGTCAACGAGGTGCTGCCCTCCGGGTTCGTGCCCAACGAAGACCAGGGAATGATCTACGCCATCATCCAGACGCCGCCGGGCACGACGCTCGAGCGCACCAACGACGTCTCGCGCGAGCTGCAGGCCATCGCCGAGAAGGTCGAGGGCGTGGCGTCGGTCTCGTCGCTCGCGGGCTACGAGGTGCTCACCGAGGGCCGCGGCTCGAACGCCGGCACCTGCCTCATCAACCTCAAGGGGTGGACCGAGCGCCGCCACTCGGTGACGCAGATCATCGAGGAGCTCGAGGAGAAGGCGAAGGGCATCGGGGCGACCGTCGAGTTCTTCCAGCCGCCCGCCGTGCCGGGCTACGGCGCCGCCGGCGGCTTCTCGCTCCGCCTGCTCGATAAGAACAACGAGACCGACTACCAGGACTTCGATCGCGTCAACCAGGAGTTCATGGACAACCTGCGCAAGCGCAAGGAGCTCACCGGGCTGTTCACCTTCTTCGCGGCGAACTACCCGCAGTACGAGCTGGTGGTCGACAACGAGCTGGCGATGCAGAAGGGCGTGTCGATCAAGAAGGCGATGGAGAACCTCGACATCCTGATCGGCAGTACCTACGAGCAGGGCTTCATCCGCTTCGGCAACTTCTTCAAGGTGTACACCCAGGCGGCGCCGGAGTTCCGCCGCATGCCGTCGGACCTCCTGAACTTCTACGTGAAGAACGATCGCGGCGACATGGTGCCGTACTCGGCCTTCATGACGCTCAAGAAGACGCAGGGGCCCAACGAGATCACCCGCTACAACCTCTACAACTCGTCGGCGATCCGCGGCGAGCCGGCGAAGGGCTACACCACCGGCGACGCCATCGCGGCGGTGAAGGAGGTGGCCGCGCAGACGCTCCCGCGCGGCTACGACATCGCGTGGGAAGGCCTCTCGTACGACGAGGCGCAGCGCGGCAACGAAGCGGTGGTCATCTTCCTCATCGTGCTGGCGTTCGTGTACCTGGTGCTGGCCGCGCAGTACGAGAGCTTCCTCATTCCGCTCGCGGTGGTGCTCTCGCTGCCCATCGGCGTGTTCGGCTCGTTCCTGCTGCTCAAGCTCATGGGGCTGGCCAACGACATCTACGCGCAGGTCGGGCTGGTGATGCTCGTCGGCCTGCTCGGGAAGAACGCGGTGCTGATCGTCGAGTTCGCCGTGCAGAAGCACCACCAGGGCGCGACGGTGCTCGAGGCGGCCGTCGAGGGCGCCAGGGTGCGCTTCAGGCCGATCCTCATGACCTCGTTCGCCTTCGTCGCGGGCCTCATTCCGCTCGTGGTGGCCACCGGGCCGGGCGCGATCGGCAACCGCACCATCGGCGCCTCGGCGCTGGGCGGCATGCTCTTCGGCGCGGTGTTCGGCGTCGCGATCGTGCCGGGCCTGTACTTCGTGTTCGGCAAGCTCGCCGAGGGGAAGCACCTCATTCGCGAAGAAGAAGACGAGTCGCTCGCCGAGGAGGTGGCGCGTCATGTCTGATCTTCGCCTCGCCCTCGCCGCGCTGGCCGTCGCGGCGACCGGCTGCCTGCCCTCGCTCGTCGAGAACCCCGCGCGCGAGGTGAGCCGCGCGGTGCCGAAGAGCTTCGCGCGCGACGAGACCCCGCCGACGCAGGACAACTTCGCCCGGCACGACTGGAGAGACTTCTTCACCAGCCCCGAGCTGCGCGCGCTGATCGACACCGCGCTGAAGAACAACCAGGAGCTCAACGTGCGCGTGCAGGAGATCATCATCGCGCAGAACGAGGTCGCGGCGCGGCGCGGCGAGTACCTCCCGAAGGTGAGCGCCGGGCTGGGTACCGGCATCGAGAAGGTCGGCGGCTACACGAGCCGCGGCTTTGCCGACAAGGCGACTGGCGTGCCCGAGAACCTCGGCAACTTCCAGTTCGGGCTCACCGCGTCGTGGGAGATCGACGTGTGGGGCAAGCTGCGGAACGCCGCGCAGGCGGCAGACTTCCGCTGGCGCGCGAGCGTCGAGGGGCGGAACTTCATGGTGACCCAGCTCGTCGCGGAGCTCGCCCGCTCGTATTACGAGCTGATCGCCCTCGACAACGAGCTCGAGGTGCTCGAGCGGAACATCGAGATTCAGCAGCGCGCGCTCGAGGTGGTGAGGCTCGAGAAGCAGGCGGCGCGCGTCACCGAGCTCGCCGTGCAGCGCTTCGAGGCCGAGGTGCTCAAGAACCGCAGCCGCCTCTTCGAGCTCCAGCAGGAGCGCGTGCAGGCGGAGAACCGCATCAACTTCCTCGTGGGCCGCTTCCCCCAGCCGGTGGCGCGCGACGCGAGGCAGTTCGACGCCCCGCTGCCCGAGACCCTCCAGGCCGGCGTGCCGTCGGAGCTCCTCGAGAACCGGCCCGACGTGCGCGCGGCGGAGCTCGAGCTCGAGGCCGCGAAGCTCGACGTGAGCGTGGCGAAGGCGCGCTTCTTCCCCGCGCTCAGCATCGACGCGGCGGTGGGCTACCAGTCGTTCAACCTCGCGCACCTCGTCTCGACGCCCGAGTCGCTGCTCTACAACCTCGCGGGGAACCTCGTGGCGCCGCTCCTCAACCGCGCGGGCATCGAGGCCGACTACCGCTCGGCGAACGCGCGGCAGATCCAGGCGGTGTTCAACTACGAGCGCGCGCTGCTGCAGGCCTTCACCGACGTCGCCAACCAGCTCGCGCGCTACGACAACCTCCAGAAGGCGTGGGCGCTGCAGGCGCGGCAGGTCGACGTGCTCGGCCAGTCGGTCGAGGTGTCGACGGTGCTCTTCCAGTCGGCGCGCGCCGACTACATGGAAGTGCTCCTCACCCGCCGCGACTCACTCGACGCGCAGCTCGAGCTGCTCGAGACGAAGAAGCGGCTGCTGCTCTCGACGGTCGACCTCTACCAGGCCCTCGGCGGCGGCTGGCGGCCGGCGACCTGAGTCGCTCAGGCGCGCTCGCGCTTGCGCAGCGCGTCGGCCTGCGCGGCGTTGAGCATCTGCACCCACGCCAGGCGCCCGTCGTGGGCCGCCTGCTCCTTCGGCGTCGCGCCCCTCTGCTTCAGCTGGTGCGCTTCGGCGCGCAGCCGGCGGCGCTCCTGGCGTGAGAGGCCGACCACCTGGTTGACGGTGACGCCCGCGATGCGCTGCGCGCCGCCGCGGCGCATGACGCGCGTCTTCTCGCCGTTCACCACGAAGCCCTCGGTGGCGATGATGCGCGTCGCGCGGTGGAGGAGCGCGTCGACCTGCTTCGCGTCGTCGCCGGAGAAGGCGAGGTCGTCGGCGTAGCGCGTGTAGGTGAAGCCGAGCTTCTTCGCGAGGCCGCTCAGGCGAGCGTCCATCCTCCGCACCACGGCGTTGCACAGGCCGGGGCTGGTGGGCGCGCCCTGCACGCAGGCGCGCGGCCCGACCGGCACGTGCAGCACCTGGCCGTCGAGCTCCACCGGCTGGCGCTCCGACTCGGTCATCAGCGCGGCGAGCGTCGCGGCCACCGGGTAGCCATAGCCGAGCGCGATGAGCAGCCCGCGCACGCGCGCGTACGTCACCGTGGGAAAGAAGTCCTTCAGGTCGAGCTTCACCACCACCGCCCGGCCCGCGTGCGGCGCGGCGTTGGTCTTCACGCTGCGGCCCTTCACGAAGCCGTGCGCCGCGTCGTGCACCGGGAGCTTCGAGACGAGCAGGGCGTGCACCGTGCGCAGCACCCGCTTGAGCCGCTTCTTCGGCGCGTGGATGACGCGCTCCCCGCCGCTCCGCTTGGGGATGGCGAAGGCGAGGTAGTGCGGCGCGCGCTCGCGGGTGCGGTGAATCGAGAAGTGCCGCAGCTGCTTGACCGTGAGCCCCAGCGCCGCCGCGAGCTCCTCTTCGCTGCGCCACAGCGGGAGCCCGTGCCGCTGGAGCTGCTCCTCGTCGGCGGCGAGCGTGCGGTGCTCGCGGTTCTTCGTGCGCAGCGTGCCCGCGAAGAGGCGCCGCGCCTCGCCGGGCTCCATCTTGCGCTTGAAGTTGAAGGCCCAGCGCACCGGCCGCGCCTTGTCGTGCAGCAGGCGCAGGTCGCGCACGATGCGGCGCCGGTGTTGAGGCTTGAGCACGCCGCTCAGGCGCACCGTCTCGGTCACCACGTCGGCCGCGCGCCCCGTCTCGCCGTGCGCCGGCAGCCTCGTCACCTGGCGCTCGATGCTGCCGCCCGCCCCGAAGAGCCGGAGCAGCCAGTTCCACAAGCCGAGGAGCAGCTTCACGAGAGGCCTCCGGAGAGGGCCGACGGGAGTCGACCTGCGAAGCTTTGGACCCGGGGCTCCCCGCGTTGCGTACGTGGGGACCCTGGCGACGTGATGAAGGCAAGGCGCCACCACGGCGAAACACCGTGGTTCAACTGGCTCGGCTGCGCCCGCCGCCCCTCTCCAGAGGTGTCACGGGTTCTCATCGCTCTCCTCCTCGCTGTCAACGTCGCCCTCGTCGTCGGCGTCGTCGGGCGCGTCGCGCGGTGGCGACTCGGTCGGGGGCGCGTGCTGCAGCGCCTCGGCGGAGCTCTCGCGCGCGCTCTGCAGATCCTTCCGCTGCGGCTGCGCGAACTGCAGCAGCGCGAGCAGGTGCGCGCAGGGCCCGCGGTTCATGAGGTGCTCGTCGAAGAAGGCGCAGCGGCAGCGGCCGAAGATGAGCCGGTCTTCGTCGTTGAGCACCAGCTCGACCTCGGGCTGCGGCCCGACGCGGCCGTGCACCACCCAGTCGCGGAAGACGAGCTCCTTGAAGAGCTCGCCGTCGGGCGTCTTGAAGCGCTTCTGTTTCGTGGTCTCGCGGGTGCTGGCGCTGGTGAGCGCCACCTCGCCGCGCGCGAGGTAGCCCGCGGCCTCCTCGCGGCGCGGGTCGGGCGGGTAGAGGCGCGCGAGGTCGAGCGGCTTCGAGAACAGCTCGCGGAAGCGCCAGTCGCGCGCCTCGACGTCGAACATCACCCGGCCCGCCGCGCACAGCGCCGAGAGCGCCTTGAGCGCGTCGGCGGGGCTGCTCGCGGTCTCGGTGGCGAGCGCGTCGGTGGTCGCGTGCTGGCGGGCGCGCAGCGCGGTCGCGAGGCGCTCCTGCAGCTCGGCGTCGCCGCCCGGCGCGACGAGCAGGTCGAAGCTCCCGGTGTCGGTGAAGCGGTTCTGCGTCCACCCCGAGAGGCCGAGCACGAAGCGCACGCCCGGCAGGGCCACCGAGTAGAACGACGGCAGCGCGCGGCCCTTGAGGTACACGTCGACGCGGTCGGCCCACGGCAGCAGCGGCTCGAGCAGGCGCAGCCGCCGCCGGCCCCAGGTGCGGATGACGCGCCGCTCGGCGAAGGCGTGGGTGGCGCCGACCAGCGGCACCTTCGTCTCCCACGGCTCGAGCACCATCGCCGCGTCCTTCCCGGGCTCGAGCTCGAAGCGCAGCGCGCGCGGCGACACCTTCGCCTTCATGTGCCCCAGCGTGCGGATCGCCGCCAGCACGTCGACCGGCCGCGCCGAGAGCCGCGTGCCCGGCAGCGCCATCGCGCCCTGGAGCTGCAGGAAGCCGCGCACCCAGCTCTCGGGCACGTCGACCTTCTTCTCGAAGCGCCCGCCGGCCTGCTGCGTGGTGACCTCGAAGCCCTCGGCGCCCACGCGGAAGCGGGTCTCGCGCGTCGAGCGCATCTCGGCGAGCGCCGCCCACAGCCACGCGGTGAAGTCGACGTTGGTGGTGCCGCACGTCACCTCGCCTTCGGGCTCGAACAGCGCGCGGTCGGCGATGACCAGGCCGTAGCTCGACTGATCCGCGCTGAAGGCCTCGAAGAAGACCCGGTCGTGATGCACGGTGATGATCGGGTCGAGCGTGAAGAACGTGTCGCGCTGCCACTCGTCGGAGTGCCAGATGAGCTGCCCCAGCGCCTGCAGCGCGAAGCGGAGCGGCAGCACGTCGCGCACCACCTTCGCGTGGAAGCGCACCGGCCGCGCGAGGTCGACGGCGAGGTCGTACAGGGCGCGCGTGCGCGTCGACTCGAAGGTGCTCGGCGTAGCCCAGGTGAAGGAGAAGGGGATCATGCGACCTCCCGGCGGAAGACGCGGGGCCGCTCGCGCTCGCTGCGCAGCCCGGGCCATCGCCCGAGCGCGCGCCCGATGAGCCCCACCAGCTCTTCCTTCGGGTACTTCCGGTCGGGGAGCGCGAGCGTCTGGCGGAGCTTGTCGAGCAGCCGCCGCGCCGTCGCTTCGTCGTGCGCGCAGGCGTTGTCGAGGGCGGCGAAGGCGACCAGCCGCGTGCGCCGGTGGAGCGGCCGCAGCAGCGTGGGCGCGAGGAGGTCGGCGTTCTGCGCGGCGAGCGTCACGGCGCGCGGGTCCTTCGTGGCGAGCACGCGCCAGCCGAGCGCCTGCACGTGGATCTGCGGTGACTCGAGCAGCTCGCGCACCAGCCGGCCGTCGCCGAGGTAGAGCGGGGTGGAGCGCTCGAAGAGCAGCCGCGCGAGCTTGTTCTGCTCGAGGAGGCGCTCGTAGTTCCAGATGACGAAGGCGGGCATCATCGACAGCGCGTTCGTCGCGCGGCGGATGAAGGTGCCGTCGTCGAGTGACATCGCCTCGTAGTGCGCGGTGAGGCGATCGACCGTCAGGCCGGTGAGGTACGGATCCATCGCCACGCGGCTGGCGAAGTAGTCGCAGAGCGTCTCGTCGTCGTCCTGCAGCACGCGCTCGAGGAGCTTCGCGTAGCGGTGCTGGTGATGGAGCGGGAGGTGCACGCGGAACGGTCCGCGCAGGAGGTCCGGCGCCGACTCGTACATCTGCAGCGCGACCTCATCGGACAGCGGCTGCACCTGGGCCAGGCCGAAGCCCTGGAAGTTCCACTCGCCGCCGGCGCCGGTGAGGAGCATCAGCTTGCTGCGCGCGGTGAGCGTCGAGGCCCGCGGGAGCAGGCGCTTCACCTCGGCGTTCCACAGCTCGGGCGTCGCCGAAGACTGCAGCAGCCGCGCCCAGAGCACCGTCCACGCGTTCTCGTCGGCGAGGCGAATGAGGTCCGACAGGCCGCGGCCCTCGGCGCGCCCGAACCAGCCCCAGCGCGGGAAGACCGCCTCGACGTGGCGCTGCAGGTACGGGAGCGCGTCGGCCTTCCGCGCCTTCGCCAGCTCGAGGAGCACCAGGCCCGCGTCCTCGAGGCGGCGCGGGTGCCGCTTCTCGAGCTCGGCGTCGAGCTCCTCGGCGCTCTGCACGCGCGTCATCAGCTCGCGCACGTCCCTGCTCCACTGCTCGGGCGCGACCTGCGCGCGATAGAGCTCCCACGCGGTCTCTTCGTCGCGCCCGCGCCGCGCGAGGTCGAAGAGTGACTGCCAGAGCTTCCCCGCCCGCCACGGCAGCCGGCTCAAGATGAACTTCCGCGCGCTCGCGCCGCAGGCCTCGTAGACGCCGATCGCCGTCGCCTCGTCGAGCTCGGCGGGGAAGTCGTAGCGCTCGAGCGCGCTGCGGCGCGTGACCGGCGTCGTGGCCTTCTTCAGCTCCGCCAGCAGGAGCGCCCGCCACGTCTTCTCGTAGCTCAGCCAGTGCTCGCGCAGCTTCCACTGGATGAGCTCGCGGAAGACCTCCACGTCGTCGGCCTCGTCGACCTCCACGAGCCAGCGCTCGAGGTCGGGCTTCGCGGTCTTCCACGCAGAGCTCCACGCGCCCTTCTCGTCGAGCGACGTCGCGTCGAGGTTCGCCACCAGCAGCGGTCGCAGCGCCACGCGGAGCTTCAGGTCGTCGCGCATGCGCCGCCACAGCCATGGTGCCCAGCGGTACGACGTCTGCTTGAACCACCGGAGCTTCGCCGCGGCCTCGAGGGCGGCGCGGAGCTCCGTCGGCTCGCGGAGCGCCATCGCGGCGTCGACGGCGGTGTGCACCTCGCGCGCTTCGCGTCGGAGCTTCATGACCCACGACTCGACCATGCGCGCGGTTTAGCCCGCGCCACCCCGAGCGACCTCACGGTTTTCTGAGGTGCAGCGCAGCGGCTGCCGTGGCCGGTCGTCGCAGATGCGCGGATCGACGCGAGTTGCTGCTGGTTCCGAAGATGCAGTCCTCCCGGGCATGACCTCCCGAACCCGCATCGCTGCGCTGCTGAGCTGCTCTCTCGTCACCGCCTGTGGACCGGTGGAGGTCGATCCTCCCGGCGAGCTCGTGAAGTCCTCGAAGGCGCGCATCACGCAGGTCGCGCCGGAGGCTGATCAACGTCAAGCCGTCGACGACACCACCACCTTCGCGCTCGACGTGTACCGGAAGCTCCCCGCGAGCGCGGAGAACGTCGCCTTCTCTCCGTGGAGCGTCACCACCGCGCTCTCGATGACCTACCCCGGCGCGCGCGGCACGACACAGACCGCGTTCGAGACGGTGCTGCACCAGTCGCTCCCGCAGGACCGCTACCACCGCGCGATGAACACCCTCGACCGCGCCCTCGAGGCGCGCGGGCAGGGCGCGATGGGGCGCGACGGCAAGGCGTTCCGGCTGCGCTCGAACAACCAGCTCTTCGCGCAGCAGGGCATGGCGCTGGTGCCCGGCTTCCTCGACGTGCTGGCCGAGGAGTATGGCGCAGGCGTGAGGCTGCTCGACTTCGCGGCCCAGCCCGAGCCCTCGCGCAAGGCGATCAACGGGTGGATCGACACCAACACCGAGCACCTCATCCCCGAGCTGCTCAAGGAAGGCACCATCACGGCCGACACGCGGCTCACGCTCGTCAACACGCTGTACTTCAACGCCGCGTGGCAGACGCCCTTCGAGCACTCGAAGACCGCGCCCGGCCCCTTCACGCTCGGTGACGGCTCGACGGTGCAGACCGAGCTCATGGCGGCGGAGGACCTCGCGGTGCGGCACGCGACGGTCGACGGCGTGCTGGCGCTCGAGCTGCCGTACCAGAACGACGAGGTGGCGATGCTGCTGCTGGTTCCGCCAGCGGGGAAGCTCGGACAGCTCGAGCAGTCGCTCGACGCGGCGAAGCTGCGCGGCTTCGTCGACGCGCTCCAGGCGCGCACGGCCGCGGTGCGCATGCCGAAGTTCGAGGCGCGCTCGGCCGCGAACCTCGGCGACATCCTCAAGGATCTCGGTCTCGGCGTGGCGTTCTCGGGCGACGCCGACTTCACCGGCATGCAGGCCGAGGGCGGCCTCGCCATCACCGGCGTGGTGCATGAGGCGGTGGTGAAGACCGACGAGGCGGGCACCGAGGCCGCGGCGGCGACCGCGGTGGTGGTCGGGCGCGTGTCGATCCCCGAGTACCTCGAGGTGAACCGGCCCTTCCTGTACCTCATCCGCGATCGCGCGACGGGCGTGGTGCTCTTCCTCGGCCGCGTCACCCGCCCGGCCTCCGCCGGGACCTGATCACGGCATCGCGTCGCGGGAGATGAGCGCGAAGAGCTGCGGCGAGGTGCTGCGGAGCCGCTCCCGCAGCGCCGGGTCGCTGCTGTGGAACATCGCGAAGCCCGTCGCGTAGAACTCCCACGGCGCGGTGGCGGCCTCCGACTCGCTCTGGCCGGCCGTCGCCAGGCCACGACCCCGCGCGGTGCCACGACGGTAGGTCTCGAAGGCATCGGTGAAGCGCCGGTCGACCTGAGAATGGAACCGATCGGTCGGCGAGCGGCCGGCGCGGCCGTGGTCGTTGCGCACGTCGTCCCAGGCGTGCGCCAGCTCGTGGCGGAGATCGTCGAGCGTCGCGTTCGGGCCGACCTGCACGACGTGGCGCTCCGGCAGGTACCGCGCGCGCGCGCCGTGGAGCTGGTCGCGCGGTGCGGTCTCGAGGCGCACCCCCGCGCGGAGCAGCCGCGCCAGCTGGGCGTTCGAGAAGGGGCGCGCGGCCTCCTCGAGGCGCGCGGTGGGGACGCCCGAACCGAGCCGGCCCACCAGCGCCTGACGCGCGGGCGAGACGGTGGAGCCGGGCTGGGGCGGGCGGTGCTGCTTGCTGACGAGGGGGCTCATGGCCGAGGACCACTGCGCGCCGCGGGCCACGCCGAACCTCGTGCGATGTCGCGCACCTGCGCGCGGCTCGGGGCAGCGTCCCGGGCCACTTGTGACCACGGCGTTCACAGTACGCTCGCGCCCCGTGACGCTCGCCGAGCTCCTCGCCGCAGGCACGAAGCAGTTCAACCAGCACAGGCGCCAGCGCGACTTCGAGCGCTCGCACGCCGGGGCGACGCTCGCGCAGCTCTTCTTCGCCAACGCCGACCTCTCGGGGCTCGACCTGTCGAACGCCGAGTTCGACGAGTGCACGGTGAGCGACAGCAGCTTCCGCGGCAGCGATCTCTCGGGCGCGTACCTCCACGGGGGACGCTTCGAGCGCTGTGACTTCCGCGACGTGCAGCTCGAGGGCGCGTCGTTCGAGCGCGTGGAGTTCGTGGAGTGCGACTTCACCGGCGCGAAGGAGCTCGGATCGGTCGAGCTGCTCGACGTCGTCGGGCTCGGGGTGCTGTCTGCGGCGACGCCCGCGCTCGCGGAGGAGCCGCGCTTCATCCCCGGACACGTGGCGGTCAACGAAGCGCTCGAGCGCGAGCTCGAGGCGCACCCCGAGGAGACCCAGCGCTGGCTCGTCTATGGAGACTGGCTGCAGAGCGAAGGAGACCTCCGCGGCGAGCTGGTGGTGCGCCAGCAGCGCGGCGATGGCTTCGCTGCCTTCGTCGACGACCACGTCGAGCAGCTCTTCCCCGGCTGCGCCGACGAGGTGCGCGGCGGAGGGCAGAACCCCGAGCTGAGCCCCGAGTGGCGCCACGGCTTCGTGCACGGCGTCACGCTCGCCTCGCTCAACCGCGACCGCCGCGTCGACCTGGGTGAGCTCGCGAGCCGGGTGCTGCCGCTGCCGGTGTGCCGCTTCCTCCGTCGGCTCAGCTTCGGCCTCACGTGGTCGGTGTTCGCCGGGCCCGGTGAGGCCAACGACTACGCGCCCGTCGTCGAGCGCCTCGTCAGGGAGCCGCTCCTCTCGCGCATCACCACCCTCGAGTTCGGGCTCCAGGAGCGCGCCATCGACCCCGACTACGGCGAAGAGGAGGCGCTCGAGCCCTTCGGCGACCTCTCCGCGCTGTGGGCGCACGTCCCCTGGCTGCGGCAGCTCCGCGTGGTTGGCAGCGAAGGCGCGCTGGGCGAGCTCATGCTGCCGGAGCTGCGCGAGCTCGCGCTCGAGTACGACTACGCCGACAGCCTCGTCGACGAGGTCATCGCGGCGAGGCTGCCGAAGCTCGAGCGGCTGGAGCTCTGCGCGCAGCGCATCGACCTCGAGCCCCTGCTGCACGTGCTCTCGTCGAGCCGTGTCACCCAGCTCGCGTTCCCCCGCTTCCCCGACGCCGGGCGGATCTTCGAGGCGCTGCTCGACTCTCCGCTGCTCGCGCGCCTGAAGGTCCTCGACCTCCGTGGCGCGGAGCTCCGCGGCACCGCCTTCGAGGTCCTGCGCAAGAACCTCCGCGCGTTTTCGCACCTGCAGCGCCTCGACCTGACCGACGCCCTCGACCCGCATGAAGAAGAGGCGCTCTCGCGGCTCGGGGACTTCATCGTGCTCAAGGCGCCGGAGGATCGCCGGCCACTCGAGGACGACGGGTATGGACCGGGCGACTGGGACGACGACGACTGGTTCACCCAGCCGGAGCCGGAGGAGCCGCTCGAGCCCGTCGCTCCGAACGCCGACCTCGACATCCCCGACGAGTTCGGAGACTGAGGACCGCCCGCGCTGGTCGGGAGGACTGTCCTCCCCGGCGCGCCCCGCACCGTTCGCAGGCGTGCAGATCTGCTCGGTGCCGCCGCGGGGCACATCGCTTGCTGTCCGCGCGCGCATGCGCTGGCTCCTCGTCTTCGGCTCCCTGCTGCTCTCGGCGTGCAACTGCGGTGGCAACCGTCTGGTGTCGTCGATGGGCGGCTCGGTGCGGGTGACGCTGGTGGGCGCCGATCCCCAGGCCGTGACGCTCCACATCGAGGTCGCCAGGCAGGCGCAGAAGCGCGACACCTCGGTGCCCATCGACGCGCTGCCGCTGGTGGCGGTCGTCGATTCGCTCGAGCCCGGCGTCTACCGCGCGAACGTCTCGGCGTGGGACGCGCGCCCCGCGCGGCTCCAGTCGATCGAGGTCACCGACATCGGTGTGGTGCGCGGCGGCATCACCGACATCACCATCGACCTCTCGCGCAACACGGCCTGGCCCAGCGAGCAGTGCAACGGCGTTGACGACGACGGCGACGGCGAGGTCGACGAGGCGCTCTCGCTGCCGACCTGCACGGCGTGCATGGACGGCGTGGCCACGGTGCTCGCCGACGACGAGCGCTGCGGCGCGGTGAGCTGCGCGGGCCTCGACGCCTTCCTCGTGCAGGGTGACGAGTCGGCCGCGGGCGTCGCGTCGTGCGTGCGCCTGCAGCACGACCCGCTCACGGCCGATCGCTGCCTCGGGGTGGGCGCGTGCGTCGCTCCCGACAACGCCAGCCGCTGCGGCGCGCCCCGCGAGGTGATCGTCGCGCGCAAGGAGCCGTGTCAGGTGCTCAGCGGCTGCGAGGGCGGCCAGCCGACCATCACCTGGGCGCCTGAGGGCACGCCGTGCGGCGGCGCGAAGGTGTGTCAGGGCCACGCGTGCGTCCTGCCCGGCGTCGACGCCGGGGTGCCCGACGCGGGGGCGATGGGCGATCCGATCGGCTGCTCCGATGGCTCGCGCGAGGGCTTCCTCTCGCTCACGACGTACCCCGGCATCGCCGCGTGCTCGGGAGGCTGGTCGGTGCCGGGCGTGACGAACGCGATGACGCCCGCATGCGGTCGCGTCTCGGGGAACGGCTCGGGCAACCGCGACGGCGCGGGCTGCTCGGCGGCCGATCTCTGCTCCGCCGGCTGGCACGTCTGCCGCGGCAAGGACGAGGTGGCGCTGAAGGCGAACGGGAGCTGCGCCGACGCCGTGCCTCCCGGCGCGTCGAACAACTCGCTCTTCTTCGCGGTGGCGCAGGCGAGCGTGTCGAACACCACCTGCGACGCCATGGGGGACAACGACGTGTTCGGCTGCGGGAACCTCGGCACGCAGCTCTCGCCCGCGAAGAACTGCGGCGTGCTCACCCGCGCGCTCGCCAGCACCCGCGCCGGCACCTGCGGCTTCAACGAGGCGGAACCGAACCTCGGGCCGTGGCAGTGCCTCGGCGGCGCGCAGGGCGACCTCCACGAGGGCGCCATCGTCACCAAGCAGGGCTGCCCCAACACCGGCTGCTCGTACGACGGCAACCCGGTCGGCAACGCCGACAAGGGCGGTGTGCTGTGCTGCCGCGACTGAGGCGACGAAGTGTGCTGAGCATCGCGCATGCTCCGCTCGCTGGTGGTGCTCGTCCCCGTCGTCGCGCTGGCCCAACCGAAGACCGTCTCGGAAGACAAGGACTGGAGGAAGCCGTCGGCGGTGCTCGAGAACACCCTCGAGGCGCAGTGGATCATCCGCGTCGGTGACGTCGACAACCTCGGCTTCGACTGGCCCGAGGGCTTCGACCCCTTCTGCGGTCGAATGTCCGAGTCGCACGGCTGGCCGTGGGACGCGAAGGACTCCGACGTGCCCGGTCAGGACCGCATCATCCTCTCGTCGAAGCTCAACCCCGAGAAGCCGGCAGGCTGCGGCGCCGACGGCTACTCCGGCAGCTTCGACAAGAAGCGCACGAAGCCCGTGCCCTGGAAGCTGCCCACCTCCGCCCTCAAGGGCACCACCATCGCCAACGCGTACCTCCAGCTGTTCATCGACGACTTCCAGTCGCCGTCGACGTGCTCGAAGTTCCGCGTGCTGCTCAACGGGCGGCGCTTCGTCGAGGCCGAGAAGGTGCTCGCGGCGATCGATCAGTCCGGCCCCGTCGGGAAGCTGATCTCCGTGCCCATCCCCGAGGAGTTCTACGCCGACCTCACCGGCAAGCCCGAGCTCACGGTGGCCATCGACGAGGCCGCGGGCACGCCAGACGGCTGGGCCATCGACTTCGTGCGCCTGCTCGTCAACCGCAAGCGAGAGAACACCTGCAAGGGCTCCGTCGCCGGCGTGGTCACCGACAAGGAGAGCGGTGAGCCGATCGCCAACGCGCGCGTCACGCTCGCCGACAAGACGAGCGTGCTCACCAACGCGGAAGGGCGGTTCCAGCTCCGCGACGTGCCGACGGGCTTCGAGGTCGTCACCGCGTCGGCGAACGGCTACGCCGACGGCTCGGGCACGGCCGACGTGGGGCAGGGCGACGAGAACGCCGAGGTGACCATCGCCCTCGAGAAGGGCCGCACGCTCGAGTTCGCCGGCCAGCAGCTCAAGCTCGGTGAGGCCTT
Organism: Myxococcota bacterium; assembly: GCA_049322495.1. Lineage (GTDB taxonomy): Bacteria > Myxococcota > Myxococcia > Myxococcales > Myxococcaceae > Archangium_A. The sequence goes on along the minus strand of JBMORD010000085.1, from coordinate 103,012 downwards.
CAACCTGAAGAACATCCTCTTCGACCAGGGCAAGGCCGAGCTGAAGAAGGACTCGAAGCCGGAGCTCGACAAGCTCGTCGCCTTCCTCACCGAGAACCCCGGAGTGGAGATCGAGCTGTCGGGCCACACCTCGTCCGAGGGCGACGCCGCGAGCAACCGCTCGCTCTCGTACCGGCGCGTGAAGGCCTGCAAGGACTACGTGGTGGGCAAGGGCATCGACGCGGGGCGCATCGTCGCCGTGGGCCACGGGCCGGACCGCCCCGTCGCGCCCAACGACACCGAGCCGAACCGCAAGCTCAACCGCCGCGTCGAGCTCCGCATCGTGAAGAACTGAAGGTCCGGGAGGCGAACATGAGTCCGCGTCTGGTCCCCGCCGAGTCCGTCAGGCCGCGCATCGACCCCGGGCAGTTCGACTTCGAGAGCACCGAGGCGCTCACGGTGGGCACGGTGGGCGAGGTCGCGATGCGGCTCCAGCCGCGGGCCCGCGCGGCGCTCGAGCTGAGCGTCGCCACCCGCGCGCCCGGCTTCCACGTGTTCGCGGCGGGCGCCTCGCACCTCGGCAAGCAGGTCGCCGTGCTCGCGCAGCTGCGCGCCGCAGGCTCGACGCTCCCCCGCGCGTGGGACTGGGCCTACGTCTTCAACGAGCAGAAGCCCGAGCAGCCGGTGCCGCTGCGGCTGCCGCCGGGGCGGGGCAACGAGTACGCGAAGGCGATCTCCGAGGCGATGGCCCGCGTGCAGCGAGAGCTGGGGCGGGTGCTCCGGAGCGCGCGGCTGCGGCGGAAGGAGAGCGCGCTCGAGGCCGACATGCGCGAGTCGGAGCAGAAGGTGCTCCACGAGCTCCGCGCGGCGCTGCGCGAGCGGCAGTTCGACGTGAAGCGCATCGAGGGCCAGCTCGAGGCGGTGCCCCTGTGGAAGGGGAAGCCGATCGTCAAGCCGTTCGACAAGCTGCCCGCCGCGCAGCGCAAGGCCATCGAGGCGAAGCTGCCGGAGCTGTCGGAGCTCGTCGAAGAGAGCAACCGCCGCCTGGGCGACGTGCACGCCAGCTACGACGAGCGCCAGCGCACGCTCCACCGCGACGCGGCGAGGGAGGTCGCCAGACGCGCGCTCGCGCCGGTGGCGAAGGCGTTCGAAGGCAGCGACGAGGTGGCCGCGCACCTCGCGCAGCTCGAGGTGGCGATGGTGACGCACCACCCGCTGTTCCTCGAGCGCGACGACGAGGCCGAGGCGGCGCGCAAGGTGGCGCTGCTGCGCTTCGCGGTGCACGTGCTCGTCACCCACGAGAACGAGCCGGGCGCGCCGGTGGTGCTCGAGGGCAGCCCCACCGCGAGCGCGCTCTTCGGGGCGGCCTCGCGCGAGCTCGAAGACGGCGTGCTCACCACCGACTTCACGCACCTGCGCCCCGGCGCGCTCCACCGCGCGAACGGCGGGTTCCTCGTGCTGCCCGCGCGCGTGCTCCTCGCGCAGCCCGACGTGTGGCCGGCGCTCAAGCGCTGCCTGCGCACGCGGGAGATCCTCATGCCCGAGGACGACGGGGCCCAGCCGATGGCGCAGGTGCTCCGCCCGCAGCCCATCCCCCTCGAGTGCAGCGTGGTGCTCACCGGCGAGCCCGACCTCGCGGAGGCGCTCTACGAGCAGGACCCCGACTTCCGCGAGCTGTTCGGCGTGCGCGCCGACTTCCACGACACCGCCGCGCTCGACGCGGGCGCCGCGAGCGACGCCGCGGCGATGGTGGCGGCGCTGGTGCGGAACGATCGCCTGCTGCCCTTCGAGCCGTCGGGGGTGGCGCGCGTGCTCGAGCACTCGCTGCGCCTCGCGGCGGATCAGCAGCGGCTGTCGCTCGAGTGGGACCGGCTCCGCCTGCTGCTCGTCGAGGCCAGCCACCACGCGCGGCGCGACGGCGCGAGCCGGGTGAAGGGCGAGCACGTGCGCAAGGCCGAAGAGGCGGCCCACTGGCGCGACGGGCTCCCGCGCGACGAGCTCCGGCAGGAGGTGCAGCGCGGCCTGCTCCGCCTCCAGGTCGCGGGCGCTCAGGTCGGCCAGGTCAACGCGCTGGCGCTCATCTCGCTCGGCGACTCGCTCTTCGGCCGGGTGACGCGCGTCTCGGCCCGCGTGGGCCCGGGGCTGCGCGGGCTGATCGACATCGAGCACCGCGCGACGCTCAGCGGCCCGGTGCACACCAAGGCGGTGATGCAGCTCCAGGGCTACCTGCTCGGGCGCTTCGGCGCGGAGCGCCCGCTCGCGCTCGACGCGACGCTCACCTTCGAGCAGTCGTACCACGCGGTGGAGGGCGACTCGGCCTCGGTCGCGGAGCTGGTGGCCATCCTCTCCGCGCTCGCCGGCGCGCCGGTGCGGCAGAACCTCGCGGTGAGCTGCTCGCTCGGCCAGGACGGCGCCGCGCAGGTGGTGGGCGGCATCACCGACAAGGTCGAGGGCTTCTTCGAGGCCTGTCGCACCGTCGGGCTCGACGGCACGCAGGGCGTCATCCTCGCCGCGAACAACGTGCAGCACCTCGTGCTGCGCGACGAGGTCGCCGAGGCCATCGAGCGCGGCCGCTTCCACCTCCACGCCATCGACCACGCCGACGACGCGCTGGAGCTCCTGCTCGGGCTCCCCTCGTGGGATCTCGACGCGCGCATCGGCAAGCGCCTCGACGCCTTCCTCACCACCGTGCGCGGCCTGCGCGGCTGAGAGGTCAGGGCGCGGCCGAGAACGAGAGGCTCTCCTTGCCGTCGCGGAAGTCGCTCCACACCAGGCGGCGGCCGGTGGCGTCGACCTGGAGCTGCACCTTCGCGGCGAGCGTCTTCGTCACGCCGTCCTCGGTGAAGCCGGTGGGCGTCACCTTCACCGGCTGCTGCCACGAGCCGTCGGCGCGCATCACCGTCTCGTAGAGCTCCCAGGCGCCCGAGCGGTTGTCGAGCCAGGCGACCGCGCAGTCTCCGCTCGGCGTGACGGCGACGGCCGGGGCCGTCTGCACCGAGCCCGGCCCGCCGGGCAGCAGGTGCGCGCGCTGTGAGGCGTCGAGGGCGCCTTCGCTGCGCACCACGAAGACGCCGAAGTCGCGCGAGGGCGCGTCGACGAAGGCGAGGCAGCGCACGCCCGGGTCCGACGCCGCGAGCACCGGCACCGGGTCGAGCGGGAAGTCGCGTGACGCGTAGACGCGCTTGATGCGCTCGGTGCGCGGCTGGGGCTGCGCGCCCGGCGAGAGCGAGAGCACCTCGACGCTCGAGAGCCGCCCGCCGCTCGAGAGGTCGTACCCGGACCGCAGCATCGGGAGCTCGAGCGAGTCGCCGACGCGCACCGGCCGCGCAGCGACGCTCAGCGAGTCGTACTGCCCGCCCGACGGCAGCGGCGTGGGGGCGCTGAAGGTCATCCCGTCGTCGTCGGAGTGGACGTAGAGGTTGTCCTGCGTCGTGCGGCCGTCGGTGTCGACGTACACGAGGTCGAGGCCGGCCGCCGACGCGACGAGCTGCGGCGCGTAGAGCAGCGTGGTGGCGGGCATGGGGTTGATGCGGCGCGGAGCGGTCCACGTCTCGCCGAAGTCGCCTGACGTGGCGAGCATCAGGTCGCCCGGCCCGTAGTCCTGCCCGCCCGACGGCGTGTAGTCCGTGTAGACGAGGAAGAGCGTCGCGCCGCGCAGCGCGAGCGTCGGGTTGAGCGCCACGCGGCTGCTGCCCTCGAAGCGCTTGCTCAGCGTGAAGCCGGTCGGCCCCTGCCGATAGACCGCGACCGACATCGAGGCGTCGTCCGACTCCGAGACCGCGACGAGCGCCCCGCCCGGTGACTGCACGAGCACCGGGTCGGTGCAGGCGACGCCCGAGGCACAGACGGGCACCGGCGCGCTCCACGGCGACGGCGGCGGCGTGGGCGGCGGGTCGATGACGCACTCGTTGCCGTCGAGGTGCGTGCCCGCTCCGCACGCCACCGGCGTGGTGGGGTCGGCGATGCACGCGCCGCCTTCCTCGTGGGTGCCGGTCGCGCACCGCAGCGCGGTGACGCACGCGCCGTCGCGCTCGGTGGTGCCCTCGCCGCACACCAGCGTGGTCTTCGAAGGCGGCGGCGCGCACGCCACCGAGAGGTTCACCACCAGCGTCAGCCCCAGGAGCTTTCGGTTCATGGCCCGCGCCCCTGAGCAGTCGACGTGCCAGCGCGAACCCGCGCTCGTTTCGGGGAGTTCCGCGACCCCGTGAGAAAGCTGGCGGGACAGCTGCCAACTTCGTGCTGTGGTGCGCCGCCATGCGCTCACTCATCCTCTTCTCTCTCCTGCTGGGGTCCTCGGCGATGGCCGCCATCACCACCAAGAAGGTCGGCTACGAGCTCGACAAGACGAAGTTCGAGGGCGTGCTCGTCTGGGATGACGCGAAGAAGACGCCGCAGCCGGCCCTGGTGCTGGTGCCGAACTGGCTGGGCATCACCGACGCCAACGTCGAGCAGGCGAAGCTCGTCGCGGGCCGCGGGTACGTGGTCTTCGTCGCCGACATGTTCGGTGTCACCGGTCGCCCGAAGAGCCCCGACGAGGCGGGCAAGGTGTCGGGCGCGCTCAAGGGCAACCGCCCGCTGATGCGCGCGCGCGTGAAGAAGGCCCTCGAGGTGCTGCTCGCGCAGAAGGGCGCGCCGCTCGACGACAAGCGCATCGGGGCGATCGGCTTCTGCTTCGGCGGCACCACCGCGCTCGAGCTCGCGCGCAGCGGCGCGAAGCTGGGCGGCGTGGTGTCCTTCCACGGCGGTCTCTCGTCGCCGACGCCCGACGACGCCAAGAACATCACCGGCAAGGTGCTGGCGCTCCACGGCGCGGACGACCCGTTCGTCCCCGCTGACGAGGTCGCCGGCTTCGAGGCCGAGATGCGCGCGGCGAAGGTCGACTGGCAGCTCGTCGCCTTCGGCAACGCGGTGCACAGCTTCACCGACCCCGACGCGAACATGGCCGGCAAGGCGCAGTACAACCCGGTCGTCGCCGCGCGCGCCTACGCGATGATGGACTCGTTCTTCGCCGAGGCGTTCGCCGCGAAGTGAGCCGCGCCGCGCAGTGGTAGCGTGGCGCTTTCATGCGCCACGTCTTCTTCGTCCTGCTCTCCCTGGCGGCTTTCTCCTGCGGCGGCCCCGAGCCGATGGTCTCCGAAGACGCCGGGCTCGACGCAGGCGGCACGGACGCGGGGCGGAGCGACGGCGGCGCGCGTGACGCGGGCTTCGATGACGCCGGCGCGCCGGACGCGGGCGTCGATGCCGGCGTCGTCGATGCGGGGCCGAATCACCCTCCGGTGGTGAACCCCGACATTCTCGTCAGCCGCACCACGGTCTACGCCGGGCAGATCGTCGAGCTCGCGCTCGGCGTGACCGACGCGGACAACGATCGGCTCACCTTCACCTGGACCGGCCCCGGCTTCTTCTTCGAGAACGGCAACCCCTCGGCGCAGCGCTGGGTGTCCGACGAGCGCGCAAGCGCGGGGCAGGCCGTCATCACGGTGTCGGTGACCGACGGGCGGAGCGCTCCGATCGAACGCCAGACCACCCTCAACGTGACGGTGCCGCGCTTCACCGACGTGTTCGCCAACGTGCTCTCGGTGCCGTCGCTGCAGGGCGGCCAGTGCGTCGGCTGCCACGGCTCGATGGGCTCGTACCAGATCGCCAGCACGAAGAACGTCGCGTGGAGCCAGCTGGTGAACGCGCCGCACCACCGCGGGGGCGGCTGCTCGGCGACAGGCGTCTCGTCGCTCGTGGTGCCGGGCAACGTCGGTGCGTCGCTGCTCTACCTCAAGATGACCAGCACCCAGCCGATGGCGTGTGGCGACGGCATGCCGGCGATGTCGCAGGTCTCTCCCGCGTCGCCGCGGCCGCTCATCGTCACCGTCGGCTCGTGGATCCGCGCCGGCGCGCCGAACGATTGAGGTCGTCGGCGAAGCGCCGCAGCTCCGCGACGTCCTGGCGTTGGAGCCCCACCCACGCGGGCTGCGACGCCGCGAGCAGCACCTCGTAGCGCTTCATGGCCTGCGCGACGCTGCGGCGGCGCGTGAGCAGGGCGAGCCACACCACCTGCAGCGGCACTCGCTCGCGCGGTGGCTCATCGGGGCGCTCCGCCCTCGCTTCGACGAGCTCGTGCATGCGCGAGAGGAGCGTCGCGGTGTCCAGCTCCTCGCACGCGCCAGCGAGGCGGCCGAGCTCGAGGCACGCGCCGTGATCGCGCGCGTACTCGCCGTCGAGGCACGTGGCGCGCAGCACCAGCGCCTCGAAGTCGTCGGTCGTGAAGAACCTCCGCGCGCCGACCACGAGCAGCGCCGAGCGCAGCGCATCGTCTGCTTCCGTCTCGAGCGCCTTGCGCACCAGCCGCGCGCCGCGCAGCGGGTCGAGCTCGCAGGCGAGCGCCAGGCGCAGCACCGCCTCGAGCTTCGGGAACTCGGGCTCGGGTCGCGTCAGCCGGCGTCGGAGCGCCGCGCCGCGCTTCACCTCGATGTTGAGCAGCCGCGCCTCCGCCTCGCAGCGGGGGAACGCGGCCGCGAGCGCCTCGTCGGTCGCCCCGGCGATGATCGCCGCCGCGCGCTGCAGCAGGTCCTTCGTCATGTCGTGGACCCTGGAGCGCACTCGCCGAGTGGCGTCACCTCGCCCGTGTCCATGTCGTACATGCCGCCGGCGATGCGAATCGCGCCCTGCGCTTCCAGCTCGCGAAGGATCGCGCTCTCCGCGCGGATGCGCCGGAGCGTCCGGAGCACGTTCTGCTCGGCGACGCGGTGCACGAAGTGCGGGTTCTTGCTGGTGCGATCGCCCAGTACGTCCTTCACCTCGTCGACGGCCGGCGCGATGGCGCGCAGCACGGCGGTGAGGTTGCCCAGCTCGACGCGGTCGATGGCGCCCTTCACGGCGCCGCAGTGCTCGTGGCCCAGCACGTAGACCAGCCGCGCGCCCACGACGCGGCAGGCGAACTCCATGCTGCCGAGGATGTCGACGTTCACGAAGTTGCCGGCGACGCGCGCCACGAAGAGATCGCCGATGCCGCAGTCGAACACGTCCTCCACCGGCACGCGCGAGTCGAGGCACGACAGCACCACCGCCTTCGGCCACTGCCCCACCACCGCCGAGCGGATCTGCGCGCGGTGGTCCCGGTGCGTGACGTCGCCTTCGACGAAGCGACGGTTCCCCGCGGCGAGGAGGTCGAGCACCTGCTGCGGGCTGAGGGCCTGCTGCTCGGCCTGGGTGAGGATGCGGTCGGTGCGGCTCTGCGGGTCGCTCATGTCATGCCAGATGGCGACGAAGGCCCGTAGCGGCAAGCCAGTCGTCGAGCTCGTCACGACGTCGAGGTGAGCTTCAGGCCGACGATGGCGACGACGAGCATCGCGAGGAAGACGACGCGCTGCGGCGGCATGGGCTCGTCGAAGAGCGCCGCGCCGCCGATCGCCGCGCCGAGCGCACCGATGCCGACCCACACCGCGTAGGCAGTGCCGATGGGGAGCTCCCGCGATGCGCGCGCGAGCAGCACCATGCTCCCCACGATGCCCGCGCCGGTCAGCGCGCTGGGGAGCGGGCGCGTGAAGCCTGCGGTGGACTTCAGGCCCAACGACCAGACGACCTCGAGCAGACCAGCGAGCAGCAGGATGAACCAGGCCAGGGCAGAACACCTCCACGACCCGTCGTTCCTGCCTGGTACGGGTCGCCCTCGTCAGGGCTCATCATGAGCGCCGCGACGTGTACTCGCGCGGGTGCGCCTTCGCAACGCCCACCACGTTGCTATGGGAGTCACGCATGGAGCTCCCCGCGTCGTGGGCCATCCAGTATCGCGCGTCGTTCCTGCAGCTCGCCTTCCTCGGCTTCAGCGTCTTCGTCGGGCTCTTCTTCTCGCTCGTGATGTGCGGAGGCGTCGGCTTCCTGGTGTGGAGCGCTGCGCGCGGCACGCTCGCGCTGGAGACGCGCACGACGAAGGAGCTCGTGCAGTACGCGCTCGGTGGGCTCTTCGGCGTGGCCTTCGGGGCGGTGATGCTCCGCACGACCGTGGGCTCGCTCCTCGACCTCGTCGGCGTGGAGGTCGCCGTGCACGGGCCCGTCGAGGAGCTCAAGGCGCTCCGCGGCGGCCGCGGCGTCTCGTACCGGATGGTGGTGCAGGGCGTGGAGATCGAGGTGCCCGACCACGTCTACCGCACGCTGTACAAGGGCGCGCCGGTTCGGGCGCGCGCGGGCCGCTTCGAGCGCAACCTCAAAGAGCTCGCGCGCCCGGCGGGCGAGGTGCCTCGCTGAACCCGGGCCTCGAAGATCCTCCGTCGACTGCTACGGTGCCGCCGCTCTCATGGCTCGCCTGCGGTTGTGCATCCTGTCGCGCAAGCTGTCCCTCTACTCGACCACGCGCCTCGTCGAGGCCGCGCGTGAGCACGGCGCGCGGCCGCTGGTGATGGACACGCTGCGCTGCACGCTGGTCGTCGCGCGCGAGGGCAACTCGCTGCTCTACCGCGGCGTGCCGGTGACGAACCTCTCGGCGGCCATCCCCCGCATCGGCGCGAGCATCACCAGCTACGGCATGGCGGTGGTCAACCACCTCTCGACGATGAACGTGCCGGTGGTGAACCCCTCGCACGCCATCGCGCGCAGCCGCGACAAGCTCCGCTGTCTGCAGCTGCTGGCGCAGAACGGCCTCGACGTGCCGCGCACGGTGATGGCGAACTCCGGAGCGAACGTGCGCAACCTCGTCGCTGCCGTCGGCGGGCTGCCGTGCATCATCAAGCTGCTGCGCGGCACGCAGGGCGTCGGGGTGATGATCGCCAACACCACCACCGAGGCCGAGACCATCGTGCAGACCTTCTGGGGCCTCGGGCAGGACGTGATGCTCCAGGAGTTCGTCGCCGAGTCGAAGGGGCGCGACGTGCGCGCGCTGGTGGTCGGGGACCGCGTCGTCGGCGCGATGCGCCGCCAGGCCCGCCAGGGCGAGTTCCGCAGCAACATCCACCGTGGGGGCGAGGGCAAGTCGATCCGCCTCGACAAGGCGTACCAGGAGGCCGCGGTGAAGGCCGCCAGGACCATCGGCCTCTCGGTGTGCGGCGTCGACATGCTCGAGGGGAAGGACGGCCCGCGCGTGATGGAGCTCAACTCGAGCCCCGGCTTCGAGGGCCTCGAGCAGGCCACGAAGAAGGACATCGCGGGGGCCATCGTGCGACACGCGCTCTCGCTGCGCACCGAGTGACGAGGGGACTGCCCATGCCTGCTGCGAAGACCATCGACGCGTACCTCGCTGCCCAACCGCCGCTGCAGCGCCAGGTGCTCGCGCAGGTGCGCGCGGTGCTGAACAAGGCGCTCCCGAAGGCCGAGGAGGTCATCTCGTACGGCATGCCCGCGCTGCGCGAGCACGGCTACGTGGTGCTCTTCTTCGCCGGCTGGAAGACGCACTTCTCGCTCTACCCGGTGACACCCGACGTCGCGGCGCAGTTCGCCGACGAGCTCGACGGCTACGAGCTCAGCAAGGGCACGGTGCGCTTCCCGCTCGACGAGAAGGTGCCCGTGGGCCTCGTCACGCGGCTGGCGAAGGCGCTCGGGCGCAAGGCCGCGGCGCGCGCGGAGGCGAAGGCCGCGAAGCCCTCCCGGTCGAAGGTGCCCCGTGGAAAGCGCGCGTGAGCCGTCGCGTCAGGCCTGCGCTTCGCGCGCGGGCGCCGGCCGGTGGTGCCGCCAGGTGTTGACCGCCACCAGGGCGATCAGCACCACGCCGCCGACGTAGAAGCGCCACGTGAGCTGCTCCGCGTCGGGGAAGAAGAACCACGCCATCACCATCGAGTAGACCGGCTCGAGCGACACGGCGAGCGCGAGCGCGTAGGGCGCCAGGGTCTGCAGCACGCGGAGGCTCCACAGCCACGGCAGCACGGTGCAGCCCACGCCCAGCAGCAGCAGCAGCCCCACGTCGGTCGGCGAGATGGCGGTGGGCGCCACGAAGCTCGCCGGCTGCGCCACGAAGAACAGCGCGGTGAAGAGCGCCGCGGCGGTGAGCTCCCAGAAGGTCATCACCTCGCCGCGCGTCTCGCGGGCGAACTTGCCGTTGAGCGCGCCGAAGCACGCCGAGAAGAACGCGCTGCCGAGCCCCATCAGGAGCCCGAGGAAGTCGGTGTTGGTCTCGACCTTCACCAGCAGGCTCACCCCGAGCATCACCCCGAAGCCCAGCACCAGCTCCGGCACCAGCGGCTTGCGGCGGAACACGAGCGGCTCGAGCAGCGCCGTGAAGAAGGTGATGGTCGACAGGCACAGCACCGCCACCGCCACGCCCGCGTACTTGATGCAGCCGTAGAACAGCAGCCAGTGCAGCGCGACCAGCGCGCCCACGCCGGCGAACGTGGCGAGCCGCCGCGGAGGCAGCCGCATCGGCAGCTTTCGCCACCAGATGATGAAGGGCATCACCACGATGACCACCAGCAGCCGGTAGAAGACGAGCGGCAGCGCCGAGAGCGAGATGAGCCGCCCGAGGATCGCCGTGAAGCCCCACACGAAGACCGTGAGGTGCATCAGCGCGTGGGCCTGCGCCGGGCGGAGCGGTGGAGAGGTCACGACGAGCGCGCCATACGCGAAGACTCTCCGGCGAGACAGGCCCTTGAAGGAAACGCGCCGCACCCCCGCCCGGAGGGAGTAGCTTGCGCCCGCCATGTCGACCAAGACGTCCGGTCAGGACGAGATCCTCACCAGCCCGGGGGAAGCGGCCTACCTCGACCCCTTCGAGGACGGGCACATCACCACGACGCACACGCTCGTCGTCGAGAACCGCACCACGCTCAAGGTGCGCAAGTGCCGCCTCGCCGTCACCGGCGGCCCCGACCAGGGCAAGGAGGTCGTCAGCGACAAGGAACGGCTCCGCGTCGGCGCGCACTCGAGCAACGACCTCGTGCTCACCGAGGACCGCACCGCCAGCCGGCACCACTTCGAGATCCAGTACACCGAGCGCGGCTACCTGGTCATCGACCTCAACTCGACCAACGGCACCTGGCTCGACGGCCGCCGCATCGAGCGCGCCTACCTCTCGCAGGGCAGCCAGATCCGCGCGGGGCAGACCACGCTCTCGTTCGCGCCCATCGACGAGGAGGTCACCGTCGAGCCCGACCGCGAAGGCGAGCTGTGCGGCATGGTCGGCTCGTCGGTCAAGATGAGGCAGATCTTCGGCCTCATCAAGAAGATCGCCCCGATGGACGTGTCGGTCGTGATCCAGGGCGAGACCGGCACCGGCAAGGAGCTGGTGGCGCGCGCGATCCACGAGCTGTCGGGGCGCAAGCGCGGGCCGATGGTGGTGCTCGACTGCGGCGCGATTCCCCCCAACCTCATCGAGAGCGAGCTGTTCGGCCACGAGAAGGGCGCCTTCACCGGGGCCGTCGCCGCGCGGCCGGGCGCCTTCGAGCGGGCCAACGGAGGCACCATCTTCCTCGACGAGCTCGGCGAGCTGCGCACCGACCTGCAGCCGAAGCTCCTTCGCGTGCTCGAGAACCGCGAGGTGCGGCGCGTGGGCGGCAACGAGGTGCAGGAGGTCGACGTGCGCGTCATCGCCGCGACCAACCGCGACCTGGTCAAGGAGATCCAGGCGGGCAACTTCCGCGAAGATCTCTACTTCCGCCTGTCGGTCATCAACATCCAGCTCCCGCCGCTCCGGCAGCGCCGCGAAGACATCCCGCACATCATCCGCAAGGAGCTGAGCGACCCGGAGATCGTCGCGCGCCACGGCAAGAAGCACGTCTCGGCGCAGGCGATGAACGTGCTCATGCAGTACTCGTGGCCCGGCAACATCCGCGAGCTGATGAACGTGATCAGCCACGTGCTGACCTTCAGCGACGGCGAGGTCATCGACCTGCAGCACCTCCCGGCGCGCGTGCAGGGCCAGCAGCAGGAACAGCCCCTGCCGTTCAACGAGCACCTCTCGTTCAAGGACGCCAAGGAGCAGCTGCTCGAGAACTTCGAGCGCGAGTACATCGGGCAGGTGCTCAAGCGCTGTGACGGCAACATCAGCCGCGCGGCGCGCGAGTCGGGGCTCCACCGCAAGAGCATCGAGCGGCTGGTGAAGAAGTACTCGCTCGACGCGAAGGCGATGAAGCCGAAGTGACGATCACCGGCGCGGGTCTCTCGGCCGCACCGCCTCGCAGCGCGACTTGCACTGCCGGTTCTCGTCTTCGCAGCCGCGCATGCACGTCATGACGCGCTTGGCGTGCTCGGGGGTCTTGATGTCCTTCGGGTCACTGACGCAGCCCTTCATGCACTCCGACGCGTGGGCGTTGCAGTTCGTCTCGCACACCGCCTGCTGCGCGTGCGCGAGCGAGGCCAGCACGACCCCGAGGGCGAGAAGTCGACGACGCATGCGTGCACCGTACACCATCAGCGGGCCTCCTTCGGCCGCTCGGCGCACGTGGCCTTGCACTGCTTGTTGGTGTCTTCGCAGCTCTTCATGCACGTCATGAGGTGCTTCGCCCGCTCGGGGTTCTGCGCGTCCTTCGGGTCGCCGATGCAGGTCTTCATGCACTCCGACGCCTCGGTGTTGCAGCGCGTGGTGCAGTTCGTCGGCTGCGCGCTCGCGAGGGCCGCCGTCAGCGCGAGGAAGGCGAAGATGCGCATGGCGCCAGCGTAGCGCAGCGGCGGCGGCCGCGAGCGGTCGTTACCCTTGCGGGGTGGTCGCCGAAGACCCGAGAGCGGCAGTCGCGCCGCGTGTCGTCTACCGGCACGCCGTCGAGTCGTTCATCAAGTTCGTGATCGACCGGCGCGGCCTGCGCACCGACGACTTCGTCAGCTCGCTGCGCGCGCAGGGGCTCTCCCTCGACGCGCGCGGCGACCTCGAGCTCGAGCGCATGGATCTGCTCGTGGAGCTCACCGCGGCGCGCTTCGGGCCCGGGCGCCCGCGCGACGAGGTGCTCGAAGAGATGGGGCGCGAGCAGCTGCGGGGCTTCGCCGAGTCGCTCGTCGGTCGCAGCCTCTTCTTCGTGCTCCGGCGCTTCGGCGTGCGGCGAAGCATGCTGCGCACCGCCGAGAACTTCAGGACCGTCGCCAACTGCACCAGCGTCGACACGCGCGAGCTCGGCCCCACCCACCTCGAGCTGACCTTCCGTCCGCTGAGCCGGCAGCCGGCGTTCCTCCGCGGCGTGCTCGGCGAGTCGATGCGGGTGCTCGGCGCGCCGCGCTTCACGCTCGAGCACGAGGTGGTCCCCGAGGGAGATCGCTACACGCTGCGGTGGTGAGGCCGGTCAGCGGGGGACCGCTGCGGCGAGCACCTCGACGGCGCGGCGCAGCTCGTCGTCGTCGAAGCGCGCGAACACCAGCCGGAGCGCCCCCGGTTCCCGTCCGTCGAAGGTGTACCGGCGGCCGGGAGACACCGCGACGCCGCGCGCGAGCGCGACCTCCAGCCAGCGCGTCACGTCGAGCGGCCGCTTGATGCGCGCCCACACCGAGATGCCGCCCGAGGGCACGTTGCACTCGAGCACCTGGCCCAGGCGCGCGGCGAGGAGCGCGAGCAGCAGATCGCGGCGCGCGCGGTAGACGGTGCGCATCTTGCGCACGTGGCGCTGCAGGTCGCCGTCCTCGAGGAGCTCCGCCACCGTCGCCTCCATCGGGTGGTCACCCTGGCGGTCCATCACCGCGCGCAGGCGCACCAGCCGCTCGGCGAGCGCGGTCGGCGCGACGACGAAGCCCAGGCGCAGGCCGGGCGCGAGCACCTTCGAGAGCGTGCCGATGGACGCCACCACGCCCGCGTCGTCGGCGCTGGCCAGCGGCAGCACCGGCCGGCCCTCGTAGTGGAACTCGTGGTCGTAGTCGTCCTCGATGACCAGCAGCCCGTGCCGCTTCGCCAGCGCGAGGAGCGCCAGCCGCCGCGCCGCCGACATCGTCACCGTGGTCGGGTACTGGTGGTGCGGGGTGACGTAGACCGCGCGCACCTTGCGGCGCGCGACGAGCTTCGCCAGCGCCTCGACGTCGAGCCCCTCTTCGTCGACGCGCAGCGGCACGAGCCGCGCCCCCGCCAGGCGCAGCGCCTCCCACGCCGGCTGGTAGCCGAGCGCCTCGACGGCGACCACCTCGCCCGGGCGCAGCACCGCGCGCGCGAGGAGATCGAGCGCCATCTGGCTCCCGCGCGTGACGACCACCTGCTCCGGCGTCGCGGCGATGCCCCGCACGTCGGCCACCATCTCCGCGAGCGCGCGGCGGAGCCCCGCATGCCCACCCGGGGCTCCGTACTCGAGCAGGCGCTGGCCGCCGCGCCGCACCACCCGCCGCCAGGTGCGCGCGATGAGCTCGACCGGCACCAGCCGCGGGTCCGGCGTGCCGGCCGAGAAGTGGAGCAGCCGCGGCTCGAGGAGGAACGGCCGGCTGGTGAGGAAGTCCGGCTCCGGCGGCAGCGGCACGCCGAGCGGCGCGAGGCCCTTCGGCGCGGGGCTCGCCGGCGCCACCGGGAGCTCCTCGCTGACGAACGTGCCGCGCGCCGGCGTGGTGGTGAGCCAGCCCTGCGCCTCGAGCTCGGCGAGCGCGGCGAGCACGGTGTTGCGGGCGACGCCCAGCTCCCTGGCCCACGCGCGGCTGCCGCGGAGCCGCTGCCCCGGTTTGAGCCGGCCCCGCTGGATGTCGTGCATCACGCCGCGCGCGATGCGCAGGAAGACGGGCTGCTTCTCGTCCGTCGTCGGGGCCAGCGTCGGGGTCCAGGAACTCACTGGTCCAGTCAACTTGATGAAACTGGCTCTGTCGACTGGACCAGTGCCGGGCGACGGTGCGCCCATGCGACGAAGAGAGTTCGAGGCGAGCCGGGAGCTGGGGCTGGCGTTGTTCCAGGAGCGCGAGGTGCTGCAGCTCGCCGGCGTCGAGCCGACGGGGTTGCCGGTGCTCAAGACGCTCAACGGCGTCGTCGATGAGGGCTGGGTCTGCTTCCACGGCTCGCCGGCGGGCGAGAAGACGAGCCTCGTGGGGCAGCCGGTGGTGCTGTCCGTCGAGGAGACGGTCTGCCGGCTCCCGAGCTACTTCGCCGACCCCGAGAAGGCGTGCCCGGCGACGACGCTGTACCGCGCGGCGCAGGCGCACGGCGTGCTCCAGGCGATCGACGAGCCGACGCGCAAGGCGCGGGTGCTCCAGCGGCTCATGGAGAAGCTCCAGCCGGAGGGCGGCTACGTGCCGCTGGAGGCGAGCTCGCCGCTCTACCGGGCGCAGGTGAACGGGCTGCTCATCGCGGGCGTGCCGCTGACGGACCTCACCGTGAAGGCGAAGCTCGCGCAGAACCGCACGCCCGCGCAGCGGGCGAACATCCTCGAGCGGCTGTGGCGCCGTGGCGAGCCGGGCGACGCGCGGGCGCTCGAGCTCGTCCGCGAGGCGAACCCCGACACGCCGACGCCCGCGTTCCTCGAGGCGCCAGCGGGCACGACGCTGCACGCGTGGTTCCCGCCGCCCCGCGCCGAGGAGGCGGCGGCGCTGCTGGCCGACGAGTACTGGAACGACGTCTTCTCGCGAGACGAGCTGGCGCGCGCGCACCGCGGCTCGTCGGCGTGGGTCGGCGCGACGGCCAACGGCGAGCTGGTCGCGAGCGCGCGCGCGCTGACCGATGGCGGCAAGTACGCGTGGGTCTACGACGTGGTGGTGCGCCGTGACTGGCGGGGGAAGGGGCTCGGCCAGGCGGTGACGCGGCTGCTGCTCGACGCCCCGGCGGTGCGTGACGCGCGCGTGGTGCGCCTGGCGACGAAGGACGCCCAGTCGCTCTACGCGCGCTTCGGCTTCGTGGCCCTCTCCGAGCTCCCGCCGCGGCCCTACGCCAGCACCGACATGCTGCTCCGCCGCCCGGCCACCGCTGGGCTACCGTCGCGCGCATGAACCTCACCGAGTCCTTCGAAGACGCCCAGAAGCGCGTGAAGACGCTGACGAAGACGCCCTCCAACGACGAGCTGCTCGAGCTCTACGCGCTCTTCAAGCAGGCCACCGCCGGTGACGTCAGCGGCTCGCGCCCGGGCATGTTCGACCTCAAGGGCCGCGCGAAGTTCGACGCGTGGACGAAGAAGAAGGGCACCGGCAGGGACCAGGCGATGACGGCCTACGTCGCGCTGGTCAATCGCCTGCTCGGGAAGTGACTGCACGCGCGTGCACCGGCGCTGCCGTCGAGCCGCTGCTGCCGGAACGTCGCGGTGCCGTCGACGATGAAGCCGGCCTTGCTCGGGTCGCTTCGGGAGCCACCGCGCTGAACGAGCCCGCTCATGTCAGCTCCCTTCAGGAGCCGCTGGAGCTCCGCCTCCGTGAGGGCGACGAAGCGGTCCGGCGAGGGCGCAGGATCCGACGGCCTGGGCGCCGGCTCCGACGCCTCGGACGCCATCACCGGGCCCGACGCCTTCTCTCGCGCCTGGGCGCGTTCTTCCCGATCGCGCTCGAGCCACGACTTCGCGTGAGCGATGGAGAAGCCGGCCATGGGGATGCTGCGCGGCTCGAGCGCGGAGAACACCCCGCCGAGCATCGCGCCCGCGACCTTGGTGAGCGTCTCGTGCGCCGTCGGCCTCATCGGCGCGCCTGCACGCCGGTGAGCGCAGACGCGTTGGTCCACTGCGTGGGCAGCTTGGAAGGTGTTGCAGGCGCCGTTCGCACTTTCGCGTCGGAGCACGGCACTGGAAGCGCGCGCCATCCGCCGCGTTGGACACGCACGTTGGCGAAGTCGACGAGGCAGTCGTCGGTGCCCGCGCTCGCAGCGCTCCGGCTGACTACGGCGTGCCACCGTCGACGAACGCGGGCTCGCATCGGGTGAGGCACGCGAGGAGCCGTCGCCCGTCGGCGTCCTTGGGGGCGCCAGCGCACATCTTGAGGCACTCCGCGCGCGCGTCGTTGCGCGGCTGCGGCTGCGGAGCAGGCGCCCCGGCCGAGGCGGGCACTGCCATCAGGGCCATCACTCCGAGGGCGCGAAGCAGCATGCCCGTCCAGACGGGCGGGCGCGGCGTCGATTCACGGCTCGGGCACGGTGGGCACCTCACCGCGCAGCACGCGCGCGATGAAGCGCATCGCGTCGGTCGTCGCGGTGGGGTTGGTGAACACCACGAAGTGACCGTCGGAGCCGCTCGGGGCGTACTGGCGCATCGCCGAGGTCACGGCGCGCGGCGCGGTGACGTTCCCCGAGACGCTGGTCTGCGGCATGCCATCGAACTCGTCGACCTGCGGCCCGACCCAGGCCACCCGGGACGCGCGCGCGTAGCTCGCCTGCACGGCGCGCGGGGTGAAGAGGTCGTCCTTCCCCCAGACCTGGAACAGGTTGCGCGCGTAGGCCGGCGTCATGCCCTCGGCGGGCACCACCGCGTTGCTCCCGGCGAAGTGGAGTGGATCGACCGGGTCGGTCCACGCCTGGAGGAGCCCGAGCACCGGGTGGAACACGCTCACCGCCGACGCGCTCGACTCGCTGAGCGCGGTCCACAGGTTGTCGGCGATGTTCACCGGCGCCTTCTTGGTGGTCAGCGAGTTCACCAGCGTCGCCGAGGCGCCGCTCATCAGCGCGCCGTCGACGCGGCGATCCATCGCGAGGAAGAGCGCGCCCTCGGTCGCCCCCTGCGAGTGGCCCCAGAAGACGAGGTGCGTGGGGTCGAGCGCCGGGAGCTCCGCGGGCGGCGTCACCGCGAGCGACGTGACGTACTTCGTCACGCCGAGGAGATCCGCCGCGCCCTGCGCCATCGTGCCGCGCCCTGACGCGGGGTTCGCGAAGTTGAAGACGATGTCGTCGGGCGAGGTGGTCTGCCCGGCGGCGCCGCGGCGCGGGCCGTGGCCCACCTGGTCGAAGCCGAGCACCGCCGCCTTCACCTCGACGCCGCCGTCGAGCGAGAGGCTCGCCAGGCCCGCACCGGCGCCGTCACCCGCGTGGCTGCGGAACGAGCCGCCCGTGCCGTGCGCGTAGAGCACCACCGGCCAGCCACCCATCGGCGGCGGGCCCTTCGGCACGGTGAGGCTCGCGCACACCTTCTCGCGCCGCACCGGCGTCAGCGTGGCCGCCGTGAGGTCGATCGCGCCGCCCTGCGCGGGCGTGAGGTAGGGCGCCGTGCCCTGCTGGAAGACCGGCAGGTCGAGCAGCGTGTGCCATTCGTCGAAGGCCGTCGAGGTGCCGCACGCGCGCGGGCCGGTGGTGTCCTGGCAGGGCGACGGCGTACCGCTGCCGCACTTCACCCAGGCGTCCGCCGTCGGCGCCGGGAGGTCGGCCACCGCGGTCGCGACGCGCTTCACCAGCCGCTTCGGATCGCCCACGGTGAAGACCGCCGCGCCCACGAGGTCCGCGGGCGTGAGGTTCTGCTCCGTCATCCACGCGCGGAGCGGGGCGTACGCCGGGTACGCGAGCGCCTGCCTCGGCTCGGTGGGCGCCGTCGGCGCGACGAGCGCGGCGAAGTCGGGCGAGGCGGCGATGTCGCCCGCGTTCTTGCCCTTGAGGCCCTTGAGCAGCACCACCGCCCAGGTCCCCGGCGTGAGCGAGTCGCCGTCATACGGGCGCACCGCCAGCCAGTTCTCGCAGACGTAGCGGTTGCGCGGCTGGTGGAGCTGCACCGACAGCCCCCGCGGCGCGCCCTGGCCGGCGGCGAGCTTCACCAGGCGCACCGTGGGCGTCATCCCGTTGAGCACGATGGAGGAGAACTCCAGCGGCCCGTCGAAGCGCAGGATGATGGTCGGCGCATTCCCGAAGGGCTCGGTGGCGAGCGCGTCGAGGTAGCGGCCGAGGAGATCGAAGCCGAACCTCGGCGAGGGGTCGCGCGGGTGGCGCGAGAAGTCGACGCGGCCGCTCGCGTCGCGGAGCGCGTCGTTGGGGAAGGGCAGGCGGTAGAAGTCCTCCTTCGTCGCGGCGTCGTCGGCGTCGCGCGGCAGCACGAAGAGCGCCGTCTCGGCCGCGGTCTTCGGGGTGGGGCACTGCGCGCCCTGCCAGCCGGCGGCGGAGGCCGAGGGGAGCACCGGCGGCACGCCGTGGGGCGTCATCGCCGCGGGGAGCGACGCGGTGGCGCAGGCGCCCTGCACGCACAGCAACCCCTGCGCGCACTCGAGCCCGAGCGTGCACGCGGCGCCGAGGTCCTTGTTCCCCGACGGGAGGCAGCGCGGGAAGACCGTCTCGCCGTTGAAGCCGCACTTGAGCGGCGCCGCGCAGTCGGAGTCGCCCTCGCACGGGCTGCCCTGCGCGCCGGTGCCCGCGGCCGCGCAGCTTCCGCGCGCGCCGTTGGGGGCGCAGTTGCCGCTGACGCACTCCACGCCGAGCGTGCACGCGGTGCCGTTCTCGCTCGCGCGGTTGCCCTGGCAGGTGAGGGACGCCTCGTCGCACACCAGCCCGGCGCGGCACTTCGTCCCCGGCGTGCACGTGGCGCCGAGGCCGGGGCCCTCAGGCGGGCCGATGGGCGGGTTGGCTGGCTCACACGCCGTCAGCGCGAACAGCACGAGCCCCGAGGTCAGCAGTGCGCGAGTGGACATTGTGGGAGGAGGGTACTCCGGACCTGTAGTAGGTGGCGCGCCCGTGTCTTCGGTCATTGCGTACTTCCACCCGGTGATGTCGGCGGTGGCGCTGCTCCTCGCGTGGGTGGTGTTCCGTCAGGGCTTCCACCAGCGCAAGCAGCGGCTCACCCGCAAGCCGGCCCCCGAGGGGAGCTGGCAGCGCCACGTGCAGCTCGGCCCGTGGAGCGTCGGGCTGCTCGTCACCTCGGCGTTCGGCGGCGTGGGCTCGGCGGTGGCGGTGCGTGGCTGGAAGCCGCTCGACACCTTCCACGGCTGGCTCGGGCTCGCCTCGGCGCTGATGTTCGTCGGCCTGTGGCTGCTCGGGCGCGCGCTCGCCAGGGGCGACAAGACGCACGCCGGCAAGCACGGCGTGCTGGGGCTGCTGGCGATGTTCGCCGCGGGCGTCACCGGCGTGCTCGGCATCTCGCTGCTGCCGTGAGGCTCAGGCGAAGCGCCGCCACATCCACACCGCGTTGAGCGTGAAGACCACGTTGCCCAGCGCCACCGCCTCGTAGCGGTACTCGGGGAAGACCACCGCGAGCAGCGTCGAGGCGAGGTAGCCGATGGCCGTGAGCCACGCCTCCTTCATGAGCGCCGACGCGATGAGCCCGGCGAGGAAGGACCACGCCCCCGTGAGGATGGGCGCCACCTTCGCGCCGATGTCTCCGTACGCGAAGTACACCGCGAGCAGCGCCACGGTCTGCGCGTTCATCGCGAAGAGCAGCATGTGCACCAGCTGCGTGTTGAGCTTCGTGCGCGCGTTGCTCGCGAAGCGGCTGCCGAGGGAGATGCCCAGGGTGCTCGCCAGCGACACCGCCGCCGAGAAGAGCATCTCGTGGTCGGGGTACGCGGCGATCAACCGGCGCCCGACCAGCGGCGCGATGATCCACGCCACGCCCGCGGTGAAGAGCACGAAGAAGCGCGCGCTCGCCCCGGCGCGCGGGTCGTGGTGCCGCTCGAGCGCCTCGAGCTGCTCCTTGCGGCGGGCCTCCTGCGCGACCGCGGCGTCGACCTGCGCGGCGAGCGCGGCGTCAGGCGCGTGGAGCTCGCTGAGCAGCGCCTGCGCGGTGCGCGCCGAGCCCGCGGCGAGCTCGAAGCCCACCATCGCGCGCACCGAGGCGTCGAGGCCGTGGCGCGCCCGCACGTTCTCCGGCCAGGTGCGGAGCGCCTGCTGGAACGCGAAGCGGCACTCCGAGAAGAGGTCGAACACCCGCCGCGCGTCGGGCGCCTCCCGGGCCAGCAGCGCGCGGAGCTCGGCGAGGCGCTGCTCGGCCTGCGCGGTCAGCTCCAGCGAGCCGAGGTGCGCGAGGAAGGACTCGAGCGCGAGGCGCACCGCGAGCGCGCTGGCGGGGCGGTGCGCCGGGTCGGCGCTCATGCACAGCCGCACCAGCGCGGCGAGCTCCATCGGCGCGTCGTCGGGGAGCGCCGGCGCGGACGCGAGCACGCTCGTGGTGAGCCGTTCGGGCGTCGAGGCGTCGTGGGGCGGCTTGCCGGTGAGGAGCTCGAAGAGCACCGCGCCGAGCAGGTACACGTCGGTCGCGGGCGAGATGACCGCGCGCTCGCCGCCGAGCATCTCCGGCGCCATGTACACCGGCGTGCCGGCGAGCTGCGGCGCGGGGCCGGGCGCCACCGCGATGCCCCAGTCGACGAGGTAGACCTCGCCGAAGGCGCCCACCATCACGTTGTCGGGCTTGAGGTCGCGGTGCACCACGCCGCGCGCGTGCGCGAAGTGCAGCGCGTTGCAGACCTGGATGAGGATGCGCAGGTGCGCCTCGAGCGGCGCGCGGCCGGGCGCGTGCGCGGCGAGCGCGTCGGCGTCGCGCAGCAGCGTCGACCAGCTCCGGCCCTCGATGCGCTTCATCACCAGCACCGGCAGCCCGTGCTCGTCGAGCCCGAGGTCGTGCACCGGCACGATGTTCGGGTGCTCGAGGGCGCCGGCGAGCCACGCCTCCGAGAGCAGCGCCTCGACGTCGTCGGGCCGCGTGTTGCCGGGCGCGAGCTTCTTCACCGCCACCTTGCGGCCGAGCGGCACCTGCGTCGCGAGCCGCACCACGCCCATGCCGCCGTGCCCGAGCGGCCCCTCGTCTTCGAGCGCGGGCGGCGGGCGGGCGAGACCGCGCAGCAGCTCGAGCACCTTCGCGCCGGTGTGGCCGTCCCGCGGCGGGGTGACCGTCGAGCGCGGGTTGCGGATGAGGGTGCGCGTGTCGAACGAGGGGTCCAGAGCGGCTGACGCTACACGGGTCAGAACGTCCGGCGAACGCGGAAGGTCCCGTTCGTCACCGTCATCGTGGTGAAGCCCGCGTCGAGCACGCTGCGCGGGTCGAGGTCGACGGCGCCCGAGAACGTGCCCTCGTAGTCTTCGCCGGCCATCGTCGCGACGCGCGTGAGCGAGACGGCGCACTGCTGGTGCAGCGTGAAGAACGCGGTGCCCGCATCGGCGACGATGAGCTGCGTCGAGAACAGGAGGCTCGGCGTCGTGCCGCAGGCCCCCGTGAAGCCCACCCCGGCGTCGCCCGGGACGACCAGGGTCACCTGGAGCCGCGAGTCGAGGGCGTCGTCGGTGCCGAGGCGGAGCTGGTGCGTGCGGGGCGACTGCGTGCCGTAGCCGGACCACAGCTCGTGTGGCGCGCCGTTGACGGTCATCGAGCCGAAGACGACCCGCGGCGGCCGGCCAGCGTCGGTGCTGCCTCCACCTCCACCGCCACCTCCTCCCGTTGCGCCACCGCCACCGCCACCGCCCACGGCGACCCCGGAGTCAGCGCCTCCGTCCACGCCCCCGTCTGCTTCGGACATGGGGCCACCGCAGCCGACGAACCCCAGAAACACGACACCCACCGCGAGCAGTGCTCTCACGGTGGGCGTCTGTGCCGGAAGGCGGAAAAAGCTTCAGTAGCCGGTGTTGTTCTTCGCGAAGTCGGTCAGCTTCTTCTTCTCGAGCTTGCCCTGAGACTTGCTGGTGCGCTTCTCGACCGTGGTGTCGCCGGCGAGGGCGTCGGCCGACATGCCGAACAGCGCCTTGATGTTGTCGCCGAAGAGGGTGATGACGCCGATGGCCGCGATCGCGATGAGCGCGACGATGATGATGTACTCGGTCATGCCCTGACCGCGGGCCTTCTTCAGCAGCTGCTTCTTGTTGAGCTTCGCCATGTGCGTTCTCCGAAGTGGTGGCCGGCGGCCGTTGAACTCAAAGGAATCATCGGTCGGAGCCTCATCTCAGGACATACGTCACCGGGAGGATGGGTCGGGTGGGAGTCAGGCGCACCTCATCTGACCTGCCTCCGGGCGGGTACACTGCGCGGCTCCATGCGCGTCGTCATCCCGCCGTTCCACCGCTTCAGCATGCTGTTCGTCTCGAACGTCTACCTGCTCGACGGCGGGAAGGGCGATCGCTGGCTCATCGACACCGGGCACTGGACCGAGCGCGCGCAGCTGCTGTCGGAGCTCCGGCGCACGGGCCTCCAGCCGTCGGAGCTCACCGGCGTGCTGCTCACGCACCGGCACTCCGACCACGCGGGCAACGCGGCGTACCTGCACCGCGAGTACGGCGTGAAGATCTACGCGCACCGCGCCGACGCCGACGTGCTCGAGGGCAGCGCGCCGCGCGCGGTGATGGGCGGCAAGGGGCACCTCCTCGAGCGCGCGCTGTGCGCGGTCGAGAACCGCTGGCCGGCGCGGGTGAAGGTCGAGCGCGGGCTCCACGCGGGGGACAGCATCGCGAGCCTCGAGGTGCACCACGTGCCGGGCCACACCGAGGGCTCGGTCTTCTACCGCCACGCCTCGACCGGCTGTCTGCTGACCGGCGACACGCTGCTCACCGCGCGCCCGCCGCTCACCATCATCCAGGACATCGTCAAGCCGTACGACGCCTACTCGCTCGACCTCGCGCAGGCCCACGCCTCGCTCGACGCCTTCCACGCGCAGGGCTGGGCCTACGAGCACGTGCTCGCGGGGCACGGCAAGCCGCTGGTGGGCAACGCGCGCGAGCGGGTGCTCAAGGCCTGGGCGGCGTGAGTCAGCGAGGTGTCACGGCGCATTCGAAGACTCGCCGTCGCCGGGCACTTCACGCTACGTGCGCGACGCCATGTCCGCTGCCGAGAAGTTCGACCCCCGCGCCGTCGACCACGAAGCCTTCCTGAAGGACGTCCTCGCGCTGGGCGAGGAGCTGCGCGCGAGCCTCGGTGAAGAAGACCTCGCGCACCTGAGGAAGATCGAGCGGTGGGGCCGCACCGCGACGGCGATCGGCGCGCTCACCGCGTGGGTCGCCCCCAATCCGCTCAGCGCGGTGGCGTTGAGCCTCGGCCGCTCGACGCGCTGGCTGCTGATGCACCACGTCGGGCACCGCGGCTACGACCGCGTGCCGAACACCCCGAAGCGCCTGACGAGCGCCTTCTTCGCGCGCGGCGCGCGGCGCTTCATCGACTGGCTCGACTGGATGGAGCCGGAGGCGTGGAAGTACGAGCACAACGTGCTCCACCACTCGCACACCGGCGAGGACGCGGACCCGGATCTCGTCGAGCGCAACACCGACTGGGTGCGCGAGCTGCCGAAGCCGGCGCGCTACGCGATGCTCGGGCTGCTCGCGGCGACGTGGCGCGCCTCGTACTACGCGCAGAACACCACGCGGGCGCTGCGCAAGCGCAACCAGGCGCTGCACCCCGAGCAGAAGCAGCTGCCGGAGCTGGTGCAGCTCGTGCTCGAGAACTGGGGGCCGTACTTCCTCGTCGAGCTGGTGCTCTTCCCGGCGCTGTACCTGCCGCTCGGGCCGTGGGCCGCGTTCAGCGCGGCGTGCAACTCGTGGGCGGCGGAGGTGCTCACCAACCTCCACACCTTCGCGGTCGTCGGGCCGAACCACTCGGGCGACGACCTCTTCCGCTTCACCGACGCGCCGAAGAACAAGGCCGAGCGGTACTTCCGCCAGGTGGTCGGCTCGGTGAACTTCCGCACCGGCGGCGACCTCAACGACTGGCTGCACCTCTTCCTCAACTACCAGATCGAGCACCACCTCTGGCCCGACGCGCCGATGCGCAGCTACCAGTGGCTGCAGCCGCGCGTGAAGGCGCTGTGCGAGAAGCACGGCGTGCCGTACGTGCAGGAGAGCGTGTGGAAGCGCATCGGCAAGCTCGCCGACGTCTTCGTGGGCAACACGCGCATGCAGGTGATGGGGCGCTGAGCGATGGCCTCGTCACGCTTCGAGGGGGCCCGCCGCTGGCTCGGCGCGCCGGGGCACTGGCTGCCGAAGACGCTGTCCGAGCGGGCGCTGCGCGACCTGTGGGCGTTCCGCGTGTCGGTGATGGGGCTCCGGCCGGAGACCGACGCGGAGGCGGACTACGCCTCGTTCTGCGCCTGCCTCCGGCGCTGCGAGTTCGTGTGGGTCGACGAGGCGGGCGACGAGGTGGTCGGCATGTACGCCTTCGTGCTGCGCGCGCTCGAGCACGAGGGAGCGCCGGTCGCGGTGTGGGAAGGCGAGTACGCGTGCGTGTCGCCGCGGCACCGCAAGGGCTGGAAGATCGTCCTCTCGGTCGCGGCGAGCATCGCGTACATGCGCCTGCGCTTCCCGCGACACCGGGCGTACGTCTTCGGCGCGGCGTACCTCCCGTCGTTCCTGATGCTGCACCAGATGGGGCCGGCGTTCCTGCACGACGACCCGCGGCTCTCGGACAGCGAGCGCCGGCTGCTCCACCGGCTCGCCAGCGAGTACCGCACGTGGGACCCGGCGACGGGCACCATCGCGCTGCCGACCCGGCCGGTCGAGCCGCGGCTCACCCCGCCGCGCGACCCGAAGCTGCGCGAGCCGTGGGAGCGCTACCTCAAGCACAACCCGCGCTGGTTCGAGGGCACCTCGAGCGCGGTGCTCAAGCGGCTCGACGGGCTGGGGCCGGCGATCGCCCGCCGCACGGTGACGCTCATCGGCGAGCGCCTGCGCGGCTGAGCCGTCAGAGCTCCAGCCCCTCGCGCTGCAGGCGCGCCACCGACCGGGTGAGCATCAGCGACCACGCCGCGAACCCGAGGCCGAAGGCGCCCGCGTCGAGCAGCGCGCGCGGGTCGAAGGCTCCGACGCCGAGCACCAGCGCCCACGCCAGCGCGAGGTTGAGCAGCGCGTAGAGCACGTTCACGCGCGACGACGACAGCCCGCGGAAGGGCGGCGACGCGAAGGGCGTCGGGAACCTGCGGCCCAGCACGCCAGAGACGAAGTGCGGCACGAAGTTCGCGCAGCACGCGCCGCCCACGAAGTGCGCCGGATACTGATGCCAGGACATGAGGCCTCCACGATGGCAACCCTTCGTTGCCAGGTGGTGACGGTAGCGTCGGGTCGTCGTGAATGGCAACTCAGGCTTGCCATCTCGTTCTGGCTGCGTCAGCCTCGCGTCGTGGCGCTCAGGCGAAAGACGACGCGGAGGACGCTGGGGGTGCTCGGCGGTCGGAGCGAGCGCGTGGTCAACGACGTGCTCGCCGCCACCGTCGCCGAGCTCGCGACCTCGGGCTACCGGCGGTTCCGCGTCAGCGCGGTGAGCACGACGGCGGGGGTGAACAAGACCTCCATCTACCGGCGCTGGCCCGACAAGGCGCAGCTGGTCGCCGCCGCGGTGCAGTGGATGCGCCGGTTCGTCCACGACGTGGCGCTGCCGGACACGGGCGTGCTCGTCGACGACTTGATCCAGGCGTTCCAGCGGAAGGTGCACTTCGGGAACCGCGTCGAGGGGCGGGCGTGGGCACGGATCCTGGCCGAGAGCCACGACCCCGAGGTGGGCGCGCTCATCAAGCGCGCGGTCAAGGAGCGCAGCGCGTCGTGGGACGAGATGATCACCCGCGCCGTCGCGCGCCATGAGCTGCCCGCTGGCACTGACCCGCGCCTCGTGCTCGGCATGCTCGGCGCGGTCATCAATGCCTGGAACGCGAAGGCCTCCGGGCGCCTCGACGACGCGTTGATCGAGGCCGCGGTGCGCACCGTGGTCATCGGCGCGCGCTCGGGGTCGCTGGTGCCCTCAAGGCGCCGGTAGCGGCGCGCTCCCTTCACTCGCGCCGAGCGTCCGGCGGCTCCACACCAGCGCGGCGAAGAGCAGCGTGCCGACGGCCTGGTGCGCGAAGCCGAACCACAGCAGCCGACCGGCGAAGGGCGCGTTCAGCACGGTGAAGATGCCCAGCAGCACCTGCAGCGTCACGAGCGCGAGCACCGCGTGCCGCTCGACGCCGAGCACCGTGCGCGCGCGCCACCACCACCAGCCGAGCGCCGCGAGCAGCACGTACGCGAGCGTGCGGTGGATGAAGTGCACCGCGAGCGGCTGGTTCCACGGCAGGCCCGCGAACGCCTCGGCCGGGAGCCACGCGCCGTTGATGGTGGGCCACGTCGGGGCGATGAGCGCAGCCTTGAGGCCCGCCATGAACGCCCCCCAGGCGAGCTGCACCACCAGCGCGCCGAGCAGCACGTCGGTCGCGCGGCGCAGCGCCTCGTCGCGCCGCGCTCGTCCCGGGAAGGCGAGCGGCGCGCCGAACCACACCAGCGCCGCGAGGAGCAGCACCGCGAAGAGGTAGTGCGCCGCGAGCCGGAGGTGGCTCACGTAGACCAGCTCCGAGAGCCCGCTCATCACCATGAACCAGCCGAGCGCGCCCTGGAGCCCGCCCAGCACGAAGAGCAGCACGAGGCGGCCCCACATGCCGGTGATGGCGCCCTTCCTCCAGAAGACGAGGAACGGCACCGCGAAGAACACGCCCAGCAGCCGGCCCCACAGGCGGTGGAACCACTCCCAGAAGTAGATGAACTTGAAGTCCTCGAGCGTGAGGTGGCTCTTGAGCTGGAGGTACTGCGGGAGCTGCTGGTACTTGCCGAAGGCCTCGGCCCACGCCGCCTCGTCGAGCGGGGGAATGACGCCCAGCAGCGGCTTCCACTCGGTGATGGACAGCCCGGAGTCGGTCAACCGCGTGATGCCGCCCAGGCCGACCTGCACCAGCACTGCGGCTGCCATGAACAACAACCAGAGACCGACTGCGCGACGCATGGTGCCACTACTACACCGGAGCCGTCAGGCGCGCTCGCGGCGGGTCGCGCCGCAGCGTGCGCGCGCTCTCGTGGTAGCTGAAGCTGCGGCTCTTGTAGAAGGCGATGGCCTGCGTGAGGCGCGCGCGGCTGCCCGGGTCTCGCTCGCCGCCCGCCGTCACCTGCACCTCGAGCGCCTTGCCCGGCAGCTCCTCGATGACGCGGTTGAGGAAGCGCGCCTGCACCCCGTTGCCCATCAGCCACTCGGGCACCTTCAGCTCGTCCATTCTCCACTCCACCACGCCGTCGCCGCGCTCGCGGCAGTCGAGCGTCGCGACGGGGATGACGAGGGGCCTGGTGAGCGCCGACCCGACGGCGGGCTGCAGCGTCATCGCGTAGCGATAGTCGGCGCGCAGCGGCAGGCCCATGCGCGCGGCGCAGCGGTCCCACGCGGCGTCGTCGTGGCACAGGTCGAGCACCGCGGCCGGCGAGCTCTGCTTCTCCTTCTGGCGCGACGCGTCTTCGGTCGTGAGGTCGAAGCGCTCGCGCACGAAGTTGCGGAACCCGTTGCTGTAGATGCCGCGCAGCAGCGGCCACCACAGGCGGAACGACGGCGCCTGCGCCCAGCGGTGGAAGTAGGTCATCCACCCCTCGTTGAGCGGGTGTGACCAGTACAGGTCGAGGCGCGCGGCGAGCCACACGTCTTCCATCAGCTGCGCCATCTGCATCACGCGCGTCACGACCTCCGACACCTCGGCGAGCGTGGGCGTGCCGCCGACGGTCTCGAGCGCCGCCAGCTCGGGGAAGAGCTCGACGCGGAACCACAGCGGCGCAGCCTCGAGCTCCGACTCGAGGGCCGAGCAGCGCTCGGTGTACGCGAGGAACGTCTCGGTGGTGTGCGTCGGCGCGGCATGCCACGCCTTGCGCAGCGAGAGGAAGAGCGCGTCGACCGGGAGCGCCTTGCCGCGAACGTCGCTGTCGGCGGCGTGCAGGGCGACGGCGGTGATGTGCTCGCCGAGGCGGCGGTACGACTCCCACTGCGGCTCGTCGTAGAACTGATCGGCCGTGCCCTCGTGAGGGAAGGTGCGGTTGCGCTCGTGGTACTGCCGCACGTCGGGCGGCTCCCCGCCGACGAGCGTGGGCTTCATGTACAGCAGCGTGCCCTTGTCGGTGCCGTTGAGGCCGTCGTAGTGGATGGTGCCGACCACCACGTGCTGCTGCGAGAACCCGTCACGCACGCGCAGCGGCTCGACGTCGATGTCGACCTCGACGGCGAAGTCTTCGCGCACGCGGCGAATGGCGTTGCCGAGGTCGTCGAAGGCGAGGTCGGGGTCGGCGCCCGCGTCGGACACGATGATGTAGCGGCAGTGCCGCCGCACCAGCTCGTACAGCCCGAGGTTCTCGAAGTGGCCGCCATCGGAGAGGTGCAGGTTGGCGAGGTCGGGCGAAGGTGACGCCCCGGTCCCCGTCTGCTCGCGCTCGCGCAGGGCGCGGTAGTGCGTCAGGGCGTCGCGCACCGGCGTGGCCTCCGTGGCCCCGAAGGCCTCGATGGCGAGCTGTCGCAGCGGCCGCAGCGCGCGCGAGAAGCAGGGCGTCGGCGGCGAGAGCGGGTGCCTCGTCCACAGCCCGAGGCGCAGGTTGAAGAGGCTCAGCAACACCGACACCGCGTCGCCGAACTTCACCGACAGCGTGCCCATCTGCGAATTGACGGCGGCGCCCGAGGCGGTGAGCGCGGCGCTCAGCTTCATCGTCCACGGCGGGCGCGCGAAGTTGCCCACCGAGAGGCCCAGCGGCGACACCGCGACGCTCCTCCCGCCGCGCGCCAGCATCTGCAGCGACTCGCTGCGCACGTCGTTCGCCGCGCAGCACACCAGGTGCACCGGGCCGCCCACGGCCTTCGCGTTCCTCGCGGCGTCGCGCCCGTCGAGCTCCTGGAAGGCGAAGTCGTCACGCTCGTCGCTGTGCGTGGCGGGCGGCTGCCCATCGGCGCGCGCCGCTCCGAGGAAGGCGCGCGCCAGGCGCCGCCGGTAGAAGACGTGCAACCCGACGCGGCTGGTGTCGACGAACAGGCCGATGACGACGAAGCACGCCGACGCGGCGATGACGGCCCGCCAGAACGTCGCGGAGTCGACGTACACCTGGAACAGGGCGGTGCCCGCGACGGTGAAGGCCAGCACCGCGGCGAACGCCAGCACCTGAGACGCGAGCGGCTTGAGCCAGGTCGGCACCTTGGTGACGACGCCCGTCGCGCCACCCGGCGCCGCGCGCAGCCACTCGCGCAGCCAGAGGAACAGGCCGCCCGCGGCCGCGCCCGAGGCGCCGATGCGGAAGGTGGCGTCGCGCTCGTGGCGCGCGAGCTCCCACACCAGCACCACCGTCGCCCAGAGCACGCCGGTGCGCAGCAGCCACACCGCGAGGCGCTCGCTCCTGCCGTGGAGCGTGGAGACGCGCGGCAGGCGGGACGTGACGAGCCGGAGGATGATGGCCACCAGCGCCGAGCAGCCGAAGACGCCCGCCGGGAGGAGGAGCGCGGTGTTGAGCGTCCACGGCTCGACCGTCGGCACGCCGGGCAGCACGAAGCGCAAGCGCTCCTCGAGCGGCGTGGTGCGGAGCGACTCCATCGCCGCGGCCAGCGCCGGCTCGAGCGCACCGAGCTCACCGACGTACGCGAACAGCGCGCCTCCACAGGCGCAGCAGCAGGTCGCCATGAGCAGCAGCCCCAGCCCGCTCTCTCCGATGCGGCGGCGGTGCAGCCAGTTCAGCTCCGTCACGCCCGCGGCCACCACCGCCGCCAGCACGCTGAAGGCGCTCGCGCCCTCAGCCGTGACGAGGAGCGGGCTCAGCCCGACGAAGAGCGCGCAGCACAGCGTGAGAGCCGACGCGGCGAGCACCGCCGTCGGGAGCAGGCCCGCGACGACGGCGAGGATGGCGGCCCAGGTCTCGAGCCGGAGCGCGCCGAGGCGCGGCACGAGGAAGCGGCTGAACTGCCGGAGGTGCCGCACCTCATGAGGTTCGGCCCGCGAGCCGCTGCCCGGCTTGCGCCAGCGGGCCAGCGCCTCGAGCGCCCCGACCGCGCCGTGCTGCCGTCGCAGCGCAGACCAGAAGCCGCCGATGTAGCCGCCGCCTGACACCGTCGAGAGGTAGTCGACCTCCGCGAGCCAGCCCTTCTCGGCCAGCGTCTGGAGCACGCCGAGGTTGAAGCTGGCGCTGCGGATGCCGCCTCCCGAGAAGGCCAGCCCGAAGCGGTCGCGGTTGGTGAAGCGCACCCACGGCTCGTCCGAGGCCAGCCCGTCGACCTCGACCTTCAGCGCCGGCGGCTCGCTGGCGTCGTCGGGGCCGGCCCACTGCTTCGCGCCCTCGGTGATGACCCGGTCCTCGAGCTCGAGCAGGCGCTCGAACGTGAAGGCCCCGCCCTTCGAGCGCGTCGCGTCTCCATTCATGAGTTCCCCCCTCGCGCGCGAGCATCGCAGACGCGCACGAGGGCTGTCACACGGGCCACCTCAAGACGGGAGAGGTTCGCGCGCTCGAAGCCAGGCCTCGGGGGGAGCGTCCTGCAGCGCGACGAGGCCGCCGACGATGGCGCAGGTGGTGTCGCGATCTCCGCGGCCGGCGACGGTGACCCACAGGGCCTCCTCGAAGTCGTCGTGGTGCTTGAGCGCGCACCACAGCGCGAAGGGCACCGTGTCTTCGCTGAGCACCTTCTGGCCGCTCCCGAGGAGCCGCGCGGCGTGCTCGCTCGAGACGTCGAAGCCGAGCATCGAGGGCTTCAGCAGCCGCTCGCGGGTCGGGCCCGGCGGCGTGCGCGCGAGCACCTGCGTCCACACCAGCGCGAGCGGCTCGCCGTTCGCGAGCTGGTGCGCCGCGACGGCGACGGCGACCGCGCCCGCCTGCCCGTCGGGGTGGGCGTGGGTCACCGCGGCGCTGCGGTGCGCTTCGTCGACCACCGTCGAGAGCGGCGCGCCGCTGAAGAAGGCGCCGAGCGGTGCGACCCGCATCGCCGCGCCGTTGCCCTTCGAGCCCTCGCCGTCGAAGAGCAGCCTCGCGGCCGTCTGCCACGGCGTGCCGAGCATGAGCGCCGCGAGGACCTCGTGCGCGCCACCGCCGTAGCCGCGCGACGGCTCGGCGGCGTAGCGGCGCGCGAAACCGGCCGCGAGCGCGTCGGGCTCGACGGTGCCGTGGCGCTCGAGCGTCTCCACGAGGGACAGGGCCATCGCGGTGTCGTCGGTCCACGTCCAGGGAGGCCGCGCGGGCACGCGTCGCTCGGCCAGCGCGGCGAGCAGCTCCTCTTCTGGCCGGAAGAAGCGCTCACCGAACGCGTCGCCGACCGAGAGGCCGTCGAGGCTCCGACGCATCAGCTCGTGATTGCCCATGGTGGGCAGGTTATCTCTTCACGTCATGCCGACCGTTCCCCACGAGCTCATCGAGCGCATCGTCAACGCGCGCCGCAAGCACTCGCTCCCCGTCCAGCTCCGCTCGCTCGCGCAGCAGTTCGGCCCGATGGTGCTCGGGGTGCTCTTCCCGCACTTCTCGCCGAGCGTGGTGTGCGCGGAAGACGCGGTGGAAGAAGACGTGCGCCTGGTCGCCGAGACGCTCGGCCGCCTCGAGCGCGCGGTGGGCACGCTGCACGAGAAGATGCCGGACCGCCTCGTGGAGCGCTTCCTCGCGGGGCTGCCACAGGTGCACGACATGCTCGAGGCCGACGCGCGCGCCATCCTCGAGGGAGACCCTGCCGCGAAGAGCTACGACGAGGTGGTCTTCACCTACCCGGGCTTCTACGCCATCGCCGTGTACCGCGTGGCCCACCTGCTCTGGGAGCTCGGCCTCCCGCTGCTCCCGCGCCTGCTCACCGAGTTCGCGCACGAGAAGACGGGCATCGACATTCACCCCGGCGCGACCATCGGCCGCCGCTTCTGCATCGACCACGGCACCGGCGTGGTCGTCGGCGAGACCACCGTCATCGGCGACGGCGTGAAGCTGTACCAGGGCGTCACGCTCGGCGCGCTCGTCGTCGAGAAGTCGCACGCCGACCGCAAGCGCCACCCGACCATCGAAGACGAGGTGGTCATCTACGCCGGCGCGACCATCCTCGGCGGCGGCACCGTCGTCGGCGCGCACTCCATCGTCGCCGGCAACGCCTTCGTCACCCAGAGCATCCCGCGGAACTCCGTCGTCACGCGCAAGAGCGAGATCCGCTCGCGCACCCAGGGCGCCGTGGTGTTCGAG
Source organism: Myxococcota bacterium (assembly GCA_049322495.1). Lineage (GTDB taxonomy): Bacteria > Myxococcota > Myxococcia > Myxococcales > Myxococcaceae > Archangium_A. The sequence continues at coordinate 70,443 of JBMORD010000085.1, read as the reverse complement.
GACGACTGGGTGATCTGAGCGGTCCGGTTGCGCCGGCGCGCCTCATCCATTACAACGGACGTCCATCCACCCTAACGGACAAGGGACGTCATGCGCGCCAATTCGATCCTCGAGACCATCGGCAACACGCCGCACGTGAAGTTGAACCGGCTCTTCGGCCCGGGCCACGAGGTCTGGGTGAAGCTCGAGCGGGCGAACCCCGGCGCGAGCATCAAGGACCGCATCGCGCTGGCGATGGTGGAAGACGCCGAGCGGCGCGGGGTGCTCAAGAAGGACTCGGTCATCATCGAGCCCACGTCGGGCAACACCGGCATCGGGCTGGCGATGGTGGCGGCGGTGAAGGGGTACCAGCTCATTCTCGTGATGCCGGAGTCGATGTCGCTCGAGCGGCGCCGGGTGATGGCCGCGTACGGCGCGAAGTTCGATCTCACGCCGCGCGAGAAGGGCATGAAGGGGGCGATCGCCCGCGCGCAGGAGCTCCAGGCGGCGACGCCGAACTCGTGGATCCCCCAGCAGTTCGAGAACGAGGCGAACGTCGAGGTGCACCGCCGCACCACCGCGCAGGAGGTGCTGCGCGACTTCCCCGAGGGCCTCGACGCGATCATCACCGGCGTCGGCACCGGCGGGCACATCACCGCGCTCGCCGAGGTGCTCAAGCCGCAGTGGCCGAAGCTGAAGATCTTCGCGGTCGAGCCGGCGAAGTCGCCCGTCATCTCCGGTGGGCAGCCGAGCCCACACCCCATTCAGGGCATCGGCGCGGGCTTCATTCCGAAGAACCTCAAGAAGGAGCTGCTCGACGGCGTCATCCAGGTCGAGCACACCGATGCCTTCGAGATGGCGCGGCGCGCGGCGCGCGAAGAGGGCATCTTCCTCGGCATCTCGTCGGGCGCGTCGCTGCAGGCGGTGAAGCAGAAGCTGCCCGAGCTGCCGGCCGGCAGCCGCGTGCTCACCTTCAACTACGACACCGGCGAGCGCTACCTCTCGGTGGACAACTTCCTCCCCTGAGCGTCGCGAAACGCGGCAGGCCGCGCGGCGGTACAGACGAACGCAGCTGAATACGGCACCATCGCGCCCGTTCGAGCCTCCCGGCCCACTGCTCTACGGAACGCCATGAAACGAATCGTCGTCGCCGCGCTGTCGCTCACGGTCCTCTCGGGTTGCGCGCTTCTGCAGGAGTTCCTCCGCGCCGCCGCGAAGAGCTTCCAGCAGCCGAACTTCACCTTCCGCAACGTGGCGCTCACCGACATCTCGCTCGGTGGGCTCAACCTCGACACGGTGTGGGACCTCAACAACCCCAACAACGTCGGGCTCTCGCTGGCCTCGGTCGACTACGCGCTCTTCATCGAGAACAAGCAGGTCGTCGCCGGCGCGCCGCCCAACGGCATGCAGATCGGCGCCAACAGCACCAGCCAGCTCCACTTCCCCGCGGGCATCAAGTTCGCCGACATCGCGCAGGTGGTGGAGGTGTTCCTCACCAGGGAGAACGCCACCTGGCGCGCGGAGGGCGGGCTCGGCGTGCAGACGCCCATCGGCGTCATCCGGCTCCCCATCGCGAAGGACGGCGTGTTCGAGGTGCCCAAGGTGCCGGAGGTGGTGTTCGGCAACCCGCGCGTCACCAACCTCTCGTTCAACGGCGCGACGGTGGAGTTCCCGCTCACCGTCACCAACAAGAACACCTACGCGCTGCCCATCAGCGGCCTCACCGGCAACCTCGCCATCGCGGGGAGCAACGTGGGCACGCTCTCGACCGGCGGCTTCGGCGACATGAGCGGGAAGGGCGCGAAGCAGGTGACGCTCCCGCTCAACATCAACTTCCTCTCGGCGGCGGGCGCGGCGGTCAACGCCATTCGCGGCGGCAACGCGCAGGTCACCTTCAACGCGCAGCTGCAGTCGGGCCAGCAGAGCGTGCCGCTGCAGGTGAACCAGCTGCTCACCTTCGTGCGCTGAGCTGAAAGTCACCCGCCCGAGGGCGGGAAGCGCTCGCGGAGCGTCGCGGCGTCGAAGCTCCCGCTCGCTTCCAGGCTCAGCGCGAAGCCCGGCTCGAGCTCCTGGTAGGCCTGCGTCGGCCACCAGTGGCCTTCTTTCCCCGCCCAGACGTCGCCTGCGGGCTTCGCGTCGGTCACGTCGAAGGCGTGCGCGGCCTGCACCGCGACGTCCGTTCCCGGCACGCCGTCGCCGCGGTTGAAGACGTCTTCGGCGAAGTCGGCCTTCGTGCCGAAGCGCGCGGCGCCCCACTCGAAGTCGAGGCCCATCCCGAGGAAGGGGTCGAGCAGCGTGAGGTGGAGCGTGGGGCGCGGCGCCTGCTCGGCAAGCGCGAGCTCGAGGCCGTGCGCGAGGTGCGCGCCCGCGGAGTGCGCGATGACGTGCACGTGGGTGAGCTGGCGGGTGGCGATGACGTCGGCGATGGCGCGGCCCTCTCGCTGGCCGTTGCCTGCCGCGCTCAGCTTGTCGGTGGCGGCGTCGCGCCAGTCGTAGGCGAGGAGCTCCACGCGCTCGGGCATCACCACGCGAGGGCGGAGGGCGTCGACCATCGGCGTCGCCCAGCGCTCCGGGCCGTCGCCCGAACCGTGCACCACGAGCACCCAGACGTCGCGCGCCGACGCGGCCGGGAGCTGGCCTTCGCTGGTGGCCGGAGGTGCACAGGCGGCGAGCGTGAGGAGCGCGGCGAGCCGGAGGCGCATGGGGCCTTCAAGCTAACCGTCGGTGCGGCCCACGCCAGCGGTTGAAGCGCGCCTGATTGGCGTGAGTGCGTGGCGCGCCGCGCGCGCGGTTGACTTCGACCCTTCGCGGGAGCGGAGTGAAGCCATGCTCTCGTTCGGTCTGGCTCTCGTCCTCACGGTCGCTCCCGACGCTGGCGTGCAGCACTCCGCGGCGATGAAGGAAGCGCTCGACGCCGTCACCACCCTCACGCCGTGGCTCCCGAGCCCATCGGCCTTCCGCGAGCCCGCCAACCGGCAGGCCATCAGCGGGGCCTTCGACGTGTTCGCGCGGCTCAAGCACCCGTACCTCCGCAAGGCGGGCGCGCCGTCGGCGGGCGTGGCCAACCTCTTCGCGACGCAGGCCGAGCGCGCCCGCTTCGACTTCGAGCGGGGCAACACCGAGTCGGCGCGACGCCGGGCGCAGGCGATGACGCAGCTGTGCATCGGCTGCCACCTCAGCGAGCCGCGCGGCGACTTCGCGGGCGCGGCGAAGGTCGTCGAGGCGCTGCGGCTGCCACCGCTCCAGCGCGCGGAGTACTTCGCGAGCACCCGGCAGATCGATCGCGCCCTCGAGGTGTGGCGCGCAGAGCTGGTCAGGCCGGTCAAGGTGGAGTCGGAGCTCTACGAGCAGCTCGACGCGCTGCGGCTCGCGGTGCGCGTGGTGGTGAGCGCGAAGGACGACCCGAAGCTCGTGCAGCAGCTGCTGGCGCCCCAGCTCAAGCGCAAGGAGCTGCCGCCCTTCGTGCGCCGCGAGCTCGAGCGCTGGCTGCAGGACGCGGTCGCCTGGGAGAAGGAGGGCTTCTCGAAGGCGGCGCAGAAGCCGGCCGCGCTGCTCGAGAAGGCGAAGGTGCTGCTCGAGGCGAGCGGAGCGGAGAAGAACGTGGCGCCGGTGCCGGAGCAGGCGCTCAAGTGTCTGCGCGCGGCGAGCTACCTCGACGAGGCGATGCGCCAGGACGCGGAGGGGCCGCAGCGCGCGGAGCTGCTCTACTTCTCGGGAGTGGCCCATGGCGCGGTGCCCGACCCGGCGCTGTGGGAGCTCGAGTGGACCTTCTTCGAGGCGTGCATTCGCGAGAACCCGGGCACGCCGATCGCGCAGGTGTGCGCGGAGCGCCTCAAAGAGCGGACCTGGTTCGCGTGGCGCGTGGGGGTCGACATTCCTGCCTCGACGCACGCCGCGCTCGGGGCGCTGATGGCGCTGGCCAACGGGAGGAAGTGACGCCGCTCAGGGCGTGGAGATCGCGAGGTCGTCGATCCACCGCGACTGCGCGGCCTCGAGCTGGACCGCGCCGGGCCAGGTGGCGAGCGAGAAGGGCGCCGTACCGGTGGCGCCCACGCGATCGATGAGGAGCGCGCCATCGAGCCACGCCTGCACCACGCCGTCGCCGGCGCCGACCGCGCTCTCGCGGGTCACCACCAGCGTCACGCGGTGCCAGGCCTCGCGCGCGACGAGCGCGGGCGCGTGGCTCTCGAGGCGGAGGTGCTGCTCGAAGCGCGCCGTGCCGGTGTCGAGCGCCCACGCTCCGGCGGTCGCGAGGAAGGTCGTCGCGCCCGCGGTGCGGCCCAGCACGAAGTGGCTCACGCCGCCGTCACACGCCGAGAAGCCCGCAGGGAGCCTGAACCTCCAGGTGACCATCACCGTCGGGACGTCGCCGGCCACCACCTTCCCCACGTGCACGTCGGCGGCGCCGCAGGAGGCGCGGGCCGGATAGTCGAGCCGCAGCGCGCTGCCGCCGTCGCGCTCGAGCGCGATGCTGCCTCCCTGCTCGCGGAGCTCCGGGTAGGCCGCGCGCAGCGCCTGGACGTCGGCGTAGCCGTCGAAGTCGTCGCGGAAGAGCAGGGAGCTCGACAGCAGCGGCTCCGGCGGCCCGGCGTCGAGCCCCGGCTGGCCCGCGTCGCGGCCAGGGCCGGCGTCGGCGCCCGCGTCAGGCAGCTCGAGCGACGCGTCGGCGCCCGCGTCGGCCGGGGCGGGGGCGGGTGAGCCGCAGGCGGCGAGCACGAGCAGGGAGGCGACGGCGGAGACGCGCATCGCGGCTCCATACCTCGGCTCGCCTCCCGGGCGACTGGTCCAGTCGAAGGGCGCGATTCGTGTCGATGGACTGGACCAGGTGCTTTCCTGTTCGCTGGCGGGGAGTTGCGGACTACGGGCCCTGCGCGTGCAGTCAGAGGCAACGCCCATTCCGCGACGGACGCTCGAGGCGTTGCTTCGTCCGGAGATCGTGTCCGTCACCCCGGAGCTCGAGGCGGAGCTGAAGGCGCTCGGCATCGACGTCTCGTCGTGGGCGCCGAAGTACACGGTGCGGCAGCTGCGCCAGGCGATGGAGCTGGTGCGCGCGCACACCCTGTCGGAGCTCCCCGTCGAGCGGGGCTACCGCGAGCTGGGCCGGCGCTTCGTGCTGGCGTTCAAGCAGACGCCGGTGGGGTGGATCTTCTCGGCGATGGCGCCGCTCTTCGGGCCCGACCTGACGATGCAGACCCTGCCGAGGTACCTGTCGTCGGTGCGCGACGACTTCCCCATCTCGGTCATCGCCGAGAAGGACCACCGCTACCGCTTCATCTACCGCGACGAGACGCAGTACCCCGACTTCATCGCCGGCAGCGTGGAGGTGGTCCTCGAGACGTGCGGGCTCACCACCTACGAGGTGAGGTGGGAGCCCCAGCCGCCCGGCTTCGAGCTCGTCGTGAGCTGGTCGAAGACGGGCGGTTGAACTGCCCCCGGCGCGCGGTACCCTCCGCGCCACTTTCGTCTTCGAGGAGGCAATTGCATGGCGCAGCGCCGCTACGTCTTGTCGGTCGACCAGGGCACCACCAGCAGCCGGGCCACCGTGCTCGACGCGAAGCTCCGCGTGTGCGGCGTGGGGCAGAAGGAGTTCACCCAGCACTTCCCGAAGCCCGGCTTCGTCGAGCACGACCTGACGGAGATCTGGGAGACGACGGAGTGGTGCATCGCCCGCGCGCTGAAGCAGGCGGGCATCAAGGGGAACGAGCTGGCGGCCATCGGCATCACCAACCAGCGCGAGACGACGGGCCTGTGGAACCGGGGCACCGGCAAGCCGCTCCACCGCGCCATCGTCTGGCAGGACCGCCGCACGAGCGGCTTCTGCGCGGAGCTCAAGGCGCTCGGCCACGAGGCGAAGGTGAAGGAGAAGACCGGCCTCGTGCTCGACCCCTACTTCTCGGGCACCAAGCTCAAGTGGCTCCTCGACGAGGTGAAGGGCGCGCGCGAGAAGGCCTCCGCCGGCGAGCTGTGCTTCGGCACCATCGACACGTGGCTCGTCTTCAAGATGACCGGCGGCGCGTCGCACGTCACCGACGTCTCGAACGCCAGCCGCACCCTGCTGATGGATCTCCGCTCGCTCGAGTGGGACGACGAGCTGTGCGGGCTGCTCTCGGTGCCGAAGAACGTGCTCCCGCGCATCGCCGCCAGCGCCGAGGTGTACGGCATGACGCGCGGCATGAAGTCGCTGCCCGACGGCATCCCCGTGTCGGGCATGGCCGGCGACCAGCAGGCGGCGCTCTTCGGGCAGGCGTGCTTCACGCCCGGTGAGTCGAAGTGCACGTACGGCACCGGCGCCTTCCTGCTGATGAACGTCGGCGACGCGCCGGTGGCGTCGAAGGCGGGGCTGCTGACCACGGTGGGCTGGAAGCTCGACGGCAAGACGACCTACGCGCTCGAGGGCTCGAGCTTCATCGCGGGCGCGGCCGTGCAGTGGCTGCGCGACGGGCTCCGGCTCATCAAGGACTCGTCGGAGGTCGAGGCGCTGGCGAAGACGGTGAAGAGCTCCGGGCAGGTGGTCTTCGTGCCGGCGCTCGCGGGCCTCGGCGCGCCGCACTGGCGGCCCGACGCGCGCGGGCTCTTCGCGGGCATCGATCGCGGCACCACCCGCGGGCACCTCGCGCGCGCGGTGCTCGAGGGCATCGCGCTGCAGATCCAGGATCTCGCCGAGGCGATGAAGCTCGACTCCGGCCGCGACATCCCCGCGTTCAAGGTCGACGGCGGCGCGGTGAAGAACGATCTGCTGATGCAGTTCCAGGCCGACATCCTCGGCACCAACGTGGTGCGCCCGAAGAACGTCGAGACCACCAGCCTCGGCGCGGCGTTCCTCGGCGGCCTCGGCGTCGGTTTCTGGAAGAGCGCCGATGACATTCGCAAGGCGTGGAAGGCCGACAAGGTCTTCAAGCCGAAGATGAGCGAAGGCGATCGCGCGCAGCACCTCGAGAAGTGGCGGGAAGCGGTGAAGCGCGCGTGAGGCCGCTCGCCGTCGTCTTCGTCGCGCTGCTCGCGTCGTCGTGCAGCCGCTGTGGTGCCGGGCGCAGCGCCGACGCGGGCGTCGACGCCGGCCGGCCGAACGCCGTGACGCGCCGGAGCGTCGACCTCCGCACCGCGCTGCTCTACGTGTACCCGGAGTACCGCGGCACGGCGACGCTCTCGGTCGAGGGCCACGTCACGCGCACCATCCCCGGCCTCACCGACGCGCAGCGCGACGAAGCGCTGAAGAAGCTGCGCTACGTGGCGGCGGAGGACGGAGGCTGGCGGCTCGCCAACTTCCACCTCTCGCAGCTCGGGCCGGAGCAGCTCCGCGTGAGCCTCGAGTGGAACGTCGACCAGCTCGCCACGCTCTACGTGAGCCCCACCGCGCTCACCTCGATGGAGCTGGCGATGTACCTGCCGCGCGAGCTCCCCGTCGGTGACGAGGAGTTCGTCTTCGAGGTGCACTACGCGTCGTCGCCCGAGCGCAGCGCGTCGCTCGTGCGCCAGGCGGTCAACCTCCTGCTGGGCAACGGGCAGTTCAAGGCGCAGGGGCCGGTGCCGCCGCCGCCCGATGCGGGCGCGCTGCCGGTCGTCGAAGAGGAGACCGCGACCGTCCTCGGGCCAGAGGGCGCGGTGGTGACCTTCCACCGAAAGGGCGGTCAGGTGTGGGCGCGGTACGTGCTGGCGATGGTGAAGCCATGACTCCTGCTGCGGCGTTCCCGTCGGGGTTCCTCAAGTTCGTGCTGATCGCCGTCATCGCGCTCGGCGGCTACCGCACGCTCATGGGGGGCGTGGGGCTGCTGACGAGCGCGCTGATGACGCGCGACGCGCTCGTCGCGCAGCTCGAGGCGCCCGCGCGCAAAGGCACCCCCGCTGAGGACGCGACGCTGCACGAGGTGGTGGGGCGCGTGGCCGACGTGCAGTTCGAGCTCCGGTCGTGGGGGCTCGCCCTCGGCGTGGTGTCGTGGCCGGTGAGCCTCGGGCTGATCATCGCCGGCGTCGGCGCGTGGCGGCGTCGCGAGGCGATGCGCCGGGCGCTCGTCGGGCTCTGCGTCGCGGCGGTGCCGCTGCAGGTGCTCACGCTGGTCTTTACCGTGGTGTCGCTGATGCGCACCTCGGGCGTGATGGGCGACTACCTCCAGGCGCTGTTTCCTCGGCCCGCCGCCGCCGGCGGCGACGTGGCGCTCGCGATCGGGCGCTTCACGTCGATGCTCGGCGCGTTCGTCGGCATCGGCTTCGCGCTGTTGTCGCTGGTGCTCTTCATCGTCGCGGCGCTCCGCCTGACGCGCGCCGACGTGCGGGCGCAGTTCGCGGGCTGAGCGGGGCGGCACGGCGCTTGCGAAGCGCCGGCTCATGAACTCGCTGCTCGTGGTCTGGCTGACGCACCTCGTGGCTGCGGCGCCGCAGGTGTCCTCCGCGCCCGGCGGGCGCTGGGTGGTGGGCGTCGGTGGCTGGGCCTTCGTGCTCGACGAGCAGGGCCGCCGCAGCCCGCTCGACGGTCCGCTTCACGAGTGCCTCGGTGAGGGCGTGGTCGAGGGCGTGACGACGCTCGTGGGCGACCGCGGGGTGGTGGTCGCCACGCCGGTGAGCACCTGCGCGGTGACGCGTGAGGGGGTGATCGGCGTCACCGGCGAATTCCTCCCGTTCCACTGGCCGGAGTACGCGCTCGCGGTGAAGACGGCGCAGGAGAAGGCGTACGCCGCGCGGCTCGAGCGGAGCCCGCTCCGGCCGCAGCTCGAGCTCGCCGCGCGCGCACGGCAGCGGCGGTGGGGCGCTGGCGACGCGGTCTCGCTGCCGGGGTGCGCCTGCGCGCTCGCGGTGCGCGCGTCGGGCGTGGTCGTGCTGCGCGACGGCGGCGTCGACGACGCGACCACCACCCGGCTCGAGCAGCGGCTGGGGCCGCAGGACGGCGACCTCGCGCTCGCGCCGATCGATGGTGGCGTGCGCCTCACGCGCACCTTCGACACCGGCGGCGGGGCGTGTCCTGTCGGGGAGTCCTTGGTGGACGAGGTCGACCTCCGCTGGGAGCCGCGCGGTGAGGTCAGCGCCGGCGCGCTCCCCCGCCGCGAGAAGGACGTGCACGCCAGCTCACACCGGCGCATCGCCCTCGACTTCGCTGCGCTGAGGGCCGACGGTGGCGTCGTCGACGTGCCGAACAGCGAGCTGTCGGTCGCGGCAGACTTCACGGTCCTGCGCGGGCGGAGGACGGATCATCTCAACACCCGCGCGCTGCGGACGCTGATCAGCCAGCGCTGCGTCGACTGGCCGACGTTCGTCGTCGAGGACGCGGTGCTGATCTCCCGCGACGACTTCGACCACGTCAGCCGCTGCGGCGGTGAGGTGAGAGGCTGTCTTCTGGCCGTGCGCTTCGAGCCCTCGAAGGGGCTCCTCACCGAGGCGAAGACGCCCGAGACCGAGACCTGCCACGAGACGGTGGCGCGGCTGCTCGCCGCCGGAGAGGACGCCCGCCCGCAGGCGCGGTGGTGCGTCGCGCAGGCGCCCGGCTCGGGGCCGGCGGAGCTGGACCTCGCGAACGCGCTCGCCGCGCAGCAGGAGGTCGCCCTGGCGCGCGTGCACCTCGAGCTCGCGCTCGCCTGCGGCCTGCCCGCGAAGGAGCGCGCCGACGCACGTCGCCGGCTCGTCGCGCCGTGAAACGCGGGTATCGTGCGGCGCGTGAAATACCTCCTCCGGCAGGATCTGATCAGCTTCGGCGACGACTTCACCATCAAGGACGAGGACGGCAACGTCCGCTACGAGGTCGACGGGAAGGCGTTCACCCTGCTGCGCGAGAAGCTCGCCTTCAAGGACGTGAGCGGCAAGGAGCTCGCCTTCATCCGCGAGCGGCTCATCGCGCTGACGCCGTCGTACGAGCTCCTCCGCGACGGCGAGTGCGTGGCGGTCGTGAAGAAGGATCTCATCAACCTCTTCCGCTGCGGCTTCACGGTCGACGTCCCGGGCCCCGACGATCTCGAGGCGCGTGGCGATCTGCTCGACCACGAGTACGCCTTCCACCGCGGCGATCGCGTGGTGGCCACGGTGAGCAAGAAGTGGTTCCGCCTCACCGACACCTACGCGGTGGAGATCGCCGACGATCAAGACCCGGTGCTCATCCTCGCGAGCGCGGTGGTCATCGACCTCATCTGCCACGCCGACGCGAGCAAGGCTCAGGCGACCACTCGTCAGCAGACTTGACTGCTCAGGCTCAGCTGAGAAGCTGCTGATTCCCCTGAACCAAGGAGGTGGGCGTGTTGAGAGTCGTCGTTCTCGGAGCATTGATCGCCATCGCACTCGCGGCCTGCGGCGGAGCGAAGGTCACCTGTCGCCAGGACTCTGACTGCGCCATCGGCCAGGTCTGCGACAACAGCACCTTGTACTGCGTCGCTGGGTCGACCGGCGGAGGCGGCGGAGCAACTGGCGGCGGTGGTGCGACCGGCGGTGGTGGTGGCGCGACCGGCGGTGGTGGCGCGACCGGCGGTGGCGGTGGGGCGACCGGCGGTGGTGGTGGCGCGACCGGCGGTGGCGGTGGGGCGACCGGCGGTGGCGGTGGGGCGACCGGCGGTGGTGGTGGCGCGACCGGCGGTGGCGGTGGCGCGACGGGCGGTGGCGGTGGCGCGACCGGCGGTGGCGGTGGCGCGTCGGGCGTTTGGGACTCGATGAATTGGGATGTTGGGAACTGGCAGTGAGAGGGAGACCAATGCGAAACAAACACATCTGGACGTCGTTGACGGTGGGAGCAGTCATTGCGGGCGGGGCGTTGGCGGGAAACGTCACGCTCCCGAACATGTTTCAGTCAGGAACTCCTGCTCGCGCGAGCGAGGTGAACGCCAACTTCGCTGCGGTCAAGGCAGCGGTTGACGACAACCACGCGCGCATCAGTGCGCTCGAAGCGCCGCGCACGTACACGGCCGCGACGTTCTTCGCCGGGTGGGAGAACGTTGGGGTCGCCTACCAGACGGCTGGGTTCACGAAGGACGCGCTCGGGTTCGTGCACTTGCGGGGCACGGTGCGTCGCTCCACCGGTACCAGCGGCACGATCTTCACCCTCCCGGCCGGCATGCGTCCGTCTGCGCTCCTGCAGTTCCCCTCGCGGTGCGGCAACGACACGATCTGCTACGTGCAGGTCAACAACAACGGCAACGTCGACTTCGGCGGCGCCTCGGCAGGTGCGTCCTCCTCGCTCACGCTGGACGGGATCACGTTCGATCCGAACTGATCGTCTCCTGAGCGATGTTCGCTCCGACGTGCGGCCCAGTGCCGCACGTTTTTTTTCTGCGCGAGATCCATCTTTCGCCGCGCCGCGTCGTCGGCTAGCAGGCGCGCCATGCCCCGTCGCCCCGAGATCAAGAAGGTCCTGCTCATCGGCTCCGGGCCGATCATCATCGGCCAGGCCTGCGAGTTCGATTACTCCGGCACCCAGGCCATCAAGGCGCTGAAGGAGGAAGGCATCGAGGTCGTGCTCCTCAACTCGAACCCGGCGACGATCATGACCGACCCGGAGTTCGCGCACCGCACGTACATCGAGCCCATCACCGTCGAGGCGGCCGAGCGCATCATTCAGCTCGAGAAGCCCGACTCGCTGCTGCCCACGATGGGCGGGCAGACGGCGCTCAACCTCGCCAAGGCGCTCGCCGAGCAGGGCATTCTCGCGAAGTACGGCGTGCGGCTCATCGGCGCGTCGCTCGAGGCGATCAACAAGGCGGAAGACCGCAAGCTCTTCAAGGAGGCGATGGAGCGCATCGGCCTCGAGCTCCCGCGCGCGGGCGTGGCGACGACGATGGACGAGGCGCGCGCGCTGGTGAAGCAGTTCGGCTACCCCAGCATCATCCGCCCCAGCTTCACGCTCGGCGGCACCGGCGGCGGCGTGGCCTTCAACGAGGAGCAGTTCGAGCAGATCTGCGCTTCGGGCCTCGCGGCGAGCCCGGTGCACTCGGTGCAGATCGACGAGTCGGTGCTCGGCTGGAAGGAGTACGAGCTCGAGGTGGTCCGCGACTCGAAGGACAACTGCATCATCATCTGCTCCATCGAGAACCTCGACCCGATGGGCGTGCACACCGGCGACAGCATCACCGTCGCGCCCGCGCAGACGCTCACCGACAAGGAGTACGAGCGCATGCGCGACGCGTCGCTCGCCATCATGCGGGAGATCGGCGTCGACACCGGCGGCTCGAACGTGCAGTTCGGCGTCAACCCGAAGGACGGCCGCATGGTCGTCATCGAGATGAACCCGCGCGTGTCGCGCAGCTCGGCGCTCGCCTCGAAGGCCACCGGCTACCCCATCGCCAAGGTCGCCGCGAAGCTGGCCATCGGGTACACGCTCGACGAGCTGAAGAACGACATCACCCGCGACACGCCGGCCTCGTTCGAGCCGACGCTCGACTACGTGGTGGTGAAGGTGCCCAAGTTCAACTTCGAGAAGTTCCCGAAGAGCCCGCGCACGCTCGGCACCATGATGCGCTCGGTCGGCGAGGCGATGGCCATCGGCCGCACCTTCCGCGAGGCGTACCTCAAGGCCTTCCGCTCGCTCGAGCAGGGGCGCCTGCCGATTCCCTCGAAGGCCGACGCGCTCAAGCGCAGCGCCGCCGAGCGCGAGGAGCTGCTGCGGGTGCCGACGCCGGAGCGCCCGTGGGTGGTGTTCGAGGCGTTCCAGGCCGGGATGTCGGTCGAGCAGGTGCACGCGCTCACCGCGATGGATCCGTGGTTCCTCCGTCAGTTCGAGGCGCTGGTGAAGGAGCTGGCCGACGTCGCCGCGAAGGGCTCGCTCGACAAGCTGAGCGACTTCGAGCTCAAGCACCTCAAGGCGCGCGGCTTCAGCGACGCGCAGCTCGCGCAGGCGCTCGGCACCACCGAGGTCGCGGTGCGCGAGGAGCGGTGGAAGCGGAAGATTCGCCCCGTCTACAAGCGCGTCGACACCTGCGCCGCGGAGTTCGAGGCCTACACGCCGTACCTCTACTCGACGTACGAGGAGGAGGACGAGGCGCCGCCGTCGAACCGCCAGAAGATCGTCATCCTCGGGTCGGGCCCCATTCGCATCGGGCAGGGCATCGAGTTCGACTACTGCTGCGTGCACGCCGCCTTCTCGCTGCGCGACGCGGGGTTCGAGACCATCATGGTCAACTGCAACCCCGAGACGGTCTCCACCGACTACGACACGTCTGATCGGCTCTACTTCGAGCCGCTCACGATGGAAGACGTGCTGGAGATCATCCACCGCGAGAAGCCGCTGGGCGTCATCGTGCAGTTCGGCGGGCAGACGCCGCTCAAGCTCAGCAAGCCGCTCGAGGCTGCGGGCGTGCCCATTCTCGGCACCACCCCCGACGCCATCGACCAGGCCGAAGATCGCGAGCGCTTCGCGAAGCTGGTCGACGCGCTGCGCCTGCGCCAGCCCGAGAACGGCGTCGCGCGCTCGCCCGACGAGGCGTACCGCGCCGCCGAGAGCATCGGCTACCCGGTGATGGTGCGCCCGTCGTACGTGCTCGGCGGCCGCGCGATGGAGGTGGTCTACGACCGCGCGGATCTCGAGCGCTACATGCGCGAGGCGGTGCAGGCCTCGCCGGATCACCCGGTGCTCATCGATCGCTTCCTCCAGTCGGCGACCGAGGTCGACCTCGATCTCGTCTGCGACGCGACCGGCGCGTGCATCGTGGGCGGCGTGCTGGAGCACGTCGAGGAGGCGGGCGTGCACTCGGGTGACGCGGCGTGCGTGATGCCGCCGCACCAGCTGCCGTCGGACGTCATCGAGCGCCTGAAGGACATCGCCATCGCGCTCGCGCGCGAGCTGAAGGTCGTCGGGCTGATGAACGTGCAGTTCGCCGTGCAGGGCAAGGCCATCTACGTGCTCGAGGTGAACCCGCGCGCGTCGCGCACCGTGCCCTTCATCGCCAAGGCCACCGGCGTGCCGATCGCCAAGGTCGCCGCGCTGTGCATGGCGGGCAAGTCGCTCGCCGAGCAGGGCCTCACCGCCGACCCCGAGATGCAGCACTACGCGGTGAAGGAGTCGGTCTTCCCCTTCGCGCGCTTCAGCAACACCGACGTCATCCTCGGCCCGGAGATGAAGTCGACCGGCGAGGTGATGGGCCTCGACGCCTCGGTGCACGGCGCCTTCGCCAAGTCGCAGCTCGCCTCGGGCAGCAAGCTGCCGAAGGGCGGCACGGTGTTCCTCTCGGTGAAGGACGACGACAAGCCGGGCCTGGTCGACCTCGCCAAGCGCCTGCGCGCGCTCGGCTTCACCCTGGTGGCCACCGGCGGCACGCTCGAGTACCTCAAGCGCAAGGGCGTGCCGGCGGAGCGCGTCAATAAGGTGCGCGAGGGCAGCCCGCACATCGTCGATCTGATCATCAAGAAGGAGATCAGCCTGGTCATCAACACCACGGCCGGGAAGAAGGAGATCTCCGACTCGTACGGCATCCGCCGCGAGGCGCTGACCCGCGGGCTGGCGTACTTCACGACGATGGAGGCCGCGCGCATGGGCGTCGGCGCGCTCGAGGCGCAGGCGGCAGGCGCGCGGCAGTACCGCCCCATTCAGGAGTGGCTGCGCCGCTGAGGCTCAGGCGGCGAGGGCCCCGGCGCTCGCCGCGCGCAGGCGGATGACGAACGACGTGGCCCAGCCCGGCGCGTCTTCGACCGCGATGGTGCCGCCGTGCGCCTCGACGCACAGGCGGCAGAAGTAGAGGCCGAGGCCCCAGCCCGCGCGGCGGTTCTCCTGCGCGGTGCCCCCCTGCACGAACTTCTCGAAGAGCCTCGGCCGTGCGGCGGGGGGAATGGGCGTGCCGTCGTTGCGCACCGCGAGCAGCACGTCGTCGCCCGCGCGTGAGGCCGCCAGCCCGATGCGGGCGCCCGCCGGCGTGTAGCGGAGCGCGTTGCTGGTGAGGTTCTCGAGCACGCGCGTCACCAGCCCGACGTCGACGTCGAGCAGCACGTCGTCGACCTGGTAGTCGACGGTGATGTTGCGCGCGCGCCCCTGTGCCTGCACCAGCTTCTGCACGCCGCCGAGCAGCGCGCGGCTCGAGGTGGGCGTGCGCTGGAGCTCGAGCTGACCGCTCTCGAGCCGGTTCACGTTGAGGAGATCGCCGATCATCGCCGCGAGGCGATCGGTCGTCTGCCGCGATTCCACCAGCGCGTCGACGAGATCGGGGTCGAGGTCGGTGGGGAGCTCCTTCCGGAGCCAGTCGAGGTTCGCGCGCACGGCGCCCAGCGGCGCGCGGAGGTCGTGCACCAGCAGCGCGGTGAGGGCGTCCTTGTCGGTCTGCAGGCTGATCAGCCGCTCGTTGCGCGCCTCGGCCTCGGCGAGCAGCCGCTCGATGGTGCCGCGCGCCTCGGTCAGCGCGCGCACCTGCTCGTGCTCGAGGCGCCAGTCGACCTCGCGGTTGGCGAGGTTGCGCACCATGTGCTGCACCCGCGAGTTGACGCCCCCCTGCGTGAGCGCGACGACGATCAGCACCACCACGGCGGCGACCTGCGCCCCCACCGAGACGCCGGCGAGCGCCATCAGCGTCACCTGCGTCACCGCGGCGAGCGCCGACACCGACCAGGTGGCGGTGCGGCGCATGGTGCTGGCGGTGAGCACCACCAGCATCCCGAACAGCCCGAGCGAGAAGCCCGCGACGCCGGCGGGGAACGGGCTGGTCGGCATGCTGCGCCGCTGGAGCTCGAAGACCAGCAGCACGTCGAGCAGCCCGAAGTACGGCGCCAGGCGCGTGAGGCGCGGCGCGCGCCGACCGAGGAACAGCGCGAGCGCCAGCGCGCCGTAGATCGCCGTCGGCAGCACGTAGGTGTCCCAGCCCGGGCCACCGGCGAAGTGCAGCACCGCGAGGATCGGCGTGAAGAGCCCCAGCGCCACCAGCCGCACGCGCAGCACGAGGCGCGAGGCGCGCGCGGACTGATCCGCCAGGGCCGATTGTTGCGCCTCCGCGCGAACCCGCTGCAGCTCCATCTGCTGGAGATAACGGGGTCGCGCGTCAACCCTCTGACGCGAACCCATGTCCCGCTCTCGGGGAGGCGGCTTGAGCGGGGCGGGCCGCCGGCGCACCGTTGCGTCGAACTCGACGGAGGTGCCCATGAAGACCGTGCGAGACGTACTGGCCGAGAAGTCGCTGCAGAACCTGATCACCATCTCCGCGACGGCGTCGATCGTCGACGCCGCCGAGCTGATGGCGCAGTGGGACGTCGGCGCGCTGCTGGTGATGGACCAGGGCGAGCTTCGGGGCCTCGTCACCGAGCGTGACTGCATGCGCAAGGCGGTGGCGACCGGTCACCTCCCGGCCGTGGTGCAGGTGGGGGAGGTGATGGCGACGGACCCGCGCGTCGTCGCGGCGGACAAGACGACCGAGGAGTGCATGGTGCTGATGACCAACCTCCGCGTGCGCCACCTGCCCGTGGTGTGGGCCGGCGACGTGCTGGGCATCGTGTCCATCGGCGACCTGGTGAAGGACGTGCTCGACGACCGCTCGTTCCTCATCGAGCAGCTCGAGGCCTACATCGTCGGCTCGCCGAGCGCCTGAGGGTGAGCCGTTCCCCGCGGCTCGGGGCTCCCTGGGGGCGTGACCTGTCGATGGATGTGGGCCGCCGGCCTCGCCGCCCTCGTAACCAGTGGATGTGAGGGGAAGATTTCCTGGCCCGGAGGCCCCGGGGCGGAGCCCTCCCAGGCCGTCGATGCCGGCCGCCGCGAGCCTCCCTTCAGCTGCGCGGAGGACGCGCTCGCCCCCGAGCTGCCGCTGCGCCGCCTGTCGCACGTGCAGTACGTCGAGAGCATCCGCGACCTGGCTGCCGTGCTGGCCCCTTCCGACTCGGCGGCGGTGCTCGCGGCGCTCGAGCCGCAGCTGGGGGCGATGCCGGTCGACGCGCGCGGCGGTCCCGACCCGGCCTACGGCGGGCTTCGGCGGCTCGATCAGGCCATCTACCAGCGCGCGGTCGAGGGCAGCTACGAGGTCGCCAGCGCGCTCGGGAAGGCCCTCGTCGCGAGCCCCGCGCGGCTCACCGCCGCGGCCGGCGCGTGCGCGACCGACGCCGACGCCAGCAACGACGCGGCGTGCCTCGAGGCCTTCATCCGCAAGCTGGGGCGTCGTGCGCTGCGCCGCCCGCTCAGCGACGACGACGTGGCCTTCTACCGCGGCGTGGCGGGCACGACGCTCGAGCGCGATGACTACGCCGACGTCGTCACCGTGCTGCTCTCGGCGCCGCGCTTCCTCTACTTCGTCGAGGAGGCGCCCGAGGCGTCCCCGTCGGGCGCGGTGAAGCTCGACGCCTTCGCGCTCGCGTCGCGGCTCTCGTTCCACTTCTGGCAGACCATCCCCGACGAGGCGCTGCTCGCGTCGGCCGAGAGCGGCGCGCTGCTCACCCCCGAGGGCTACCGCGCCCAGGTCGAGCGCCTCTTCGCCGACCCGCGCACGGCGAAGGCGCTCGACGAGTTCTTCGGGGAATGGCTCGACCCCGAGTACGTCGGCCGCCTCGACGCCAACGTGGGCAACGTCGCGTTCGACGCGTTCCGTGGAGACTTCACGCCGACGGTCGAGACGCGCGAGCACATGCACGCGGAGCTGCAGCGCATGGGCCGCTTCTACGCCCACGACCGCGAGGCGAGCTTCGCGGACTTCTTCACCTCGCGGCGGTCCTTCGCGGAGCACGCCGACGTCGCGTCGCTCTACGGCGTGCCGGCGTGGACGGCGGGCGAGCCGCCGCTCTTCCCGAGCCCGGAGCGCGAAGGGCTGCTCGGCCGCGCGCTGCTGCTGGCCACCGGCTCGCCCAGCACCCGGCCCATCATGAAGGGCGTCTTCGTGCGCAAGGCGCTGCTGTGCGACACCATTCCCGTGCCGCCGGGAGACGCGATGACGGTGGCGATGGGCGTGCAGGCCACGGGCTTCGGCGCGCGCGCGCGGGCGGAGGCCATCTCGCAGGCGCGCGTCGACTGCGCCGGCTGCCACCGCGGGCTGATCAACCCGCTGGGCTTCGTGAGCGAAGGCTTCGACGCCCTCGGCCGGGCCCGCACCTCCGAGAAGGTCTACGACAAGACGACCGGCGCGCTGGTGGCCGACGAGCCGCTCGACCTCACCGCCACGCCGCTGGTCACCTTCGAAGACGAGCGCACCGCGAGCTCGCTCGCCGACCTCGATCGCTACATGCTCGAGAGCGAGAAGCCGCAGGCGTGCTTCGCGCGGCGCTACTTCCGCTTCACCTTCGGCCGGAAGGAAGACGACGCGCGCGATGGCTGCACGCTCTCGGCGCTCCACGAGCTGCTGGTGCGCGGCGACAGCCTGTCGAGCGTGCTGCGCGAGCTCGCGCTGCGCCCCGACTTCTCGCAGAGGACCTTCGAGCCATGACGATGAAGCTCTCGCGACGCCTCTTCCTGCGCGGCGCCGGCGGCGCGCTGCTCGCCATCCCCTGGCTGGAGTCGATCGCCGGCGCCCAGACGACGCCGAAGAAGCGGCGCTTCGTCGCGCTGGCCACCGGCCACGGGGGCATTCGCGGCGCCAACATGCACCCCGCCCAGGCCACGCTCACCGAGTCGCTGAGCTACGCCGGGCACCAGGTGCGGCGCGGCGCGCTGACGCTCTCGGTGGAGAACCAGGTGGCGCGCCTCTCGCCGGTGCTCTCGGGCAGCTCGGGCGTCTTCACCCAGCGCCTCGCGGGCAAGATGAACGTGCTGCGCGGCATCGACACGCCGTTCTACATCGCGCACACCGAAGGCATTCACCTCGGCAACCTGGGCAACTCGGCGAACGTGCCGCGCGAGGCGCTGCTTCGGCCGACCATCGATCAGGTGATGGCGTTCTCCACCAGCTTCTACCCGACGCCGCCGAAGGTGCGCTCGGTGAACGCCGGCTACGGCAGCATCTCGTTCGCGCGGCAGAACCCGAGCGACCCCACCAGCCCGGTGCAGAAGAACCCCGGCACGCCGAGCTCGCTCGACGTCTTCGCGCAGATCTACACGCCGCCCACCGGCCCCGCGCCGCGCCGCCCGGGGGTGGATCAGGTGCTCGCCGACTACCGGCGGCTCCGCGCGTCGCCGCGGCTGTCGTCGGGGGATCGCGCGCGCCTCGACGCGCACCTCGCGCGCCTGTCGGACTACGAGGCCCGCCTCAACGCGGTGCAGACGTGCGGCACGGTGGCCCGCCCGAGCCGTGACTTCGTCGACGCGATGCGCGCCGCCGGCTCGAGCCCGCTGGCCATGGCGCGCGCCTGGTCGCTCTTCACCGACATGGCCGTCATCGCCTTCTCGTGTGACACGACGCGCATCTTCACCTTCCCCGCGTTCGACACGTTCTCCGACTACCTCGGCGCCGACTACCACCAGGAGGTCGCGCACCGCACCCAGTGGGACCGGCCGCTCGCGCCCCCGAAGGACTCGGCCGCGCTGCAGAACGTCTTCGCGCAGAACATCCACGCCACCGCGCACCAGGTCTTCTTCGAGCACGTGTACCTCGACCTGCTCGCGAAGCTCGACGCGGTCGACGAGGGCAACGGCAGCACGCTGCTCGACTCGAGCCTCGTCGCGTGGACGCAGGAGTCGGGCATCTACACCCACGACGCGGTCGACAGCCCGGTGGTGCTCGCCGGCAGCGCCGCGGGCTCGCTCCGCACCGGGAGCTTCTGCGACTACCGCAACACCGCGCGCACCGGCAGCGGCAGCGCGCCCGGTCCGTTCCCCCGCTGGCCCGACGCCGACACCGTCGAGTACAGCTGGTTCGGGCTCACGTGGAACCAGTATTACGGCACGGTGCTGCAGGCGATGGGGCTCGCGCCGGCCGAGTACGAAGAGAGCAGCTACGGCGGCTACGGCCCGATGTTCACCGCCGACGACTACGGAGACCCGGCGGTGAACTGGCCCGAGTCGGTGCGCCGCGCGGCGCGCGAGATGCTGCCGTTCCTCCCCGCGTGAGGTGGGGACTGTGGAGGCCGCTCCCCAACCCGGGGGCGCGACCCCACGCAGTCGCGGCTGACCTGCGCAATTCCTGCGACGAAGGCCCGCTGGCCGCCAACTTGCTCGGCTGCCCGCGATGCGAGGGCACGGCACCTTTCGACTCCTCTGGATTGGCGCGCTGGCGTGGAGCGCGTGCACCGGCGTCGTCTCGTCGACGGGCGAAGACGGGGGCGGTGCGGGTGGTGGTGGTGGTGGTGGCGGCGGCGCGACGGGAGGCGGTGCGGGCGCGGGGAACGCGTGCGACGTCTCGGCGCTGCTCACCGCGAAGTGCGTGAGCTGTCACGGCGCGGTGCCGAGCCAGGGCGCGCCGATGTCGCTCACCTCGCTCGCGTCGCTCCGCACCGCGTCGGCGCGCGACGTGAACCAGACGAACGCCCAGCGCTCGCTCGCGCGCCTGCGCGACGCCGTGGCGCCGATGCCCCCGGTGCCGCTGGCGCCCGCGACCGCCGGCGAGCTGGCGACGCTCGAGGCGTGGATCTCCGCGGGCATGCCCGAGTGCAGTGGGGGCAACCCCGACGCGGGTGAAGTCGCCGAGAGCTCGCCCAACCTCATTCCGCAGCAGGAGCTCTTCGCGTGCACCGCGGGCCTGCAGTCGGACGCGCCGACGCGCCTGCGGCGGCTCAACCGCTGGCAGTGGACGCGTAACGTCGGCGGCGCGGTGACGCGGAGCTGGACCGGCTTCAGCTACTTCGACAACCCGCTCGATCCGAGCGCGGGGGAGCCGTACAGCTCGTACGCGACCGACGAGAGCGTCGACGAGTCGACGGTGGAGATCTTCCTTCCCGTGCTCTCGGAGGCCGGGCCGACCTGGGCCGGGCCCTACGCGGGGAGCAACCGCCTCGAGCGGCTGCAGAACGACACCTCGCTGCGGTGCATGTTCAACGACGCCCAGCCAACGGCGAGCTGCGTGCGTCACTTCCTCTCCGAGTTCCTCGAGCACGGGGTGCTGTTCCGCAAGCCGCGCACCGACGAGCTCGCGCGACTCCACGCTTTCGCGACGACGGTGCTGTCGCAGGAAGAGCCGGGTGATGCGGGCCTGAGCGCCGCGCGCACGCACTCCATCACCCGCATCTCGAACGCCGCGTGGCTCACCACCGGCGCGCTGTTCCGAGAGGAGTTCGGCGACGCGGACGCGGGGCGCACCACGCTGACGGCCGCCGAGCTGAGCCAGCAGCTGGCCTACGCAATCGGCAACCGCGCGCCCGGCGCGATGCCCTCGTGGGTGTGGCCGACCTACTCCGCGCCCGCCGAGGGCCACCTGGCCGACATCGCCGCGGCGGCGCTCGACGGCGGCATCTTCGACGACGCGCAGGTCGACGCGCTGTTCCGCAAGTACGCCGGCGGCGTCGACGCCACGCGCTTCGACCTCGTTCAGGACTACGGCGAAGACCGCCGTAGCCGCCGCGGGCAGTACTGGCTGGCTGACGGCGTGGCGGGCTTCTTCCGCGAGTGGCTGGGCTACGGGAACGTGGCGGGCATCTTCAAGGAACGGCCCGAGGCCACCTCGGCCTTCGACGACGGCGGCACCAGCCCGTACCGACCGCAGCTGTCCTCGTACAACAACCTGATGGAGGGCTACTACGGCTCGGAGTCGACCCTCGTGCAGCAGCTGGACGACGCCATTGCGCGCGTCGTCGTGGGCGACACCGACGTGCTGAAGACGCTGCTCACCACGCGCCAGTTCTACCTCGCGTCGACCGCCAACCCGGCGAGCTACGGCGGCTCGGTGCTGTGGACCGGGCAGATCTACGGCACCGAGCAGGCCATCGCCGACGACCAGAGCGCGCGGTGGATCACGCTCCCCTCGAGCGAGCGGGCCGGCGTGCTCACGCACCCCGCGTGGCTCGCCGCGCACGGCGGCAACTTCGAAGACGACCCGTCAGCGGTGCACCGCGGGAAGTGGGTGCGCGAGAAGCTCCTCTGCGGGTGGGTGCCGCCGCTGAGCTCGGTGCGCGTGCAGGCGATGGTGGGCCCGCACGCGGCCGACATGAGCGCGCGACGCCGTCTCGAGACGGCCACCGCCAGCGCCGCCTGTCAGGGCTGTCACGCGCTGATGAACCCGCTCGGCATGCCGTTCGAGATCTACAACCAGGCCGGCTACCTGCGGCGTGCCGACCACGCACCCGACGGCGGCTGGGGGCCTCCTGACGGCACGGTCACGCTCAGCGGCATGCCCGAGCCGGCGCTCGACGGGCCGATCCGCGACGCGGTGGACTTCAGCGAGAAGGCGGCGGTCTCCGCGCACGTGAAGCGGTGCTTCGTGCGCCAGGCCTTCCGCTACTTCATGGGGCGCAACGAGAACCGCTCCGACGCGTGCACGCTGACGCGCATGGAGCAGGCCTACGACACGAACCACGGCTCCTTCTTCTCGATGGTGAGCGCGCTGATGACCAGTGACACGTGGAAGACCCGGCGCGTGCCGGGAGAGGGCGAGTGACCATGTTCTCGCGACGCACGCTCCTGAAGGGCCTCGGCACCGGCCTCTTCGCCCCGCTGCTCGACGAGGCGCTCGCGCAGGCCGCGACGCCGGCGCGCCTCGTCATCGTGCTGGAGTGCAACGGCATCTACCCGGAGGCCTTCCTCTCGATGGGGGCGCGCACTGCGCTCGGCGCGGCTGCGGTCGGCACCCGACACAACTTCCCCGACACCTACCCGACCACCGCCCTCACGCTCGCGGGCGACGGGCTCTCGTCGGCGCTCTGCCTGGGCCCGCTCGCGGCCTCGCAGGGGAACGTCTCGCTCGAGAGCCGCGCCGCGGTGCTGCTCGGGCTGTCGAGCACCATCACCGGCGGAGGCCACTCCACGGGCACCGGCGCCCTCAGCTGCGCGGTGAATGGAAGCGGCGCGACCATCGACGCGGTGCTCGCGCAGCGCCTCAAGCGCAGCGCGCCGTTCGAGGCGATCCGCCTGGGGACGAGCTCCGCGCAGGTGCCGCTGGTGTACGAGACCTGCGCGTTCGGGCCGCGCAAGCCGGCGGCGCTCCTCGTCAACCCCACGCTGGCCTACGACACCATCTTCGGCTCGCTGTCGGGCGGAGCGGGCACCGGCCAGGAGCGCAGCATGCTCTTCGAGTTCGCCCGCGACGACGTGCGCGCCGCGCTGGCGACGTTCCGCGGCAACTCGAACGAGCGGCTCAAGCTCGAGCGCTACCTCGCCTCGCTCGAGGCGCTCCGGGCGCGCGAGGGGCTGTTGATGTCGATGGCCCCGCAGGTGCGGCCGCTGCTGCCGGTCGCTCCGGCACAGAACCCGCTGCTCGCCGGCACCGGCACGCCCGACTCACTCAAGTGGCTCGAGGCGCAGTTCCAGATCGCCACCGCCAGCCTGCTCGGCGGGCTCACCAACGACGTGGTCATCGCCTCGGGCTCGTCGGGCTTCGACGTGCGCTACGACTCGATCATCGCGGGCGTGGGGCGGCACGATCTCCAGCACGGCATCGGCACGCCGGCGAACTGGACCGCCATCGCCGCCGTCACCCGTCGCCACGTCGAGCTCGTCGCCCAGCTCGCGCGCACGCTCGCGGCGACGCCCGAGGTCGGCGCCTCGGGCTCGATGCTCGACCACACCGTCATCGTCTTCATGTCCGACAACGGCGAGCAGCACCACTCGACGGCCACCGAGTGGCCGATGCTCGTGCTCGGGGGCAACGCGCTGGGAATGAAGACCGACGGGCGCACCGTCATCTACCCGCGCGACGGCGCCGCCAACAACCGCCAGGTCTCGAACGTCTTCAACTCGCTCGGCCACGCCTTTGGCGATTCGTCGTTCGATCGCTTCGGCAACGAGGGGCCGTCGCGCATCGCCGCCGGACCGCTGAGCGAGCTGTTCGGGTGACGCTCAGACGGTGTGCTTCTCGATGAGCTTGCCCAGGCGCGGCACGGCCGCCTCGACGTTCTTCTTCGCGGTGCCGCGGAGCTTCTCGTAGGTGCTCTTCACCACGCCCGACGAGCGCTGCGCCTTCGCGTCGGTGATGCCCAGCAGCGCGTCGGCCACGCGGCCGGCGTTCTGGTTGAAGTGCGGAGAGACCGCGGCGTTCTTCGCCTTCGCCTCCTGGTAGAGCGGATCGAGCGCGTTCGAGAACTCCGGCAGCAGGTCGTGCACCACGTGGCGGATGAAGCCCGGCTTGATGTTCTTCACCGCCGCGTAGCCCGCCTTGATCGCCAGGCCCGAGAGGCCGCCTTTGTCCGCGACCTCCGCGTCGATCATGCTGCAGCAGTCGTCCACCACCTGGTTCTTCTTGCTGTCGCTCGAGAGGATCTCGTTGAGAGAAGGCATGGGTGGGCACTTACCACCGGTCTTCCGCTTGCGCGCCGGTTGCGTGGGGCCGCCCGATTTGCGTTCGGCCGTACTGCAACCCAGCGAGAAGCCATGTGCTCGGTCCTTGCACTGGGTGGGGGAACGAACGAGTGAACCCATGGACCACCAGGCTCCAGCGCAGCAGGTCGACGAGCGCCTGACGACGCTGCTGGCGATCGAGCAACGGCTGGAGTCGCGCTTCAAGGAGGCGGAGGTCGAAGCCCGGGCGCGCGTCGAGGCGGCGCGGGCCGAGGTGGAGCGCGCGCGTGAGGCGGGCCTGCGCGAGGTCGAGGCCCAGGCGGCCGAGGAAGCGCGCGCCGACACGGTGGCGCACGAGCTGGCGCTCCAGCGCCTCGAGGCAGAGCGCAACGCCGCGCTGACGACGCTGGCTGCGGTGCAGGGCGAGCGGCTCGACGAGCTCGCGCGCCGCGCCGTCGCGAGGGCCGTGGGAGGCGGTACCGGAAGCGGAGGTGCGTCGTGATCGTCACGATGAGCCGCGTCCGCATCGCCGGCCCGGACGGCACCCTCGACCTCCGCAAGTCCGGCGAGCAGTGGTGGCTCGAGGGCTTCACCCGCGCCGACGCCGAGAAGGTGGGCGAGCTGCTCCTCTCGCTCTCCGAC